>NZ_POWX01000008.1 GCF_003044445.1 Neisseria mucosa
TTATGGGGCGTCCGGGGAGGATTAAGGGGGTATTTGGGTAAAATTAGGCGCAATTAGGGGCGAAAACAGCCGAAAACCTGTGTTTGGGTTCCGGCTGTCGGGGGAAGGGCTTTTTTGCAAAGGTCTCAGACCGTCCTGGCTGTATTCGCGGGTGGTTTTAGCTTAGATTGTTACGAAATAAATATTTCAGACGACCTCGAAAAAGGATTGAGGTCGTCTGAAAAGTAGAACTGCGTGCGTATCGCGCACACCTTACATCGGGATTGGAGGTTTTATGCGGGCTAAGATTTGCTAAGTTACTTTATTATTAAGCTGTGTTTTGATGAAATCAAAAATTTTCCTGTCGCTAGTATGATTCAAGTCTAAGAATGATAAATATTGGCAGTTACCATTTGGACAGGGTAAAATTAAGAATTCATAAGAGATATCTTCTATATCTGTTACTGTTAAATTACGAAATTGAAAGTTAGTTGTTACTACATTTAACATTTCGTCATTTTTAATTGATTCCAATTCCAAAAGAGTATCAAATTCATCTTCTAAAATATCAGAGTTCTCCCCAATAAGAACTATCCAGAATAAAGGGTATTGTTTAATTAATTTAAATAAATCATTATAATTTATTGTTTTCAGATAGTTTTGACTGATTAAAGCCACTACAGGTTTATCTTTTTCTATTTTAATTTTACTTAAATCCGAATCAAGATTTATATTTATATAATTAATCATTTTAGATAATCCTTTTTAATGTTAGTTAATATTTTTTGTAAATATCATCAATGTTTTTCTGAAATGCTTTAATTTCTCTTTCTAGGTGTCTTATTCTACTCTCTTGTTGAGCTTTAATCACTTCTTTAGGTAATTTTTCCATTCCTGGTCTGACTGTGGGGTTATTTTTGAATTCTTCAATTTTCTTTTTATGATTCTTAATTTGTTTTTTGTATGAGCGAATTGATCGTTTATCAGAAATAGAAAGATTTTTATCCTTATCATCATCGTCATCAGGTGGCATAGGTGCACCTGCTCCCGCACCCGCTATACTATTATCCGCACGAGTACATTTTCCACATCCTTTTTTACCAGCTTTACTTTGTGCTATGGCAGGTGGTACGGGTTTGGCAATAGCTTGCGTTTTAGTTTGTGATTGAGACTGTACGGCCTGAATAGCTTTACTGCCAGCATATCCAACTGCTGCTGCTGAACCTACAAATAAAAGGCCTTTTATAATTGCACCAGCTTCTATTATCAGAGGGATCGCAAAAGCAAAAAGCCCTAGAGGATCAATCCAGTTTTGCACATTAGAGGCAAAACTGTATAGATTTGTTCCGCCCTCTAACCTAATTGGATCCTGTCTAATAAATCGCCCGCACACCGGCTCATAATACCTGAAGAAGTTGTAATGCAGCCCTGTCTCACGGTCGGCATATTGGTTTTGCAGGCGGAACGGTTGGTGCGCCGTTCCCGTTACCTTGGTTTCCTCTTTCAGACGACCCCAGCCGGTGTAGTTGCCGAACCACAAGAGGTTACCGTCTTTATCGGTCATTTCTCTTGGGATGCCGATCTGGTCGCAGTGGAAGTAGTTTGTTTCTTGTTGGTTTTCTCCTGCTTCGGTTGTCCAATCGCGGACTTGCGCCAGCGGTTCGTAAGAATCCGGGTCGGCGTAGATATAAGTATACCTGCCATCCAAGTGGATTTCCTGCAGCAAATGGCTGCCGTCCCAAACGAAGCGGGTTTGGTTTTCGAAGTCGTTCCCGCTTAAATCATGCGGGAATGACGTTTCTGAAACTTCTCCGTCTTTCAGACGACCTTTGCCTATCCTTCTGCCCAAGGCGTCGTAGGTGTACGCCCAAGTTTCTTTCGTGCCGTCTTTTTTGAAGATTTCGGCCTTAACCAGTTGGTCGTGCAGGTCGTAGAAATAGTTCTGCACTTCGCCGTCGGCCAGCTCGCGGTGGATCAGGTTGCCGAGCTCGTCGTAGTAATAGGTCGTGCCGTTGTAGGTTTTCAGGCGGTTGTCGGGGACGGCATTGAGGTCGTCTGAAAGGATATTGTGCGCAGGATCGAAGGCGAACCGTTCGTTACCGGCTTGGGTAATCCTGCCCAGTCTGTCGTACTCGAAATGCGTCGTTCCCGTCCGCTGGTCGGTGCTGTGGGTCAGGTTGCCGGTGCGGTCGTAGCCGTAGCTGCGTTTGACCGCGGTTTGGCCATAACCCGTCGCGACTTTGGTTTTGCCTTTGCCGCCTTCGGTCAGGTCCTTGAGGGTGGCGATTTGTTTTTTCAGACGACCTAATGGGTCGAGTTCGTAACGGCTGGCGAGTTTACCCTGTGTGCGGAAGATTTCGCGGTGCAGCTGATCGCGTTCGATGTCGGTGATGACTTCGTCGTCGAGGCTGATTTGGTGCAGGTGGCCGCTGCCGTAATACAGGTAGTTGATCTGTCTGCCGTCGGGCAGGACGGTGGCGGTACGGTTGCCGTTGAAGTCGTAGTGGTAGCGGACGGTTTCGGTAACGGGCAGGTACAGCATATCGTACTGCGCATCACGCCAGTCGGTGTCGGGCAAACCGTTTCGGGCGTTTTCTTCTTTGGACGGCACCTTCCATTGGTGCTGGGCGATAAGCTGGCCGTTTTCGTTGTAGTCGAAGCAGGAACGGAATATGTATAGGGAAAGGTTGTCTGAAAATTTTCAGGCGACCTTACTGGAACATTGGGTCTCAACCCACCATAGGACGACTATTTGAATTCCTGTTTAATCAGAATTAATATTAAACGTCTAATCAAATTTATTTATCAAATGCAGTTGGATCAAAAACAGAGATATATTTTATATTCATTTTGATAGCTTCTTCGAACGGAGGATCATCTTCAGAAACTTCCAGTGCAATTCCTTCAATAATTTTTGAAAAAAAAGCTTCTTCACATTCATCATAATAGAAACCTAAATTAGAATTTAAGATATCATTAATAGGCATTCCTATTTTAATAGTTCTAAATTTGCCTTGATATCCTTCTAATGCAGAAATTTTATAAATTTCTCCTGAAGTAATATCTACGTTAATTTCAATTGGTATATCAGTAAATATATATCTGCATGAATAAATATTAGTTTGAAAAAATTTTAATTTTCCATTTAAATTATATTCATTAATGATACTAGAGTAATTTTTAATATTGTCTTTTAATCTGATTCCCCCTAAACTCTTCGCGGGGATAATTTCATCATAAATATTCATTATCAACCTTTCATATTATTCTGCAGGAAATCTTTGCGTTCCACCTTTACCAGAAGATACTTTCCAATAAGGTGCTCCCTCATAATGTCTAGGGCTCCCTGGGTGGTATTGAATGTAACGATCAGTAAATTCATTACCCCGTGAGTTTAATTCTCTTAATGTAAATCCTTTATTGTCTCCACGAGTTTTACGCATTACGTCTTGCTTCCATCCTTTTGGAGTGCCTCCAATTTCTTTTAAAAATGTTTCTGGAGTATGCCCTTTTAAAATATTAGGATTTTCCATTACCTCATCAATATTTTTAATTGGTCCCTTACCTTTTTTTAGTGTTTTTTTGGCTTTTTCACCGCATTTTCCAATGCACTGCTTAACAGCTTTTCCTCCTTTTGCAATGAGTTTACCTATTCCTAAAATAATAATTCCACCAATACGAATTACTAGTCCCCAAAATAATCCATACGGATCAATCCATCCCTGTGCATTGGGTGTTGATCCATATAAATTATCTCCCCCGCCTAGTCCAATTGGATCCTGATTGATGAATCTTCCGCAGTCAGGCTCATAATACCTGAAGAAGTTGTAATGCAGCCCAGTTTCAAGGTCGCAATACTGGTTCTGCAATCGGAAGGGTTGGTGCGCCGTTTCCGTTACGTTCGTTTCGCTCTTCAGTTTACCCCAACCGTAATAATCCCCAAACCAAACCAGATTACCTTCGCTATTGGTCATCTCTCTCGGGATGCCGATTTGGTCGCAGTGGAAGTAGTTGATTTCCTGTTTGCTTTCGCCGTCTTCGGTTGTCCAATCGCGGACTTGCGCCAGCGGTTCGTAAGAATCCGGGTCGGCGTAGATATAAGTATACCTGCCATCCAAGTGGATTTCCTGCAGCAAATGGCTGCCGTCCCAAACGAAGCGGGTTTGGTTTTCGAAGTCGTTCCCGCTTAAATCATGCGGGAATGACGTTTCTGAAACTTCTCCGTCTTTCAGACGACCTTTGCCTATCCTTCTGCCCAAGGCGTCGTAGGTGTACGCCCAAGTTTCTTTCGTGCCGTCTTTTTTGAAGATTTCGGCCTTAACCAGTTGGTCGTGCAGGTCGTAGAAATAGTTCTGCACTTCGCCGTCGGCCAGCTCGCGGTGGATCAGGTTGCCGAGCTCGTCGTAGTAATAGGTCGTGCCGTTGTAGGTTTTCAGGCGGTTGTCGGGGACGGCATTGAGGTCGTCTGAAAGGATATTGTGCGCAGGATCGAAGGCGAACCGTTCGTTACCGGCTTGGGTAATCCTGCCCAGTCTGTCGTACTCGAAATGCGTCGTTCCCGTCCGCTGGTCGGTACTGTGGGTCAGGTTGCCGGTGCGGTCGTAGCCGTAGCTGCGTTTGACGGCGGTTTGGCCATAGCCCGCCGCTACTTTGGTTTTGCCTTTGCCGCCTTCTGTCAATTCGTTGAGGGTGGCGATTTGTTTTTTCAGACGACCTAAGGGGTCGAGTTCGTAACGGCTGGCGAGTTTACCCTGTGTGCGGTAGATTTCGCGGTGCAGCTGATCGCGTTCGATGTCGGTGATGACTTCGTCGTCGAGGCTGATTTGGTGCAGGTGGCCGCTGCCGTAATACAGATAGTTGATCTGTCTGCCGTCGGGCAGGACGGTGGCGGTACGGTTGCCGTTGAAGTCGTAGTGGTAGCGGACGGTTTCGGTAACGGGCAGGTACAACATGTCGTACTGCGCATCGCGCCAGTCGGTTTCGGGCAAACCGTTTCGGGCGTTCTCTTCTTTGCTCGGCACCTTCCATTGGTGCCGGGCGATGAGTTGGTTGTTTTCGTTATAGTCGAAGCAGGTGATGCTGTGGCGGTTGGCGGCGCGGACGAGGTTGCCGTTCGGGTCGTATCGGTAAGCGGTTTCCTGAACTTGGTCGTTATCTCGGGCAAGGGTGTGGATTAAGCGTCCCAATATATCGCGTTTGAACTCGGTAACCCGCAGCGGGTTTTGGCGGTCGAGGTCGTCTGAAAGCGGGACAGCGTCTTTTTTGGGGATAGGTTGTCCGCCCAGCTGCGCCATCAGTTTGGCGGCGAGGGAGGCGTCGTCGCCAAACTCGCGCTGCTCGACCAGTTCGTTGCCGGCGTTGTAGCGGTAGCCGGTCAGCTTATGGTCGAAACCGCTTTCGGCAATCAGGCGGTCGAGGACGTCGTACGCAAAGCGGTAGCGCGCACCGTTTTCATTGGTGAGGCCGACCAGGCGGCGGGCTTTGTCGTAATGGTAGCCGAAGGTATGCCCCAGCGCATTGGTGCGTCGGGTCGGCAGACCGTCTTGGCCGTATTCGTAGGAAGTGGTATGGCCTTCGCCGTCGGTATGGGTTTTCAGACGACCTGCGGCATCGTAGCCGAAGGTTTCTTTGCTGCCGTCGGGATAGAGGGCGAGGGTGAGGTTTTGGTCGGCGTCGTAATGGTATTCGGTGTGCTGTCCCAGCGCGTCGGTAATCCGCGCCAGCTGTCCTTCGGGGGTGTAGGCCAGACGGGTTTCGTAACCGGAGCAGTCGGTAATGAGGTCGGGCTGGCGGTTTTCATTATAGTGATAGGCGGTGCTGCTGCCGTTCGGATCGGTTACCGACAGCAGCAGACCGTTGTCGGCGTATTCGAAACGGGTGGTATGTTTCAGCGGGTCGGTATGGGTCAGCAGGTTGCCCGCTTCGTCGTAGGTATAACCGTCATAACGGCCTTCCGCATCGCTTTTACGGATCAGACGGTAGCAGTCGTCATAGTCGAAATGCAGGATGGCGCCGTCGGGGCGGACGATGGTTTCAACCTGTCCCTCGTTGCTGTACTGATAGCGGGTAACGCGCCCCATCGCATCGGTATGGCTGAGCAGACGGCCCAAACCGTCGCGTTCCATCAATACGGCGCTGCCGTCGGCAAACACCCGTTTGGTCAACTCGTTGTTGTAATCGTAATGATATTGCTCGGTACGGCCCAACACGTCGGTGACTTCGGTATAACCGTCGTGATAGGTAAAGCGCCATTCCTCGCCCAAGGAAGTCCGGTTACGCAACACCTTGCCGGTCGGGGTGTAATGGTCGTATTCGTATTCCGATACCAATCCTGCCGCATCCGTGTGCGACACCATCAGATTGTTTTTATAGCCGAAACTGCGTTTGACCTTGCCGTCGCGGCCGATAACGCGCAGTAGGTCGCCGCTGCTGTTGTATTCGTAGCGGACCAGCGGACGGCCGACCCGGACCGCTTCGCCGAAGACCGGCAAACCCTCCAACAGCGACACCGACAGCAGCCGCATTTTAGGCGACTGCCCGTCCGCCACATTGCCGAAGTTCAGCGAGAACACCCGGCCGTTGCCGTCGATGACATATTGCGGCAGACCGGTCAGCGGATGATAGACGAAACGCTGATGGTTGCCGTTGGCGTCTTCTACCGCCACCAGCGGGAAGAGGGTGGAGTCTTCGTCCGAACCGTCTTCCGCCACCACCAAAGGCGCAAAACGCAGCGCTATCGAACCGTCCAGCGAAGCAATGACATAATGCCCGTCCGGATTCTTACTGAACCAAATCTGTTCGCTTTCGAACAATACCGGTTCTTCATCATCTTCATCGACTTCCGGCAGCGGGAACAAACGCCCCTGATCGTCGATATAGGCCAATCCCGCCGCATCGCGGATAATGCGTTGGCAACCCGGCACGCTCCAGCCCTCGCCGAGCCAACCGGTACCGTCTTGGTCGGAATAATAGCTGCGGCTCCAAACCAGCGGCAGGATGCCTTCAAAAGCAAAGTCGGTTTCATTCTCCAAAAACTTCAGCCCGTGTATCGGATTCACCGGGCGGCCGGCAGCGGCGGCGGCTTTGCAGGAAATACAGGGTTTGGGCGGCAGTTTCTTCTTGAACTTGTTGTTCATGTGGAACATATCGCCGGCGCGAATAATGTAGCGCTTGCGGATTTTAACCGAAGAGGAGTGCATCATCGGCCAGGCGGGTTTGGTGGCGGTACGCGACAACACCCCTTTGCGGCCGGGCACGGCGGGTTCGTCGCCGGTGGTGCGGTTGGTTTTACTGGCATTGAAGACGAAGGCAGGCTTGCGGTTGAGGCGGACGTCTGTGGCGACGGTTTGGGCACCACCCAAGTCGGCAAAGAGGGGGAAGGGGATGGGCGGTGCGACCGGTGGAGCAGGAGGGGGCGGCCAGCAGAAATCGGGGACGGTAAAGACGACCCTGAAGTCACTGCTTTTACGGGCGATTTTATTGAATGCCATGGCGGCTTGCTCCTGTTGGGGATGGGGTCGTCTGAAAAGCGGAACCCGTGTGTGTGCGTACCGCACGCACCCTACGTCGGGATTGGAGGTTTCATGGGGACTACGGCTTCCTTATATTCTAAAAAGCATCAAAACTTGTAATTACATCATTGGCTATACTATTTTTTCTGATATTTAGAAGAGGTTCTTCATTTTAAGAATGGTATTGAGTATAAAATTTTAATAACTCTTGTTATCGAAAGGAGCACAATCTTATATCTTAAATGAAATTATGAAAATTGTTTTGTACATGGGGTTTATTAAAGATATTGCTTATTTGCGTTTTTTCCTTTTGAAATTGTTTAACAGTTTTACTATCATCTCTTTATTTTCACTCGATGAGTTAGTTGCAACTCTAACGGCATTTTCTCCAAATTCATTTTGTATATTTTTATCAGATCCATTGTCAAGGAGTAATCTTACCATTTCTATATTTCCAAACATGCATGCATAATGTAGTGGTGTATATCCTAAGTCACCCTTAAGATCGATCAATGCTCCATTTTGAAGAAATATAAGAGCATCATTTAAAGAATTATTTCTGGCTGCAATATGTAAAACTGTATCATCCATGCCTCCTACTTGATTGATATCTTCAATAGCATCACCCAAAAAATCAGGATGCGTTTCATATTTTTTTAAAATATTTGTTAGTTCTTTTTTCATTAATAACACCTATAACTTTAATCATGAATTTATAAATTGAATATTCTAGATTTTATTTATTACTAGTGACGCAATTTTTCTTATGCTCTTCTTTTAGATTATTTAATCTGTTTTTACGTTCCTGTATTTTTTGAGCATGTCTACCTGGTAACCATTTTTTATCCCATTCTTCATATAGCTCAATACATTTTTTCGCATGTTCAATTTGCCTATGCAAAGTTGCACATTTATTATCTCCAGGTTGTGGGGGAGTATCGCAAAAATTCTTTGCTATCTCATATTCACGTTGCCTTTCTTCTGCTTGTGATTTTGAATTTGCTTGTAATTTCGAGTATACCCATATCCCTGCATCAGTTACGACTGCTAAAGCCAGTGCAATTCCCCAGCCTGCCCATTTTTGAGGGACCGCATCCGTTGGCTCCACTATCGTGAGGTCTACACCTAATCCAGATAATACTGCACCTGTTGCACTCAATCCAAATAAATCAAACCATGTTTGAGTATTAGGCGCAAATTGATAGAAGTTACTACCTCCCATCAATCCAATCGGATCTTGGTTGATAAATCTTCCACATTCCGGCTCGTAATATCTGAAGAAGTTGTAATGCAGCCCCGTTTCTTCATCGCAATACTGGTTCTGTAAACGGAACGGCTGGTATGCGCCATCCGTTACCTTGGTTTCCTCTTTCAGGCGACCCCAGCCGTAATAATCCCCAAACCACAATAAATTGCCATCCTTATCGGTCATCTCTCTCGGGATGCCGATTTGGTCGCAGTGGAAGTAGTGGGTTTGTTGTTGATTTTCGCCGTCTTCGGTTGTCCAATCGCGGACTTGCGCTAAAGGTTCGTAGGAGTCTTGGTCGGTGTAGATATAGGTATATCTGCCGTCCGGGTGGATTTCCTGCAAGAGATGGCTGCCGTCCCAAACGAAGCGGGTTTCGTCTTCTAGGCTGCCGTCTGTTTTCAGGCGACCTTTGCCTATCCTTCTGCCCAAGGCGTCGTAGCTGTACGCCCAAGTCTCTTTCGTGCCGTCTTTTTTGAAGATTTCGACTTTAACCAGTTGGTCGTGCAGGTCGTAGAAATAGTTCTGTACTTCGCCGTCGGCCAGTTCGCGGTGGATGAGATTGCCGAGGTCGTCGTAGTAATAGGTCGTGCCGTTGTAGGTTTTCAGGCGGTTGTCGGGGATGGTAGGGCTATTGTTATCAGACAGGATATTATGCGCAGGGTCGAAGGCAAACCGTTCGTTGCCCGCTTTGGTGATTCGACCGAGTTTGTCGTACTCGAAATGCGTCGTGCCCGTCCGCTGGTCGGTGCTGTGGGTCAGGTTGCCGGTGCGGTCGTAGCCGTAGCTGCGTTTGACGGCGGTTTGGCCATAGCCCGCCGCTACTTTGGTTTTGCCTTTGCCGCCTTCTGTCAATTCGTTGAGGGTGGCGATTTGTTTTTTCAGACGACCTAAGGGGTCGAGTTCGTAACGGCTGGCGAGTTTACCCTGTGTGCGGTAGATTTCGCGGTGCAGCTGATCGCGTTCGATGTCGGTGATGACTTCGTCGTCGAGGCTGATTTGGTGCAGGTGGCCGCTGCCGTAATACAGATAGTTGATCTGTCTGCCGTCGGGCAGGACGGTGGCGGTACGGTTGCCGTTGAAGTCGTAGTGGTAGCGGACGGTTTCGGTAACGGGCAGGTACAACATGTCGTACTGCGCATCGCGCCAGTCGGTTTCGGGCAAACCGTTTCGGGCGTTCTCTTCTTTGCTCGGCACCTTCCATTGGTGCCGGGCGATGAGTTGGTTGTTTTCGTTATAGTCGAAGCAGGTGATGCTGTGGCGGTTGGCGGCGCGGACGAGGTTGCCGTTCGGGTCGTATCGGTAAGCGGTTTCCTGAACTTGGTCGTTATCTCGGGCAAGGGTGTGGATTAAGCGTCCCAATATATCGCGTTTGAACTCGGTAACCCGCAGCGGGTTTTGGCGGTCGAGGTCGTCTGAAAGCGGGACAGCGTCTTTTTTGGGGATAGGTTGTCCGCCCAGCTGCGCCATCAGTTTGGCGGCGAGGGAGGCGTCGTCGCCAAACTCGCGCTGCTCGACCAGTTCGTTGCCGGCGTTGTAGCGGTAGCCGGTCAGCTTATGGTCGAAACCGCTTTCGGCAATCAGGCGGTCGAGGACGTCGTACGCAAAGCGGTAGCGCGCACCGTTTTCATTGGTGAGGCCGACCAGGCGGCGGGCTTTGTCGTAATGGTAGCCGAAGGTATGCCCCAGCGCATTGGTGCGTCGGGTCGGCAGACCGTCTTGGCCGTATTCGTAGGAAGTGGTATGGCCTTCGCCGTCGGTATGGGTTTTCAGACGACCTGCGGCATCGTAGCCGAAGGTTTCTTTGCTGCCGTCGGGATAGAGGGCGAGGGTGAGGTTTTGGTCGGCGTCGTAATGGTATTCGGTGTGCTGTCCCAGCGCGTCGGTAATCCGCGCCAGCTGTCCTTCGGGGGTGTAGGCCAGACGGGTTTCGTAACCGGAGCAGTCGGTAATGAGGTCGGGCTGGCGGTTTTCATTATAGTGATAGGCGGTGCTGCTGCCGTTCGGATCGGTTACCGACAGCAGCAGACCGTTGTCGGCGTATTCGAAACGGGTGGTATGTTTCAGCGGGTCGGTATGGGTCAGCAGGTTGCCCGCTTCGTCGTAGGTATAACCGTCATAACGGCCTTCCGCATCGCTTTTACGGATCAGACGGTAGCAGTCGTCATAGTCGAAATGCAGGATGGCGCCGTCGGGGCGGACGATGGTTTCAACCTGTCCCTCGTTGCTGTACTGATAGCGGGTAACGCGCCCCATCGCATCGGTATGGCTGAGCAGACGGCCCAAACCGTCGCGTTCCATCAATACGGCGCTGCCGTCGGCAAACACCCGTTTGGTCAACTCGTTGTTGTAATCGTAATGATATTGCTCGGTACGGCCCAACACGTCGGTGACTTCGGTATAACCGTCGTGATAGGTAAAGCGCCATTCCTCGCCCAAGGAAGTCCGGTTACGCAACACCTTGCCGGTCGGGGTGTAATGGTCGTATTCGTATTCCGATACCAATCCTGCCGCATCCGTGTGCGACACCATCAGATTGTTTTTATAGCCGAAACTGCGTTTGACCTTGCCGTCGCGGCCGATAACGCGCAGTAGGTCGCCGCTGCTGTTGTATTCGTAGCGGACCAGCGGACGGCCGACCCGGACCGCTTCGCCGAAGACCGGCAAACCCTCCAACAGCGACACCGACAGCAGCCGCATTTTAGGCGACTGCCCGTCCGCCACATTGCCGAAGTTCAGCGAGAACACCCGGCCGTTGCCGTCGATGACATATTGCGGCAGACCGGTCAGCGGATGATAGACGAAACGCTGATGGTTGCCGTTGGCGTCTTCTACCGCCACCAGCGGGAAGAGGGTGGAGTCTTCGTCCGAACCGTCTTCCGCCACCACCAAAGGCGCAAAACGCAGCGCTATCGAACCGTCCAGCGAAGCAATGACATAATGCCCGTCCGGATTCTTACTGAACCAAATCTGTTCGCTTTCGAACAATACCGGTTCTTCATCATCTTCATCGACTTCCGGCAGCGGGAACAAACGCCCCTGATCGTCGATATAGGCCAATCCCGCCGCATCGCGGATAATGCGTTGGCAACCCGGCACGCTCCAGCCCTCGCCGAGCCAACCGGTACCGTCTTGGTCGGAATAATAGCTGCGGCTCCAAACCAGCGGCAGGATGCCTTCAAAAGCAAAGTCGGTTTCATTCTCCAAAAACTTCAGCCCGTGTATCGGATTCACCGGGCGGCCGGCAGCGGCGGCGGCTTTGCAGGAAATACAGGGTTTGGGCGGCAGTTTCTTCTTGAACTTGTTGTTCATGTGGAACATATCGCCGGCGCGAATAATGTAGCGCTTGCGGATTTTAACCGAAGAGGAGTGCATCATCGGCCAGGCGGGTTTGGTGGCGGTACGCGACAACACCCCTTTGCGGCCGGGCACGGCGGGTTCGTCGCCGGTGGTGCGGTTGGTTTTACTGGCATTGAAGACGAAGGCAGGCTTGCGGTTGAGGCGGACGTCTGTGGCGACGGTTTGGGCACCACCCAAGTCGGCAAAGAGGGGGAAGGGGATGGGCGGTGCGACCGGTGGAGCAGGAGGGGGCGGCCAGCAGAAATCGGGGACGGTAAAGACGACCCTGAAGTCACTGCTTTTACGGGCGATTTTATTGAATGCCATGGCGGCTTGCTCCTGTTGGGATGGGGTCGTCTGAAAGATGGATGAGTGAGGGTTTAGGGTTTCAGACGACCTATGCGTGGTTTATACGTGTGCTGCCAAAGATGGCGGGATTGGGATAAATTCATCCTGAGAATCCCGACAGGCTTGAGCGGCCGCGATTTGGTCTGCCCGTTCATGTCGGGCGATGAATCTGAGCTGGCATGCCGCAATTTCCAGTTCCTCCGGAAAAGATGTGCGGTAGCTGCAATCAATGCGGCGTTGTTCTACATCGACGAGGATAGTGTCCAATACCATGTCTTTACACAATGACGAGTTGGTTGCCGTATGGGCGTGGACGAACACGGTTTCTACCGGCAAATCAACGGTAAAGCGTTGGTTGGGCGCTTGGAAGGAATGCACCATGCCGGTAAAGGTCAGTTCGTAAATATGGTTGGGTTTCAGATGTGGAAGTTGCAATGAGGGATGGGCGCCGTTCCAATAAGCCATAGAAAAATCTTCAGGCAGTAGCGGGGCGCGGTTGGCTATCCATTGCGCATCGGCAGTACCGGTATGTTGGGCACGCAGTGCAAAATAACGGGGCATAAAGCCGAAGCCTTCGGGCGCAGCCTTATCGGACGGATCGCGCACGGGGTGTGCAGGGTCGTAGATTTGATGTGCTTTCAGCGTCCGCTTAAACCCGTTTTTTTTGAGTTCGGCTTTCGGATAGTAGCCGATACCGATGGCGTTCTGCTGATAGCCTGTGTGATCGTCTTCGACTGCGCTGCCGCCAAAGGCAAACTCATAGCGGATAGGCAGCGAAAGGATAGGGTCGGGTTCGCTCAAAGACCACCCGGTCACCTCCCGCACCCAGTAACGCTCTCCTGTAAGTGCCAGGCTTTTTTGGTAATCGCCGATGCTTACGGATACGGTAAATTGCCGAGAGGGAATATCGTCGGCTGCATAGGCGGTGGCATTGACAACCAAGTCGGTTTTGGGCTTGTAGAGGCTGAAGTCGCTTTCAAACTGAGTCGAGGTTTGTGAAGGATCGCCGTAATAGGTATCGGCAAACGTAAGTGGCGTTTGCTTACGGGCAAACGCAAGCTCCGTTTTTCCTGTTTCCGGGTCAATTTCAAACTCGTAGCTGACTTTGGCGACTATTACATCATAAGCCCGATCTGTTTGGTCGATGTTTTTAAACTGCTGCGTATGAAAGCAGGTAAAGTTCTGCAACTCGAACATGGCGCATCTTCTCTAGTTGATGTCGACTTTTTTGCCGTCGATATCCACTACTTTGGTGCCGACGATCTTGATTGATTTGCTGACGATGCTGATTTTGTTTTTATCAATCAGAATCATAGAACTGCCGACTTGTATGGTAATTTTCTTGCCTGCGGACAGGGTGATGTTTCTACCGGCGTTGAGACCGATGTTCATACCGGCGTTGAGACCCATCACCAAGCCGACGCTATGCATTTCTGCGCCGACGACATTGGTCATCCAGCCTGCACCGACGTTCAGCATATAGCCGGCACCGATGTTGGTCATCTGACCGATGCCGACATTGTTCATACCGTTCAGGCTGACGGTTTCCTGTTTGTTGCCGCCGATACTGCTGACTTCGTTGGCAACAACAGTCTTGTTGCGGTTGGCACCGACGGTCAGCGCTTGGTTTTTGCCGACAGCAACGTTCTGATCTTGTCCGACAGTCAACGCTTGGCTCTGACCTATGCCTACTTTTTCATTCAAGCCAACAGAACGGCTGCGGTTTTTACCCACATTGACGCTTTGGTCTTTACCTACGCTGGTACTTTGGTTGTCACCAACACTAATACTTTGGTTTTGGGTAATGCTGGAGGTCTCGTTTTGACCCACCGATTTGGTACGGTTTTGGGTAATTGAAGCCGTTTCGTTTTTTTGGACGGTTTTGGCCCGATCGCCCACTACTGTTACGGTTTCATTGTTCCCGATTGTGGTGGTACGGTCGTTGTTAACGTTGCGGGTTTCGTTATTTTTAACCAGCGAGGTCAGGTCTTTTTGCGCTTGGAAATTGACCATCTCGGAACCGGCAGTATCGTTGAACATCAGTTCATTGAAGTTGGCAAGTGGAGAGTTGAAGCTCTTACTTTTGATACCTGACTGCTTGGCCGCAGCAGGAAAGCCCCATGGTGGTGACATTGCGCTGTTGTACAGGCGACCCAATACAATCGGTCGGTCGGCATCGCCGTTGATGAAGTCAACCAATACTTCTTCACCGATACGCGGGGTGTTGATAGAACCATATCCCGCGCCGGCAGAACCTTGTGTTACGCGAACCCAGTTGGAGCTGTTTTCATCCATTTTGCCGTAGCGGTCCCAATGGAACTGGACTTTAATATCGCCATACTCGTTGGTATAAACCTCTTCTCCGGCAGGACCTGTTACTGTCGCCGCTTGTGTGCCTAAAACTTTGGGTTTTGGCGTTTTAAGGGGAGGGCGGTATGGGTAGGATTTGGGCAATACGCGGAATGAAATTCTGAATTTGCCGATACGATCGCCGGTAGTATAGCCGGCTTCTTCAAAATCATAGTCTGCTTTCAGAATGGTGTATTCGGTATTGGATGACGAGTGCGGGTGCTTACTCAGTGTAAATGTATAACCCGGAGCCACTGTCAATGCAGTGCCTGAACCGGTAATGATCTTGGTTTGGCTTTTCAGATCTTCACTGCGTACCTGACTGTAATTTTGCGCTTCCGAAACATCGCTAAAGCCGGTATAAAAATCATAATGTTCCATAGGAACAGAACTGAAATCGTGAACCGAATCGGAGGACTTCATCGGAACTTTAGCGTTTTTATAATTGTATTCCTGAGTCACGAACTGGCTGGATTTCAAGGCATCCCGTTCTTCCCATACGTCGATATAGGCGATGTTGGGTGCTCCGGGTGCAGTATTTTTGGAATGGTAAGGAATGTTAGGAGAAGAGATGGCTTCCAGAATACTGACATCATCAGCAATAACCAGCTCGTGCGAACCGTTGCTGTGGGTAAAGTAATAGTAGATGCCTTCCTGTTCAAATAGGCGGCTCAGGAAGTCAAAACTGTTTTCCTGATATTGGACACAAAAGCCCCTTGTACGATAGCTTTTTTGGCATTTTACTTGGAAAGGGAATCCGAACGGGGACAAAACTTCATTGGTAATATCCAGAACAGACTTATCGACAAATACCCTGCTATCGGTGTTCTGCGTGAGGTACCACATAAACGGACGGGCTGTGCAGGTATAGGCATGATAGTCTTCTTCATCTTCATCTTCGCCGATATAGCCGAAGTCAGTCACCAAACCGTTCAAATAGCGCGGACTGCCTGCTTCTGTATCAATTTCCAATGTTATAGGCTGACCGATAATATCTTTGCCTTGTAAATTGGAATCTTTGGAAACTAAAGTGATATTAAACTCAAAAAGGTTTGAAACAAATTCGGTTCCAAGCATTTTTTTGAATAATAGTTGTGATCCCAAAGGTGTATGAGCAACGACTGTTCTATTCATTTCGGGAAATTCCTTGTTTACATTAAAAACCAATTTCGCTTCAGTGTCAGATTTTCTATTTTTCAATCACACACAGGACTGTGGCAGAAACTTGTTGGAATATGTGATTTCAGACGACCTGCTTACATTCGTACTACGACCTTCAAACGCACTGAAAATTCCTTAATTTATTTAAATTAAAGGGGTTGAAGGCTGTAGAAGTAGTAAATTCAAGCACAACGTTTTTGCCTTGGATGTTGTATTCGACAACGGTAGTGTTTCCTGTTTGACGAATGATTTTTCCTTTTTCAATCAGACGGAATATCGACCATGGTCCGGTTGAGCTGATACCCGCACTATTGATTTGCGGAGAGGAAACATCGATTTTTGCCAAGGCATTTTCTTCTTTTGAAGGCCAGGTAAAGGTTGCAGGATTGACTGGGCCATGACTGTATACATAGCTTTTCCCTGCATAAGAAACATTCACACTTTCCAGGCTGGAATCAAGGAGCAAGACCTTGACTGTAAAGTCAAAAGTAGGCGTTTCAGATCCTTTGTCGAAATATCCTTGTCGGATTGTTGCAATGTCGTTCAGTTTGGAAAAACGGTCTTTAAATGCGCTGTTTTTGGCCGTTAATGTTTCCAGTTTCTCTGAACGCGCCAATACGGCGGCCTCCCCTGACAAATTGGTAAACTTGCTGTACATGCCGTTTGGACCAAATATATTGCTGAAGCTTTCCAAGGCAACATTGGTCTCAGAACCTCTATCAAAAGGGTAGCCCTGTTGATGTATTTCTTGGCAACTGTTTGTTACGGTTGCCAACTGTTTTTCCAAGGTGGACATAAGTTTTTCATCGACAATCTTGTCGGTGTTTTTCAAAATAATCTCAGAAAAACTGTCTAACATTGGGCGGAAGGGCATAGGAAGCCGGTTTACTTCAGCTTTGTATTTCACAAACGGATCATCAGGAGGTAAATCTACGCCTTTTTCAACTGCAACATTAACGGCAACCAAATAAACGTACAGATCATTAATGGCTTCAGTAACGCTGTTAATAGCCGGAGGTTGATCGTTTGTGGTTTCAGTTAAGCTATGGAAATCTGCAAAAGCATCATCAACAGGAGTGGCCAGTTTCAAAGCAGCCAATTCATTTTTCACATTGGCCTCTCCTTCAGCGTCTAAAAGCTTTGACAGACCTGCTCTATTTAACCAGTCGGCAATTTTACTGTCTGCTTTATCGGTTATCTTTTTATCAATGGTGAGCGTCGTGTTGTCACTGATACCTTTGATAATGTTAACCAAGGGTGAATTTTTCTCTGACAAAAGCTTGGCAATCTGAATACTTTCTCGAGATGATTTAGGTACAACCAATGACAAATCAGACAAATAGTTATTCCATGCCTTGATGTAATTGCTGAAATAAAGCTTTTGAGCATCAGAAAGAACAGTAGCTTTACTTTGGCTTTGTGAGGCATAGCTACCCAATACCCAGTTGTCTTCATTAAAAAATTGTTCTGCCGATTTAACCATAGCAGGTAATACTTTGGTAATGTAGGCTTCTTTGGTATAAATGAAGTTAATAGGCTCTTTTAAAGCTCTACCAGTTTTACGACGGAATAATAAGTGGCTTTGCACGCCGCCCATACTTGAAAGAGAAACAGGTGTGATTCCTTCTTTGCCTGAGAGAGTAACAGTATTGATGGTATCCTCCAGCACCATAGTTGCAATATCTCTTTGGGCAATTTCTTGTCTACGACGTTCAACCAATGCTTCATCATAGGGTACGCTAGGAGTAATGCTTTGCTTGGAAAGAATCTGGTTTAAAGCTTTTTCAACAGATTTTTTCTGTTGGTCGCTCATGCCTGAAGATTCTGCTTTAGACAAATTAGTCATCAGCCAGTTTTGCATAAAAGCGGCATCAAAATGGTCTTTGTCATACATCATCAGATAAGCTTTTAAAGCATTGTAGCCATTAACTCCGTCTGAGCCGCTGGTTGTACGCAGAAGTTCATCTAATTTAAAGCTAATCAAAGGCATCACGTTGTCTTGCAGGATTCTGCGGTAGGCAGATTCCCCTACATCTTCCATTTGCCCGCCTTGGTAAAGACCCATACGATAGCTGAGGGGAGGGGAAGACAGATCAGGAATCTCTTTGCTGCTGGTCGTATCTTTGACATTTTCTGCAAATGTTACCGCTTTAAGCAGATCGGGTGCTTCAGTGTATTGCTTGGCCTCTTGACCCAGTTTGGTTGCTTTATCGCCAACCTGATCAAGATATGAGCGATTATTTGAGTAACTGTTTAGCATCATGGCTAAGCAAGCAGCAACTATGGTGACAATGGCTCCAATGCCTAACCAATAGAGCATTTGTTTTTTGACAAACCAAGATTTATTTTCTCCAGCCAAGTTTGCTTCGCTAAGGATAACGTCAGAAAACAGTCTGTTCAGGAAAAAGCTTCGCTCGTTGTTTTGAGTTTTGGTTCGGTCTGAATCCAAGTATTTTTTCGATAATTGGAAATCATTTTGCAAGCTATCCAAGATAGGATTGAAATGTTGTCCCGTTTGGGTGCCGCTTGAAAAATAAACACCTCTCCAGGAAATAGGTTGTTCAAATTTTGAAGATTTAGATAGCTCTTTAAATAGAGAAAGTACCGCCTGATTAAGACGTTCAAATTCTTCAGGAAAAGCAAAAGCTGCGGCTTTATCTTCAGAAGATTCCAATTGGTGAATAGTGCCCAGCATAGAGGAGCGCAATTTATCCACAACTTCTGATAAAGCGTTGGAAGCAGTGGCAATAGGAGTTTCCATTCCTTCCGTATCAGAAAGAGAAATTCCCAGATATTGATTTCTTTGTTCTTCAGTCAGATGATCAAAGAATTTGTCAAAACCATGCAGTAAATCCAGTTTAGTTATCATGAGATAAACGGGGAAATGTATACCTAATTTAGTATGCATCTCATGGATTCTTTTGCGAAGCTCTGCAGAAATTTCGGGAATATTGGTTTTACCTCCTAAAAGATCATCTACTCCTACGGTAACCAATACACCGTTGATAGGTTGTTTGGGGCGGTAACGCTTCAACAGAGAGACAAATTCTTCCCAGTCGCTGGAGTCTTTATTACTGTGGTTGTCATGTAAAGACAATCTGCCCGCAGTATCGAGAAGTACAATTTCATCCGATAAAAACCAATCGCAATCACGCGTTCCTGCCAAGCCACTTACAGATGTTCCTAAAGTGCTTTCTAGGGGGAAGTTGAGACCGGAACGTTTTAACGCTGTTGTTTTACCGGAGCCGGCAGCACCTAAAACAACATACCACGGCATTTGATAAAGATACTGACCTTCTTCCAATCTCGCCAATAAACTATTTTTAGATTTGGAGAATTTAGCGTTTTTCAGTACTTTATCCATTTCAGCAAACTGACGGCTCATTGAGCTAACATCACTTGCATTTTTTAAGATAGGTTCTTGCGCTGCGCGAATTTCCTTCAGTAAGGCAGCGTTGCGGCGTGACTCACGATATTGGCGAAATATAGCTTTAGCCAACCAAATGCCGACAATGGCGACACACACAGCAAGGCGAATGACCTTACTTTCTAAGGGACGAATTTCACCTATGGAAATCAGTGGGCCGATAAACCATACCAATATAATCAGACCGGCGATACCCAACATTACCCATAAAGAACGGGAGCCTAGAAAATAAAGAATTTTTTTCATATTTGTTTTTCCGTATCAATCCAATTTCAGATTATTGATGTGTATTTACATCACTGTTTGGCTGAGTAGTTGAAGTATTGGTTTTTACTTCCACTGCTCTCCCCAGTTTAGGGCCGGTTCCCGTTGTGAATAGGGTTATTTCAACTCTTCGGTTTTTAGCTCTATTTTCCAAAGTATTATTTGGCGCAACAGGATCGGTCGAGCCACGTCCTTCGGAACGAATACGTGTTCCACCATTTTTGATGTAATTCAATAAAATTTCTTTTACTGCATCTGCCCGAGCCTGAGAGAGATGCCAATTAGATGGGAAGTTCAGACTCTGAATAGGTTTATCGTCAGTATATCCGGTCACTACGATTTGTCCTTCTACGCTATCCAAAGCTTGGCTGACTCTAGCTAGGACAGGGTAATACTGGTCTTGGATTTGCGCTGAACCAGACTCAAAAAGACCATCACCTAAAATAGTAACCGTACTTCTATCTTGGAAGTCTTCCACAGAGACTAGCTTTCTGGCGATTTCATTTTCCAATAAAGGCCGTAACCGAATGGTGCCTTGTGTTTCTTGCTGTTTGGCTGTGACAGGAGGAAGTTTGAGATTGTTGACTTTTGTACTGGCGGTATCAAAATCATTACCTAAAGACCATTGCATAGCAAAGTAGCCTATTCCCAAGACAACAGCTCCTAAAACACCTACTACCCATAAAGGAATAGTAAGTCTCTGTTTTCTTTGGATGGTATTGGTAATAATTGGATTGTGTTTGAAAAGCTCAGCAGTTTGATCCGGCCGTTTGCTGTGAATTAAGGCAAGCAAATCTCTCTTAATCTTGTCAATTTCGAGTTCGCCACTGTTTAATACTTGATACTTGCCTTTGTAGCCGAATTGCAAACATAAGTACATGAACTCTAATAAATCAATATTTTTATCCGGATCCTGCTTTAGATTTTGAATAATCTCAAAAAAACGCTCTCCTCCCCATGTTTCGTCATAGAAAGATACTAGCAGGCTGTTTTTGGACCAAGTTTCATCTGCCCAACCCGCACGAACAGCTAATTCATCTACGAAAGTACATAGGCAGTATTTTGCGGCCTGGATAGCGTCGTACCTTGCTCCATTTTTTTCAGCATTTTCTTCAAAATTATTGATTAGGATAGAAAATTTGTTGATCAAACTGTCAGTAGACAATTGACTGGTAGTTTGTTGCATCGCATTGACTAAGATAAAAACTGGTTTGGCAGCCTCAATCAAAGGGTTATAAATATTTGCGATGCTGTGTGCAGCATTATTCTGGTTATCCATAATGAAATTCCAAATTAAACTAAATTAACTTAAAGACTTAATTGCCCAAAATTCAACATCTAAATTCGGAAAATTACCGGCTAAATGGAAGGCCATGCCTGATGAAGTATCAAACATGTCCCACAACTCGTGCTTTTTGTCCAATTCAAAATAGACATAACCGCTGTGGTATGGCAATTCTCTTGGTGCAACAGATAAAGCGTGCACCCTAATTCCAGGCAGGTGGTAAGCAACCAATTCTTTTACTTTTTCCACGGTACCTATTTTTACTACGCTAGGAATTTTTTGGCGCAGTGCTTCGTTCGGCATATCGGCTTTAATCGCAAGAACAAATGAAGCTTTGTCCAGTAAACTTTGGTCTGGTGTTTGAGCAACGCGAGTCGCTTCATCACGCATATCAAGCGGAATCCTAATCGCTCGTTGTTCAAGTACGATAGATAATGATTTACGTAAATTGAAAAATAACTTACCGAAACATGAGGTTAGGTCATTATGCTCATATACTGGGATATCACCTACTTTGCGAGAAGGCAGGAAGGTCATTAAATCAGCACATAGTTTGGATAAATTAATAAATAATTGTTCAGGGTGTGTTTGTCGTGCGCCTTCATTTTCGTGATGCAAATATGCCAAATATCGATTAATGGTTTGAAGCATCATGAAGTCCATAACTTCAACAGAGCCGCCGGTATTAGGATCATTCACAGCATTAGCCAAGCTATTGCTTTTTTGCATCAATAAACCATAGATCTCTGAAATATAAGCCTTTAGATGCTGTTGCTTTTGACTTCCGAGACAAGGCGGAATATATGATTCGTCCAGAATGATTTCAAAGTCCGCAGAGCTGGAACGGATGAGAGCAATGGGCAGGGCAGTTTGTCCGCTGGTTAAGTCGTTTTCTAAAACTAACATCGGATTAAGATCTGCTAGTGTTACCTGACGACCATCTAATTCAGTATTTGTAGTGTCTGCTAGAGTTTTATTAAAAGCTTTGTAGCGACATGAGTCTGAAGAGTCCTGATTTGGAAAATAAATCTCATTATTTACAGAAGAAGGCAGAGAGACAGCTAGGCAGATTTTGGTGTCTTTAATATTTGCAGGAACTTTTAGAGTCAGATTTTCGAGCTGTTTTTGCGAGAACAAAAATACAGAGCCATCGGGAAAAACCCCTTCTGCTTCACTAATACTAATTACCCCCCGTTTGAGGCTGTCTGAATTTAATACCAGCGAAGAGAATCCCCAAAAATGCCCCTCTTGAGAAACGGCTAATTGGCGTAGGCCGGATTCAAGATAACGTTCAAATTGCTGGAAATGTTGAGGAGTAATAAAGATACCCTCTGACCAGACTACTTTCGCTTCTATTGCCATGTCTTCATCCTTAATTTTTTAGTTATTATTTTTCTTCACGGAAAATACCTTTACTAAGGTCATTATCGTATTTACGAATTTTTCCATTTTCTTTAATTTGTTTATTGTCAGGGTGTCGCTCTTTGTATTCTTTTAACATATCCTTCATTTCTGACTTTGATAATTGAGTTAATTTATTTTTACCAATATTTACATAAAAATAATGCTTGCCGAATTGATACCATCGTTTTTTCTGTTTTAACAATACCAATTGCCATTGACTGTTATCCAAATCTCGATAACTCGCGACTACACCTAAATATTTCAGGTGGGAATCCATTTTAATTGGCAATATGGTAACCGTATCAGGATGTAGCATGAATTGGTTCTGCTGGATTAATTTTTCACCTAAATTTTCTTTGGCATTGTTGGTAAGTTCAAAATAATTTGATTTTTTGAACTCCCCGTCAGAAGACAATTGATATAAATCCAGTCTGATGGGAGAAGGTTGGCCAATTATATTAGGGTTCGAATCAGGAGAAACTATGATTTGTACATCAATTTTTTCCCCACTCTCATCAGATTCTTTAGGGGGTTTATGGTCGGAAGCACATGAGCTTACCATTAAGGATATCATTAAGAATGATATATATTTTATTAGTTGTTTATGCATCTTAATTCGCCTTTAGATTGATAAATATTGGTACAAACAATAAATACTTCCAATGAAATATGTAATAACAGGGGAATAAATGGGTGTATTTTAATTAGAAAGACTAAATTTTCTGATTTAGCATGGAATTATAAGGTATTTTTCTTGCGAAGTTTATATTTATATTGATAAGTAAAGTCATGATTACTTGCATCAATATTTACGCTTAAAACTTGTTTGCCTTGAGTTGCACAAGTAAGCAGTTCCCGACTGATTTGCGGTAAAACAGTATTGGTCAGAATCGCATCGATCATGCGACCACCTGACTCAACTTCTGTGCAGCGCGAAGTAATCAGTTTTAGCACTTCAGGCGTGTAGTGTAGGTCGATACCGTGGTTATCTTTAATTCGATCTACGATACGGCCTAATTGCAATTCCACAATTTTTGAGAGCATATCGTCAGATAGCGGATAGTAAGGAATCACCTGCATACGGCCTAATAGCGCGGCAGGGAAAGTTTTCAGCATAGGGGCGCGTAAGGCTTTGGTTAAACCTTCTGGAGTAGGCAGCATTTCAGGGTCGTCACACATATCCATAATCAAATCTGTGCCCACATTGGTGGTCAGGATAATAATGGTGTTTTTGAAGTCGATATAACGGCCTTCTCCATCTTCCATCCAGCCTTTGTCAAATACTTGGAAGAAGATTTCGTGTACATCCGGATGTGCTTTCTCTACTTCATCAAGCAAGATGACGCTATAGGGTTTGCGTCGTACGGCTTCGGTCAGTACGCCGCCTTCACCATAACCGACATAACCCGGGGGCGCGCCTTTCAGGGTGGATACGGTATGAGCTTCCTGATATTCACTCATATTGATGGTAATTACGTTTTGTTCACCGCCGTACAATGTATCGGCCAGAGCCAATGCCGTTTCGGTTTTGCCCACGCCGGAAGGGCCTGCCAACATGAAAACGCCGATAGGTTTGTTGGGGTTATCCAGATTCGCACGTGATGTTTGGATACGACGGGCGATTGCATCCAAACCGTGTCGTTGGCCAATGATGCGTTTGTTTAAAGTATCGGCAAGTTGCAAGACGGCCTCAACTTCGTCTTTCATCATTTTGCCAACGGGAATACCTGTCCAGTCAGCCACAACGTCGGCAACGGTACGGCTGTCCACTAAGGGCATAACCAGCGGTTGGATGCCTTGCAGTTTTTTCAGTTTGTTAACCAACTCTTTTTGGCGGGTATGCAGCTGCTTGGTTTCTTTCTCAGCCGTTCCTTCTTCCGCTTGCATGATTTGTTCACGTACCTCTAACAGCTCAGTAACCAAGTCTGCTTCAGATTTCCATCTGTCTTCTAATTTTTTCAGACGACCTTCGACTTCAGTTAATTCTTTGCCGATATTGGTTATCCGTGTTTCAGAATCGAAACTGAGTTTTTTCTCACGTTCCAAATTTGCTTGTTCAAGTTTTAATGCCTCGGATTTCTTCCGCAAAAATTCAATACTGCCGGGAACAGCATGCTGGCTGACTGCAACTCGTGCGCAGGCAGTATCAATCAAGCCGACAGCTTTATCGGGAAGTTGGCGTGCAGGGATGTAGCGGTGGGAAAGTTTCACGGCTGCCTGAATTGCTTCATCGAGAATAATCACGTTATGGTGTTTTTCCAAAGAAGCATTCAATGCCCTAAGCATGTTGATGGCTTTGTTTTCGTCGGGCTCATCCACTTGCACCACTTGGAAACGGCGGGTTAAGGCAGGGTCTTTTTCAAAGTATTTTTTGTACTCTGCCCATGTTGTCGCGCCGATGGTACGCAGTTTGCCTCGGGCCAGTGCAGGTTTGAGCAGGTTGGCTGCATCGCCCGTACCGGCTGCGCCGCCAGCACCGATCAAGGTATGGATTTCATCAATGAAGAGCACAATGGGAGTCGGGCTGGATTCCACTTCGTCCATAACCGCTCTAAGGCGTGATTCAAATTCTCCACTGACGCTGGCACCGGCTTTGAGCAAACCGATATCCAGCAGGATTAATTGAACGTCTTTCAATGCAGGCGGAACATCTCCGGCAGCCAAACGCAATGCCAATGCTTCGACTACGGCTGTCTTACCGACACCAGCTTCACCTGTGAGAATCGGATTGTTTTGACGGCGGCGCATCAGGATGTCGATCATTTGTCTGATTTCGGCATCGCGACCGGTAAGAGGATCTATTTCGCCATTCTTTGCCTTTTCAGTGAGATTGCTGCCGTATTTGGCCAAGGCACTTTCTTTGTGGGTAGCATTAGGCTCCGAAGATAAGGCGTTTTGGGTAACATCGAGATTTTCTTCAGAGTTCGCAGTAATAGCGACAATGTTGTTTGCCAATGTTTCAGGTTTGATTTTGAGGAACTCGGATGAAATATTGGCCACAATGCTCTGTAAAGTTTTATTTTCAAGAATGGTATAGAAAATGTGAGCAGTACGGATTTTGTCGGTACCGAATTTGAGCGAGCTGTATGTCCAAGTTTGCTCGACAAGGGTTTGGATATGTTCGGAAAAATCGATAACGGCAGTCGAGCCGGCGGGAAGTTTTTCAACTGCTGTTAATACATCTTTGCGGACTCTGGCTTCGTCTAAATTAAAACTGTTGATCAGACAGAAGATGTCGGTTTTCTCGGTTTGCAGAAGAGAATGAAGCCAATGAACCAACTCAACGTAGCTGTTTTCACGAAGACGGCAGAAGGTGTAGGCATTTTCCAGAGTTTTATACAAGGTGGTATTCAACTTGCCAAATAATACGCTGCGGCTGATGTTTGACATGATGTGTCCTTAATTGAGTTATTCCAAGTATGTCTAAAAATAGTTTGAAAGAAGCTTTTTCCGACAAAGGGGTCGTCTGAAAAAGCTGTTTAATGGTTGCTGACGATCAAGTCTTCAGCATCACGGGAAACATTTCCCAGCCAAGTTGTTAAGCCGAGTTGTGTTTGTCCACCTAAGTCCATGAGCGGTATTTCTTTTTGCATTAAAACAGGCTGTATATCCCATTCATATTCATCTGCGGCAAACAGCCGTACCCACTCGCGTAAACGGGCGGTATTGATACCGTCTTTGAAGAATGATCGGTAAGCGGGCAGGTTAAGCGGACCGATGATGATGCGGAATTTACTTTGAACATCATAAAGCTTGTCACCCAGCAGCAAGCCATCTCCCAAGGTATAGTTGCCCATGATGCCGATTTGCGTTTTTTCTTCCGAAACCTCAACCCAGTATCCGACATTGGTTTGAATGGTAACGGGGACTTTGAAATAACGGTTGAGTAATTGTTGAAGATTGGCTGTCGAACGGCTTTGCTTCATCAGTAGGCCGGCAAAATAACGCTTGGCAAATTCGTGGATTAAGCCTTTGTTATGTATGGCCGGTGTATCCAGCCCATTAAAGCTGGCGATATATTTCCCAAAACGGTCTTCAGCATTTTTATCTAAAGAAATAATGCTCTGAGCGTTGGCCCATGCCCGATAGAATAAGACAGCCAGACGGTGTTGCAACATATTGGCAAAACCTGTCCATGTCCGGTCGCCGTGTTGGTGTTGACGCTCATAGGCATATTCAGTCAAATGCAAGGGCAGGGGGCCGGATGGACCGAACAAACCGAATCCGTTGATGGAAATTTCCACATAACGCGGCGATAGGGCAACCGATTGGATGTTGCGCGGAGCAAAAATAAGTGATGGCTCTTGGCGAATCCTTATTTTCTCCATTTTGGGGCTGACGGCTTTGCCTAATAATTTTCCGCCAGTAACAAATTTGACGGATTCAAGCTGGCGCAAGAGTGAAAAATAATCGTATTTATAGGGCTGGGAGGCGATTTTGTTTAAAAAGCCAGTCAGTTTTTCGTCCCATGTATCGTCCAATGCGTCGCCAAAATCTGTTTGAGCGTTAACCGGACTCATACGATTACCCTCTCTCCAACAGCAGTCGGCCAAGTAGCCATATGTCCTTGTTGGAGCGTGTCAATTTGAAGCTGTATGAATGAGTTAATCGACACCAAACGTTGGAAGTAATGGTTTAAAACCGAGCCGAATAGGAAGGGATGGATACCGCCCAATTGCGCTTCATCCAGCGTAACCGTGATTTTGATGCCTCGAACAGGTGCTGCAACTCCGTAATGACGGACTACCTTGTTCACAA
Organism: Neisseria mucosa; assembly: GCF_003044445.1. Classification (GTDB taxonomy): domain Bacteria; phylum Pseudomonadota; class Gammaproteobacteria; order Burkholderiales; family Neisseriaceae; genus Neisseria; species Neisseria mucosa_A. The sequence goes on from NZ_POWX01000008.1 coordinate 27,072, forward strand.
TGGAAGTCTCAACACGTGTAATCGATTCAATCTGTTTTTTCAGCAAATCATTTTCGGAAGAAACAAACACCATTAAAAGCTCTTTTAAGGTGACGGGTGCATCTTCTTGGTCGATGTTTAATAATGACAGATAGTTCAAGCTTAATTGGTTTAAAAACGACCAAAGCGTTCGATCCTCACTCACAGCCGCTTGAGGACGTGTTAACTTAGAAATCAGCTTGATAGAGTTAACCGGCAGGAAGCCTTCAATCAGGAAATCAGACTCTCCGTCGCGCGGCATCATCAGTGGCAAATCCCTGCTGGTACACCAAGCATCTACGGAAAGATGTTGTATGCCAGAATTGAAGGCGTAATCCCGATTGTCGGCCAGAGACAAAAACACTTCACTGCCCAAGTAGGAAGAACGGAAGCCATTTTTAACAGAATTTTCTGATGGAACTCTGTCTGCACGCCGTGCTGAAAAATAAGCATGCTGAGTTTGGGCTTCGGGGAAGAGTCCCATATCCGGCGCTTTGTACATCGGAGAAAATGCAACGGTTTGACGGTTGTTGGTGTCAAAACCTTTTACTTGTTCGATGGCGTAGACTTCATAATTCAAAGGCTGCGTACGGTCGATGATGACGTGGTGTTCCTGATCTTGGATATTTACAGGAAAGCGGGAGCTTTTTTTTCTGAATAGATTCACCACCGGCACCGCATTGACAGAAAAATCCTCTACGCCGATCAGTTCTGTCAATTCAGGTATTTTGTTGCTGAATAAAAATGAAAGACTGAAATAGCGTTTGCGGTAAGTAATGATTTTTTTATTGACGCCCTTATCATTTACGATTTCTTCCAAATGTTCGGGCACTTTGGGTAAATGTCCGTCATTCTCAGCCTGACGGACAGCCTGTTTGATATCTTTTTGAGCGATAAACAGGAATTTTTCCGGCAGACGCGCGTATTCCTGCATAATCCTGAATGCACTGACGGATTTGTCCAAATTAAACGATAAGGCTTCATCTTCCCGAAATCCCCGATGTTCCGGTTTGGAGGACAACGGGTAATACCATTGTTTGGGGTTCTCATAACTGTGGCAAACGACGCCTACGCATTCTGAGGCCAGTAAAAACAGCAGTGCAGATGACTTAGAAAGCTCCGTACCTAAAAACACAGATAATTCATCCGGCAACATTTCCGAACATGCGCCCGGTACGCTGAGCGAGAAGTCCAAACGTAAGGCAGATTGCACTTTTTTCCCGGCAGATGCTTTGAGCGCGGGAAGCGTACTTGGTAAATAGCCGAGCGAATCGGTATATTTGGCTTTTTCTATGCGTAAAGGTAGGATTTCAGTGGCTTTGGTTACGGAAAACGGGCAACTTACTTTGAATTCGTCGATGGGTAATGAGCGCAATACTCTGCCACGTTCCAGTAGATTGATCACGTCGGCGTTGTATTGACCGGTAGGTTCCAAATTGACAATAGCTGCCGCCGGTTTCTGATTGATGAAGTCAGGGTAAACGACTTCTAAGATTCTTTGTACGAAACGGGGATATTCCGCATCCAGCTTGAGCTGGGTGCGGGCAGTAAGAAAGCTTACACCTTCCAATAGCCTTTCGACATAAGGGTCGGGGATGTCGGTTGTATCCAGTGCCAAGCGGGAGGCGATTTTGGGGTATTGCTGTGCAAATTCCCTGCCCATTTCCTTCAGGAAGGTCAGTTCTTTATTGTAGTAAGACAATAACTTGTTATTCAAGACCTATTTCCCCCATCTAACAAGTCAAACAACCCGGTCTCAACATCCATACTGGTTCGTAGCAGGAACTCTTTGGGATAAGGATTGAGTTTCAGGTAACCTTTGACTTCAATAATAAGTTTGTTGTGTAAAGCATCGTCATCATCGTCTACGGTATTTACGATAACTTGCAGGGTTTTGCTTTCGAGACGTGGTTCGAAGTCGATGATGGCTTGTTTGATGTTTTGTTCTACGTTCTGCCATTCTATGTCGGAGAAATTCACTCCCGACAGGGGCGGTATGCCGTAATTGAGTGTGGAAGAGCGTACATTGACAGGCAGATCTTTCTCCATACTTTCCGCTTGCATGTTGCAGGTATTCAGTAAGTAAAGAATATCGCGCAGAACAGCCTGCCGATATTGATCAAGATTGATGACCTGATCTGGGCGTGCTTCTTTTTTCTTGCGCGGTTCTTCATCTGTCAGTCTGTCAAACAAAGAAGGCAGCAGTTGGTTTCTGAATTGCGACATGATTGATTGCGGTAGTCGGAGGATGGGTAAGGTTTAACGCTGTTGTCCGAATTTGATATTACGAATATCCAAGAGACCAAAATCATGGCTGTCGGTATACAGGGTTTTTTGACCCATGCCTGTAAAGAGCTGTTCGGCTACTTCTATCCAGTCTGTTTGCGAACAGTTCATCAACATATCCGACCATTCGGTTTCTGCGTCCGGTAAAACGGCATAGCGGGCGGGGCTGGTACATTGAATGCATTCGCCGTCGGTAAATTTGATTTCAGACGACCTCCAGATGATGTCGAGCAACGAGCTTGGTGCTTTAAAAGCTATACTTTCAATAGAGTCCCAAGTTTGCCAATAGTAGTGGCCTTGATAGAAGAATTCATAAACAAAAGCAGTACGTACGTCGCCATCCATAATCCAGTTGCTGTCGGTTTCGGCAACCGATTTATCTGCTAGAAGATAAGTGATGTGCGCTGGTGTACCGTTGATACAGTCGGATAAGGCTTCGTAGTCGGCAGTGAGGGCAGAGTTTTTTTTCTCTGCAACATGAGCAACTAAAGAGAGTTGTTTTTGAAGAATATCGAGTTTGCTGGCGTGCTGTTCCAGAGTTTTGGGTTTTTGCTGTGTTTCCAAGACTGCTTGACGACGCATTTCGGCAGAAATGTTTTCAATAAGGTAGAGCATCAGAGGCTTTTGAGTATCGGGAAACAGTTTTTGGTATTGCCCGATTTGCTTTAAAGCCTGTTCCCATTTGGCACTCAGACAGAGGTATTGAATCAATGCCAAACGATGTTCCTGATTGTCAGGATTTGAACGTACAAGCTCAATCATGTCCGTTAATTTAGTCTTCAAATCCATCCCAGCAACTCCTTATTTATTTGTATAAAGTGTGTAATAGTTGAAACCCGATTAACTTTTCAGGAGGACGGAGGTCGTCTGAAAAGTAAATTTATTGTAATAAAGCCTGACTTAAAACGCCTTTTAAGCCAGGTTTCTGCAGTTAAATGCGCATAGTGGTTATGCGGATTTGTTTTCTTTGATGTTGAAGGCCATTTGAACTTCAGCGCCTTTAGAACCTTTATCGGTTTGTTCCCAATATTGGTTTTTCACTTTGGCAGCTTGGAATGAATAACGCATTTTCAGCGCATCGTTGTCTTGTACACCGATGAATTTTACGCCGGTTACCAAGACATCTTCCAAAGTGGTGCGCGAATATTCGATCTGTTCACCACCGGCTTTGCATACGGAAATTTCTACTTTGCTCAAGTGTTGGCCGGTAGCACAGTTTTTCAGAATGGTCGGAGCGGCTTTATCAATAGCGGCAACTACGGTCAAGTCATTGAAATTGACTTTACCGGCACCACCGCCACCACCGCTGGTCATCGAACCAGGTTGCTCGGCACCCCAGTCAAAACTTTCGATGTTGGTCCAGTCTTTGTGGTTGGAATCTTTTGATTCGCCGTTAACACCTTCAACTTTCATGAACATATCAATAGCCATGTTTTTACTCTCCTTGTTAAAAGGTTAAAAAATTAAGGGATTCAACAACAGGGCATGAGCATGCCCACCTAAATAAACCAAACCCGACTATTCCTGTTTAGCCGAAGGCAGTTTGGAAACCAAGCGCAATGAAACGGTAAGGCCTTCGAGTTGGTAGTGCGGGCGCAGAAAGAATTTGGAAGTGTAATATCCGGGATTGTCTTCAACTTCTTCCACAACCACTTCGGCAGCGGCCAACGGTTTACGGGCTTTTGTTTCTTGAGTGGAGTTAATCGGGTCTCCATCTACATAATTCATAATCCATTCGTTTAGCCAACGTTCCATGTCTTCACGCTCGCGGAACGAACCGACTTTGTCGCGTACGATACATTTCAGATAGTGCGCGAAACGACAGCACGCAAACAGGTAAGGCAGACGCGCAGACAACCGGGCGTTGGCGGTAGCATCCGGATCATAATATTCAGACGGTTTATGCAGTGATTGAGCACCAATAAACGCGGCCAAGTCGGTATTTTTACGGTGAATCAACGGCATGAATCCCAATGCTGCCAATTCGGCCTCGCGGCGGTCACTGATGGCGATTTCGGTTGGACATTTCATATCCACGCCTCCGTCATCCGTCGGGAATGTGTGGCAGGGAAGGTTTTCAACGATACCGCCGGATTCCACGCCGCGGATTGAGGTACACCAACCATAATATTTGAATGAACGGTTAATATTTACCGCCATTGCATAAGCCGCATTGGCCCATGTGTATTTGTTGTGATCCGCGCCTTCAGTTTCTTCTTCGAAGTCAAACTCATCGACAGGATTTGTCGTGGCACCGTAAGGCAGACGGGACAAGAAACGTGGCAGGGCCAAACCGATATAACGCGAATCTTCGGAATCACGCAGGCTGCGCCATGGGGCATACTCGGCATTTTGGAAAATTTTGCTTAAATCACGAGGATTGGCCAATTCCTGCCAAGACTCCATCTGCATTAATTTGGGAGATGCGCCGGCAATAAATGGGCAGTGTGCGGCGGCAGCAATTTTTTCAAGACTATTGAGCATTTCTACATCGGGTGCAGAGTGGTCAAAATAGTAGTCGCCAATCAAACAGCCAAAAGGTTCGCCACCAAATTGACCGTATTCTTCTTCATAAACGCGTTTGAATAGGGGGCTTTGGTCCCAAGCAGTGCCTTTGAAGCGTTTTAAGTTGCGGGCAACTTCTTTTTTAGAAATGGGCAATACCTTGATTTTTAATAAAGTATCAGTTTCGGTGTTGGTAACCAAATGATGCAGGCCGCGCCATTCGCCTTCCAACTTTTGGAAATCTTCATGATGCAGAATCAGATTAATCTGTTCAGAGAGTTTTCTGTCGAGCTCGGCAATAATTGCTTCGATAGTTTGATAAGTGTCATCTGAAATAGTAATGGCATTTTGTAAGGCCTGTTGGGCCAGTGTCGCCACAGCATTATTTACAGCGCTTTTAGCTTCTTCGGTTTTGGGTTTGAATTCTTTTTGCAGCAGCTGTTCAAATTCATTTGCGGCAAATACGCTTTTCGCGCCGCTATCCCCTTGGATATCTAATTGCTTTTCAGTCATGATTCACGCTCACTTTATTGATTTCATCTGAAATTACTGCTCGTCTTTGGGTGTCGCTTTAGGCGCAGCTGCAAGGCTTTTCAGCAGCTCGCTGTCTCCCAAGACTTTTCCGATTAATTCTTCAGCACCACTCTTACCATCCATATATGAAAGCAGGTTGGCAAGCTCTGTACGCGCTTGTAGGAGTTCGTTTAAAGGACCTACTTTTTTGGCGATTGCTGCCGGAGAGAAATCATCCATGCTTTCCAATTCAAGTTCTACATTCAAGTTGCCTTCCCCGGTAAGCGTGTTTTTGACATTAAATGCGACACGCGGTTTGAGGGCTTTCATGCGTTCATCGAAATTATCTACGTCAATTTCCAAAAATTTACGTTCGGCCAATTCAGGTAGCGGCTCTACGGGTTTACCGACCAAATCTGCCATCACACCCATAACGAATGGAAGCTCAATTTTTTTCTCAGAACCGTAAAGTTCTACATCGTACTCAATCTGTACGCGAGGTGCCCGGTTGCGGGCAATAAATTTTTGTCCGGATGATTTGTTTCGTGACATATTCAATGACCTTTAAATGATAAAAGTTGTTTATTTAAACGAACTTTAAATATTGCGGATAGACTAGCTTATTCGTTGGAAGTTCCCGTTTCTTCGTCCTGCTTCCCGATCAAAACTTCCAGATTGGCAATGCTTTCAGGACTAATATCTTTCATGATGTCGTAGAAGTTCATATTCATTTGTCGCTGTACCCTACGGATAAATAGTGGGGCAGGGTGGCTGGGTTCCAGCGTTTCGAAGTAGATACAGATTTTTTCCAAAGCCAAATCGACATCAGCACGATTTTTGATATTCAGACGACGCCAAGCATCCGCTTCTTGAAGGGTTGATTGCTCTTGGGCAACGGTCAAAACGGGTGTTTCAGCGGGTTGTTCTGTTTGTTCAGCCTGTTGCAGCTGCGGGGTACTTCCATCGTTGTAATTGATGGCTTTGTGGATCAGGGTGAGCGGTTTTTGAATCACTTCAAAATTGAGTGAGTGTTCGTCTTGCAGCTGGGTCGAGAAAGTGTTTTGAATATCTTTCAGATGGTCTAATGCCTGGATTAAGGCAATCAATTCCGGTTTGCCGGTATCAGCACTTACCCTAATATCGAGCATCAAACGTTCTTTGCCGCCCGGATAACTTTGCGGGTCATTGCCTTGCAAGACAGAAACTGCTTCTTTAACGGTAATAGGCTGTTGGGTCAGGCCATTTACTAATAATTTGGCTGAAAATACTTCTTTGGCGATGCCATCAAGTGTCGTGAATGCACTTAATGCATTGATTCGATAAAACGGGTCGGGTTCGCCGTCCTCATCTTCGAGTTTGGGATATAGGGATTTCCAATATAGATCCACATTGGTTTTGATGGCTTCGCAGCCAGCGCAAAAGCCAACCAGCCCGTGTTTTGCGGTAAGAGCCTGTGTGTAATAGGCTAAAACATGGAGGTCTTTTGATTCAGCCAGCAGTTGATTACATAGCTTCTCTACTGTAGCCCAATCAGGTTCTTCAGCAGGAATGATGGTGTCACCATATTGACGTTCCGGTTTTCCTTCGGCAGCGCTTTGAAGCTCTAAAAAGCGGCTATCATATTCAATATTTACCCCTTCAGGGGTGTCGGCGGAAATTGGTTCAGCCCATAGAGGAAATGTACTCATCTACTTATAATCCAAATATTTTATTAAACAGAGAGCACGTCGGCTCCCCGTCTCTTTCTATATGGTTACCACTTTCGCATTCCATCCAAAAGCTACCGATGTTATCTGTTTTGGATAAAAAAATGAGGAAAGATTCAGATAGCGGATTGGTAGGTTTGTGAATTGTATCTAAGCAATCTTTTAAAACACATTTACCATTAATCAATGTTTGGTTAAAAAAATCTATATTTTTATAAAAGAAATTAATAGATTTTAACTGTTCGGAAGGAGTGTAAGGCTTTTGAAATAATATAAAAGGATATTGTCGACCTGTTTGGTCGGAGCTAAGGGCAGTTATACCTGTATAGGTTATGTTCGCAGGCAGTTTAATACAAAACAGCCAAATACGAGATGCGAAAAGTACCTTTCGGGTAAATGGAATTAACTTATCTTGGTTGGTGCAACGACCAAACCATCCATCCCAAAAGTTTTTATCGTTAGCTTGGAGATTGTCAGAAACAATAAAATCACGAGATTGATTTAATTTTCCGAAAAAGTAGGTTTCTATTTGCTGCATAAATAACAATCACGCAGTGTAAAATTAACAAAAGATAAAGTTACTTAAGGTATTAATTATGCCTTTGCCTTAAACCATATCCAATATGGCTGATGCGTATATATACTTTACCATAATTTTGGTTTATGTATTAATATATTTTTTTCTATTTAAAATAATAGGTAAGGTAATTAAGTTATGTAAAAAAGATATTTACGGAACATTTTTTATTATTTTACTGTCGTATAATACAATTTATTTGCTGTATGTTGTTTGTTATAATCAGCGAAAACAAACCCATTTTAAAATATCAGAAATTAATTTTGCCTTAATCTTCAAACCTGTGGAGATCTCAGGTTTTTCATTTTAAAAGCAATAGAAGCTCGACGGAGGGAGTAAGTGCATGGCCTCTTTCGGTAACACTTTCGGTGTTCTCATTCCTAAACCAGCCGCACCAGCCATGGTGTCTCAAGGCTCTGCCAATCCACCCGAGCCGCTGACCAATGCCGCAGGACCGGTCGATGTGATAGAAATGGTTGCCGATGTTGCTTCCACTGCCCTTTCCATAGTTGCGCCTGATTCTGCTGCAGCCGATGCAGTTGATGCCATATCCGAACTGGTTTCCCTTGCGTCCATGATACCCGGTCAGCCGGGCCCCAAGCCGCCTTCCCGTAAAATGGTCAGTGGTTTTAGCGGCGGCATGGGCATGGGCTTCGATGGCGGGGTGGTTACCTCGGGTCATGGCCACTGTATTCCTTGTAAGGTAGCTGCTGCCACAAATGTTGGTAACCCCGTAAATGCAGTGCTCGGTATCAAAGTCCTATTTGACGATACCGAGACCGACTTTGCCTTCGATTCCCCGCTTCCACTTGTTTGGCAGCGCAGCTACTATTCCGACCAAATAGGAAACGGCTGGTTGGGGCAGGGGTGGTCGCTGCCGTTCTCCATGCGTCTTGTCCGTACTGCCGACGGATTCCTTTATATTGATGAACAGGGCAGGGAAATTCCGTTGCCGGATATCAGTGACGAAGCGGACGAGCCTTATTCAGCAGCCGACGATGATGAAGACGATTTATATGAAGAAAAGGCTGCACCAAGACCTGCTTCCGCCGAAGAAGATCCCTACGGTCTGGATGACGCCTATTTTGATCCTTACGAACAAATCTTCTTTTCACAGATTTCAGACGACCTCTACCAAATCGCCTCCCCCGACGGCGGCGCACGGCTGTTGTTTGCCGAAGTCGATTCCGGCTGCGGCATTTACCAACTGGTCGCACAACTCGACCGCAACGGCCGCCATATCCGCCTCTGCTACGACGACAACGGGCTGCCGCACAGTATTTACGACGGCAGCGGCCGACACTTCCAACCTGTATTCTCCTCCATCCGTCTGCACGACAACGATCCCGATTTCGACCCGGCCGGGGAACGGGACGTCTTCGTTTCCGAAGACGAGCGTTTCTACGTCAACCGCCTCACCTCCGTCACCTTCAACGGCAAGGAACTGGTGCGCTACGACTACGACGGCTACGGCGATTTGACCGCCGTTTACGGACGCGACGGCAAAAAACTGCGCGGTTTCGCCTACCGCAACCACATTATGGTCGAACACAGCCAGCCCGACGGACTGGTGTCCCGCTACGAATACGACCGTTACGACCCCGACGGCAAAGTGCTCAAAAGCAGCAACAACCTCGGCGAAGAATGGACGTTCGACTACCGCAAAGACCATACCGTCGTTACCGACGCATTGGGACGGACGGAGGTGTACGGTTTCGACGAAAACCGCGAACTCGTCTACCGCATCGACGCCGACGGACAACGCAGCGACAGCGAACGCGACAGCTACGGCCGCATTACCGTAGAACGCGACCCGCTCGGACGCGAAACCCGCTATCTCTACGATACCGAAGGCAACGTCATCGCCATCACCGCGCCGGACGGCAGCAGCACCCAAATCGACTACCACGAAACCCTCAACCTGCCGGTTGCCGTCAACGATCCCGCAGGCAGGATTACCGCCTATACCTACGACGGACGCGGCAACCTCATCAGCATCACCGACCCCGCCGGTTACACCACCAGCTACGACTACAACGCCCAATGGCTGCCCGAAACCATTACTGACGCCTTAGGCAAAACCCGACGCCTACAATACGATACCCTCGACCAGCTCGTCTGCTTTACCGACTGTACCGGTGAAACCACCCGTTTCGGTTACACCGAATACGGCGATCTCGAAACCGTTACCGATGCGCTGGGCCATACCACCCGCCACCATTACGACGCAGCAGGCAACCCCGTCCGTACCGACTATCCCGACGGCAGTCACGAAACCTTCGAATACGACCGCCTCAACCGTCTGACCGCCCACATCGACGGACTCGGTGCCAAAACCGCCTACGAACTCGCAGTGGACGGACTGCCGCTCAAACGCACCAACGCGCTGGGCCATACCTTCGCCTACGCCTACGACAAAGCCCGCCGTCTGACCGTCCTCACCAACGAAAACGGCGAAACCTACCGTCTCGATTACGACCCGACCGACAACCTGATCCAAGAAACCGGCTGGGACGGCAAAATCACCGCCTACGGCTACGATGCCGCCGGACAACTGGTCCAACAGACCGAATACGGCCAAAGCACCGATCAAGGTCGTCTGAAAGACCGTCCCGAGACTTGGCACATCCACCGGTTTAAACGCAACATCCTCGGCCAACTGATCGAAAAACAAAGCCGCAAAGTCTCCAGCCGCAACGGACAAAGCAAAGACGAAGGCATCAGCCGCACCCGTTTCGAATACGACCCCATTACCGGCAACCTGACCAAAGCCCGCAACCAACACAGCAGCGTCGAACTCGCCTACGACGAACTCGACCGCCTCATCGGCGAAACCACCGTCCACAACGGCCAAAGCGCCACCGTAGGCTACCGATACGACCCGTTGGGCAACCGCATCCGCACCATCCTGCCCGACGGCCGCCATATCGATTACCTGTACTACGGCAGCGGACACCTGCACCAAATCAGCCTCGACGGCGAAGTCATAACCGACATCGAGCGCGACAAACTGCACCGAGAAATTCAAAGGACGCAGGGCAGCATCAGCAGCCTGTACGACTACGACCCCATGGGCCGTCTGAAAAACCAGCGTACCGTCTGGAACGGCACACCAACACCCCGCGGCAAACAAAACCCGCTGACCGGCGGCGCCGTCAACCGCCGCTACGCCTACGACAAAGCCGGCAACCTGATTCAAAGTGCCGACCAAAGAAGCGGCGTCCTTAATTACGTTTACGACAAAATCGGACGCATTCAGGAAGCCCGCAACAGCCAAACCGGCCGCAGCGAAACCTTCGCCTTCGACCCCGCCCACAACATCCTCGACATCCCAGCATCTACTCCCTCTCCCGTGGGAGAGGGCAAAACGACCGCGCCGATTTCAGACGACCCCAAAACTCAAGGTCGTCTGAAATCACCTGCCAACCCTAACCTTGTCAGCGGCAACCGCCTCAAAGAATACAACGGCATCGAATACACCTACGACGCCTTGGGCAACCTAATCTACCGTCAGCTGCCCAATGGCGAAAACCAATATTACCAATACGATTTAGAAAACCAACTCGTCCGCGCCGAAATCAAAAAGCCCGCCGGCAATACTGAGATTTGGACATACGCCTACGACCCGTTCGGACGACGCCTTTCCAAAGAACGCCAAGACAAACTCGCCTGGACGAGCACCGAACCGAAACGCACCCACTTCGTCTGGGACGGCACGCGATTACTTCAGGAGTACACCTACAAAGGAAACTACACCTATATCTATACCGACCAAGACAGCTACGAACCGCTGGCGCAAGTCTTTGACAACGCCAAAGACGAAACCCAATACCTCGCCTATTTCCACAACGACCAAATCGGCATACCGAGGGAGATGACCGACATCCACGGCAATCTCTTATGGTACGGCGAATACACCGCATGGGGTCGTCTGAAAAAGGATGAGCGGGTTTACAAGAACGCGCACCAGCCGTTCAGATTGCAAAACCAATACTTCGATGAAGAGACCGGGCTGCATTACAACCTGATGCGCTATTACGAGCCTGAGGCCGGGCGGTTTGTGAATCAGGATCCGATTGGGTTGTTGGGCGGGGATAATCTTTATCAGTTTGCTTCTAATATTCAAAATTGGGTTGATTTTTTAGGACTGCGAAGAAGTTATGCAGGAAAACAGGAACGTATTAGGGCACTTGCAACTGATAAATCTCAACCTCGTTTTGTCCGTGGCTGGGTGCAGAATGAAATTAGAAGAGTAGAAGGATTAAAAGCTGCGGGAAGAAGTGGTAGGTTAAGACTCCCTCCTGGTTTTGATTTGGCACATTGGAGAGGCTACGAAAGTGCTAAAGGGTTTAGTTATACCTTCACAAGTCTTCTTACTCGTATACTCCATAGATTACAGCATAAAAAAGATAATGGTGGTAGGAAACAGCCAAGAATGGGGTCAAAAAAATGTGGAGGTAAAACTGAACAAGAAATTAAAGATTCACGGAAATAAATTGAAATTATTTATTAGGAAATTAACAATGGTTTTACATCAAAAAGCAATAAATGCGATTCTTAATTTGTCCAGTCAAGAACGTTGTGAGCATACTTTAAAAAGGATAGCTGACTCTGGAGTTCTATATGTTTTAGCAGACGAAGAAGGAGATTGGATATTATGGGGAGATGAGAAAAATTCATCTTTAGCCATATGGCCTGAATTAGAATTCGCAAGAATTATGGCAAATTCTGAAGATAAGAATTCTGATATTTATGAAATTGAGATAGAAGAATTTTTAGAGGATGGGATACCATGGTTGATAGAAAATAATATAGGTATAGCTGTCTTTCCGATTCCTAATAATCCTGAAACTATTGATATGAAGGCTATTCAGTTTGCTGCCTCAGTCAATAAAATCTTAGATGAAAGTTATGATGAGGCCTTAGATTTGCCTTATCTTTAAACGAATGGTCAGTTCGAGATCCAACCAAACCGTAAGGTCGTCTGAAGAACAAATAGCAACCACAGGAAGCCGTAGCCCGCACAAAACCTTCAGTTCTGACGTAGAGTGTGTGCGGTACGTGCGCACGCGGTTTCTGTTTTTAAGACGACCTCACTATCTTCTTTGATGTCGTCTGAACCATTTGTTCTTTAACAATCTCATTGGCAGTTAACATAGAGGTCGTCTGAAAACCAACTTTCAGACGACCTCTACTAAATCGTCTCTCCCGACGGCGGCGCACCGCCTCACTTCCATCACCTTCAACGGCAAAGAACTGGTGCGCTACGACTACGACGGCTACGGCGATTTGACCGCCGTTTACGGACGCGACGGCAAAAAACTGCGCGGTTTCGCCTACCGCAACCACATTATGGTCGAACACAGCCAGCCCGACGGACTGGTGTCCCGCTACGAATACGACCGTTACGACCCCGACGGCAAAGTGCTCAAAAGCAGCAACAACCTCGGCGAAGAATGGACGTTCGACTACCGCAAAGACCATACCGTCGTTACCGACGCATTGGGACGGACGGAGGTGTACGGTTTCGACGAAAACCGCGAACTCGTCTACCGCATCGACGCCGACGGACAACGCAGCGACAGCGAACGCGACAGCTACGGCCGCATTACCGTAGAACGCGACCCGCTCGGACGCGAAACCCGCTATCTCTACGATACCGAAGGCAACGTCATCGCCATCACCGCGCCGGACGGCAGCAGCACCCAAATCGACTACCACGAAACCCTCAACCTGCCGGTTGCCGTCAACGATCCCGCAGGCAGGATTACCGCCTATACCTACGACGGACGCGGCAACCTCATCAGCATCACCGACCCCGCCGGTTACACCACCAGCTACGACTACAACGCCCAATGGCTGCCCGAAACCATTACTGACGCCTTAGGCAAAACCCGACGCCTACAATACGATACCCTCGACCAGCTCGTCTGCTTTACCGACTGTACCGGTGAAACCACCCGTTTCGGTTACACCGAATACGGCGATCTCGAAACCGTTACCGATGCGCTGGGCCATACCACCCGCCACCATTACGACGCAGCAGGCAACCCCGTCCGTACCGACTATCCCGACGGCAGTCACGAAACCTTCGAATACGACCGCCTCAACCGTCTGACCGCCCACATCGACGGACTCGGTGCCAAAACCGCCTACGAACTCGCAGTGGACGGACTGCCGCTCAAACGCACCAACGCGCTGGGCCATACCTTCGCCTACGCCTACGACAAAGCCCGCCGTCTGACCGTCCTCACCAACGAAAACGGCGAAACCTACCGTCTCGATTACGACCCGACCGACAACCTGATCCAAGAAACCGGCTGGGACGGCAAAATTACTGCCTACGGCTACGATGCTGCCGGACAGTTGATGCAACAGACCGAATACGGCCAAAGCAATAATGAAGGTCGTCTGAAAGACCGACCCGAGACTTGGCACCGAGCGGTTTGTTTTTTTGTATTGGTTGGTTTGAGTATCAATGGGAATACCCTCGTTGGGTTTGGCACAAATTGTGGCACAAATGACCGCAACCAGTAGTATATGAACAGATAAAAAACGCCCTAAATCAAGGGCGTTTGTCTATACACATACTACTGGTTACGGGCTAGGTGGGTTCAATTCCCCCCGCCTCCACCAAACCTAATTTTCAGCAGTATCCTGTAATACACATAGAGCCTTGAGCCATAATGGTTTTAAGGCTTTTTTATTGCCTTGGTTATGCTGGCGTATGCTTGGGTTTTTATCATTTATGGGGTAACTTTGGGGGTAAGTTTTCAGGAATTTCATCAAAACGTGTTTCAAATGTACCGTTTGTCTATTCGAAGTTTTGTACCCATTCTGCTAAAGCGGTTATGCTAAAAAACACAGTTTTATTATAACGTTTCAAACATTTCCTCTCGGGCTGCTTTTCCATCAATCGGACAGAGGTCGTCTGAAACCTGAATTTGGGTTTTCAGACGACCTTTTATTTGTTTGGCTACCAACATCCGGTCAATAAGAATCCGGGATGTGTTTGAAATACAGCATGACCAGATACCAAAACAGCGTCGCGGCGGCTGCGCCAAGCAGCACCCATGCGCTGATTTTGGCAACATCGCGCAGGGCGCGTTTCTGCTTGCGGCTGAAGAGGCGGTTGATAATCAGCGCGGCAAGTGCGAAAAAGAAAAAAATACGGAAAAGTCTGCCTATCATGTCGGGAAGTGGGGAGGTCGTCTGAAAAAGTATGGTTCGGGCGTGGCGGCATGGGGACGGATGTTTCAGCGCATCAGGCTGCTTGTCCGACCGTGTCAAAAAGTCATGCCGTTTGCTATATAATAACGCTTTTCGCCGCATTTGTTGGAACAGGATATGAGTCAAAATGCCTCGGTGGGCATTGTAACGCCCCAAAAAATTCCGTTTGAGATGCCGCTGGTTTTGGAAAACGGTAAAACTTTGCCGCGTTTCGATCTGATGATTGAAACCTACGGCGAGCTGAATGCCGAAAAAAACAATGCGGTTTTAATCTGCCATGCGCTGTCGGGCAACCATCATGTTGCGGGCAGGCATTCGGCGGAGGATAAATATACGGGCTGGTGGGACAATATGGTCGGGCCCGGCAAACCGATTGATACGGAACGTTTTTTCGTGGTTGGTTTGAACAATCTGGGCGGCTGCGACGGCAGCAGCGGGCCTTTGTCGATTAATCCTGAAACGGGCAGGGAATACGGCGCGGATTTTCCGGTGGTTACGGTGAAGGACTGGGTAAAATCCCAAGCCGCGCTTGCCGATTATCTCGGCATCGAGCAATGGGCGGCGATTGTCGGCGGCAGCTTGGGCGGTATGCAGGCTTTGCAATGGACGATTTCCTATCCCGAGCGCGTGCGTCATGCGTTGGTGATTGCATCTGCGCCGAAACTGTCCACGCAAAATATCGCGTTCAACGATGTGGCGCGTCAGGCGATTTTGACCGACCCTGATTTCAATGAAGGACATTACCGCAGCCACAATACCGTTCCCGCACGGGGCTTGCGGATTGCCCGCATGATGGGGCACATCACTTATCTTGCCGAAGACGGTTTGGGCAAAAAATTCGGACGCGATTTGCGTTCAAACGGCTATCAATACGGCTTTGGCGTTGAATTCGAAGTGGAATCCTATCTGCGCTATCAGGGCGACAAATTCGTCGGACGGTTCGACGCCAACACTTACCTGCTCATGACCAAGGCTTTGGACTATTTCGATCCGGCGGCGGATTTCGGCGACAGCCTGACCCGCGCCCTGCAAAATGTGAAAGCGAAATTTTTTGTCGCCAGCTTCAGCACCGACTGGCGTTTCTCACCCGCGCGTTCCAAGGAGCTGGTTAAAGCGTTGATTGCCGCGCACAAGCCGGTGCAGTATATCGAAGTCAAATCCAACCACGGCCATGACGCTTTTTTGATGGAAGACGAAGCCTATATGCGCGCCGTAGCGGCTTATATGAACAATGTGGATAAGGATTGCCGATCATGAACTTGCGCGACGATTTGCAGTTGATTTACGACTGGATTCCCGAAGGCAGCCGCGTTTTGGACTTGGGCTGCGGCGACGGCGAATTGCTGGCGGCTTTGGTGGAACACAAAAAATGCAGCGGCTACGGTATCGAAATCGACACCGACAGCGTCATCGCCGCCATGTCGCGCGGCGTGAACGTCATCCAAGCCGATTTGGAGCAAGGTTTGGCGGAGTTTGGCGACCAGACCTTTGACGTTATCGTCCTGAGCCAAACCATCCAAGCCATGCAAAATACCGAAAAAATCCTGCGCTGCCTCATGCGCGTGGCGAAACAGGCGATTGTCAGTTTCCCGAATTTCGGCTACTGGCGCAACCGCTTCCAAATCGCCATCGGCGGCCATATGCCCGTCTCCGAACGTATGCCCTACCATTGGTACGACACGCCGAACATCCATTGGTGTACGCTCAAAGACTTTGATTTATTGTGCGCCAAAAACAAAATCCGCGTTCTCGAACGCGCCGTCATGGCGGGCAACAAACAGGTCAAACATTTCCCCAACCTTTTGGGCAGCTTGGCGTTTTACCGCGTCGGCTAAGATAGACTGAGAGCCTTGTTGGCAATAACGAGGTTTTTGAGTTGTATAGTGGATTAACTTTAAACCAGGACGGCGTTACCTCGCCTTGCCGTACTATCTGTACTGTCTGCGGCTTCGTCGCCTTGTCCTGATTTAAATTTAATCCACTATACTAACAAGAGGTCGTCTGAAAATGAAAGGACAGATTTTCAGACGACCTCTTTATGTCGATAAACCTTATTTGGAAATTGTGTTTGATGAAAGTGGGAAAATCGTTTGATTACCGTATATGAAAATACCTCCAATCCGGTAAGCGGGATTGATTTGATATGATGGATTTGGAGCGTAAAAGGAGAGGGTGGAAATTGGACTTATTGGGCATTCGTTGAGAATTTGATGCGATAGCAGCTTGATTTGACGCACTCGAATCTGTCTTGTTTTGCGCCTAATTCAATATCGAAAAGACCTCGAAAATACGTATGATGCAAAAACGGCCTTATGGGATGAACCATCAAGGCCGTTTGATTTTTATCCCCGATTAGTGGGGCAAGTCTTCCGACTTCTAACCGAAGAGGGCAACAATGAGTATTGAAATCTTAATCCCCGATTCGTGGGGCAAGTCTTCCGACTGCACTCGGTTAAAAAATTTCATTATTTTCAGTCTTTTATATGGTTAAGAAAAGTTAGGATTTTCCTTAACCATCAAAAACATTATTTAATAAAATTTTAACTGAAAAGAGCAGCCGAAAGACAGACTTTTCGCTATCCGTCGGAAAACTTGTAAGGCGGATTGTAGCCATGTATTGTACATTCGACAACGCTGCTTTCTATTTCAGACGACCTTTTGCTTGTCCATCTCTCGTTTCAGCCCTTCCCTTTCGCTGCCAACATATCCAGCATCTCTGCAAGGTGGCTTCTGCCCTCTTCCTTACTCACAATCGGCTCGCCGCCTTTGCGCCCTAAAATCTTGATGTCTTCCTGCGGCATTTCGTCTATGAAGCGGCTGGGCTCGGGGAACTGCCATGTGCCTTGTTTTTTGCGTTTGACGCAGTGGGTCAGCGTAAGCTGGCGTTTGGCGCGGGTGATGCCGACGTACATCAGGCGGCGTTCTTCTTCGACGTTGTCTTCTTCGATGCTGTCGTTGTGCGGCAGAATGCCCTCTTCGCAGCCGACGAGGAAAACGTATGGGTATTCCAAACCTTTGGAGGCGTGCAGGGTCGAGAGTTTGACGGCATCGACTTCTTCTTCGCTTTTGCCTTCCAAAAGCGTCATCAAGGCGACGGTTTGGGCGAGTTCGATGATGTTTTTGCCGTCTTGCTCGCCTTTGCGCTCTAGCCAGCCGGTCAGGTCGCTGACGTTGCGCCATTTGATTTCGCCGGCTTTACCCTCTTCGCTGGCAAGCAGGTGGTTTTCGTAGTCGATTTCTTTGAGCAGGCTGTTGATGAGTTCGCCCGCTTCGCTGGTTTCGGCTTTGGCGCGGTAGCTGCCGAACATATCCATAAAGGCTTGCAGGTGTTGGCGGTTGGTGTTGTTCAATAGGGCAAGGGCTTCTTCGGTTTGTGCGGCTTCATACAGGCTACATTCGTGTTCGTGCGCGTAGGTGTTGAGCTTGCCCAGCGTTACATCGCCGATGCCGCGTTTGGGCGTGGTGACGGCGCGCAGGAAGGCGGGATCGTCGTTGGGGTTGGCAAGCAGGCGCAAATAGGACAAAACGTCTTTGATTTCGGCTTTGTCGAAAAAACTCTGCCCGCCTGAGAGTTGATAAGGAACGCGCGCGCTGCGCAAGGCTTCTTCAAAAATCCGCGCTTGATGGTTGCCGCGGTATAACACGGCGAAATCGGCGTATTGGGTTTTGTCGCTGCCGACCAGCTTCTGCTTGACGATTTGGCTGACGACCCAGTCGGCTTCGTGTTGCTCGTTTTGGCAGGCAACGACTTTGACGATTTCGCCTTCGCCGAACTGCGACCAAAGTTTTTTCGTGAACAGCTTGGGGTTGTTTTCGATGACTTTGTTGGCGATTTTGAGAATCCGCGCGGTGGAGCGGTAGTTTTGCTCCAGCTTGATGACTTTCATCTGCGGATAATCTTCCTGCATTTTGCGCAGGTTTTCCATGTTTGCGCCGCGCCATGCGTAGATGGATTGGTCGTCGTCGCCGACGGCGGTAAACATGCCTTCCGCGCCGGTCAAGAGTTTCATCAGCGTAAATTGGCAGGTGTTGGTGTCCTGACATTCGTCAACCAACAGATAACGCAGCCGCCGCTGCCATTTGTTGCGCACTTCGCTGTTTTGCTGCAACAGCACGGCGGGCAGGCGGATTAAATCGTCGAAGTCCACCGCCTGATAGCTTTGCAGGGTTTCCTGATAGCTCGCATACACGCGCGCGATTTGTTCTTCCCATGCGTTGGAGGCAGTCTGAAGCACGTCTTCGGGCGTTTTCAAATCGTTTTTCCACAGGGAAATCTGGTGCTGCGCCTTGAATAAGGCTTCTTTTCCCGTGCCGCTCAAGAGTTCGCCGATGATTTTCGCGCTGTCGGTGGAATCGAGGATAGAGAAGTTTTTTTTGTAACCGATATGGTTCGCCTCTTCGCGCAAAATCTTCATGCCCAAAGAATGGAACGTGCAAATCGTCAGCCCGCGCGTTTGCGACTTGGGCAGCATTTTGGCGACGCGCTCCTGCATTTCCGTGGCGGCTTTATTGGTAAAGGTAATCGCGGCGACGGTATGCGGCAGATAGCCGACGTTGATAATCAAATGCTTGATTTTTTGCGTAATCACGCCGGTTTTGCCGCTGCCGGCGCCGGCAAGCACGAGCAGAGGCCCGCCGAGGTATTTGACGGCGGCTTGCTGTTGGGGGTTGAGTTTCATGGGGAAAGAGTAGGGGAGTGTGTGAGGAAGAATTATATAACAGCCATCGAAAAGAGATGTAAGGAGGGGACAAAAGGTCGTCTGAAACCTTATTTCAAAAAGATTTCAGACGACCTTGTTATCGCGGACGGGCTATTCTTCAGAAATGGAAAAGAAAAGTTTTTCCTGTTTCAATACGTTGCCGTCTGCATCCGTAAGAGGAGATTGCGCTGCGGAAAACTTGATGACGGCAAGGCTTAAGCTGCCGTTTTCAGTTAGCGCAGTGTTGATGATTTGTCCGGCTTCCGCACCTTCGGAAACCACGCCTACACCTGCTGCTTCCAATGAATCTCCGCTCAATACCGCCAGCCGGCGTTTTACTTGGCCTCGATATTGGGCGCGCGCAATAATTTCTTGACCGGGATAGCAGCCTTTTTTGAAATGTACGCCGCCGATGATGTGTTGGTTGAGCATTTGTGCAACAGCGGTTTCTTTGGTCGCGGCAGAAATCCATGGATAGCCGCTGCGAATTTCGTGCAGATTCCACGCATTTTCGGCTTGGGCATCATATTCGGGGAGCTGCGCCGCCTCACCGATTTTCAGACGACCTTTATGGGGTAGGGGAATGGTATATACACCGTTTTCCAGTGATGCCTCGAAAGAAAGGTTGGGTGAGTCGGGCGGGGTAGCATGGCAGCTTTCATCGAGCATGCCTGCAACGGCAAAATCGGGTAGGGGGGTAAATTCGACTTTGGCGCGTAATACGAACATACGCAGCCGTTTCACGATAGATTCAGCCAAATCCGCCGCCATGACCAGCAATAAATCTTCCCCTCGGTTTAATACAATCATATTCGCCAAAACACGTCCCTTAGGTGTGTTGTAAGTCGCGTAGCAGGCATGATTTACAGGTAAGTGATTAATGTCATTAGATAGTTGGCCATGGAGAAATGAAGCGCGATCTTCTCCGCCGACACGGATGACGCTGAAAAAAGGTAAACGGCTTTGCATAGGGAATCCTTCTATAACCTGTTTCCCGATTAAGGGATTGCGGATAGGTATTCTAGCTTATTTCACTTGGGGAATGTAGTAAAATGAGAGCTTACCAAGCATCAGCAAGAAAGAAACAGCATGATTGAATTATACGGAATCACAAATTGCGACACAGTTAAAAAGGCACGCAACTGGTTGGCTGAAAATAATATTGTGTACGAATTTTCCGATTTTAAGAAAAACGCCCCAAGCGAGGCAGTTATCCGTCAATGGTTGGAACAGGTTCCTTTGGAAATCCTGCTCAACAAACGTGGTACGACATGGCGCAAACTTGACGATGCAGACCGTCAAGCAGCCGAAAATAATCTGGACGAGGCAGTCCGACTGATGGAGGAAAATCCAAGTTTGATCAAACGTCCGGTTTTGCGTAAAGACGGCAGGGTTTACGTCGGATTTTCTGTTGAAAACTATCAGAAGATTTTTTCGGAATAAAACGTCGTCTGAAAGATGCGGATTCCTTGAAAAAACGCTACAATGCGCGCTTGCCATTAACCATTACGCCCTCAAACCAATATGTTCCATACCGTTGAAAAATATAAAACTCCCGCCCAAATCCTACTGGGTCTGATTGCGTTGACCTTTATCGGCTTTGGTGTTGAAACTGCGAGAAACTCCAGCTCCGACTATATCGTTAAGGTCGGCAGCGAAAAAATAAGCGATCATACCTTGAATAATGCCGTACAGGCGGAACAGGCCGCAGGCGGCGGGCAAAGCCGCGAAGCTATATTTAGCGGACTGGTTCAGCGTGCCTATCTGAAAGAGGGCGCAAAGATGATGGGCATAGATGTGTCTATGGATCAGGTTAAGCAGGCTATTGTCGATGATCCGGCATTTCATGATGCCAACGGTAAATTCAGTCAGGCATTGTTTACGCAATATCTGAGCCAACGCCATATGTCCGAAGACCAATTTATCGATGATTTACGAGAGCAGTTTGCCTTACAAAATTTGATTAACTTGGTTCAGAACGGGGCAATTATCAGCGATTCTCAAGCAGAGCAGCTGATTAAGCTGACTCAGTCAAACCGTACCATCCGTTCATTTACATTCAGCCCGGAAACATTTGCGGCACAAGTCAAAACGGATGATGCCACTTTGCAACGTTATTATGAATCGCATAAAAAAGATTATCTGATTCCCCAAGCTGTGAAGCTTGAATACGTTGCCCTGAATGCAGCTCATTTGGCGGAGAAGCAAAGCGTCAGTGCGGATGAAGTCAAAAAAGCATTTGACGAAGAAGTTGCCGCATTGCCACAAAATGCTCCTAAGCCTGAGTTTGACAAAGAAAAAGCACGCATTGAGGCTGCTTTGAAACTTAAAAAAGCCTCCGCTGATTTTAATGCCGCCAAAGAAAACCTTGCTGAAGAAGCGTTTAATCATCCGAATTCCTTAGATGAGGCGGCGAAAAAACTAGGTTTGAAAATCGAAACTTCCGATCAATGGCTGACGCAGGCCGATGCCAAAGCGGCAGGTATGCCCGATGCGTTGATTAGCGCGGCATTCAGCGAAGATGTCTTGAAGAAAAAACACAATTCAGACATTATCAATATTGACAACAATACTGTTTGGGTCGTTCGCGCCAAAGAAGTCCGTGAAGAAAAAACAGCCGGATTTGCCGAAGCGAGAGATAAAGTTCAGGCTGCCTATGTCCGTAGCGAATCTGTTAAACTTGCCGAGAAGAAAGCGCAAGAAACTTTGGCGGACTTGAAAGCAGGAAAGAACGTAGATTTACAATGGTCGCCCGTTGAGCAATTGTCAGCACAGGACGCTCGAAAATCCATGCCGCCCGAAGCCTACAACGAATTGGTCAAAGCCCGCCCTGCGAATGGCAAACCGGCTTTTGCTTTGTTGGAAGGGTTGCCTTCGCCGGTTATTATGGAAGTTCAAAGCATTGCTGCACCGGAAAATGTTTCAGCACAAATTCCCGCTGCCAAACAGGCTTTGGTACAAAATCAATCTGCCAATATATTCAGCCGGTTGCTGCAATATCTGAGTAAGCAGATTGAGCAGGTTCAAGGTTCGCAAAAACTGGATAATTCTGCCGAATAAAACGGCACATTTTAAGCAAACGGTCGGATATTCGCGACCGTTTCGTTTACAAAGCCCTCAAAGGTCGTCTGAAAAAATGAGTAAATCACCCGATGCGTTGACACGCCTGATTAACGCTTTGAAAGTTCTGCCCAATGTCGGTCCCAAGTCTGCACAAAGGATGGCACATCAACTTTTGCAGCATAAACGGCAGGAAGCCGAAAATTTGGTTGAGGCTTTGCAATACGCTTTGTTGCAAGTTCAGCATTGCCAGATGTGCAACAATTTTTGCGAAAGTGATTTATGCGAGATTTGTTCCGATGCCAACCGTGATCCCCGCAGGCTGATGATAGTCCATATGCCTGCCGATGTTTCTAATATGGAAACAGCCAATTGCCATGACGGACTTTATTTCGTTTTAATGGGGCAGGTCAGTCCTGCCCAAGGCATGGATATTTCTCATATTTCTTTAGACAAACTGGTTGCACGCCTACAAAACAGCGAAGTGGAAGAAATTATTATCGCAACCAACTTTACCGCCGAAGGTGATGCGACAGCCTATGTGTTGGCGGAATTATTCAAACCTTTACCCTATAAAGTCAGCCGCCTTGCACGAGGCATTCCTTTAGGCGGAGAGCTTGAATACGTCGATGCGGGCACTTTGGCACAGGCAGTATATGAACGGCGTATGTTGAAAACCGATTCAATGGAAGAGTAGGGCAATCAACGCTAACAATGACAAAGGTCGTCTGAAAATGTTCAGACGACCTTTGTTATGAAAACATGATGTAATGAAATCAATCGGATAAATTATTTACAGTTTACACCTTGAATTTGCGGAGACGAACCGTTGCCGACTTTAAATGTACAGGTTGTCGCGCTGTTGCCGGATACAGTAACAATCCCGCTACCCGCATTCAGGCTGACAGGCTCTTTAACACCCATCCCGACTGCAGTCGCAGCCAGTTTTTGGACGTCTGCATCAGAGTAAGATGTGTTATTTGAACTAATTTTGATTTCTTTTGCGTATGAATTGGCACTCAAAGCCAAGCCGGCAGCAATGATGGGCAAAACCAAAATTTTACTGATTTTCATGAGGTTGTTTCCTTTTTTAATATCGGTAGTGTGTACCGTTTGCTCAGAATAAGGCCATATGACGGATTATGCAAGTCTCAGGGCGAAATTTACGGTACTTGGCAATTTGACCGTCGGCATTTACATACGGATGTCGGCTTATCGGAATGACTCGGACTAGGACGGTATTTTACGGTACAATATTCGATTTTCAACATACACTGGAGCATTCGGATGGTTTCTTTGGAAACATGGATCGGACTTCGCTATCTCAGGGCGAAAAAACGCAATGGATTCATGTCGTTTATCACCATGATTTCAATTATCGGTATTGCATTAGGCGTTACCGCGCTGATTACCGTACTGTCTGTAATGAACGGTTTTCAAAAGGAAATCAGAGGGCAGTTACTGAATGTCGCCCCTCATGCTGAAATCGGTTATTACGATAATGGCAATGGGTTAGGGTGGCAAAACCTTCGTGAAATCGTCAAAGATAAAAAAGAAGTGCTGGCAAGCGCGCCTTACATATCCGATCAAGCCTTACTTGCCAATGCGGGGGAAGTTAGAGGGGTTCAAATCCGCGGTATCTTACCATCCGAAGAAAAGAATGTTGTAGATTATGGAAAAGATATGCCTGCGGGCAGTTTTGACAGCCTGAAACCCGGTAACTTCGATATCATTTTAGGAGAAGGCCTGGCTCAAGCTTTAGGCGCGGAAGTCGGAGGAAAAGTTACCGTTATCACCCCTGAGGGCAATGTTACCCCCGCAGGCGTCGTACCTCGTCTGAAACAGTTCAACGTCGTAGGCTTAGTCAAAACTGGCGTATATGAAGTAGACAATTCCCTGGCAATGACGCATATCCAAGATGCCCAAGTATTGTATAGATTGGGTGAAAATTTCGGCGGGCTGCGCCTGAAACTGGCTGACCCGCAAAATGCTCCCTCGTTTACTGCAAATTTAATCCCGCCTTCCAAAAAAGATTCAATTTGGGTCAGAGACTGGACGTTCAATAACCGCAGCTACTTTGAAGCAGTAGAGTTGGAAAAACGCATGATGTTCATCATCCTGACATTGATTATCGCCGTTGCAGCCTTCAATTTGGTATCGTCCTTAGTGATGGCGGTAACGGAGAAACAAGCCGATATTGCCATTTTGCGCACATTGGGTCTTGCGCCATCAGGAGTTATGAAAATTTTCATGGTACAAGGGGCTTTTGCAGGCTTTTTTGGAACGCTTATCGGCGTGGTATGCGGCGTATTACTGGGTTGGAACGTCGGTAAAATCGTTGCATTCTTTGAAAAACTTTTCGGCGTCCACCTTATCAACTCACAAATCTATTTTATCGACTATTTACCCAGCGACGTAAACATGCGAGATGTGGCGGTTATTTCCTGTATTTCTTTAGGATTGTCATTCCTTGCCACACTTTATCCAAGTTGGCGTGCAGCCAAAACACAACCGGCGGAGGCCTTACGATATGAATAACAATATAGTATTGAAATGCACAAATATCGGAAAAAGTTACCGGGACGGTTCATTAAACGTACAAGTATTGAAAAACCTGAATCTTGAAGTAAAAGAAGGAGAAGGAATCAGTATTATCGGTTCGTCAGGTAGCGGTAAATCAACCCTTTTACATATTTTAGGCGGCTTGGACAAACCATCAGAGGGGAAAATTACCCTGATGAATCGGGATATAAGCGATATGTCTCAAAGAAAACTGGGAGAATTACGCAATAATTATCTGGGTTTTGTTTACCAATTCCATCATTTGCTACCTGAATTTTCTGCACTTGAAAACGTAATGATGCCGCTTTTAATCGGCAAAAAAAACAAAGCGGAAGCAGAAACGCAAGCTGCCGATATGCTTGAAAAAGTTGGATTGAAACAAAGGATATTACATCGTCCAAGCGAACTGTCAGGAGGTGAAAGACAGCGCGCTGCCATTGCAAGAGCCTTAGTTACACGCCCCAAATGCCTTCTGGCTGATGAACCGACAGGTAATTTAGATAGGAAAAATGCCCAAAACATTTTGGACATGATGATGGACCTGAAAACAGAATTAAATACAAGCCTGATTGTTGTTACTCACGATGATGAGCTTGCCATGCGGTTTGAAAGAGTAATGACCATGCAGGATGGACATTTACAAAGTAAGGCATAATGTATAAGTTCACATAATGCATACTATGTAAATTTCAAAAATAATCAAGAATATAGGCCAAATGCTTTTCCCACATAGCATGTCAGCAATTACTGTTTTTTAGGTATAGTATGATAGTAAACCTTTTATGTAATTAAAGTCAACCATAGGTATTTCTAAGATTTTGTTGTAATTTTTAAATTTTAAGAAGACTTTGTCTTATAATCATTTCATAATTCATAAATATTTTTTGAGGTATTTTGCTTGAAAAAATCCAGCGATGCTTAATAAAACGACAGGAAGTAACAGAATAATTGGATCAATAGAGAAGGGCATACTTAAGTAAATAAATACGGTTGTCCAAATGATACCGGATCGCCAAAATTTGGCACGGTGGTAAATCGCAGCAGATTCCCTTGCCGCATTTTGTTGCCGGATTTTTCTCTTCATGAAACCATCAAAAACCGCACTGCATACCATAATAATCAATAACGGAATAAAAGCCATGATATTCCCGATTCGGATGGCGATGATTTTAAGCGTATCGTTAAGGATGGACAGCTCGGCTGCAAAATTTTCCAATATTCCGGCGAAACCGGAACTTAGAGCATCATTCTGCTGGCCGTTAATCAAAGGTTCGATTCCACTGAGTTTGAAGACAACCAAATATAAGCCGTCGTAAATCCAGCGGATAACGGCAATATGGAACGGTAGCTCGGCTGTACTGCTTTGAGCAAAAATCTCTTGGGTTCGAATCAGTTCTGATTTCAATAAATCATCCTGTCCGAAGTAGGTTTGAATAGTTACCGACGAAAAAAACAGGATTGCAGTAACCAACAAAATGATAAAAGTCCATTTGAACGGTTTTGTCAAAAAACCAATGCTGGTTGACTTGGCCAGAAATTCGGGAGATTGGTTAGCCATAATATTGCCCTTCTACAAAAGCATTGTTTTCTAAGTCATCAGTGCGGTTCAAACGGACGATTTCGCGCATTTTTTCTGCAACGGCAGTCAAATCGGATGGAACGTCAATGTCCGGGTCAGGCAAAGGGAGTGGTAGCCGGATTTTATAGAGCTGCCCGCCCTCTAGTAGCGCAAAAGCCTGTCCTTTGGGCAGGTTGATCAAGTCCGATGTTTGCAGCATCGGGACGGTTTCTGTTGCTAACCGGTCTTCGTTCGAACTGGTAAAATCCTCCATGTCTTTCGGAAGGGCGACATCTCCGGCGGAAGATACCTGGGTACCTGAAACGACTTTGACATCCGGTAGCTGGCTGGTCAGCAATTCGGCGGTTGATTCGTGCTTGACGCGGAGCATAATCATATTGTTCAAGTTGCCGGCAATTTGACCTGCTTTAGCGGCCGAACCGATTTTGGCTTCGACATCAGACCATGTTTGCGTGTAAACGGTTACTTGATAACCGGCACCGCCGGCTTTATTCAGCAGCGGAATGAACTCATCCCCGATTAATTCGTTAAATTCGTCTGCATGAATAGCCACTTTCCGTTTTTTAGTTATTCCTGACTGACCAAAGCCATGGCCGTGCTTGTAGATATGACCGGAAAGCGAAGTCAGGTCTGCAAACATAGCATTACCAACTGCTGCGGCTACTTCAGCATCGGTCAGTGCATCCAGACCCACATATACCACTGCTTCGGAAGCCATGACTTTACGCCAGTCCATAACTGGTCGCTCATCCGTTAAATCATTGAAATCCGGACTGATTAATTCGGCTACTTTGCCGCTGGTCAGTTTTTCAAGTAATGGGTACAGTGATGAAACTAATTTATCGAAGTAGGTGCGCTCATTACCTAAAATGCCGATGACGGCATCCGTCAATGGATTGTTCGATCCTTTTGATTTCAGGAAATACGCGGTTCTAACCGTTTCCATATCCCGACCGGTTTTGCCGGCCGTTTTCTTTTGTTCTGATTCCAAATCGTAAGATTCATATTCTTTTTCCCATCCTGGATATTCCAAGTTGAGCGTTTTTTCAAAATAGGCTTTAGCCAAATCATCCATATTCACAGCGCATTGGTAAATGCTCAAATAGGTTGGTTTGATGGAAATGGCTTCCATAATTTTGGCTAGCACGTTTACAAAACGCCATACGAATGCTTTAAATGCTGCCGAATTGCCTTCTCCTGGCAAACCATTGGACATACGGGTGGCCACTTCGGTAATCCGGGAGAAATCTCCAACAGGATTGTAACGGCAGGATACTTCGGGAAAACCTAGGTGAAAAAGGTAAAATGGCCGTTTCATCTTTTTTGCGCGCGCATACATCATCAGCATTACATCAGCATCACCCTTAGGGTCGAACATAATGGTTACGTCACCACGGCAGATGTCTTGGTTAATCATGACCTCTGCAAGGCGGGTTTTACCGACACGGGTGGTTCCCCAAACCCCAGTATGGCCGACGCGCTCACCCAACGACATGTAGATTTCCTCTTCCTCAAGTTCGACGCCGTGAATTTCAGGAGAGCCACCGACGGGAGGCAAGGGGGCCACCGGATTCCACCAAGCATTTGATGAAGTCAGCTTGGTCAGCCATGTTTCTCCCGGTGTTTTGATTTCATGCAGCCGTGCAGCCTTATACAACTTTCCTGGAAGACGGAGGTGGTCGTTTTCTGGCTGGCGAATCATCATCAAACGCTGGGTATGCTTCTGCGTCCATCTAAACCCTTTTCCTAAAAACAATGCTTTGTCGGATACCGGAATTTGATCGGGAGTAGCCGCATAATAGGGGAGGTTTTTCACATTTTTCCGATACCGGCGGATGCGGTTGCCTTCAAAATAGCGTTTGACTGCCAGCCCGCTTAGAACCGGAATAACCGCATAGCGACTGATTCCGGGCAAGGGCATGAGTGTGGCTGCCAGCGTCGCGGCAGAATAGGATGCAGCGCTGCAAAATTCATAGGGGTAGCGGTATACATTTTCAGGAAGACGGATGGTCAGACTCATGAATCTTCTCCAGTCGGTTTAGATTGAAGTAGGTTTTGGCTGTCAGCCAGTGCAATATCAATGTTGTTTGGTGGTCTGCTGTCGGCTTTCACAATTAGGTGTAGTTTGTCTTCAGGTATCAGATAGCAGTGAAACAATAACTTCCGCTGTGCTTTCACGGCTAAGGCGGTATAGATAGCAGAACGCTTGGTGCGACCATGAAGACCCAGTGCGGTAAATCCTTTTTGTGCCAAGAGGCCAGGGCAGCTTGGGTTGTTTTTGTCAAAGACCCCACCGGCGTATTCTCTAAAGATGGCCGGCGTAACCAGTAACATTCCTTGTTCGACAAAATGGACGGGGGAGCCGCTTTGGTTAACGGTAATACTGCCCTCGGCCAGTCCGTTGGCCAACCAGTTCCAAAAGCGTTTTCCCTCATCTTTTAGTGCCTGCTTTTGCCCGTCCAGTACATCATTGGCTTTTTTGTGGATGGCAGGTTGCTGTTCCAGCATATTGTCCTGTCGGTGAACCGTGACCGGTCGTGGGGAGCGTGTCGGTAGGGATTTCCGTTCGTCTTGGATTTCATCCAAAGCGGCGGCTGCGGTATCCTCTGAGGAAAGATATTGCGGCACACTTTGTTGTGGTAAAACTGGTTTATCTTGAATATCAGGATTGGTATCGTTTTCAGATGACGAGTTGGGTTTTTCGGCTCTTTGTCCGTTAAAGTCGGAGAACAGAGAGTCCAGAACAGACATTGCTTTTTTCTTAGGTTGTTTCTCCTGCCGTTTAGCTGTGGACAGACTGCTAGCGGTCTGTACTTCAGACGTCGTAGTAGTAACCTGATCGGGCAGAGCTGGTTGTTTCTTCTGTTCCGTCGGATTCGGTGATTCTTGTATCTTGGGGGGAATATCACTTGAAGTATCAGTATCTTCCTCTTCCAGTAGGTTGTGCAGGCTCAAAAGTGCATCAATACCTGATTTTGCTTTCGGTTTGTCTTTTTTTGGTTTGGCTTGAGGTGGCGGCAGGATTTCTACTTCCGACTTAGAAAGGGAGGATGGGGCAGGTATAACCTCAGTTTTCTGTTTGGGAATATCTTCCTGTACTGCCAAAAAATCCATTTTGCGCACAGGCGGAAGGGGGGTGTTGTCGATTTCGTCGACTTTTTCTGTTGGCGTTAAAGCAGATTCAGCCATAATTCCTGGCTCGTTTTTCAAATCAGCAGTATCTTCTGGTGCAGGTTCGTACATCTGCAACGTTACATCAGGGCATACTTCCAACATTCCCTGAAATTCGTGCGGGTATTGGCCGTCAGGGTACAGTGTGTTCAGTTTGAAACACAGCATTGTAAAAAAATGCGATTTAACGGCACCATCCATGCGTTCAAAACTGACGGCAACAGGAGTAACGGCTTTACGGTTGTCTTTCGGGTTGGGGAGGACAGCACCGTATTCCAGCAAAGTATCGAAAATACGCTGATTATCTGATGGAAATAAAGCTGCGTCAGGGTGTTTACTTTTGCCAAGATAGGTTCGGATGTAATCGGGAACATTCTTGGCCATCATAAAGACCAAATCGTCTTTTCTAAAAATATCGCCGCCGGCGGTAGAGGCAATGCTGAAATGGGCGCCACGTTCGGCCAACATGCTACGCAAAGTATTCATCACGATTTCGATGAGAGGCGGACGTTTTGCTGAGGAGAAACGCTGTCTTGAGCCGTGACGTAGGTCTCGAGCTGTGGACGTCATGTCGGCTTGTTTGATAATGTCCGTCAGTGGACTGTCCTGTTGCTGGCCAGAAAGATAGCTACGCAATGCTTTAATCAAATTCGGATCGGCTTCATTCATCCATTTGCGTGCATTGGACGGCACGATGCTTTGGAAAAACGTCCAACCCAGCGCGGCATGAGCTTCGTAAGCAGCTTTATGATTCGGAAAGGTCACGCGGTACAGTTTTTTACCACTTTCGTCCATGTTGCCTGTATCGGGCATCCATAAGGAAAATTTTCTACTATTGGCTTTTTCGTATAACTCAATTTCGAAAGAAGTCAGCGTTTTACCGATGTCGTGTAGCAGGGCGGCCGTCAGGATACCGTAGCGCCACACGGCAGTCAGACGTGCTATGTCTTCGGTTTTTGCGTTCGGCGGCCAACTGCGCGAAGAAGAAGCGAGCAGGGCGAGGGCGGCAACGTCAAGCGTATGTTTGACCAAGCCGCCGTCGCCAGCATGATGGTGAGATTCTGAGGCAGGAAGACGCTGAACAAAAGCTATGAAATTGCGTAATAAGGGCAGACCGTCTCTGTTCCAGTTTTCATTTGAGAGACCGAGATTGGCTTTGATGTTGGCAATAGAAGGCTGTAAATCTAATTCTGCAATCAACTCATCAGCCGACAGAATCAGAAACTTATCGCCATAAATTTTTTGAACGGCAACTGAAACCGGTGCAGGGGATTGCTGCGGTTTTGAAGGTTTGCGGTTAAGGTAGAAATAGGCAGCTCCCGCGCCGCCTATTAATGCCAAGCCTGTGTAGGATAGCCAGTCCATCATGCGTAAGCCACATAGTCGGGATGGATCATCCGCATCATTTTAAGTTTGAATTGTAGTGCCGGCGCATGAGGCTGGTCGCTGATATACAGATTGGCATTGGGGCAATAGCGGTAAAATTCGCAGAACGGTTCATTCAGACTGTTCCAGTTGCCGTTCGGTGTTTGTGCGATGAAGTAGCAGCCTTCGAACTCCCGGCTTAATAAGTCAGCGATATGTTCATCAGTCGCAGTTACAGGAAGTTGTTCCAGCAAACTGGTGGTTTTTTCAACCAAAAACGCCTCTGTGGATGTTTCATTCAGGGTATATTGCTCGATAAAACCCTCACACTGGTGCAACATTGATAACAAAATGCCGGACCACCTCGGGCTGGCTTTGTCAAAACGTTCCAAGCTGAAGCAGAGTTGGTTGAAATGATAATTGTCCATGGTGAGTTTCCGAAAGTGGTTTTAGTAAAGCAAATGTTATCCTATGTAGAAAGGTAGGCAAGCGATAATCCGAATCAGGGCTTTTTCGTATTGTTTCTTGACAAAAGTCCAAAACCATGAACTCTTTTCGGCCTTTTCTCTTTTTGACAGCCATGGTTGTCCATGGCTGTCGTTACCTTTATGGCTGTTTCTTTTTCCTTTAAGTCTTTTTAACTCTTACATTTAAGGCGTTTCCATTAACCATTAAGCCTTTTAAAAAGGAAATATGCGGTTTTAAGCATATTTCCTTTTTGGCTTTTCTGATAAGTCCTTTACCATTTAGATTCATACTATTTCGATTTTGTCAAGAAACAATGCGATAAAAATCAAATTCATATTATTTCTGTCAAAATTTTTGACAAAGTTTCACAATCAATCCCGTCGCTTATTACGACAACTTTTAATTTAAAACCGACCTGTGGTTTGAAGATAGAGGTGGGGGTACCTTTACTTTAACCTGCTTCGTATTCTTAAAGAGGGGCGTTGGCTATCCTGTTCCATGCAGGCGTCACCGTATAGCGTCTGTTCCAGCGTCCTTCTTTAAGAATATGGGCATGTACAAGGGTCGCATCATGCAGACAAATAACCAAACCGCCATTCCCGCCGAATTTGAGATGCTGCTGCAAGAAGTAGGCAAAAAATACGACATTGGCGACTCTGGCAGGTTTATCAAGCAGAACGAAGGCGATGAAAAAGTTGTCAGCTTTCTGAATTGGGTATTTCCTTACGCCAAATCCATTAAAGCGTCCGATGTGCATTTTTCCAGCCGCGAAAACGGCTGCCAAATCCGTATCCGTCACGAAAACATGCAGATAGCCAACGAATGGCTGTTTACCCGTCAGGCCGCGCTCATCATCAATAACCAAATTCGTGCCAAATGCCGCTTGCCAATACACGATATTGACTCCTGCCTGGATTCATCGTTTTGGATGCTAGATAGTGATGGCGAAGCCATGATTGATATCCGGGTCAGCATCGCACCGACAACCTTTGGTCAAAACATTGTGTGTCGGTTGGGTAATCAGGCTACTGATTTGCCGTTATCCAAAATCGACATGCCAGAAGATGTGCGTTCTGCTTATTTGCAAGTATTGGACAGCAAACAGGGCATGATCATTGTCAGCGGACCTACCGGCTCCGGTAAAAGTGCGACTCTAGCAGCCAGCATCAGTCATCTGAATAAAGAAACCATCAACATCATGACGGTAGAAGATCCCGTTGAAAATCGTATTCCCGGAGCCAATCAGGTCAGCATTAATCCGCACCGTACCTTTGCCAAGGTTCTGCGCTCTTTCTTGCGACAGGATCCGGACATCATCATGGTAGGCGAAATCCGTGACACGGAAACTGCTGCGATTGCTACAACTGCGGCCAATACCGGCCACTTGCTGCTCTCCAGTGTCCATGCCAATAACGCACCGGCAACATTACTGCGCTTGATGGATTTGAATGCCGAACCGTATGCGTTGGCTGAGGCTCTGCTGTGTTTCTTTTCCCAGCGCTTGGTCAGAAAACTATGCAGTAACTGCGCTAAAACGGTCAATCTGAGTGAGGAGCAACAGGATCAATTACCAACGCGTTTCCCGAACAGATCCTATTACGCCATTAACGAAAAGGGCTGTGAATTGTGCGGACATCAGGGCCATAAAGGGCGGATTCCCGTATTTGAAATGGCATTTAATACCAGCGAGGTCCGGCAGGCCATTCTTTCTCAGGACTTAGACGGTGTGCGTGCCGCATTATTCAAGCAATCTGTGTACCGGACATTGACCGAAGCGGCACTAGAACTGTCAGCAGTAGCCAAAGTCGATTTTTACGATGCGTTATCCGTAACTCAAGAAACTTTTTTATCGGATGTTGGGGCAAGTTATGAAACTGTATAAAACCGCAATAGGTATCACTTTGGCAGGTTTGCTGTTTCCGAGTATGGCGGCGGCGGCACCTGATTTGCAGACACAGCAAGCTTCGAAAACAGCCGCTGATTTAAGCGGCATCATCAAACCGTATCAAACCGTCGGCAACTTTAAAGATGAGGCGACGCGGATTTATATGTTTGTATCGTTTGAATGTCCGTATTGTGCCAGCACGTGGGCAGGCTTTGCCCAGTGGGGTCGAACCCTGCCTGAGCCGTACCAGCTGGTTTTTGTGCCACTGTTCGGAACAAAAACACAAAACGCGGCTGCTACGGCTTTCTACATCGTTAGAGACATGGCTCCTAACCGCATTAACGAATACATGCGGTTGGCTTATGGTGAAACGACCAACCGCAGGGTAACACCGGATACCTATGTAGGCATCCTACGCAGCATGGGTTTCAGTCAGGCGCAAATCAATGCGTCACTAAACAGTAAAAACACCCAAAACCGCATTGCTCGAGCCATAGACTTGTCACGCCGCTACCGAGTTTCGGTTACGCCTTCTTTCGGTGTTGTCGGCAAATACACGACCCACGCCGGCTTTACCAACGGTGATTACAGTTTGCTGACCCAGTTATTAAACGGATTGGTATCAGATGCGATGGAAAAGATTTAAACCTTACCGCCGCCTGGCTTTTTGGACGGCAACCGTACTGTACGGTCTCTGCATGATTAATGTTCCTCCAGCCCAAACATGCCAGCTACCTAATGAGCAGATTGATACGGGTCGGTTTGTTGCGCAACATTTGGACAAGCCCATGCTGATGGCAAGCAAAACAGTATTTAGCCTGTCGCTCTATCCGAAATGCTTTGCTCCGGTATCGGAGTCAAATGGGATAGACAGTTGGACGGCCGAGGCATTGAGACCGTTGCAGCAACATGCTTACCGCAGTTATAAAAATTGGATGTCCGTTATAGCTTGGGCGGTATTGATTAACACAGTTTGGTTTTGGTTGTTTGCAGCGGCAGCTGCTTGGAAAGGCATAAATAATGGTAATCAGCAAAAGTAATTCGGCAGCAGTCGTGATGACGACATGGTTGTTGGGGGCTTGTGCATACCCTATCCAACAGGGTCAGGCACAAGCAGAGACGGCCGTAATGCCGGTGAGCGAGCGTACGGAATTGGTGGTGCTGCGCCAACCTGCCGGATATTCGGATGTGGCTTTGATAGGGATAGAGGAAGGTACCTATATCTGGAAACCGCAAGAAATCAGTCCGTTCGGAATCCAACTTTCTTTCGGTAACAGTGATGGCGGTTCGAAGCACCTGCATACGGTGTATTTCGCTACCGATTCCGCCACCATTAGTAAAAAAGAGAAACAGCGTTTAGAAGCAATTGTCAAATCACTGCCTGAAAGCGGAGCGATATTGTCAGGATATGCAGACCCAAGAGCCTCTGGTTCTTATAACTTGGAATTATCGCGCAGACGTGCCGATGCAGTAGCCTCTTACCTTCGTTATCACGGCATCAGCGTGGACAAAGAATGCGCTTACGGCAAATACCGGCTTCCGGATGCCAATTTGTGCCAGTAAGGAGAACAGAAAATGACGAATGAAGAAGTGTATTACCCTGAATGTATCGATACCATGCAGCAGGTTCTAATTTTTGAAGCCGACGATCTGATGCCTATCTTTTTGGGGTTGGCGGCAGCGGCCATTATCAATATGCAGGTCCGTTCACCCATGCTGTACATATTCGGGCTGCTTGGCGGCATCCTGATGAGTGTAATGTATATCAGATTGAAACGGAATGCCTTGCCCGGCGCGTTTATCCACCTGATTTACTTATGCGGCCTACCGCTGAACAAAGTCTTTAACAATGGCCTGTTGCGTCGAGTGGAGGATTGATATGCAACTGAAAACAGCCCGTAAGAAGATGGCGGATTTATTGGGCGAAAACCGGACTTTGAAAATTGTCTGCCTGTGTTTGGGGATTGTTAGTGTGGGTTTGACCTATAAAGTTGCCACCATGCACGAGCGCATTGTCATCCAACCGCCGAACTTGACTAAAAGTGCAGTTGCTGCATTTGACCACGCTTCCGTTGAGTATTTCGAACCGATGGCGATTTACATCGTTTCAACCATTTCTTCAGTTGTGCCGGAGTCCGTGGACTTTATTTCAGACAGTATGGAACAGTTTTTTGATCCAGAGGTGTGGGTTTCGTTAAGACCGCAGTTGTTGGCTGTAAAAAGTAATCCAAAATACAACGGCATCAATGCCATGAGTTATTTTCAACCGACCAACGGCGTGATTTACGAACCTTCCACTAAAAAATTCTACGTTAGCGGCAAACTTACTTCGTCAGCGTACAGTAAAGGTGCAGTACAGAGTATCGGTTCGGTACAGGCTACTTACGAATTGAAGATGTATATGAAAAACGGTCTTCCGCGAGTCAGCTACTTCAAAGCCTATGTAGGTGAGCCGATGACCGAAGAATGGGTGCGCTCCCATAAAGACCAGGCTGAAAAACGTCAGGAGCGGATGAAACAGGTTGTTCCCGATGCCCGTGAAAGTGAAATACAACGGGATCCAACAATACAGGCTACCGAGTTGGAGCAAGCGGTTCAGAGCGCCCCAGTCACGCAACCGGTATCGGAAGTTCCGACAGAAACAACCAACCCAGTCGGATTGCAGCCTTCGGGTACCAGTATTGACGGTGTAGAGCCGCCAGTCGGCAAAGAGGACATTTTACCGTGAGGAAGACCATGAAAAATTACCGTTTGTTGAGTTTGGCCGTCTTAACGGCATTGACAGGCTGTGTATCGGCACCACAATCACAACCCGAACCCAAAGAGGAGGTTTACCGGCCGGTAGAAGAAGTTTGGCCGGATGTGGTGGCCAAACCTGCTAAGAAAACGACAGTTAAAGGCAGCAAAGCTATAACTACTAAAAATGCCAATCTGCCCAATAAAAGCAGCTATGCGCAACGCCGTGTTGTTCAGATTAAAACACCTGTCAGCGGCGGTTATCAGGACAATATCCAAGAAGGCATGGTGCGTGGAGTACACAATATTACTTCACTTTACGGCGAAAACCATACTGTGCCGATTGCCTTGAATTATCCGTCCATTATTATGACGCCGTTTGCCAATCCCAAAATGGTGGGTAACAAAAAACTGTATGACGCAGAAATCCATGGTCCGAATTTCATTCTCAAACCAAATACGGCACAGAAATTCATGGTCATGGTATACGACGAGGGTAATCCGACGCTGCCTGTGTCTCTGACTTTATCGCCGCAAGCCAAATTAAATTCACAGACCATCAGTCTGGCGACGGGCGGGCTTTCTCCCTTGGAAAAAAGCGGTACCCGTGTCGGTAAGCAGGGCGAGTTTACCCAAATGCTGTCGGCTGTATTACAGGATATTGTCAAAGGGGTTGTACCGACCGGTTATACCGTCCGTCCTCTGAGTGAAAAAATGCGCATGGCCAACGGTATGGCTTCGGTACCGGTTGAACGGTACAGCAGCAGCCAGTTTGACGTATATCGCTACCGCCTGACCAATACGACCGATACGCCTCAAGTGCTGGCTGAAGAAATGTTCGGCGCCAACAAACGTGTGATGGCCGTAGCTTTCTACCCTAAAGTCAGCGTTTATCCGGGCGAAACCACAGATGTGCTGATCATGGTATCAAAACTGGGAGCGAAATAATGAGCCTCAAAAGCAAATGGTCGAACATGACCGGCAAACAGAAACAGATCGCCGTACTTGGTAGCGTCGGCGGTCTCGGTCTGTTGATTCTGATTACCGCCGCCATGCGGGATTACAGCAACGGGATGCTGCGTAAGCCAGAGAAGAATACTGAAACCCAAGTTTTAACTCCTGCAACACGGAATATGAACGAAGAGAAAATGGCGGCAGAAATTCAAGCACTGCGACAGCAGATGGAAGCCGACCGGCGCGAACGTATGACGCAGCAGCCAGGACAAGGGGTGCAGGAAAAGGGTTTAAGTGAAGACGAGGTAAACCGCAAGATTGCTGACGCATTGCAGGCAGCAGAAGCCGCTAAAGGTGCTTCCGAGCGTGACACGGTCAATCCCGGCGCTCCGCTTGCCGATGGCAACGGAGATGGCAGCAAAGTCACTTTACCGTCTGAAACCGTACCGACGGAAGAAGAGCAGGGTGATGAATCAAAATCTGCCTTCCAAAGTACCGGTGGCGTTAAAAAAACTGCGACAGGGACATCCAAGAAGGCTGCTGATGCAGATGATGAAAGTAAAACCTACCTGCCCCCAGGTGCTACCTTGTCGATAGCGCTTCTGTCCGGTGTCAACGCACCGACCAATACCAACAATGACAGCAAAGATCCGTTGCCAGTGTTGATGCAGGTTAGGGGAACGGCCATTCTGCCTAACGGCTACCGTTCCGATTTATCCAACTGTTTCGTACTAGCCTCAACTTTTGGGCAATACATGGATTCCCGCGCCATGATGCGCACAAAAACCATTTCCTGTATCCGCAATGATGGGAAAGCGGTCGAAGCAAACATCCAAGGGACAGTATTTGGAGAAGATGGGAAGCCGGGCTTCCAAGGCCGTTTGGTTTCCAAAACCGGCAAAGTGATTTCACAACTGCTCAAAGTCGGCGCGATGGAAACCATGGCCAATATTGCCACCGGGGTCGCCAACGGCATCAATATCAATACCGGTAGTTCGAGAAGTACCTCTACTAGTACGCAAATCAACTTAGGCGGAGTCAGCGGACAGGCAGCCGGTAAAGCGGCCAGCAAAACTTTTGACCGTATCGCCGATATTTACAGCAGTTATGGCACGCAAGCCATTCCGGTGGTTGAGGTCGAGCCGTTGCGCACAGGGGAAATCATTCTGACTCAAGGGGTATTTTTACACATCGTTCATGACACAAAGAAAGGCCGCAAATGAAATCCTTAATTTTGGGAGCGACAGTATTGCCGGTAATGCTACTTTCAGCTTGCTCCTCAACATTCAACGTCGGCGACAGCAGCAAACTTTCCTGTCCGCAATCGGTAAAAGGCATGCCTTGCGTTACCGTTCGAGCCGCCTACTATGCGGCGCAAGAATACGATCCTGACGAAGTCATCCAAATCGGATTGGTCGATGAAAAAGGCGGCAAAAACAAGAGAACATCAGGAGGCGTAGCTCCCTTTTTACCGGAAAGCGTACCTAATGTAGCAGCTATCGGCGAACCAAAACCGTTATTGGAACCTGCCAAAGTCATGCGCGTATGGGTCAATGCCTACGAAGATGAAAGCGGTAATTTGGTTTATCCGAGCCGCGTATTTTCCGAAGTGACGCCGAGGAAGTGGGATGTCGGTTATTCCGCCTCGCAGGGTTTGCAAAGTTCACGGCGGATTACACCACTGGTCGTAGCCCAGCAGGATGAAGCGGAAACTGAAAGTGATGTAGACACTGCCCAAGAAGCAGCCGAAGAAACCGCGAAAACAGTACCGTCCGCACGTCAAAACAACCGCCAGCAGGACAATCAGGCGATTCCCGATTCTTTACCGGCCGGTGTGATTCCGCCGTTGCAGTAAGTTTTTTAACTCATGTTTTTTCACAAAAAGGAAATGAAAATGGCTCAGACGAATATCGCCAAAAAATTGCAGAAGAAATATTCCAATGCACGCCAAACAACATTAACGGCTTTACTGTTTGCTGCTGTATCTGCACCAGCACATGCCGGTGGCGACCAAACCTTCCAAGACGGTATCGACTGGCTGCTCAGTATGATGCAAGGCAGTATGGGTGGATTCATCGTTTTAATCGCCATTTTGGTGGCCGCTATCGGTATGATGTTCGGTGGATGGAAAGGTTTGTTGGCCGTGGTCGGTATTATTGCCTGCCTCATTGTGATTCCAGCAGGTGTGTTGGCTTTATTTTCAGCCAGTATCCCCTTATAACGATAAAAGGGCAGACAGGAGGGCGTGATGAAACTCTTTCTTTGTGAAAAACCTTCCCAGGCAAAAGACATCGGCAAGGTGCTGGGTGTAACCGGCGGACGTTTCGACGGTTACTTCCAAAAAGGCGATACGGCCGTTACTTGGGCGTTCGGCCACATTTTGAGTCAAGCCATGCCTGCCGCATACGGGGAGGAATTCGCCGATTTCGGCAACATCGACGCACTGCCTGTACTACCCGACAACTGGAAAATGGAAGTTCAGACCAAAGCGGCCAAGCAGTTCAAAGTCATTAAGGGATTGTTGGCCAAAGCCGACGAGGTCGTCATCGCCACCGATGCCGACCGCGAAGGCGAAGTAATCGCACGGGAAATTTTGGATCTGTGCGGCTATCGCAAAAAAGTCTCCCGTTTCTGGACCAGCGGTTTGGATACTGCCTCAGTCAAAAAAGCCTTGGCTTCCATTATGCCCGGCAAACAGAAGGAAACCCTGTATCAGGCAGGTTTGGCACGTTCCCGCGCCGACTGGCTAGTCGGGATGAATCTGAGCCGCGCTTACACCGTGGCGTATTCCGAGGGTTTCGGCAAAGAACATACGTTGTCCATTGGCCGTATTCAGACCCCGACCTTGAACTTGGTGGTACGCCGCGACCACATTATCGAAAATTTCCAACCCTATCCGTATTACGTTTTGAGTGCTGTTTTTCAGACGATCTCAAAAGAACAGTTTGCAGCACAATGGCAGATTCCCGATGCGCTGAAAAATTCAGACGGCCTGTGTACCGACAAAGCATTTGTCGCAAACTTGGCCAAACAGTTGGCCAACGCGACAGGTACTGTCGTTTCCGCCAAGACAGAGCGCAAAAAAACACCGGCTCCGTTGCCGTACAGTCTTTCAGCCTTACAAAAAGAAGCCGGTAAAAAGCTGGGTA
This sequence comes from Neisseria mucosa, assembly GCF_003044445.1. Taxonomy (GTDB): domain Bacteria; phylum Pseudomonadota; class Gammaproteobacteria; order Burkholderiales; family Neisseriaceae; genus Neisseria; species Neisseria mucosa_A. The sequence goes on from NZ_POWX01000008.1 coordinate 67,536, forward strand.
TTTCCGCCTCCAAGGTATTGAAAATCGCCCAAGAGCTATACGAGAAGCACAAAATTACCTCTTACCCGCGTACACCGTGCCGTTACCTGCCTCAGTCGCAACAAAGCGAAGTGGCCGAGGTGTTTGCGGCCATGGCCGCTATCGACGGCAGCCTGACATCGGTGTTGGCCAAAGCCGACCCGAACAGCTCGTCGCGGGTATGGAACGACGGTCAGGTCAATAAGCATTCGCACCATGCAATCATCCCGACCAAGACCGCATATTTCAGTTTGTCGCAACTGGATAAAAACGAGCGTGAAATCTATCTGATGATACGCAACCGCTACATCGCCCAGTTTTATCCCGACTACGAATACGACGCGACCGTCATCTTGGTAGAAAGCTGCGGCCAACAATTCAAAGCCACCGGCCAAACCCCTAAAGTTCAGGGCTGGAAAACATGGTTGGGTAAAACCGACGAAGACGGCGGCGATGATAACGACAGTACCGTATTGCCGGCCATTTCAGACGGCCAACAACTGACCGTAACCAGCAGCAACCCTGAAACCAAGAAAACCGCACCGCCGCCGCGCTTTACCGAGGCGACGCTGCTGGATGAAATGCAAACGCTGTCCGACTTCCTCAAAACTGTGGAGGATGAACAGATTAAAAAAATCCTCCGCAGTACCGAAGGATTGGGAACTGAAGCTACTCGTGCCAACATCATCGACCGGTTGTTTGAGATGAACTACATCGAGAAGCAGAAAGGCAAAATTGTTTCCACCGAAAAAGGCCGCAAAATGATTGCCCAAATACCGGCAATGGTGGCCGATCCCGTTACTACCGCCAAGTGGGAGCTGGCTCTGGCCGGCATAGAATCGGGCAAGTTGACCATGGAGGATTTTATGGCTTATCAGGAAGACTTGATCCGACAGCTAGTCGATCAGGCCAAAGCCGATGCCGCCAAACGGCTGAGAGTGGCAAAACCGGCGACTTCCGGTAAGCCGAAAAATGTGGCCAAGCATAAAGCCGGCGATGCCTGCCCTGATTGCGGTGGCGTGTTGCAGGAAAGAACACTGAAGAATGCGCCTGAGAAAAAGTATTTGGGGTGTTCTAAGTACCCCGAATGCAGGCATTTTGAGTGGTTGCAGTGAGATGTGTAAGTTGAACAACCTTAACTTTAAGTTGTCATACAGCAGTCTGCTTTTTTTACTGATGCAGCATACCTATTTCAACATTCAAACAAGAAGGAATTTCAGATGAAAAAGATGTTAATCCCCACCTTGGCCGTTTGCTTGTTGGCCGCATGTTCCACCAATCCTGACGGTAGCATCAACTGGGCCGATAATCCGATTGAGCGTGCCGCGCAGAAAATCAATGCCGGTATTTCTGGTACCAATGCCGCACTGGATTCTGTTGCGAATGCAGGTTCCAAAACATCAAAGAAGAAATCCAACGACCCGTTAGATGAGACTGTTTACTCTGACAGTAAGCTGACTTACCGTGCTTTGTTGGATTTGGGTTATATCCGTAAGAATCCAGATTATCCTAAACATGCTACCGAACCTTATGTCTTTACTTCGCTTAACTGCAGCAGAGGAGGCAGCCAAAACAGAATGTGTTTGCGCAATACACGCATGATTGCCCCTCGTCCATGAATTTTTGATTTTGGAGCAGCAGTATGAACAGAAGGGACTTTTTGACTAAAGCCCTCCAGTCGGTCACGGCAGTTTATGCAGTCGGAGCCGCCGGGCTTCTTTTTCCTGATGAGGCATTTGCTTTGTCAGATGATAACGGATTTTGGCAGCGTGACCGTCTGATTCACTTCAGACGTGCCGACACTGGCGAAAAGGGCGTTATCCAACATTATTCCAGGCAGTACGGTTATCTGAAAGAGGGATACCGTAAAGCCTGCTGGCATCTGCGGGATGCTAAAGACAATAATTCCGTTGCACAAATGGACGTACAGCTTCTGAATCTTCTGTATGCGATACAGGAGTGGGCACGTATGGCCGGTAAGTCCGACCCTCTGATTACTATCAATAGCGCCTACCGTACCCGGCGTAGAAATGCACGAATTGAAGGTGCGGCACTAAACTCTCTTCATGTTCAGGGGAAAGCTGTAGATATTACTGTGCGCGGAATTGAAAACTGGCAGGTTGCTGAAATGGCCAAACATTTTAATGGCGGCGGAGTAGGGCATTACAATACCTTTACCCACGTTGATACAGGCCGTCTGCGTGAATGGAGGGGGTAGTCTGGTATGGAATCCGTAACCGATTTCACACAGCAGGAATATATCCCTGCCAATATGGTTTCAGCGGTAGAGTGGTTGAGCAGCCTGAAGGTCGATCTGGATCAGTATTGCCGTTACGACTTAGGCCTGGATTTTGTAGGTGACAGCTTACATGCCAATTTAAATTGTGCTATGTGGCCGCATACGTTTTTATCTAGAATAGTACCGTTTTTGTCCCTCTCTCGTGAAAAAAGCCCAACATATCCGGCATATGTTTCTCCCTCTCGTGTTATCAGTACGAGCATAAACGGTTATCCTGATGATGTACCGGAGGATGAAGTAGAGCAGCGCATTCAGAAATACTCAACCTGTTTTAGTCATGATAATGCAAGCAGTTACATGTATTTCAAACCATTAGGTTTCATTGTTGCTCATGAAGGCAAGCGCAGAGTAGCGTTTATGCGCAAGCACCAACAACCCAAGCTAGCGGTCAATATCAGCGAATACAACTATCCCGATCCAGAACAGATTCAACTGGTTTTCCGGGAAACCGCTCATGAAACACAATATTGGGCTGTATTGGATGGCAAGATCGTACAAAAGGTCATGTTTCCTCGCTTAACAGACCGTATTATGAGAAATTACGGCGTCCGAACGGTTGGGTGGCGTGATATTTTCCAAGTATACGGTTATGATTTCATCGGCAATAAGACTGGAGAGGTATATGAAATGCCTTGGTCACTCGGTGTAGGTGGTTTTTATGAGTCTGCAAAATCCCTTTGGACAGGATTATCTAGTGATGAATTATTTTTTCTGTTGCTGGAACAGTCATTTGAGGAAAAAGACAACTCCGGGAATCCTAAAAGTATTGTTGAGTTGGAAAAGGTATTTGAAAAGGCTAAAAAAATTGCCGCACACCACGATACGCAGTTGAACAAGTCCCGTTGGGGCGCGCTGAAAGACGCGCTGTTAGGAAGTTACTGAGTATGGTAAAAATATTAAACTGATTATCTTGACAGAGAATTTTAAATCGTTCAATATAAAAATGTTTCATGTGTTTTGTACTTTCACTAAAAAAGTACGGTATGTCGCCATTCACGCATACACCCGTCTATTCGGGCATGGCTTTTTATCTAACCCTCTTGGGGATACACATCCCCAAAGGGCATGGCGTATCCCCTTAATTTATTTATGGAGATACATCATGCAAACCAGCAAAACTGAAAAAACTTTCTTCAACCTGACCTGCGAAGGTGTCGGATATATGAACCGCCCCCGCTGGGTTGAAAGTAAGAAAAGTAAGTATATTGCCTGTACCATTCAGGCACTTCGTGGCGACGAAGAAGACAAGACCCGCTTTGACGTTCGCGTCGTTGGTGGACAAGCACAGAAGGTTTTTGAAGATTTATTGGAAGCCTATCCTGATTTGCTGTCCGATGACTACAAAAAACGTCCAACCGTTACCATCGGTTTCCGTGTCGGCGATATTTACGCAAAAACGTATGAAGCCAACGACCGGAAGACAGGAGAAAAAATCCTGACTCCGACTATTGACGGCCGTCTGATCAGAATCAAATATCTGAAAGTACGGGGCGAAGTGTTCTATCGTGATGAATCTAATGTCAATCAGGCAGTGGATTCTGCTGCTTCCGATAATGCTGTTCCCGAACAGTTTCATCAGGACAATTATGGTTCGCACCGCGAATAACCGACAGTAATTACTGTCTTTGAAGCGAAAGTCTTAGGACTTTCGCTTTGCTATTTTCCCGCCGGGATAAACACTATCCCGTAGGGGCTTGTGTTTATCCCGGCTTTTTTAATTCATTTTACGGAGGATAAACATGAGAAGATTATTTAAACGCGCAAAAAACATTCTGTAAAATAAGTAACCTGAAATTTAAAAACCTGCGCTTCGGCGTAGGTTTTCCAAAGAGATTTTATGAGAGATTTCTCCGGAAAACCTACCTTATCTTGGTAAAATTCGATTTTATCGGTTACAATTCAAGATAAGCGGTAGATATGTGCGGATGCCCTAATCCGTACCGCCTTCATTGGCGAGGGCTGTGTAATACTTCTAAAATTTTGTTTTATATCTTTCTGACAGTTGTCCAAATGCAATTTTTCAAGCCAAGTTATATTTGGACAACTGTCTTCTCAATCATCTTATAATTTCTGCTTCCAATGTCAAAAAAGGTACGTCCGGCCTTTATCGGACGAGCTTTCTAACGATTGTTTTTTTGTCGATGCCGGTCTTTGGGCCGGTATCTGCAAGCAAATAATCGGTTTTCACTTTGCTCCTTAACAATTTGGACTTGATTTTATATACGCAGCCGGTATTTTCCGGCTGCATGACCTTGTTTTAGGTCTTTTTAGGTAAGCTTGCATCAGCAGGCTTATCCGAACGTATGGCTCGTATTTTCGGATAAGCATGCTGGAATCCTCTGAAGTAGGGGAGGATAAAAGTTCCCACAGCCTGACTAGCTATATCAGTCTCGATGTCGCCGATAAACAGCATCAGCCATATTCGTATGGACGCGGCTTTTTTCTATCTCCCCCTGTGGAACTGTCAATCTTACAGGGGCAATTCGGTATTCCTCCCCACGGTGTTTACCGGTTGTCTTGTTTAAAACGGAACACTTTGACAAGCCTTGCTCTACGGCGACACTGGATGTTGACCGTATCAATATCCCTTGCCCCTGTTGTCGAAGGACAGGGTGGTGTTTTCGTTACTCGCCGTATATCCAAGATGCGGCTATTGCCCGCTGCGAGCGGGTTTACCAAAGGCCGGAGCTTTTGGTAAACCTATTTCACAGCTGAAAGACTGCCTTCTTTCTCTGCATTGCCGTTAAACAGTGCAAACCTGGTTCATCAGGTACGGCCTTTTCTTTCAACCCATCGGGGCACCTTCCCCGGCGGGTTTGGTGTCCCTTTTTTTGGAGTGCACCATGTTTCATTTCTTTTCCCGCCGAAATACCGGCGTTCTCCCCATCAAATCTGCGGGAATCCGCAAAGGTATGGTTCTGACTCATCTGCCCACCGGCACGCGCCGCACAGCGGTATATGCTGCATCAAGCGGGCTGCTTTTGATAGACGACTACGGACACCTGTTCGGACCGTCTGAAAAAGAGCTGGCACAGCAATACTGCCTGCGCGGCTACAAACTCCGCTGCGGCTTCGAAATCGAAGCCCTGTGGAAGAAAGCCAGTCAACTGCATCAGGCCGACAAACGCCTGCTGACACGTTTGGGTTTGCGCAGCAGTCCCGAGGCTATCCGCCAATTCTTATCCGCCTGATTCAGGCATTTCTTTCTACCCTTTGGGGATATGTTTATCCTCAACGGGATAGGTATATCCCCGTTTTCTTTTGGAGATATACCATGTCATATTCTATCCCTGCAACCCTCAATGTAATCGAACGCACCGGCCGCAAAGGTGCATTTATGGTGGCCGAACTCATTACCGACATCGGTACGTTCGACCTCAAACACCGTGTATTGGAGCAATTCCAAGAAGGCAGTTATCAAGGTGTGTTCATCATTACCCGTGTTTATACGCAAAGCGTGACCTGGAAAAACGGCACTTGGACGAAACTCTGTGCCGATTTGGATTGGGAAGCCTTGCGCATTATGGCTCAATCCGAGGAAGCGATTCCGAGTACCGGTTTGGCCGTTGCGGAAATGGTAGCGGAAGAAACAGCTTCTGTTGAAGCTGAAACGCCTGCACCTGTTTCCCAACCGGCAGCACCCGTTCAGACGACCTCTGCCGCCATCGACGACGATGACTTGGTTTCGGATATACATACGCTGCAACTGCGTATCTCGTTGTCCGAACCGGTCAAGCTGGATGCGACCATGGAAGACCGTACGCTGTTCCGCAAACTGCGCGACGAACTCAAGGCTAAAGGCTACCGCTTCAATGCGGTTGACCAGTCTTGGATTTTGGCCGAGTAAGGAGGTGTGAGATGCGTATGAAATTGTCCAAAGCGCGTTTCGGCGGTATGACCGAGGAAGCCGGCAATGAAATCAGGATTTCGGACGGCAGTTTTTTCATGCCGGTACATCTGAAAGCAGGCAGGCACACCAAGTCAGACTTCGTTGTGTTAAATGCTTCGACTGCCGATGTGGAACGTGTGGTCATGCATTTCGGCGAATCAGGCGTTCTGATTGCTGGACGCGACAACCGTTTCCGCCGTTTCGACGATCCGTATTGGAGGGAATGAGATGTACCGTACCTCCACTCACGATCTGTTTGCCGATGCTTTTTTCATCCTCAACGAACGGCTGATGTTTGCTTCGCTCTACGGACGCGATGCCAATATGCTGTCCATGCTGGCTTTGATGAACAATAACGGCGGTGTCGATTTGGGTCCGTTGGGTTTCCGTGATGCGGACGACCAACGCTACCATCCCCCGCGCACCACAGCCCGTTACTTTTTCGACCTGTACAAACACATGACCAAGATACCGACCCGTAACTACGGTGTATTGACCCATGCGTTTGTCTATTCGTCGGAAATCGTCAAATACAACCTCGACAGCAAAACCGCTTGGCTGGTTTCAGCCGATACCGAAGCCGATCTGACCGATCAGGTTTGGCGCGTTATCAACGGTCTGACCGATGTCCCGCTGCTCGACAGTTGGGCCGGTGCCGTGCTGCCGCATCTGCAACAGCAGGAATGCGTCAGGATGTATCCGCCGGGTATCAGCGAAGAAGCCGCCCTTGTCGGCGTACAGGCTTGCCGTATCCGTATTCCCGATGACTTCGACCTTCAGGTCAGCCATTGGATTAAGGCCGGGGTGCTTCATACTTCCTAGCCTTTAAACCTGCGTCAGCAGGTTTTTTCAGACGGCTCTAACCGAGGCCGTCTGAAAAAACCTGTTTCATACGCCGACAGTCGGTTCACTGTCTCGATGCTGCCGTTAACCATCATCAACCGCATTCGTGCGGTACGGCTTTTATTCCAACCTTTTTTCTTGTTTTTTTAACCAACCCTGTGGGGATATACCGTCCCCAAAGGGATTGATATATCCCCGTTTTTTTATGGAGATATATCATGGGTGCAGGAAACTATCTTTACCGCTCCGCCATCATGGAGCAACAGCAAACCGAGGAATACACTTGGATGGTGTATGTGGACGAATACGGTCACGGCGACGGCGAAGTCATTGAAGATTTCGACTGGGAGCATGACAGTATGCGTGCGGATATACTCGGACTGCTGCAATCGCAACTGAAAGGCTTTGAAGCGGCGGAAGCTCCTTCCGGTGCGGGTATGTTTTACCGCGACAACTGGTTGAGCCGCGACAATGAGGAAGTGCTGGGCTACGTCGGCCGCATGGCTGTGATTGCTGCTTCGACTTACGATGGCGATCGCGTTGCGATTGTGGTCGCCCCGAACGAGGAGTGGCAGCAGTATGTGTGGGGTATCGAATCCGATCCGAACAGCTATCGCATTGACTGGCATTACTGCAATGCCGGCGAACGGGCGCGTTGGGCTTCGGCCATCCGCTCGCTCAACTGCGGCGGTTTGTCCCGTGAGATGGCGGCTGTCAGTGATAAGGTGCTTAAAATCTTTGAGCGCCATATCGGTTCAGAACGCCTGTCGTTCCGTACTTCGGCATGGACTTCGGCACGCTATCATCCGCAACTGGCGGCTGCATAGGAGGATAAATCATGATGGTTCAGAATGAATTGCGTGTTTACCTCTATTCCACCGACGACAGCATGTTTTTGAAATATGCGGATTTGGACGTTCCCGTTTACGGCGGCCATATCCGTTTTCATTGCGTGGTCGAGCTGGATGAAAATCAGGACATCCGCCCTGAAACCCTGCGGTTGAACAGCCTCTCCCAATCGGAGTTCCTATTTGACGGCAGCGCACCGAACGAAGATGTGTTGGTGTGGTCGGCCGAGCCTTTGCCGGTCGGCGACAACATCTATCCGCTTTCCTGTGTGCGTAACGGTATTTACAACATGGCGCTGCTTCAGGCAGTGGCTGCGATTGTGAATCACCGTTATTCGATCGATTATTGCTGATCGATCCCAAACCTGCAATAGCAGGTTTTTTCAGCCGGCTTTGACTGAGGCCGTCTGAAAAAACCTGTTTCATACGCCGACAGTCGTTTCACTGTCTTGATGCTGCCGTTAACCATCATCAACCGCATTCGTGCGGTACGGCTTTTATTCCAACCTTTTTTCTTGTTTTTTTAACCAACCCTGTGGGGATATACGTCCCACCGGGTCGACATATCCTTGTTTTTTTAAGGAGATGTGCCATGAATGATTCAACCCTGCCGCATGTGCCGGTTTATTGGTTTGCCCCCAACAACGATGTGTTCTACCGTTTTTCCTACCGCGATACGTTTGCAGAAGAAAAGACGTATTGGACGAGGAAGAACTGAAGAGGCTGACGAAGCTGGGTTTGGGCGATTCGGATATATTTGAACTTGCTCAAAAAGAAATCATCAGAGAATACGGCGACGGTTTGCCGTTCCTAACTTTGAAGAGCGCCAAAATACCGCTGTATGACACTTTGTCAGATATGACAGTGGCGGAAATTCTGCCGAGACTGACGATGGCGGTTGCTGCCGTGGATTATGATGCGATTGATAAATGACATCATATCTTCGATACCGTCCGCGAATATCTGTAAGTAAACCGTATTTTGATTTGACCCTGTGGGGACATACTCCCCATAGGGCGGTATGTCCCTTTTCTTTTTGTTTTTATTTTTAGGAGACGTACCATGTATCACATTACTTCCGCCGACACGCAAAACGGTCATCGTAGTGATGTCGTTGTTATCAGACCCGATTTAGATTGGGATTTTGTCGAAAGCCATTACCCTGACTACTCTCGCAGTCAGTCGATATGTTTGTCCGGCGATATGGATGCCTGTTTCGAATATGCCGAATTGGACGGTGATGAGTTGGTTACCGACGAATCGGTAGGCCGTCTGAAAGCGCAAGCGCCCGATAAGGAGCGCAGTACCGAACCTTCTTGGTATCAGGTTCATGCGTTTGATGACTTTATCGGTTCGAATAAGACGTTCAAACAGGCTGCCGACGAGATGAACGATTATTGCTTGGCCAAGTCCATACGCCATTATCCGGCCGATGCACCCAAACTGCCCGATTGGTATTATCGTTGGGCGGATGAAGTATTGGCCGATTGAGCCGTTTTACCGCTTTATTTTTTACTTCCCACCCTGACGGGGCAATTCCCCGTCTGCGGGGTTTTGCCCTGTTTTCTTTTAGGAGAACATCATGCAAAACCCCGTATCTTTACAACAAGTCTTCAAAGAACTCGAAGCGCTCGATTTGCTCGAAGTAGTCGATACGGTACCTGCTCCCCAGCCGGTACTGCCCCAGCATATCGAAGCCGTCAACCAGTTCAATCTTTTGCTGTCCCAGCTTAAAAGCAGCGATCTTTCCCTGTCCCAGTTTTTGGCCGATTTCGGCGACAGCCTGTTTCAGGCTGTTACCGAGCAAAACCAACCGCTGTATCAGGGTCAGACTTATCCGGCGCACGAAACGGCGCTGGACGGTTTGACGCGCAAGCTGTTTCCGGCGCAGCGCGAAGTCGTGTGTGCGGTCAACCAACTGCTGTTGGAAGAAGACCAACCAGCGGCGGTCATCAATGCGGAAATGGGTACCGGTAAGACCATGATGGCCATTGCCTGTGCCGCAGCCGCCCACGCTGCCGGACTGCACCGTACTTTGGTGCTGAGTCCGCCGCATTTGGTGTACAAGTGGCGTCGCGAAATCCTCAGTACCGTGCCGAATGCGCGGGTGTGGATTTTGAACGGCACCGATACCTTGGCCAAGCTGCTTAAAATCCGTCAGATGCGCGAAGCACCGACCGTTCCGGAATTTTTTGTGATGGGACGGGTCAGAATGCGTATGGGCTACCACTGGCGGCCGGCGTATTCGGTACGCAAGCGCTACGACACCCATTTGGATGCCGAGGGCAACCGCTACCGTGTTGCCGCCAAATCCTTTTGCTGCCCGAAATGCAGTCGGGAAATCACGGATGAGGATGGCAAGCCGTTTGACTGGGAAGAGCAGGTTGTCGCCGCACTGGGCAAATCCCGTCGCTTCTGTACCGCTACTACCGGCAAAGGCGCGAACCGTAAGGTCTGCGGTGAGCCGTTGTGGACATTGTGCCGTAAAGACAGCAATGCCCCGCAAAAGAGCGTGTATGAGCGCGTTATCGGTGCGGTTGCCGCTTTACCAGGTCTCGGCCCGAAAACGGCGGAACGTCTGGTTGCGCAGTTCGGCGAAGAGATGTTGGCCGGTATTTTGGAAAACAACATTCAGGCGTTTTCCAATCTGATGGATGAACACGGCGAGTTTGTGTTTGACGACCGTCAGGCCGCCCGTCTCGACCGCGCTTTGAGTAAAACCGAGTTCTCGCTGGGTTTGGGCGGCTATCAGCCGACCGAGTTCATCAAACGCTATCTGCCCAAGCATTATTTCGGGCTGATGGTGGTGGATGAAGGCCACGAGTACAAGAACTACGGCACGGCTCAAGGTCAGGCGATGGGGGTATTGGCACGCTGTGTCAAAAAGACCATCTGTCTGACCGGCACGCTGATGGGCGGTTACGCCGACGACTTGTTCTATCTGTTATGGCGTTTGCACCCGCAGGCGATGATGGAAGACGGTTTCGGCTACAACAAGTCCAATACGCTCGGTACGGCGGCCATGGCCTTTATGCGCCAACACGGTGTTTTAAAGGACATCATACGCAGCAACGGCAGCGAGTTTGACGGCGGATCGTTTACCAGTTCCAAAGCCAAACGCAGTTCCGTGCGTACCGCCAAAGCACCGGGGTTCAGTCCGCTGGGTATCATGCGCTACATCCTGCCGATGACGGTATTCTTGAAGCTCAAAGATTTGGGCAAAGGGGTGCTGCCGCCGTATGAGGAAATATTCCGGCCGGTGGCGATGACCGAAAAGCAGGAAGACGTGTACAAGCAAATGAGCGCATCTTTGCAGCAGGTACTGAAACAGGCTTTGGCCAAAGGCGACAACACCCTGACCGGCGTTGTTACCAATACGCTGTTGGCTTGGCCCGATTGCGGTCACAATCCCGAGCATGTGGTATGGAAAAGCAAACAACAGGTTTTGTTTTCCGCGCCGGCGGTGTTTAACGAATACGAGTTGTCGCCCAAAGAGGCCGATATGCTCGAAGTCGTCAAAACCGAACTGACAGCCGGACGCAAATGCCTTGTGTATTCCATCTACACCGATACCCGCGATACCACCACACGCTTGCAGGAAATCCTGAAAGCCAACGGTATCAAAGCGGCGGTCATGCGTGCTTCCGTGAAAGCGGATGTACGGGAAGACTGGGTAGCCGAAAAGCTGGATGATGGTTATCAGGTCATTATCTGCAATCCCGAGCTGGTTAAAACAGGTCTTGATTTATTGGCCTTTCCAACCATCTACTTCATGCAGACCGGCTACAACGTCTATACGCTGATGCAGGCGGCCAGACGTTCGTGGCGGATTGGTCAGAAAGAACCGGTCAAAGTGTATTTTGCAGGCTATATGGACACCGCACAGCAGATCTGTCTCGAACTGATGGGACAGAAAATCGCCGTCGCGCAATCCACATCCGGCGAAATGCCCGATACCGGTTTGGACATCCTGAACCAGGCCGAAGATTCGGTCGAAGTTCAGTTGGCCAAACGCCTGCTGGACACGCAGCACCAACCCGCAGTTTTTTAAACTGCCTTGCCCACGTCAGTGGGCTTTTTCAGACGGCTTTGGTTTGAGGCCGTCTGAAAAAGCGCATTGCTTTGCAGGAGAGACCAATGAAATACAGCAAGAATAAGGATTTTCATAATTACGTTGCCGCATTGGTTGAAAGCGACAAATGGATGTTCATACCCAAAGGCCACCGCAAACACGGCTGCTTGAAACACGAAAGCGACCGAAAATGCCCCGTGCCGAGCAGCCCCAGCCAAGACCCGCGAGGCTTTTTAAACTTCAAGGCCATGACCCGTCAGATTGAATTGGGGTTGTGCTGATAGCGTTTTACACGCCGACAGTCGTTTTACTGTCTGGGTACTGCCGTTAAACATTGCCACCGCCTATCCGTAGGTGTACGGCTATTTTTTAAACTCTTTATCAACCCTGTGGGGACATATCATCTCCACAAGGGCATTGGTGTGTCCCCGTTTTTTATGGAGACACCAATGTGAAATTTTTCAAATACTTGAAATTCAGTTTCCCGTTACACAAGGAAACACTTGAATCGTGGATTAAATTGCTGGATGATGTGACCAAAGCTGCAATGATTGCGGTTTTGCCGCTGCTCTGGCTCAATTCGCATTCATTGACCGAACGCGCTATCGGCGTAGTGGTATTGGCCGTTATTGGGTATTTCGCCCAAATCAGTGCCGACAAATTACGCAAACACCGTGATTCATTAAATCGAAAGGACACGTCATGTTAATCGGCGGACTTTTATTCATCCTCGCTTTGTTGCTTGCTTTCAATCACTGGATCAGTAAACAGCTTGAAAACGACCATTTGAACGAGGAACAACACAACCGTTAACCGGTTTTTATCCAATCCGGCTCGATTGAGCCTACCTTCCCACCGCTTTGCACCTTGTGTGCGACGGTGGGATTTTACTTAACCCTGTGGGGACACCGTTCCCCTCGGGGCATGGCGTTTCCCTGTTTCTTTGGAGAATGCCATGGCCACCAACCATTTGATGCACCCGCGCACAGCGCACAACCATGCCGACAACGGCTATTTCCCGACCGACGATGCCACGCTTGCCGGTATTACGGCACGTTTGGACATCGCCGGCGGCGACATCCGTATTTTTGATCCCTGCTGCGGTACCGGTTCGGCTTTGGCCGTTATCGGCGAACACCTCGCCGAGAGCGGTGCTTCCTGCCACAGCTTCGGTGTCGAATTGGATAAAGGCCGTGCGCAAACGGCAAGAAGCCTGCTCGATACCGTCATCCAAGGCGACATCGAAAGCTGCATTTTGCAGCCGCGTACCGTCGGATTGCTGTTCCTGAATCCGCCTTACGGCTTTACCGCCGCCGACAACCTTAGCAACAACCGTACCAAGCGGCTGGAAGAAATTTTTTTCGACCTGACCGTTCCAGCGTTGCAGGATGAGGGCGTGATGGTGCTGGTTATTCCGGTGGCCGCGCTGACCGAGAAGCTGACCTTTGAAATCGCTTCACGCTTTACCGGTCTGCGGATGTATAAAGCCGCCGTCGATACCTACCGTCAGGTTGTCATCTTCGGTATCAAACCCAAAAACCGCAACGGCATCGGCAAAACCCTGATCAAACAGCAACAGCAGATGTTGTTGCAGCCGGAGACTGCCGTCCCCGTCGATCAGGCAGAAACCGATTTTTGGTATGAAATACCCGAATCGGCCGTCAAACCGTTCCGGCCGCTGAATTATTCGGTGGAAGCGGAAGGTTTGGCCGAAGAGCTGGAAACGCTGATGCCGCAGACCCTGTGGCCGCATTTCGGTTCGTTTTTCGGCGAAGGTCTGTTGCAGGAAAAACGTCGGCCGCTGTGTGCGCTGGGCAAATGGCACGCTGCTTTGGCATTGGCCGCCGGACAGGTTAACGGCATCGTTACTTCACCCGACGGCCGACGGCTGCTGATTAAAGGCAGTACGCACAAAACCAAGGTAACGACCACGGAAGAGCAGGTAAAAGACGACGGCAGCGTGCAGTACGTCACCACCAACCTCGACCGCTTCGTTCCCAGCATCCGCGCCATCGACCTCACGGCCGGCAGCGCGGAGTTCGGTGATGTACTGACCATCAAGTAAACGTATTTTTCTTTTTTCAAACCCTACGGGTATGCCGCCCGTAACGGGGTTGCATACCCGTTTTCCATCAGGAGAACCCTATGCAACCCCAAGCCTCTCTACCCACACCGTCAACCGCGCTTCCCGCTTTGATGTCCGAATACCTCGCTCGCAGCAAACCCGAACTGTTCGCACTCGGCCAGACCGTCTGTACCCGCAACGTCGTATCGTGGGCGGCAGACAATCTGCCCGAAGTACTACTGGAGGACAATCTGTGGGCGTGTATTCTGATTCGCGCCCACAGCACCGGCTGCTGGGATGAATTGGATAAAAGCGACCAACGGCTGAACTATGCCTCACTCGAACCCGGTAACGAAGGACGGATTCTTTCAGCATACACTGTATTGGGCGAAAAAATCTACGTCATTACCGAGGAGGATCGCAGCGTGACCACGGTTTTGCTGGCGAGTGACTATTAACCCGCAGAAGTTTTTTCAGACGGCCTCGGCCGTCTGAAACTTCCGCACCATTGCTTAAAAATTAAGCATTTTAGCAAAGCAGCATCATGCCGTACTCCGGCGTATCTGCCACACCGTTTATCCACACATTCGGGGGATAAACGGCTTTTAACCCATAGGGGGAAACATCCCCTTGCGGGTTGTTCCCCCGTTTTTTTAAGGAGCAACCCATGCAACAACCTACCCAAACCTACATCGTCTGGTTGAAAGACTGCTACGATGAAGCCGAAGAAGTCGCAACCGCGTTAAACGGCCAAACTGTATTTCAACCGGCGACACCGGAAGAAACACCGGAGCAAACCATCGGCCGCTTTATGGAAGTGCGGTTAGGCTATCCGAAAAGCCGGATTGCCATGGTGGATACGGTAGTCGAGTACCTAGAACGCGAAAACCTCTATGAAAACACCCCCAGCCGCAGCAGCAACTGCTATACGACGGCGGTGTTTGTTCCGACCGTTCTGGCGGAACAGGATGAAGCGTTGCAGGACATCGCCTATCTGCTGAAAACGTGTTTTTCGGAGCTGAACCTGTCCAACTACGAAGCATATTTGGATAGAGAATTGACCGAAGAAGATACCGCTTGGCTGTACCACCGCCATCAGGAGGCCATCAGCCAATGGATGTGCGAACACTTGACCGACCTGTATGCATTCCATTGCGATGTGTTGTGGCCGCTGGACAATCCGGCTTCGGCCAAATGGGAAGTCGTGTGCAAATGGGCGGGAGCCGTGCTGCAACAGCATTTGGAAACCGCGCAACCCGGCTAGTCTTTCCCCTCATGCACCTGCCGTCTGAAATGTGCAGCCTGAATCCTCCAGCGGCGGCTTTTTTTACCAACCCTGCGGGTTATCACACCCGCAAGGGCATGATAACCCGCCTTTTATTTGGAGTTTTATCATGCCTAATTGGTGTTCCAACCACATGACCGTCTCCGGCGATGCCGCAAAAGTGGCAGAGCTGGCCGAAAAAATCGTCCGCCCCCATCCGGACAAGCCGACAGAGATGACTTTCGATTTCAACGGCATCTGCCCGATGCCCGAAGATTTGTTGAATGTCAGCTCGTTTTGTTCTGAAGACGAAATCTATTGGGGCGGTCTTGACGAAAGTCTGACCATGCCGCAAATTGCCGGTGCAATCAGCGACGGGTTTTACCAAAAGCTCAAAGCCGAATTGGAAAAGACGTTCGATTGCCAGAAACTGACCATCGGCCACGTCAACCGCTGGCTGAATGATGTGTGTCCCGACCTTCAAAGCAGCCTCGGCTTAAACCCCGATGCCGCCCGAAAGACGGCCTACAACATCAAACACCACGGCGCACCCGGCTGGTACAATTGGCGAATTCGGGGAACCAAGTGGAACGCCGATTGTTGTTACATCAGCCGTTCAGACGGCCTGTTGGAAATATCCTTCGAAACCGCATGGTCTCCGCCGGAGGGCGTGTACAGAGCCATCTGTGCCGCCTATCCTGACTTGGAACTGGTCGGCAAATACATCGAAGACGGTATGTGTTTCGCCGGTTACTACGACAACATCGGTCCCGATTTGTACGACAACCCTTGTGCAGACGATGATTACCGCAAATTCGCCATCGAACACTTCGGCTATGAGTACGAAGACGACGATGATGAAGACGAGTAATCCCGTCCGATAAACAATCGCAACCCTATGGGGGCAATCCCCAAGGGGTTGCCTCCGTTTTTTTAAAATGGAGTTTATGATGGAACAAGAAAATTTTGATGTTGCTATGCAAAAGTTCGAACGCATCGAACACAGCGGCCAACCCGCCTTGCAGCTGGTTTTACCGCCGGAATGCAACGATTTGGAGAATGTGTCGTGCAGCGACGAGTATGATTTGGCAGTCCCGGATTTACGGGTCATCCTCTATCTGCCGTCGCTGATTACCGCCTTGAAAGTCCTGCACCAACACCCGGATGCCCTGCATCACGCTGGTGCGAAGTGCTGGGTTGATTCAGACGGCTACGAAGGCAAAATCCGCTTGGAATTTGTCAAAGTGTACGCCCATGCTTTTTCAGGCAACTGGAACCATTCGTTTTTTCTGAATTTCAGTAACGACTGGACGGGTTCGGTGTATTTCCTCGATCTGAGCGTATATCTGCATAACCTTTTAGGCGGATACGACGATATTGTGGCCAAGCTGGAGAAGCTGGCTGCAAACGTGTAATCCGTACAAACCAACGGCCACTGATGTGGCCGTTTTTTTATTGTACGATTTGAGTACAAAACAACAGTTGTTGCAGTCGGTACCCTATTGCTGCCGCCCTCCGGTTGGCGGATAAAATTTCCCCAAAGCTGCTTGGAGCAACTTTAGAGAAATTTCATCTGGTATTTGGGTTTCCGATGCCAGAACTGTTACCTAAACAAAAATTTATTTTTTAATTCTCATTCTTTTTTAAATTTATATCGTACGATATAAATTTAATTTCAAAATACAATCGAAATGTATTTTTTAATTAATTAATTTGATTTATGGTAACTTTAAGTAGGTCAGCTTGTAATAGGCACTTTAAATTAGACACTAATTAAAATTCCTACTAAAATTGCTAGGTCACTTAGGCTATACCCTAAGTGACCTAGTATAAACAAAAAAAGACCCCGCCGCTTCAAAGCAGGGCAGGGTCTTCAATATCCGATTCGGATATTAGTTAGCTGTGCGGCCGACAGAGTTAAGAGGGAAGGTTACTTTTTCAAACCGCGTCGTTTTTTCTCTTCATTAATAAGATGCTTGAAACAAGCCATAATCAAGAGAAGGGCAGCAGTAATAATTAAAGACAAAACAATTACAGCATTGCCTCATTACCAAAGTCCATGATTCAATCCTTTCCTTTCAAAAAATCCTCACAATCATTCATAAAGTGAATTGCACAATATGCAGTATATGTGGGGATTAGCAGCATCAACATGGGTAAAGCATTCTCATTAAAACTGCCTTTGCCAAAAATCACATAATACACAAGTGATGATTCGGCAGCGACCAAAAGCCTGAATGCCCACTCGAAGAAGTCAAACCAAAATTTGAACATTCTTTCGTTCGGCGGTAGTTTCAAAAACAGGAGCTTAGACAAAAGGGTTAACATTTCGTCCCTCCCGAAAGCTGCCGCTTTCCCATTTTGCCGTCAATACGGCGGAGTTTTTGTAAATCATAAAGGTACATCCTCCATAAAAAAGGGGGATATACCGCCCCTGTTGGGATGTATATCCCCACAGGGTTGATAAAAATTAGATAAAAGATCGTACTGCAAAAGCAGCGTACGCTGTTAACGGGCGACGTACAGGCATGTTTAGACAGATGCCGTCTTTTATAACCCATAACCGGATGCCATCATGATGAAACCTCCCTTTAATCTGACCAATAAGATGCTGAACGATATGGTGGAAATTTCCCGCTTGATCGGTCAGTTGCAAGTACAGCATGAGCGCAACCTCGCATTGCGGCGAGAAAGCCGGATTCAGTCGATCCAGTCATCGCTCGCCATTGAAAACAATTCCCTCTCTTTAGAACAGGTAACAGCCATTTTGGACGGCCGTCGGGTACTGGGGCCTCCGAAAGACATTCAGGAAGTCAAAAATGCCTACGAAGCCTATGAGGAAATCTTGACCTACAATCCATTTAGCGCAAAAGATTTTTTAAAAGCACACAAATTGCTTACGCAGGGATTAGTCAAACAGTCCGGTCGCTTTCGCAGTGGCGATGTCGGTATTTACAATGCCCAAGGACAGGTCATTCATGTCGGGGCAAGACCGCAATTTGTGCAAGGATTGGTTGCAGATTTATTTAAATGGGCTAAACAGGACGAAACACCGTTGCTGATTAAAAGCGCCGTTGTCCATTATGAAATTGAGATGATTCATCCTTTTGAAGACGGTAACGGCCGGATGGGGCGCTTATGGCAAAGCGTATTATTAAGTCGCTGGAATCCGTTATTCGCATGGCTGCCTGTTGAGACGATGGTACATGAGCATCAGGAAGCCTATTATCGGGAGCTGAGAAAAGCCGATGCAGCCAATAATTCCACCGGATTCATTGAGTTCATGCTGGATATGATCCTGCAAACCCTTAAAAAATATCCGGTCATGCCTATCGCTCACGAGACGAGCGATAACTTGAGCGACAAAATGAGCGATAAGGCAACCGAGGTCTATCAGACCATTTTGAAATATTTGACTAACCACCATACCATTACCGCACAGAAAGCAGCAGAACTGACTGGCAAATCGGCTCCGACCATCCGACGTTACTTGGCCGGTTTTGTAGAGGCGGATTTATTGGTGGGGGAAGGCAGTAACAAGTCGCGGATTTACCGGTTGAGCAAGGTGCAAGACAAAGTTGAGGAGATTTGAAATGAAGAAATTGATTTTAGCGGCGGTGGCTTTAGGTTTTAGCGGAGCAGCCTTTGCGGTCAATCAAGGCTTATATACCGGCAGTGAAGGGCGGCGGATTGTATTTTCACATCATCCCGATGACGCTACGGTTGTGTACAGCCTGAATATTTCCGACAGTGCAGGCCGGCCGATGACGAAAAACGGTATTCTTTACCAATCCCGCAATACCAAAAAACCGGTAGCCGGAAATGACTACACATTCGGCCAAACCAGCCCGTATTATGAAGATGATGCCAAAAGCAGATGTCTGATTTCGGCAAAATGGGAGCAGGTCGGCGTTTTAAAACTTTCGGCAGGTAACAGTTGCAGTAAAACAGAAAAAACCGTTTATACCGGCCGTTACATTTTTACAGACAAAATCGTATTTCCTGAAAAATACCGTGGCGCTTGGGCGGCTAACTGCCGGAACAGCGATCCGGCTGAATGGTTGCGTATCGGCAAAAACTCATTTACCCAGTTTACGGATTTCACACCGGCACGCATCATCAGCACCAACCAAACGGACGGTATGTTTGTTGCCGCCGCAGTCGAAATCAGCGAAGGTGCCGGCAGCCGTTCGTTTTTAATGCTTAGACCGGAAGGGCGCAAGCTGAAAGTAACTGGCGAACATCACGGCGACAGAATTGACATGACTGTGCAAAAATGTTCCGCCAAGGCAGGATTGTGATGAAAATAGCCCGTATTTACGGCCGTGTCAGTACGGATGACCAAGATTTCAAACGACAGTACCGTTTGGAAGAAGAGGCTAGAAAACAAGGTTATTATGTTGCTAAGACCTATATGGAAAAGGCTTCGGGAACAACGGCCGACCGGCCTAAACTGAACGAACTGATCGACGATTTGCAACTCGGAGATGTCGTTATTGCCGAGAACATCGACCGGATCAGCCGTCTGCGGCTGCCGGATGCCGAACGGTTGGTCAATCGGATTAAAGACAAGGGGGCGGTATTGTCGATTCCCGGGTTGTTGGATTTGTCGCAACTGAACATGGATGGTCAGCCGGAAATTGCCAAGATTTACCTGAACGGCCTGTCAGATATGTTGTTGAAAGTCGCTTTGCTGATTGCGCGTCAGGATTACGAGACCCGCAAGGAACGACAACATCAAGGTATCTGGCAAGCGCGGCAACAGGGTAAATACCGTGGCCGCCGCCCTGATGTCAACCTACACCGCAACGTATTCCGGTTGCGCAATGCGGGTACAAGCATCAACGAAACAGCAAAATTGGCAGAATGCAGCCCGACTACGGTTAAGAAAATTATGAAGATGTACAGCAGTATTGATGATATTCCGCTTTGATTAAACGTAACCCGCATCAACTGCCAGTAGATTGGAAATAGCCGCCGGTATCGGTCGCAGCATGGGATATGGCCTTGCCGGTGGACTGGAAGTTTCCGCTACTACTTGGGCGCACGGCAGTGCGTTCAGTTGTATGGAAATAGCCTTCCTGTTTCTTAACGGATTTTTTAGTGGCTTGGGCTGTGTTAAGACGGCCAGACCCGCGCATCGGCGTTGGCTTGGAAGGCAGGCTGACACGGGGTGTTTCAGCCATTGCGGAAACGGAAATTTTTTGCAGATTTCCCTGTCTATAATTCTCTGTTTTGGATGATTTTTCTTGAAACAGACGGTATAGGGAAGTAATATTGCGGACATAGGCGCGGGTTTCCCTAAATGGGGGAATACTGTGACCGTATTTGCGGACTTTTCCCGGTCCCGCATTATAGGCAGCCAATGCCAGATCGACGGATTTAAATTCGTCTAGCATCTTACGCAAATAGCGGCTACCGGTACGGATGGAAACTTCGGCATCGAATAACTGCAAATGGTGCACACCCAAATCGGCAGCGGTACCTGGCATGACTTGGGTCAGACCTGTCGCTTTGACCTGTGAAACCGCCTTGCGGTTGTAACGGCTTTCGTAAGCCACCAGTGCCTTGAACAAATCTGGATCAACACCTTCCTCGCGTGCGATTTTTTCAATGGCGGGACTGTATTTCCAGTAGTTTGCAATCATCGTCAGACAGGATTTGTTAGCAATTTTGCCTTGCAGACACCCCTCTACCTGCTCTTTGGCACTTTTGGCGAAAGCGGGTTGTGCGGCCAAAAGTACGGCCGCCAAAACGATAACGACGTTTTTTTTCATTTTGCAATACCTCGGACAAACAAACGGGATATTTTTGGAAATCTTCGACAGGAGTAAGGCTATGAAACAGAATAATCAGAACATCGACCTGACCAAAGTGGATTTGACCCAGTTGGATAGTGAATCTATGGATCGGTTGATTGATGCCTTTAAAGGAACACAATACTATAAACGCCAAAATAAAATTGCAAAAAACTTTGCTGCAATTATATTTTTAATAGTAGGAAGCATATTCATGGTACCCGTTCTCTTTACTGTTTATGCACTTATATTTGGTTAATTTAGAATGACTTTTTAAAAAAGAGCTGGCTGGTTAGCCAGCTCTTTTTTATGCTCCACCAAACGTACTCTTGGCATGTAGCAGCGCAGCCCGAACATCACTCAGGCTCAAATGGGCCTTGTTTTTGCCCACTCCGTGATAATAGCTTTGGCCGGCAGCCACCTGCTGCACATGGCCTTTCATGGCGTGCGGCACAGGGAAGGAGGCCCATTCCTGAGCCATGGCTATCATCGCCTTATCAAGGTCGTTGTGCTTGCCTTTAATAAAGTCCAAAGCCGCACCGCCGCCTGCTTTGCCAATCAGGTATTCGCTGAAGAAACGCTCCTGCAATTCCGGCGTAAATTTTTCGTTACCGGACAGCCCCAATGCTTTGACACCAGAGGCGAAGGTGGGCGGAGTCATCTGATAGCGGCCGACGGTATTAAACTCCTTTTTTCGTTGGGCGGCCATGATTTCGTTTACCGTCATACTGGTCAAATTGCGTGTAGCGGCTCTCTGTCCGTAGCGTTCTCCTAAATTGACCGAATTGTAACCGCCTTCTCCTTTACTGATGAGGGAGCGCAATGCTGACATCGGCGCGGCATTGTCCGGTGCTGCGGATGCAGTAGTTGAACTGCTTGAAGTAACTTCGCCCAGACCGCGTACTTGACCGGATTCGGCCAGCCTTTCGAAGCGCTCCGCAGCCGCCTGATTCTTAAAGTTGAAGTGGATGTGGTCACCGGTGGCACCGCCTTCGCCTTTCTTCTCATAATCCACATAATAGTCTTTGTCACTGAATCCGTTTTGCTGCATAAAGTCACGGATTTTATGTTCTGCCGCCATCCAGCTGGTATGGCCGGTACCCAAAGCCTGCGTGCTTTTGCCTTCTTGATCTAAAACCATATCAAGTGCCAAACCGCGTACATGTGTACTGTTTGGACGGTGATCGACATGATAGGAGTCGTTGAAAGCACTGAAGCGGACATCCTGTTTGTCGGTATCGAACAGTTTTTCCATTGCGTGCGCCATCGCTAATACACCTTCCCGGGTTTTCACCCCGTTTTTGGCTTCGCCACCAAAGGCTTTGTTGTGTGCCAATGTAGTCAGTCCTTCACGGTCAGTGGGCAGGTAACTGCCACCGTCCTGTGCATTCAACGAGGTTTTGTGCAGGCCACTGGAGGAAGGTGCATAATTTTGGTCGCTGTAATCCAGCATTTGATCTGCCGTCGGTGCAGTCAGTTTGCGGCCGATAATGCTTTCAACCGACGAGCCGTTAAAAGTTTTGCTGGAATCGTTGGGATTGTAGTTGTCCAACATCTTGTTCAGTTCAGCATAGCGTTTATTGAGAGCATCAGTATCGCTAAATACGGCTGTTTTACCCAGTAAGCCCCCCCCACTTTCTTCTGTTAGATGAGTAATAGATGCCGCACCATCAGCAATTTTTTCTAGACTACTACGTTGGCGCAGTTGCTTCTCAATCGCCTGCTTCTCCTCAATCGCAGCCACTTTCATGGCATTGTTGGCCTCAATAACCTTACGCTGCTCGGCGATGGTCATGCCCATGCTGTTGACCTTTTCGCCGACCTGCGGACCGAGGTTGCGGGTACCGCCCAGCCGTTCGCCGACATTCAAATCCTGACGGAAACTACCGGCGGAAGCTGCGTTCTGCGGGTCGACGTCTTGGTTGATACGCGCCGCTGCCTGTCCCTGCATCATCTTCTGATGTTCCAGCATATCCATACGGCCTTCCAGCATAGCTTTGTGGGTTTCGATACCCTGCATATCACTGTGGGTGAAGATTTCGCGCATGGCGGCATTGGCCGCTAACCGTTCCTCGTCGCTGCCTCCGGCATTGAATGCCATCAATTTGTCGAACAGTGCACCATTGGCATTACCGCCGAAACGACCTGCATCCATAATGGTCTGAGCCACTTTGCCGCTGTACTTCTCGGCAGCGGTAATAGCCGCATTACGCTGGATGTCAGCGGCCTGACTGTCGCGGTCGACATTAATCATGACTTCGTTGAACATTTTTTGGTCGATGCTGGTGGCACTGCTGCCAGATTGTTGCAGGGAGGCGGCATTTTCCAGGCTGCTCATATCGGAACGCAAATCGGAAAGGGTCTGGCTGTGAACCTGTTGCAGTGTCTGCGAGTCTAGGCTTGCCGCCGTCATGGTCAGACCGTTGCGGTTGGTTACACTGCTGCTGGTCGTCGTATCCTCCGATTTCTCGCTACCGGTACTGGTGCTGTTGGTGTCGGAAGTTTGGCCATTTGCAGAAAGCTCAACCATACCTCCTGCTTTGGCACTTGCAGATGCACCAAAGCCTAGCAATTCTGCTCCCGGAGTAGATAGTTTTAATGAAGCATCAGCTCCCGCATATACCTTTCCTCCTATTCCCTTCGTAGTTGAATCCGCCATCACATGCGTACCCGCTTCCACATAACGCGCCGAAGCCTGCTGACCGGTTGCCTGGTCGATGACCCAGCCGGAAGAGGTGGCTACTCCGTCTGAATCGACATGGGCAAACGTCATCTGCTCTGCAGTCGTACCCAACGCACTGGCCTGTGCGGACAGTACGCGCTTAGCCGTTTCGGTCTGACTGTCGGTCATGGCGAGGTTGAAAGTAGTTGGGCTGTTTGCATAGGCGTTGGACTGCAAATCCTCCATGCTTTCCACAGGGCCGTATTGAGTCGCATTCTGAATCATCCTCTCTGCACCGATGACGCTGGTTTTATGGAGATCTGGCGCTTCCAGTTCTTCCTTGATGGCATTTTGACCAACCAAGTTGGCACGGTTGGCAATCGCCGCAAATCCATAGGCTGAACCGCTCAAAATAAAGAACAGAATGGTCGGTATATAGGCCATCAGCGATGAACCGGTTAGGATGGATTTTTGGATGCTGTCGAACAGTCCGGCGGTAAATCCCGGAGACAGCACCACGTTCGGCGTACCGCTGTACATAATGGCCAAGGTAGCTTTGTATAGGTTGTCCATCAGGTTTTGCTGCATGAAATGGGCAATCAGGGTGTCAATCGGCAACCAGGCGTTAATCCACGCCGCCAACATGATGTACATGCCCAACAGTTTGAAACCCGCCCAGCCGCGAATCACTATCATGAATACCATCAGCGGGGTCACCCCTATATACAGGCACAGCATCAGGTTCAAGAAGCCTTCGGCCAGCGTCTGAAAAATCGACGCTTCACCGGCGGCATCCACGGCGGAAGTACCGATGGCATCCGTCATCATGGCGGCGGCCTGGGTACAGGAGGCATCTTGTGCGCCGATACACTGATTTGCGATTTGATTAAAAATCATCGAAGCCTGAATCGAAGCCGCATCAATCTGCACGCCGGCACTGTAATACTGTGCCAGGGCATTTGGTGTCAGGGTACCGCTCTGCTTTGCCATAGCGTAGGCCGTCGTCAATACGTCCGCCGGTCGCGGATTGCTGCCAGAAGAGCCTCTGACCTGGTTCGCCAATGCACCGGGTAATTCATCCAACTCGGTCTGAATTTTGACTGCACGCGCAGACGAGTCTAACGTTACACCGGAGCTGCCACTCATGTTGCGGGTAGCCACAATCTGATTGGCAGCTGCCGAAGCGCTTTGCGCGGTTGCCGGAGTAGTGTGGCTCAATACTTGGGCAGCGATGATTTTGCCGGCATCGGCACAGTTCATCGAAGTTTGGATAGCCTTGCCGCCACTAGCCGGATCGGGAACCATAATCTGTGTCATACCGCTTTGATGTCCGCTGGTCAGCACGCGCAGGAAGCCTTCTTTACTCACGTCGCTCCAACGCACATTCCAGCCGCAGGAGCGGGTAGCAATGGCCATATTGGTCATGATTAAGGCGTTTTCAGGGGTATTGAACTGACGGCGCAACTGCATCAGTGTACGCAGCGGACTAAAAAAGCCCTGCGTTCCGTGTACCGACAGATTGCCGGCTACCGGCCCTTCGACAGCTGCCGTACCCGTCCAGTTGACATCGGGCACTACGCTACTGGCCGTGTCGATGCCTTCGGTAAAACTCTTACCCAACTTACTGAACAAGCCCAACGTCCATGCCACACCAACCGGGATGTTGTCCACCTTACGGAAACGCACCGCTCCGGCATTGCTGTTCAATGCTTGGTCGTAATAGGAGGCAACATATACCGGCGTAGTCGGAATAATCGCGAACGCCAAAAAGATGATCATCAGGATGGTTTTGAACGGCTCTAATTTCATCGAGGTTGCCGCGCTCAGGCACATTAGCGTGATGGCAATCAGGATGGCCAGCTGAATGGCGGAGATGACCATAGAGCCGGAATCGCTGTTGAACAGCATGGCAATCATACTGAAGGTACGGGCAACCATGTCGATGTCACCGACCACCCAAATGGTCGAAATATCGGCATTTCCGGGAATTTCGCTGTCGGGAATGGCGGCATAGGCGGGTACGAAAGCCGCCAATAAAGCCAAAACAGCACTGAGGCGGGCAAGGTGGCGTTTCAGGTAAGGCATGATACGGTTTCCTTATTTTGCTGCGGAGGTCAATCCGTTTTTAATCGCCAATGCGGTATCCAGCATCTGCGACAGGTTCTGCATTGTTTGGGAACGCGCATTGAAGGCCAGGCGGTTGTTGGCTTCTTGCTCCAGTTTTGCCATTTGTGTTTTTTGGCTGTCACTCAGCGGCACGATGTGCTTGCCGTTTTGGGTCACATTGGCAGAGTAGGCCGAGGCGATGTTTTTGTTCATGGCCATCACCAGTTCTGCGCCCATCTGCTCCGCCCATGCATCAGCAAATGCTGAGACGGCCTGGGTTTGCAGGCGCGTACCGGATTTGGCTGCTGCGGCCAACTTGCTGCGGATTTCTTCCGGAATCGAATTAACGAAGGCAATCTGCTTGTTACTTTGGGGGATGGTATTGTCAGCCAGGTGCGCCATAATCGAATCGGAAGCGATAGCGGTTACGACGGAGTCACCCATACTGCTGCTGTCGCCGTAAGCGGTCTGTTTGCCGGCCATCATATTGATGATGTAGCGTTTCACGCCGGGAAACTCGGTTTCAGCCATGGTCACAGTTTGGCAGCTGTCGGCCTTATTGATGTTGAAATCGGAACATTTGTAGCCGTCCAATGCCGCACCGGTCTCTCTGCCATACACCAAATCACGGAACGACCAAATCGGTTCATACACCTTATCGCCTTTTTCTTTGGATTCCTTAGCAAACATGCCGCCGGAAGTGCTGGAAGCGGCATTGCTTCCGGTCAGCGCAATGGTGGTGCCGTACAGGTTCATCGCCAGTTGCAGGTAGCTCTGGTCGCCACCGTAAGGCTCGGTATTGATACCGCCTCCGCTCTGACCGTTTTTGCCGAATACGCCTGCGGATGCTAGGGTGTTCATCATGTTGTTGCCGTAAATGGTAGACTGTTCAGCCGCATCATCGGGACGATTGGCATTTTTACCGGAATAGCTGCGCTTTTGCAGGGCTTCCGAAAAATCGGAAACCACACCTTTGGCCGCGCCCCATGCCGCCTCGAAGCTGCCTTTGGTTTCGCCGAGCATACTACTTATCTGTGAAGTGTCGCCGCGTGCCGCTTCAACCATCGCACTGCTGATTTGGCAGGTATTTTTGGCTGCTCCGTTAATCTTGCTAGTCATGTCGTGCAGACCGCTCATAATGTTTTCGCAGGACGGACACATATTGTTCAAAGCGATTTTGAGGGCATATCCGGTACCGTTGGCCATGATTGCGCGGATGATGTTGCGCATATTGTCCACGGAGATCATGGAAAACGAACCAAAGTAGGCATCAATACCGCCGCATCCGGCCGAAAAGCGCGGCGGGTCGTAGGCCAGAATATTGAACGAACGCACTGGCGAACGCATACTCAGACCACCAAGCGAACCGCCGTAGTTTCCGTTGACAGCTCCCAATTCGGGAGAGGTCGTCGTCCACATCGCATCCATGCCGGAAGCGATGTCGGCCTGAACGGTCGAAGGCAGGGCGGCAAACAGCAGTGAGGCGGCCACTACGCCGATTTTGATGGTCGCGTAAGTGCTTTTGGCTTTGTTTTTCAGAATCGACATAACTTGGGTCTCCTACATTTTGTTTTTGATGATGCCGTTCAGCATTTTGACCACTTCGTCCATATTGTCTGGGTCTTCCAACTTGGTTTTAGCGGCATTCAGATCCTTGCTGCTGATCATTCCGCGTTCGTTCAGTTTGGCGATGTTGGTCAGGTTCGGATCAGCCAGATTCATGTCGATGGCCGCCATGACGATTTTTTGCTCCAATTCACTCATACTCATTGCGCCGTGGGCGACGACGGCCACGCGGTCGGGCGGGGCAACCAAAATGGTTGCAGGTGTCAGTTGGATGCCCATGCTGCGTGCGCGTTGTCCGCCACGGTCATAACGGATTTGCGCGGGTTTCATGCCGTTGATGACACCGCCGTCGGTACTGATATAGCGCACCTGCATGTTGTATTTCTTTTCCAGCATCTTGGTGACTTGGTACTGGCTTTGGCAAAAGGCGCAACTGCTGTCGAAAAACATCCAAATACCAGCTTTGCGGCTCAAATCCTTGATGATGCCTTCTTTGGCCTGGTCGATCTGCCACAGTACCTGTTGGCGTGCCAAGGCGGAAATCGGTACGCGCACCGATTCTGACAACATCGGGTCGGCATCGGTGACTTTTTTGCTCATACGGGCAAATTCGTCGGCCTTATCGAGCATCAGCCGGTTGACGTATAGATAGGCGCGGACGTTCTCTTCGGTCGGATTGGAAATCGCCAGCTCGAGCAACTCTTTCTGTTTGTCGCGTATCCAGGTGGCGGAGCCGAACTCAGCCTTTTTTTCGGTCTTGGGTGCTTCTTGTTTTTCATACGGCTTCGGAGCCGGCACAGCTTCCGGTTTGGGCTCTCCTTTGGACTTAGGTTTGGGTTTAGCGGCAGGTCTGTCCTTGTACCAGAAGTAGCCGTCGTCGATAGCCTTGCCGAAGGCGGAACCCTCTGCCAGTGCCTGCATGCTCCAACCCGCACCGACCAAAGCGGCCAGCATCAGACCGGCGGCGGTTTTTGTTTTCCAGTTTTTCATCGTATTCGGCCTCTATCGTATGGTGGCAGGGTCTTCAAACAGCGGGGCGGCGTAGTCGAACGGAGCAGGGCGGATGCCCCGGCGTTGCAGCCACATGGTGACGGAACTGCCGACCCGCTTCTGCTCGTCCGGCTTCAGGCTGTTCATGGCGCGTTTGGCATAAGATGCGTACCGTTTGTCGGTTGCCGCCGCGATTTGCAACCAGCGTGCAGCTTCGAGACGGTTTGCTTTGTGCAGGCTGTCACCTTTGCCGTAATAGCGTGCCAAAGCCACCATCGCGCCGCTGTGCCAGCGGTCGGCAGCACGGTTGTAGTAGGGAAGCGCCGCAGGCTGGTTTTCAGTGGCAATCAGCAGGCCGTAACGGTAAAGCGCGTTCGGGTCGCGCATCCGGGCGGCATTGGCATAATGGCTGCGCGCCTCGGCCAGCTGCGCCGGTGCGGTTTTGGCAGCTGCTTCCTTAATCAGGCCGGCATGGTATTCGGCCGGCCAAAACACGGCGTTGCGGCCTTTGCTTTCGCGGTATGCCTGTATCGCGGTCAGAAACCATTTCAATGCGTTGCGGCTGTCCGCCGCCACACCCTTGCCGTAGTAGTAGGCCAAACCGAGGTTGTAGGCGGCCAAATGGTTGCCGGTCAGACTGCCGTCGGGATTCTTAACTGCTTTTTGATAGGAACGCAGTGCCAGTTGCATATCCTGACGGCCGGACAGTTTGCCGGTTTCGGCCAGGTAGCCGTAATACAGCGAAGCCCAACGGTTGCCTCCGTTGGCCGCATCCCTCAGCTTGGCTGCATATAGGTTGTCGCCGTGGGTAAAGCGTTCGTACAGTTGTCGTGCCGCCTCCTGTTCGCTTGGTTTACGCTTGTAACCGGTTTTCGGGGCAGTGCTGTCCGCTTTTTTCTCTGCCGGTGCTTTGGCAGCCGGCTTACCGATACTGCGGCGCTCTTCACCGAAAACTTTTCTGTCCATTTCCTGTTTGCCGTCCTGTGCCGCCGCATTCAGAGCGGTCAACAGAGTCAGACAGACGGCAGCGGTTTTAACGGTATTCATCTCTCACTCCTCAATCAAATTCACAGCAGTCCACCCAACGCCACAACAGGTAAACTGCATCTTCGTCACCGGTTTTCGTACCTTTCTCGCTGCGGCCCATACCCCAACGCAGGCTGCTGGCACCGAGACGATGGGCACAACGACTGGTAATGTTCAAAAAGCTCGCCACCTCTCCCGCGCCTTGCTTGACGGCTGCCCCCAAATTCAAACCCGCGGCACTGCCGGAAGCCGAACCGGAAGAAGATTCGCTGTACGGATACAGCATGGTGGACTTAAATTCGGATTTGCGCGGATAAGGAGCAGGTATCGGAGAACACAATGCGTTGTCGCCGACGGTACTCATGCTGGCAAAACCGCCAGTGCGGTTGGATACCATGATGGACCGGTTTAGAATCGTCGAGGTGGCGACGGTGCTGTCGCGCTCGGCCGACAGCGAACCGACGGCCGGAAGGTTATTCCCCATGCAGCCGCCCAACCAAAAAGCGGTATCGTCGGCATAACCCCAACCGACTCCGGTGGTATTGGCCACACAGGAGGCAGTATGCGCCGACATATCGAACAGGGGATTGTTGACTACACTGCCGATGGCCATCCACTCCGGATAGAGCAGGTTGCTCCATACCACGTCGCTTTTCGACCAAGTAGGCTGCAATACCGAACTCTCGAAAGAGCCGCGATAAAAACAGCGTGGTGTCCAGCCGTAAATGTTGTACAGCGGGAATTCCCAGCTGTGGTAGTGATAGAAACCAGTATCATATTTTCCTTGGCCGACGCTACCGCCGTTGGCGGAAACCTCGCCGGTCAGTCCGCCAACACGGGACATCTGTTTCAGAACCTGTCCGACTTTGTCGCCGTAAACAGGCGAGCAGGAAGGATTGCGCACGACTTCGACCAAGCGGGTAGGCAGCCACATACCGCGCGTATAGCCGTAGCGGACATACGGTTCTTTGCCACATTTACAGATACTCTTATTGGTCGCGTGCGGTGGATTGGGTACGTCGCTACCGGAAATAACGGTGTTGCCCATGATGCGTAAAGGGAAAGCAGAATCAAAGCAGAAGTCGGTGATTGCGCCCATACCGGCATTGGAACAACTATTAGCTGAAGCAAAACCGGCTGCGGTACAAAAAAGCAGAGTGGCAAGCATTTTTTTCAACATGACAAACTCCTACGGATTTTTCACTTCGACGACATCGAAATGCTTGCCGTTCTGACGGTAATAGGTCGGTACGGCTTTGACCTGCAACAGCTTACGGGTTCTGTCGTTCAACGGAGCGGCATTTAGCTCCGCCCCGCCCAAACGACCTAATCGTGTGTACAGCACCACCAGATCAGGATGGTATTTCTTCATGGCTTGGGCGAAACGTACCTGCCAGGCATTGCGGCCGTCGATGACCACCAAACCGCGCACGCCGGCCGGATCCAAGGCCAAAACATTGAAACGTGTTCCGCGCGGATATAGAACCTTGCCGGTCTTCGGATCGCGAATGTCGAAAGCAGCCGTCTGATAAGGAATCAGGCGGGTAATTTTGCGCTCAGTGGCTGCCGGCAGGTTCAGACGGCCTGCCAAAGCTGCCTGTGCATCCTGACTGGCTTGTGCCGCTTCCTTGTTCCAGTCGCGCTTTTGTGCCTGTCGGCGCATAACGTCTGCCTGATCAGGTTCGCTCACTCGCCACTGCTGGCTCAGGCGTTGGTTGAAACTGCGCTTTTTGACTGCATTGACCGAGGCGTTGATGTTTTGTACACCCTGCACCAGATACCATTTGTTGTCGGTGTCTTGATGCACCAGTGCCGGAACGTAGGTTATCTGGTATTCGGCAAATGCAGCCGGCTGCACGATGATATTCGGCAGGTTTTTCTTGGCACGCTGCGACAGTTTTTTATAGAGGGTGTCGGTATAATCGAACATTTCCTCCACACTGCCGTTCCCCCAACCACGATAAGCAAACACCACGTCTTTACGTCCGGCCCCCTGTTCCAACAGACCCAGCACAATTTGTTCCGGCATGGAACGGCTTAAAAAGACCACTGTACGCGTGTGCTGTAATTCCTCCATGGTCGGATTCTGTCCGGTCGGCAGACGGCGGCTCCCCGCCGTCAGTTGCTCGGCCTCTTTTGTAAACTGCACACTGCGTGCTTTCTGCTGCCGGATCAGGTCGCTTAAAAATGCCGCATCATCGGCTTTTGCCTCAAAACAGAACGCGTAGGCGGCCAGCCAAAGCGCTGACAGGATACGGACCCCAGTAACGGGAGTCATACGAGTGTTTTTCCGTTCCATATACGAAAACTTCATCCTTTCCTAGACGGTATTCGGTATCCCATGCCGTCAGAGGTTTGTTCCACTTGCTGGCAACGTAACGCACATCGCCCAAAAATTTGCCATTGATGTACAGATTGCCGTTTTTGATCGTCACCATGTCTCCGGGCAGTCCCGCAACCAGCTTACCGACCGTCTCGCCGTCTGCCAGTACCGGTTGCATGTTTTTGGCCGGGAACAGCACCAAATCGTAACGCTCCAACTGTCCGACGGCTTCTGTTTTATCCCAAAGATAGACCGACCACGGCAGGCAGCCGGAAATCGTGCGCTCCAGCATGATGCCGTAACGCTCGGTAATGCCGACCGAGGCGAGCTTGACCGCCAAAACCAACGGCACCGCCCACAGGCCGCGCAGCCAGTCGTTCCGGGTTAGCTCTTTCCCCAACACTTTCATCAGTCCAACTCCGCTCCGCCACCTGCCGTACCGGTTGCCGGCAAGCCGCCGTCTTGAGGCAGGGAAGTCGGCGGCAGCACGGCATCGGGAGAAACACCTGTTTGCGGTGCAATCAGCGTAATGCCGAGTTCCTGCGCCACCCGCTCGGTAATGTCCGCCCCTTTAGGGTAGGTTACGACGGCCGAGCGTTGGACGATAATCATGCCGTCATCGGACATCTGGCTGAGTTTCTCCTGCACCTGCTCAAGATTCTGCGTCAGCATCCGGCGCACCTCGTCAGGGTCTTGGTTTTGCGACCTGCTCATTGCCTGTGTCAGGTAAGACGCCGCCAAGCGGTCGCTGTCGACTACATAAAATCCTGCGGCAGGTTTGGCCATAAGGCCGAACGACGATTGGTAAAAGTTGTAGCCGGCCAGCATTAGTGCCACCGCCGCCAATCCCAAGGCCAGCAGGCTGCCGGAACCGTTGTCGGCCGCATCGGGACGGACGGTTGTTTCCTGCTGATTGTCTGTTTTGGTTTTGCTGCTCATGCCTGCTCCTTTTCAGATTCCGTTTGTGCCGTTTTGCCTTCGTAACGGGCGGCCTCGACCATCAGGCCGTCAATGGTTTGACGGGCCGTTCCATCCCAGTAATAGTGGGCTACCTGTTCCCAATCGTAATGTTCGAATTTTTCATCCAGCCAGTCACAGCGTGCTGTATCGAGACGGCTCTGCTCGCGGCTTTGGAGCAATACCAGTTTGCCGGCTTCGAAGTGTTCGGTCAGCGGTCCTTCCGCCATATCGAAAACCACATCAATCCAACCATCGTTCTCGCTACCGACCACCACGCCGGTAATTTCTGGTGTTTCGCGGTAATACACCAAATCGCCGAATGAGAATGTCGTACTCATTGCATAATCCTTGTTTTAGTCAAACGTACCGTCGCCGTAACGGTTCCAGGCTTCGCGGCGGATAAGGTCTGCCACTTTCTCACCGGCACGGATGCGGTTTTTCAAATCGGTAAAAAATGCCCCTTCGGTACTGAACAGTACGCGGTTGAACGGGGTTTCGATCAGCCGCACAATACCAGCCGTCTCTTCGCCGGAAATCAAAACGAACTCGCCGTACTCGCCTTTGACTGTATGAATTTTCTGCAACAGGTTCGAAATATAGGGAGAGGGCTTGAACCAGCCTTCCCGCGTCGCCTGTTCCAACGAATCGCCGGTCTGACGGAACATGAATTTGGTGTAGGTTGAACCCATGATGTCGTAACCAAATTTGGTGGCGAATACTTGGTTGAAGGTTTGGCCGACTACCCATACTCCGCCATCTTCTTTACGGACTTTGGAACACAACTGCCCTGTCCATTGCGCGAACGGCGCATCCTTCAGCAAGTCACCGCACTCTTCCAGCCACAACAGCCGTTTGCGACCGTCATGTTTAATAAACATTTCCTGACTGATGCCAGTTGCCGTCATCATCAGCACCACATCGTGCAGATGGCGGTTGGTCGCCAGTCCCGACATTTCCAGCACCGTCCAGTCCGCCTCGGTCCGCAGGTTGTTTTTACCCCGGAACCAACGCCCCATGCTGCCGGTCGAGCCGAAAGGCATCAGCAGCATGGCCAACTCATGTTGTTTTCCGCTCATATGGCCGCTTTGTGCCTGTAAATACTGAATCACGTCAGTTACTTCGGCATCATTGGCTTTGGCCGTAAATACCGACTGGATCGCTTCCATCAGCAAGGCGCTTTCCAAATCGTCCAAACCTTCGGTCGGTTTGGCCATCTTCCCGAAAATCGGAATCAAGATTTCCATCTCACGCTCGATGTCGCTGATACGGGTAAACGGATTCAGGCAGATGTCGGAGTTCGGATGAAAGTCGATAACCTGTGCGCCCGCAATTTGTGCCGCCGCCACATAACTCATACCCCGGTCGATGGTCCAAACCTTGGTTCCCAGCGACAGTTCGTCCTGAATCATGCGCTGAGATAGTACCGATTTACCCTGGCCGGACTGGCCCAAGATCAGACCGTTGTAGTTTGAGTTCTGCGAGTCGAAAATACCGAATCGGAAAGGTTTGCCGCGACGGGTGGTAAACATGCTGCGATTGCCGAAACCCCGCCATTCGTCCATCACTGGCAGCAGGTGTGCCGCCAGAGCGGTCGGCATGGTTTTAAAACGGAAAGTCCGTTTGATGCTCTCTGGCGATGCGTTCATCGGCAGCGTATTGAAGAAGCTGACTGCCGGTAACAGCCGTTCTTGACGCATAAGAAAGCCGTTACTGCGAAAATATGCCGCCATGCGTGCCAAACTTTCACGGATCTGCCGGCGGGAATGATGGAACAGCGAATACGTCGTGCAGACCTCGACCATCTGCCCACCTTTAGTGGTTTCTTCCTGTATCATTTTGAAACCTGCGAGACGGCGGCGCAGCCGAGGGGAAATATTCAATGCTCCCGGTACTTTGGCTGCCCGTTCCGTCATCAGGTGGTTGGAGCTGACCTTGCTGCGCTTTTTATCCTGATTTGGAAAATGAATCGTGGTCTGGAACATATACGGCATACCCGGCTGCGGGCCGCTGCCGCTCGGATGACCGATCAAATCGATCATGCGCGACATATGCCAGGGCTTCTCTTGGGTCGGATAACGGTCGATTGTCAGAATGCCGACGTTTTGATTTTTACCGTCATGCGAAAAGCCTTTACAGAGCAGCATTCCCTGTCGGAATACTCCCCAGTCCACCGATGTTCCCGGTGGGAAAAGCTGCACATTCAACGGCATTTCCTCATCAATTCCGCCGTCCCATTTGCCGTCCATATCAAAGGGGCGCCGTAAAATCGCCATCGCCTCGGAACGATCGGCCAATCGGATATTAAGACCGGCCGAGCGCAACTGGCTCAGACACTGGCTGTACAACCGTTTAAAACCCTCACATTCCTTCATAAACTTCCGGTATTCCTCTTCCGAGCCGTCCAAAGGGCGTTTGGTTTTAAGCGGAATCTTGAGCGTCCAAGTACACACCGGTTGCAGGATTTTGGCATCGCTGGCATGCAGCAGTTTGCGTTTCGTTCCCAAGCGGAGGTATTCGGCACGTCCGGCTACCGCTTCTTTGGCCAAAGCGACCGATTCGTCGCCGGAGGCTCCCAGGCGCTCCGCCTCGTAACGGCCGGTTACTTCGTCAATATCGGGGATACCGAAATTGTGAAAAGACATCAGCGTGCCTGCCGGATATTGGATTTCCAGCAATTCGTCAAAGGAATTGCCCATTTCCGCATTCCAGCCCGGAAGCGGATCGAACAGCCCCATGGTCGCAATCGCATTTTCGTTTTCGTAATAGAAAATTCCGTCCGCATCGTCGCCGGCAATCAGACTGACAAACTGACGGCCGCCGTCGCGGTTGCGGTTGATTTCAAAAATATCGGGTTTAGACATGTTTGCCCCAAAGTGAGAGTAGCCAGGGGCGGCAGAAGGCCGCCCTTATTCCGTATAGCAGGGAATCAGTACGGCGCGTCGTCCGCTTCGGAATCGTTCGGGCGGGGTGGACGTAAGGTGACGGATTCGATGCGGGTCGAATCCAGATTGAGGTAGATGTCTTCTACGCGGATTTTACGGGTACGGTGAACCACACCGTCTTTCTCGTAAGAACCGATGCTTTCGCGGCCGGTAATCGTTACCGGCAGACCCTTGACCAGAATACCGGCCAAATGCTCGGCACGGCGCTCCCAGTATTCGCATTCGACCCATTCTGTATGGCCTGCGACATAACGGCGCTCGCCCGACGAATTATCGGGACGGTATTCGGTAGAGGCGATGGAAAAGTTCAATACAGTGGCTTCTTCGCCGCCAGAACGTTGGATTTTTTTGAGGGTAATATTTTGACCGAGATTACCTCGGATTTTCAGATCAATAGACATAGCAGGCATTCCTTTCGGATTGCCTGTGCTTTGAATACGGTAGAACAGAAGCTCTACCGATAGAGATGGGGGTAGAGTGAAATTTACTCCCGCATTTTTTATTTGTCAATAGTTTATTTTGAAAATTTTACAGAAGGCCATTTTAATACCCAAACGGTTGAAAACAAATGAAATAAGCGTAACCCTGCCACAGGAAGCGTAGTACACACAAGCCTCCGGCTCATATCCGTTTCTGCGAGTGTATAGGGGGTATACACCTCGATCGCTGCCACAGGTTTTACTCCCAGGAACAACATCAGGGGTGTCCCCCCCACTGAACACCTTTGCCTTCGGCGGCAGCAAGGCCGTCTGAAAATAACTTTCAGACGGCCTTGCCGGTGCTGTTCATAGTGTGAACGGTGTTTGATTGCCTGTGCATACCCTGCACAGTACGGAAATTGATACCGGTCTTTCCCGGTTGTCAGCAGTTTAGCGTCTGCCGACGTTTTTGGTATAGTTATGGCTCCAACCCCGATAACCAACCAAAAAAGGAAACAAATATGCTAACTGCTTTGCATCCTCACAAGGATGTCACAATGACTCCTGATGAATATATCAAAGAATTTGGAATGCGCATCATCGGCTCTGTACATGATTTACGGCCACGACCACGCTGCCGCTTCTGTAAACAGGATATGCAGATCAGGGCTGCCTCTACATCCCATACTCACGCTCACTTTGCCCATATGCAAAAAAGCGGTCCCTGTCCCTCCAAGGTTCTAAATGCCAGACCGTATCTGAACAAATTCCCGACAAAACCGAATCTTGAACAAGCCTCGTATCTGAAAAAACAGTTTAAACAAAATTGGAAACAACATTACGAATTTATTCGGAAAAACTTAATCGAAAATCTCGCCCCATCCGAATTGGGAAACTTGTTGAAAGAAGCAAATCGGTTGCGCATATGGGAATACGAAGGTTTGCAGGAACATGAGTTGCCCTATGTATTATGCACGCTGGCAGATTTCCCTCAACAAGATAAAAAGGTGTTCAAGCAATACACCCGTACCTTATGGACTCGTTGCTGGTTCGATAGTAGTCTAGAGGATTTCAACCTTTTATGGATAGAAAACTCTCGACCGACAGGGTTTTGGGTGGCATGTTATACACCACCGACAGGAAAACAAAAAATTCCAAGGCTGGACAATCTGGTTAAGGCCGAGCGAATATCGATTGGTTCAGATTATCTTCAATTACAACCCCATATGTCAGATAAACTAATCGACTACGTTGAGAAAATTTTAAACGAAAACCTAAAATAGCCAGCTGACAGACGGTCTGCGTGCTTACCATGCAACATTACCTTTACGCATGACCGTCTGAACTCGGTACTTCCAACAACTTATTTTTTAATTCCGAAAGCAGAATGTCTTTATTGGCTATGTCATCCCGCCAAGAAGATTCTATTTGACGTATAAACATCGACAATACGGCAGGTCGGGCATCCACAGCGGCTTCAATACGGTTTAAAACTTCCAAATAGGCCGTACTGTCGGCAAAAGTTCCGTGTCCTGCACACCAATATTCCCAATTTTCGTATAAGTTCATGGAATAGTCTGCTCTTCCTTGATTTTGAGATTCCATAAATTCTGCCGGATACAATTCCAATAACAGTTCTTTCATTTCATTTGCACTAAAAGGATTCTCATCACCGCATGGAAGTTCACACAGCAGTATTTGAATGTACGCACAACGGATATTAGCTTCCGCTTCAGACAAATCGGATTTCAAATAGCAAATATCCTGTTCATCCCTATAATGGCTATATAATTCCACAATCACTTCCAACTCCTTCTCGGCACTAAGGCTTAATTACTGTTTCAAGATACAAATATCTTGTTCCGATGGATCTAACTGCAATATGAATGCCTCAGTCGTCATGACTACATTGGCGGCTGTGGGCTCGATCCCCAGTTGCCGGTACATATTGCCCAACTTAACCGCAAACCGGTACACAAAATCACGAAATGCCGCCGGCCGGTACAGTTGCTTTCGGGCCGCTTCCTCTTCCAGCCATCTAAATGTCTGCCGGTTCCCAGTGTGTTGTTGCATCATTTGCAGATTATCTATTTCATACTCCTTGTTGATTTCAGGTGTTCACAGTGTGAACAGTCTCGGTAATCGGTTAGGTGTGCATACTGTACACAGTCAGTGTTCAGCCCTGAACACCTCCGGTTTCTGCCTCAATATCCGGGCAGGTCTTCTTCAATCGGGTTGTAACGCACCCTGTCGGGCAGCATCTTTTTTTCAAAACCGCTCACAGCCAACGCTGCCTCAATTTCCACTTTCATGTCGTACAGCTGCCTCAGCCTGAATACTAACAACCCCGCACGGTGGAAATAGTCCTTCATGGCAAAATGCACTTGGAAGTGAATCATGATTTCATCGAACGATGAGTTCTTTTTTTGCAGCAATTCGAAAACCTGTTCCCATTCGTTGAGGTTCTGCCCTCGATACAAAAAGCACACATAGGGAATGTGGTACTCGTCCCGAGGATAATGCGGTAGGTTTTTACCCATACCGTAGTTCCTACGGGAACGAACCCCTAGAAACAAAATGCCCTGTTCTCGCATTTCCTTGACTTCTGCAACAAACACCTTCGCATCCATGGTCAGCTCGCGCCATTCTGTTTCAAAACGGCAGATTTGCCCATTTACGGCATCAATGCCCTTAATACGTTTCAAACTGCCGAAACGCCCGTATAGCGTATCCGCAGTTATATCTTGTCGTTTCATGCTATCCACTTGCCAGTTAATAATTTCCAATCAACCCACGATATTGCCATGACGGAAATGTCCGCAACGCATATGCTGTGTCTGCAAACAGGGTGTATAGGGGGTATACACTCTGCTGTATGTTTCTGTGGGTGTTCAGGGGGTGAACACCCTGATTTTCATTTTTGAGGTGTGTCTGGGGGACACACTCAGAAATTCGTTGTTTGGGTTTGCATAGTATGTACAGTCTCGGTAATCGGTTTCAGGTGTTCACAGTGTGAACAGCATTTTGCCGCAGCTTCACCCCTTACCCTTAAAAGCCTTTCAGTACGTTGACTTTAATTACACGAATTTTCCACCGAAGAAAATTTACTCTTATGCTTCTTCCCCGATAGCCAAAAGCCCGTATTGCGCCGCATAAGCCGTCATTTTTTCCAAATCGGCAGCCGAGAACGGACAGCGCAGGAAAATGTATTGAGGTACGGTTTCATAGATCAACACATTGTGTGGAATAGGATCAACCGCTTTTTCATCAATCGCTGTTTTCAGACGTTTGCCCAGCGAACCGTCTTCATCATTCAGGAAGTCGTGACGTGAAAGGTTTTTAATCTTGCGCATTTTCATCGTAACCAAGTACAGATTTTGGTTCAGTCTTCTGATATGCGAACCGCCCTCACGGATGATTTTGTTACATACCGAGTTTTCCAACAGACCTTTCAGCATCAGTGTTTTGGCCAGACGGATATACATGTCGTATGCCGTCAACAGTTGGATTAGGCTAAAACCGTAACCACGGATATGGCCGACAGGAATGCTTACCGGCTTCTCGTTTTCAACCACACCGATATGGATTCCGGAAGTGTTAACCCGTTCCACCAACAAACGCATTTTATCGGTTTCGGCCTTCAAAAAATCCGCAGTCTGAGACAACTCGTGTTCGAACTTGATTAGTGCGGCATGGGCAAACGGATTACCGTCTTGGGTCATTTTAATCAGTTCAGCCGTCAATGCCATTACATAACGGATACCCGGCCAGCGTTCGCGGATACGGTTTTTATCATTCATCCCCTCCCATGCACGTACCGCCTGTTTGGTATGCAGCAACACATAGTCCTGCTGGACATCACGCAGTTTGCCGATACTGTCAAACTTGGAATCAGCGCTCATAAAAATTTCGATGTCTTCCAAAGTAGCACCGGCATTTTTAAAAAATGGATTGATGCTATCAGCTCCCATAAGAGGGGCTAGACGTTTGTCTCGGATATATTTTTGAAGCAACTGTCTGTGACTGGAGAATTGGCGCACCGCCTCATATTCAGAATTATCCTTTTTAACGTTAAAAATATTGATCTGGTGGACACCGCCAAACAAATTGCCTAACCGCTTTTCTTCGCCGTTATAGTCATACCCGTTGGAGAAGAACGACTGTTTGACCGTCGGTATTTTCTGAGACCATTCTGGCGGTGTTTGAATGGCGAAAGGCGGAATAACGATACGGTGTTTTGCACTCATGAAAAAGCTCCTCGGGCTAAGTAGGTAAACTGGTCGGATTTTTGAGCCAGTTGCGGAAATTAAATTCGTTGTTTGGGTGTGTCTGGGGGACACACTCAGAAATTCGTTGTTTGGGTGTGTCTGGGGGACACACTCAGAAATTCGTTGTTTGGGTGTGTCTGGGGGACACACTCAGAAATTCGTTGTTTGGGTGTGTCTGGGGGACATACTCAGAAATTCG
>NZ_POWX01000009.1 GCF_003044445.1 Neisseria mucosa
GAACACCCCGCCCGCCCCCGCCGAACTTGCCCACGTGATTGAAACTCATCCCGTGCCGCTGCATCTGATTGCCTGTCTGAGCGAAAACCGCATGCCCGATTTTCCTTTGTCCAATGCACCGACCGAGTTGGAAGGTCGTCTGAAAACCCGCCTCGACCAAGCCGTAAAATGCCTTCAGTTCAACAACGTCAACTTTCTGGAAAACCTGCTGCCCGACATACATCTCTGGCTTGTCCCGCCGCACCGCGCCGACAGCCTGCACGAACATTTCGACCGTATCGAATGGCAGACCGAAGCCGTACCTCAAGCCGCGCCCAAGCCCGTCAAACCTTGGTTCAGACGACCTCAAGCCACCACTCCGCCCGAACACGCGCTGATTATCGGCGCGGGCATAGCCGGCGCCGCGACCGCGCGCAAACTGGCGGAACACGGCGTGCGCGTTACCGTTTTGGAAGCGGGCAAAGCGGCGCAAGGCGGCAGCGGCAACCGCCAAGGGCTGCTCTACGCCAAAATCTCGCCGCACGACACCGAGCAGACCGAACTGCTGTTGGCAGGCTACGGCTACACCCGCCGCCTGCTGCAAGACCTGTTGCCCGATTCCGACGCATGGGGCGGCGACGGCGTGTTGCACCTCAATTTCGACGAAGCCGAACGCAAACGCAATCAGGCATTGGGTTTGCAGCAACATCACGCCCACCTTTACCGCAGCGTGTCCGCCGACAAAGCCGCGCAAATCGCAGGCATAAACGTCTTTTCAGACGGCCTCTACTGGCCGCAGGGCGTATGGCTGAACCCGCCCGCCGTCGTCCGCGCCTTGCTGAATCATCCGCTGATTACGTTGCACGAAGACACGCCCTTATCCTCCGCCGAATACGACGGCGCAAACTGGACGGCACACACGCCGCGCGGCAGCTTCAGCGCACGCTGCATCATTTACTGCATGGGCGCGCACAGCCCGAACGCCGCCGACGCCAACGTCTCCGCCCTGCCGTTCCGCCAAATCCGCGGGCAAACCGGCGTAGCGGCGGCAAGCGGTTTTTCCAAACGCCTGCGCTGCGCCCTATCCGGCGAAAGCTACATCAGCCCGAGCTGGCAAGGGCAACACTGCTACGGCGCAACCTTCGTCCTCAACAGCGACGACGACGCTTGGCACCCGCACGAAGAAACCGCCAACCGCGCCGCCCTGCAACAACTCAACCCGCCATTGGCGCAATCATTGTTTGAGCAAAACCCGCTTCGCTCGGTTTCAGACGACCTCTCTGCACCGCCGCAAGGCCATGCCACCCTGCGCTGCGACAGTCCCGACCACCTGCCCGTCGTCGGCGCGCTTGGCAACATCGCCGCCATGCAGACCGCCTACGCCAAACTCGCGTTGGACAAAAACTACCGCCTCGACAACATCCCCTGTCCCTACCTGCCGAACGCCTACATCAACACCGCCCACGGCACGCGCGGTCTCGCCACCGCCCCCGTCTGCGCCGCCGCCATTGCCGCCGACATCCTTGGTTTGCCCCAGCCGCTGTCCCAACGCCTGCGTACCGCCCTGCACCCCAACCGCGCCGTCATCCGCGCCATCGTGCGGCAGCAGCCTTTGCTTTGATGCGCAAGAGGTCGTCTGAAAGCGGATAAAGCACGTTCGCCCAAACATGAAGACGAGTTTTCAGACGACCCCGGCACGACAACAACAAAGCACCCATAAAATCATAAAAATATTAACAACCTGTTTTCAAAAATATCTTTCTTAACTTTAAAACCCAAAATTTACATATAAATATCAACCTCTCCCCTTGTTCATTTATATATTTCGTTTAAAATACCGACCTAAACAACCACTATTCTATATAGATAAAATGCGTCATTACGGAACCATCATCCGCTGGAACGACAACCGGAGGTTCGGAGCCATCCGGGAAGAAAACATGGGCAAGGAAATATTCGCCCCGCTCTCCGCCTTCACCACGCTGCCGCACCCGCCCGCCGAAGGCCAGCGCGTATCATTTGAAATTATCAAAGGCAGACGCGGACGCGATGAAGCGGAAAACATCTGCTTCGCTTCCGACTGCATCGGCGAAGCCGACTTTTTCGGCCCCGAGCCCGAGCCTTTTAAAGCAGCCTTTTCCAAACTCCTGTGGATC
This sequence comes from Neisseria mucosa, assembly GCF_003044445.1. Taxonomy (GTDB): domain Bacteria; phylum Pseudomonadota; class Gammaproteobacteria; order Burkholderiales; family Neisseriaceae; genus Neisseria; species Neisseria mucosa_A. The sequence goes on from NZ_POWX01000009.1 coordinate 2,136, forward strand.
ATCCCCGTCATTGCCCTCTTTGCCGCAGGCGGATGGTTCGGCTGGAACTATTGGCAGGAATACCGCCGTCAGGCACAGGAAGCAACAGCGGCTGCACCGGTTACAATGGTGTCCGAAGTTGCCGAAAAGATGAAAGCCGAACGCAAGGCATGGAAAGACGCGGCAAGCGGGCGTACTGCTTTCAAACACGGTTCAACTGCTTCAACCGGCTCCGCTGCTACCACTGGCACTACCACTGCATTCAAATGCGACGGCCGTCAGCACTGTTCTCAAATGAATTCTTTGGAAGAGGCAGAATTTTTTATCAAAAACTGCCCAAATACCAAAATGGACGGTGATCATGACGGTATTCCGTGTGAAAACGACAGCCGTTGGCATTAATCGCCCACAATGCAAAAAGGTCGTCTGAAAATGTTTTTCAGACGACCTTTTTAAATCGGCTACAATATCGCGCAATACAAACCTACCCTACCACCATGTCCAAAAAAATCCTCATCATCACCCCAAGCTGGATCGGCGACTGCGTCATGACCCAGCCGCTTTACCGCCGCCTGCACGAACTCCATCCCGGCTGCACCATAGACGCATTCGCGCCCCAATGGTCGATGGCGGTATTCGAGCGTATGCCCGAAATCAGCCGCGTTATTGAAAACCCGTTCGGACACGGCGCGTTGGAACTGAAAAAACGCTGGCGAATCGGGCGCGAACTGGGCAAACAAGGTTACGACCAAGTCATCGTTCTGCCCGGCTCGCTCAAATCCGCCCTCATCGCCTTCGCCACCGGCATCAAACAACGCACCGGCTACGTCGGCGAATCACGCTATCTGCTGCTCAACGACATTCGCAAGCTCGACAAAGCCGCCCTACCCCTGATGGTTGACCGCTACACCGCCCTCGCCCATCCGACGCAGGCGGATTTCAACGGACATTCCGATAACCCGCGTTTCACCATTTCCCCCGAAAGCCGCGCCGCCGCCCTTGCCAAATACGGCTTGAACACTGACAAACCCGTTCTCGCATTCTGTCCGGGCGCGGAATACGGCCCCGCCAAACGCTGGCCCGCACGCCATTTCGCCGAACTCGGCAACCGCTATCTGGCAGAAGGCTGGCAGGTTTGGCTCTTTGGTTCGCAAAAAGATTTCGACATCGCCGAAGAAATCAACCGACTTTCAGACGGCCTCTGCACCAACCTCTGCGGCAAAACCAACCTTTCCGAAGCGATTGACCTGCTTTCCTGCGCCGACACCGTCGTCTGCAACGACAGCGGCCTGATGCACCTCGCCGCCGCACTCGACCGCAAACTTGTCGCCGCCTACGGCTCCTCCAGCCCCGACCACACCCCGCCCTTGAGCCAAAAAGCCAAAATCGTCAGCCTGCACCTCGAATGCTCGCCCTGCTTCAAACGCGAATGCCCGTTAGGACACACCGACTGCCTGAACAAACTCACGCCGGACATGGTTCAAAAAGCGGCGGAGGAATTGGCGGAAACGGAATCCAAGTAAATACGGCAAAAGGCCGTCTGAAACCTGCTTCCCAAAGCAGATTAAAATAAATGGCAATACCCATGCCGTCATTCCCGCGCAGGCGGGAATCCAGACCTTGATTTTTAGGAATGTTTAAAGATTGGTAAGGCTTGAAATCTCTGGATTCCCGCCTGCGCGGGAATGACGGCATAGAGGCTTCTTATTTTCCTTCATCCTATCTTTTCAAACAGAAGTAGCGTGGGCTTTGCCCACGAAATCTACCCATTCCCGATACGTTGTTTATCCACCATCGTTATTCCCGTCCCTGCCTATGCGGAAGTCTGAATAAATGCCCGACTAACTGTCTCCTGAAACCCACTTCCAAATTTTCAGACGACCTTTCCACCATTGACCTCGAAACTCCATACTGCCGTGAAACAAACCGCAAGTTAGCCGCCTCCACCCTGTTTTGTATTGAATTCCCGTTCAGACGACCTTATCATCAACCCATTCCCACTTTCCCCGCAGAAATACCATGCAAAACATTCAAGACTATGTCCGCCGCACTGCGTCCGCCGCCAAGCAGGCTTCCTATACTGTCGCTGCCGCCGAAACCGCGCAAAAAAACGCTGCGCTCCTGCGCACCGCCGAACTCATCAGACACCATCAAACCGCCATCCTCGCCGCCAACGCCCAAGACATGGAACAGGCCGCGCAGAAAGGTTTAAACGACGCCCTGCTCGACCGCCTGCGGCTGACCGAAAAAACCATAGACGCCATGTGCGAAGGTTTGCGCCAGATTGCCGCCCTACCCGACCCCGTCGGTGAAATGGACGAATTCCGCACCCGCGAAAACGGCCTGCAAATCGGCAAAATGCGCGTCCCGCTGGGCGTTGTCGGCATCATTTACGAATCCCGCCCCAACGTAACCGTCGATGCCGCCGCCCTCTGCCTCAAGTCCGGCAACGCCTGTGTCCTGCGCGGCGGCAGCGAAGCCTTCAACAGCAATATGGCGCTCTCCAAACTGATTACGCAGGCATTAGTTGAAAACGGCCTGCCCGCAGCAGCCGTCAGCCTGATTGAAAACACCGACCGCGAAAGCGTCGGCGCCATGCTGCAAAGTCCCAAGTTTATCGACGTCGTCATTCCGCGCGGCGGCAAGTCGCTGGTTTCCCGCATCGCTGCCGAAGCCCGTGTACCCGTTATCAAACACCTCGACGGCATCTGCCACGTCTATATCGACCGCGCCGCCGACACCGACAAAGCCGTCAACATCGCCTTCAACGCCAAAACCTCGCGCTACGGCACCTGCAACACCATGGAAACCCTGCTCGTCCACCAAAGCCGAGCCGCCGAAATCCTGCCCGTATTGGCAGAAAAATACGCCACCCGCAACGTCGAGCTGCGCGGCTGCCCGCGTACCCTGTCCATCCTGCCCCACATTCAGACGGCCTCCGAAGAAGACTGGGACACCGAATACCTCGCCCCCATCCTCTCCGTCAAAATCGTTGACAGCCTCGAAGAAGCCGTCGCCCACATCAACACCCACGGCAGCCACCACACCGACAGCATCGTAACCGAATCCTACTCCGACGCCCGCACCTTCCTGCGCACGGTCGACAGCGCCAGCGTCATGGTCAATGCCTCCACCCGCTTCGCCGACGGCTTCGAATACGGCCTCGGCGCGGAAATCGGCATTTCCACCGACAAAATCCACGTCCGCGGCCCCGTCGGTCTGCACGGGCTGACTTCGCAGAAATGGATAGTGTTGGGCGACGGGCAGGTACGTTCGTAATCCATCACTTTCTTGAGTGATAAAACGACAAAAGGTCGTCTGAAAAACAGTTTTCAGACGACCTTTTCAGTTTTACTTTCCCTATTATCGGCACACCAAATGTTTCACCTAATTATTTCTAATTTTAAATTAACATATTAAACAATATATTAAATTATTACATCTTCTCCGTTATTGTTTTCCCCGATACAATCGACATCATGCCATATAAGAAAAATCTATTTAATGTCAAATAGATATAAATTTATTATTCACTCTTCCCATCCATTTTTCCACAGGAGAACTATTATGGCTGATACATTGCTTTCTTTAAAAAACAACCAATCCGTCGTTATTACCGGTACGGACCGTAATGATACTTTATATGGTAGTACGGGACATACCATATTCTACGGTGGTTTAGGGAACGATACTTATTACAGTAAAAATGCGGGCGATACCATCATTGAGCGTGAAAACGAAGGTCGCGATCTAATCTATAGCAGCACCGACTTTACCTTACCGGAACATGTCGAAGATCTGGAGTTACAGGGCAACAGTATGTTAGGTATCGGCAATGATGCAGACAATGTTATATGGGGCAATTCCAACGGCAACCGTCTATATGGCAAAGGCGGCAATGATCTGATGCTTAGTGGAAATGGCAACGATTATCTATGGGGTGACGATGGTGATGACCGACTTGACGGACTAGGCGGCAACGACGTTCTGAATGGTGGAAGCGGAAACGATTTTCTATCTGGGCATGACGGGGAAGATATCTTATATGGCGGTACGGGTATCGACACCATGCTCGGAGGAAAGGGAAACGATACTTTCTATGTAGATAATGTAAAAGATACAGTCGTCGAAGACGCAGATGCAGGCTACGATACGATATACAGCAGTGTTACCTATACATTACCGAACCAAGTTGAAAAACTGATTTTAGAAGGTAAAGACAATATCTTCGGCTTTGGCAACAATGCCGATAACAGCCTTATCGGCAACAGCGGCAATAATCGCTTGAGCGGCGGGCGCGGTAGCGACACACTCTATGGCATGGAAGGTAACGACCTATTAATGGGTGGTGATGATCGCGACGAACTTTACGGCGGACAAGGTGATGACATCCTGCGCGGCGATGCAGGCAACGACCTGCTCGACGGAGGCTATGGCAACGATACTTTAGACGGCGGCAGCGGTGCAGACACTATGGCCGGCGGCTTGGGAAATGATGTCTATCATGTTGATAATGTAAACGATACGGTTATTGAGGAAACGAACGGCGGTATCGACACGATTTATAGCAGTGTTACCTATACCGCACCAACCCACGTTGAAAACCTAACGCTGACAGGCAACGACAATACCTTCGCATTCGGCAACAACGCCGATAATATTCTGACGGGAAACAGCGGCAATAACCGATTAAGCGGAGGACGCGGCAGCGACACGCTATACGGCAATGAAGGCAACGACCTGCTGATGGGTGGGGATGGTAACGACCATCTCTACGGCGGTAGCGGAGCTGACACCATGCGTGGCGATGATGGTCATGATAATTATTATGTGGACAATATCAATGATAAAGTGATTGAACGCTGGGGAGAAGGTGTCGATACGATATATAGTAGTGTTTCCTACACAATCCCAACCTACGTCGAACACCTGACCCTGACCGGCAGCAACAACACTTTCGGCATCGGCAATTACGACGACAATACCATTACCGGCAACAGCGGCCACAATCAATTAAACGGGGATGGCGGCAATGATACCCTTTACGGCATGAGTGGAGACGACCTGTTGTCGGGCGGCAGCGGAAACGACTATCTCTACGGCGGCGACGGGGATGACAGGCTGAATGGAGGAGACGGGATCGATTACCTCCACGGCGGCGACGGCAACGACTACCTCACAGGTGGTTCGGGCAGCGATACCATCGTTACAGGTGCAGGCAAAGATACCGTCGCTTTCTCCACCTCAGACATTCGCTACGGCAGTATAGACCGTATTACCGACTTCAACCCTTATATGGACAAGCTTGACCTGTCCGGTATGCGTTCCCTGCTAAGCGGCAGCGAAGCAAATGTGAGCTGGTCTGAACTGTTCGTCAAAAATCCTTATTATTACGACACCGGCCGTTCTTACCTCGTCTTCGACTCTGTATCTCAAACCCTCGCCTACCGAGCGGCAGGTGCAAGCAGCAATACCGTGTTCGCCAAATTTGACGACAGTCAGGCTGCTTGGCTGAGTGCATCTAATATCATTGGCTAAAAATTCACAGGGTAGAACTGAAAATTTGAAACAAATCTGCTTCTGAAACTCAAAGTAAAGATTCAAGATAAAATGCAAAATTTAAAATTTTCTATTATTTTCAATGGATTGAGTTATTTTTTTGACAAAATAAGACACCGCTGTTATTAACAGTGCAGTCTATCCTGAATTAACTTAATAAAACGTCGTCTGAAACCTTATTGCAGTTTTCAGACGACGTTTTCGTATTGTTTTATCTGGAATTTCTCTTAGTATAGTGGATTAACTTTAAACCAGTAGGCGTTGCCTCGCCTTGCCGTACTATTTGTACTGTCTGCGGCTTCGTCGCCTTGTCCTGATTTAAATTTAATCCACTATAAAATAGGCTTTAGCCTATGAAAAAACTTACAGCTTAAGCTGACTCATATTAAGACAACAACTGCCTTATATTTAGTAACCATGACTTACATGCTATTGAGCAACTATTCTCTAAACGTCGTCTGAAAAACTCTGCTTCGGTTTTTCAGACGACCTCTTCAATTCAAGATGCCCTTGTTTCAAATTTCAAAACTGTCCGCTTGGTCAGTTTTGCGTATCATGCCTGCGGCGACGGTGTGGTTGGTGGCTTCGTCTATCAGGATGAACGCGCCGAGTGCATGGTTTTCTTCGTAGGGCGCGGCGGCGATCGGCTGCTGGGTTTTGAGGCTGACGCTGCCGATGTCGTTGAGTTTGAGCGTGTCGGCGGATTCGACTCGGCTGAGGGTGTTCACGTCCCAAACGTAGGAAATCGCGCTGATTTTGACGGGGGTGGTTTGGGTGGTGTGTTTCAGCAGGTATTTGCGGCGCAGGTTGAGCGGGATCTCGTCGAACCAGCACAGCGCAGCTTGGAACTGCTGTTCGGGCGCGAAGGGGCTGTCGGCGGCGGCGATGCTGTTGCCGCGCGAGATGTCGAGGTCGGTGTCGAGCGCGACGGTCAGCACTTCGCCTGCTTCGGCAGATTCGGTTTTGCCGTTTGGATTGTAGATTTCGGCGATTTTGGCGGTGTGTCCGCTAGGCAGGACTTTGATTTCGTCTCCGGTTTTCAGACGACCTGCTTCCAGCCTGCCTTGATAGCCGCGGAAGTCGTCGCTGCTGCTGCCGTCTTGCCGTGCGACGCGCTGCACAGGGAAATGGGCGGCTTGGTCGGCGGCGTTTTGGCGGTTGACGGGCAGGTTTTCGAGCAGGGGTAACAGCGGTAAACCTTGATACCACGGGGTTTGGCTGCTGGCGTTGACGATGTTGTCGCCTTTTAATGCGCTGATGGGCAGGAAGTGGATTTGGGCGTGAAGGCCGATTTGTTCCGCCAGCTTGCGGTAGGCTGCGGCGATGGCTTGATATTTGGTTTCATCGAAGTCGAGTAGGTCGAGTTTGTTGACGGCGACGATGATGTTGGGGCAGCCCAAGAGTTTCAGAATCGCGCTGTGGCGTTTGGTCTGCGGCAGGAGGACGGGTTCGCCGCCAGAAAAATCGACGCGCGTTGCGTCTATCAGGACGATGGCGGCGTCGGCGGTCGATGCGCCCGTTACCATATTGCGGGTGTATTGTTCGTGTCCGGGCGTGTCGGCGATGATGAATTTGCGCTTGGGCGTGGCGAAATAGCGGTAGGCGACGTCGATGGTGATGCCTTGTTCGCGCTCGGCGGCAAGACCGTCGGTGAGACTGGCGAAGTCGGGCGTTTCGCCGTTTTCGGCGGCGCGGTTGAGTTTGTCGAGTTGGTCGGTCAGCAGGGTTTTGCTATCGTAGAGCAGGCGGCCGATAAGGGTGGATTTGCCGTCGTCGACGCTGCCGGCGGTGATGAAGCGCAAAAGTGGGGCGGTGGTTGCTGTCATGGTTCTTTCCTTAATTCTCGGATTGCTCGTTACTTTAATGAGGTCGTCTGAAAATGGGAAAGAATGCTTGGTTTTAAAAAAAGATGATTTCGTTATATTCGTAAAAGAAGCGGATCGAGATGAAAATACTGTAAGACCCTATTCCGTACAGACAGGCATGAGCGCTGTCAAAATATTCCCCTATCCGACAAAAAGGTCGTCTGAAAACCTGTACCGGTTTTTCAGACGACCTTTTGACTGCTAAATAAGTTTTATTTGATGAAATTAACGCTCGCTCAATGCCTGTTTCATACGGGTAATCGGTTTGATCAGGTATTGGAAGATGGTTTTTTCACCGGTTTTAATATCCACCGTAGCAACCATGCCCGGAATAATCGGCATGTCTTTACCGTTCTTGTCTTTCAGAGTGTTATTCTCAGTTTGGACGATGACTCGGTAGTAAACTTGGTTGGGGTCGAGTTTTAAGTCATTGGCGCGGCTTTGCATGGAGTTGCTGACGGTATCGGCGCCGACAAGGGTAACTTTGCCGTCCAGACCGCCATAGATGGAGTAGTCATATGCACTGACCTTGACCAGAGCGGGCTGTCCTGCGCGGATAAAGGCGATGTCTTGCGGACGGATATAGGCTTCGACAAGGAGTTTGTCGTCAACAGGGACGATTTGCATGATTTCTTCTCCCGGGTTGACTACGCCGCCAATGGTATTGATTTTGATGTTTTTGACGATGCCGCGCATGGGGGCGCGGATTTGGGAGCGGTCAACCGGATCGGCGCGCATTGCCATGTTTTCTTTGGATTGCGCCAGCTCGGACTCGGATTGGACAAGTTCGTTGTTGGCATCTGCTCTGTAGCGGTTGCGGCGTTCGGCAATTTGCAGGGTCAGATCGCTGGATTCGCGGCGCATTTTGAGGAGTTCGACTTCGGACATGACGCCTTGTGCCACCATAGGCGCAGTAATGGCGATTTCACGGTCGAGTGCGGCTTTACTTTGTACCAGGCTTTGTACGGCATCGGTCATAGCTTGGCGACGGGCATTATATGCGGCGGTTTCGCGGCGACGAAGTTCAGGGCTGACGTTTTTAGGGAAAGTAAGTTTACCGCCGTAGGCTTCGGCTTTCAGGCGGGCGATAGTGGCTTCGAGGTTTTGGACCTTGGCTTCGCTCTCGCGTAAAACAGCAAGGCTGCGGGTGTCATCGAGCTTCAGCAGAATTTGGTCTTTTTCGACCAAATCGCCTTCTTTAACCATCATTTGGGTAATCACGCCGGGGTCCAAACTTTGGATGACTTGTTCGCGGCTGCTGGGGATGACGTTGCCGTTGCCGCGGGTTACTTCTTCAACGGTGCTGTTGTATGCCCACACGACAAAGACGACGAGCAGCAGGAAAAACAGGATGATGACCCAAAATTGGCCGCTGTGTTTTTCTTTTTGTAAGGCTGCATTCAAATCGTTAATGAGATGCAGGTCTTTGGATTTAACGTTGTTTTCGCTCATAATGATGAATCTTCGGTATCTGTTTGTTGTTTTCAAAGAGGTCGTCTGAAACGCTTTCTACGTGTTTTCAGACGACCTTTTCCCTTTATGTCATGCTTGCGCCGCTTCGTTGGGGCGTTGGTTTTCCTGCGCTTGTTGTGCTGCTTTGACTTTGTTTTGCTCGTTTTGCATCAGTTTTTGCAAGACTAAATCGCGCGGACCGTCCATAACGACTTTTCCGTTTTCCATCACGATGATGCGGTTAACGATTTGCAGCACTTGCGGACGGTGGGTGACCAAGAGCATGGTGCGGTTGCGTCCCCATTGGGCGATAGCGTTCAATGCCATGCGTTCGGTACCTTGGTCAAGGCTTGTAGTTGGCTCGTCCAAAAGGACGACTTTGGGGTCACGCAGCGTCATGCGTGCCAGGGCAATGATTTGTTTTTGACCGCCAGACAGACCCAAGCCGTCTTCACCCAAAGGCATATCCAAGCCTCTTGGGTGGTTTCGGATGATTTGATCCAGACCGAAGCGTTTGAGTGCGGTCAGCAGGTCTTGGTCGGTTGAATAGCTGTCGGAACGCGCCAAGTCCATGTTTTCGCGCAATGTACCCAAGAAAAGGCGCGGAGATTGGCTAAACAGAAGGACTTGGTTACGCAGGAAGTTCGGATCGAGTTGACGCATATCGACGCCATCGAGGGTTACGTTACCTTTTTCGGTGTCGTACAGACCGCTCGCCAGCTTCAACATGGTACTTTTACCGCTGCCGATGCGTCCGAGGATACCGACTTTTTCACCGGGTCGGATGTTGATGCGCAACTCATCAACCGCGTTGTTGCTTTCGTTTTTGTATTTGAACGTTACGTTTTCAAAAGCGATATTGCCTTGAACGTTATCCAAAGTGATGTATTTGCGCTCCGGGCTGCGCTCGATCGGACGGGAAACAATGTCATTTACGCCTCTCAATGCCAACTTAGCCTGTTGGAAGCGGGTAGCGAGACCGGCAACTTGAGCCAATGGCGCCAACGCGCGACCGGACAGGATGACAGAGGCAATCAACGCACCCATGGTAATCCTTTCTGCGTGGTTGTCGGCATGAATCAGATAGGTACCGACAACGACCAAAAAGACGGTATTAAGTTGCTGCATAGCAACGGCGAAGTTGACCATGAAGTTGCTGGTATCTTTTACTTTGATCGATGAAGCGGAGGTTTTTGCGGTGTATTCATCCCAGCGTTGTTGCGCCCATGAAGTCGCGTTGTTGGTTTTCAAGGTTTCGATGCCTTCGATAGCTTCTACGGCAAGGCCTGAACGTTGCGAACTTTCTTTCATGGATTCGTTAATGTGGCGCGACAAGGGTCGTTGGACGATGAAACCGACAATAACGACAATCGGAATGATGGCCAAAGGAACCAAAGCCAATTTTCCGCCGACTATCGAAATAACAAAGATAAACAGCAATAGGAACGGCAAGTCCACCAAAGTCAACAGGCTCGCGCTGGTCATGAATTCGCGTACGGATTCAAATTCGCGCAGGTTGTTGGCGTATGAGCCGGACGAAGCGGGTCGGTCGGCGAGACGCAATGCCATCACGCGGCGGAACAAGGCGGAGCTGATAATCAGGTCGGCTTTTTTACCGGCGATGTCGGTCAAATGGCCGCGTATCATCTTGGCGGCAAATTCGAACAAAATGGCGAGGACAACACCGATACTCAAAACCCACAGGGTTTCATAGGCCTGGTTAGGAATGACGCGGTCGTACACGTTCATGACATACAACGAGCTGACCAAGGCGAGGAAGTTGATGATGACGGTCGCCAAAATCACTTGATAGTAATAGCTGCGGAAACGCCAAATGACTTTCCAAAACCATGCTTTTGGGAGGTGGTATTCAGGCAGTTCGGAACGCGTGTCCGCCGCCATTTTAGGCTTGATAAACCAACAGTAACCCAGATACAGACCGGAAAGTTGGTCATGATCGAGCTGTTGCTCCAAGCCATCTACCTGACGGATATGATATTTTCTGTTTCGACCCGAGCCTTCGATATTGGTAACGACGGCAGCTTCTTCGTTGTGAAGAATAATCATCACAGGAACGGCAAGCGAAGGAATGTCTTCCAGATTGCGCTTGGACAATGTGTTTTCAAAGCCGTGGCTGCGCAAGACTTCAACAAGGGAATGATAGTTGACATTGAGTTTTTTATCCCGCACCACCTCTGCCGTCAGCGCGGCTTCTGACACAGGTGCCCCTAAGAGACGGGTAACCAACACAATATGTTCAATGATTGCTTTCATGATAATTCGCGTAATGAGTAATGATGTTAAGATTTTATGTTATTGCTTCAAGCCCGCCCAATTCGCCATTTGCGCCTGCGCAGATAAATAATCTAACGCGGCATCGCGGAAGTCGTTGCGCGCTGAAATATTTTCCTGCTCGATGCTGGACAATTCGTTGTATGCGCCCAAAACGTCGGTCAGCGTACGGCGGGCAATTTTAAATTGCAGCTCATAGGTTTTAACCACGTCTTTTTGAGCGGCAATATGTTGCGTGGCAATATCGGCACGGCGTTCGCTCTCGCGCATGTCGATTTCGGCGGTTTGGGTTTTTTCGGTAATGTCACGCATAATCTGCTCGGATTTCGATTCGGCGGCAATCAGGGCATCGGCATTTTTCTGCACATTATGGCGCGCGGCAACGTCCAAGACATTCCATGCCACATTCAGATAAAGCTGTCTGTTGTCACGGTTCGCATTGCCTTCCAGATTTACGGCGGGCAGGCGTTCTGCCTTGGAAACGTCCAAATCTGCCTTCACGCTGTCACGTTCTGCCACCTGCGCCCGATAGGAAGGATTGGTGTTGTTATCGGCAGTTTTGAAACGGCGAACCAATGATTCCGCGCTGTCGTTGGCAAACGGATCTTCCAAATCTTCTGCCGTCAACTGCCGTCCGGTGTAGCGGGATAAGCGGCTCAGCGCCAATTCCATCGTACGTTGTTGTTGCGCGATCGATGATTCGACCTGCAACTGGCGCGCGCGCGCTTCGATGAGTTCGGAACGGCGACCGCTGTCGTATTTCACAATAATGTTCAAATCTTTCAGAAGATTATTGTGCCGAACCAGACTTTGACGGTTGATGCGCAGGATTTCTTTTGCGCGCAATGCGGTCAAATAAAGTTTGCCGATGTCGCTGCCCAAGCGTTCCTGATTTTCAAAATAGCGCTGATGATAGTATTGCTCTCTGTTTTTATCGCGTCGTACCGCCGCATTGATGGCACCCCATGAATAAACATTCACCGTTCCGCGTATGCCGACACCGTCACTCATATCGCTGCTGGAATATTTGTTTTTCTGCGCCAAGACTTTGGTACCGGTCAGCGTCAACACAGGATAATGCCGCGCACGGGTTGCCTTCGTCGAACTTTTTGCCGAATCTTCGGTCGCTTTCGCTTCCTTCACAATCGGGTCGGACACCATGGCATCCCTCAAAATAGCCTTCAATGGATATGCCTGCACTGTTGTCGCACACACCGCCGCACAAACTGCGGCAGCAAGCTTGCCAATGCGAAGGATGGATGACTCAGGACGATTCAAAAATGTTTTTTTCTTCATATTATTCACAGCAATACGGTTCGTCATTTATCTGATTGGCAGAGGCGCGGCCTTTTGCAAATCAATTCTTTGAGCATATTATCATTAATCGGAATCTCTGTTTTCAGATTGCGACAAAAGGTAGTTATATGCTCCCGAAAGTAACATGGATGATATTCCTACTATTGCTAAATCACGACACCGTATTAAAACGGACAAAAGGTCGTCTGAAAACGACCTCCTGTTTTACAGATGTCCAGCAATAATTTGCAGCATCTGCGCCAGCACTTTCGGATTGGCTGCCACGATATCGCCGCTTTCCAACCAGCCTTCGTTACCGGACATATCGGTAACGATACCGCCTGCTTCCTGCACAATCAGCGCGCCCGCGGCAATATCCCAAGGTTTGAGGTTGAACTCGAAGAAACCGTCCAAACGACCGGCTGCCACGGCACACAAATCCAACGAAGCCGCACCTTCTCTGCGCCCTCCGGCAGTTTTTGCCAAAAAGTCTTTCAAAATAGCCAGATACTTGTCCATCATACTTTGATCGACAACAGGAAAGCCAGTACCGATCAAGCAGCGGTTCAACTCAATACGGGAAGAAACGCGGATACGGCGGTCGTTGAGCAACGCACCTTTGCCGCGCGAAGCCATGTAAACGTCGTTGCGCTCAGGTGCGTACACCAAAGCTTCCTGCAACACACCTTTGTGCAGCAGCGCCATAGAAATCGCGTATTGGGGATGACCGTGTAAGAAGTTAGTCGTGCCGTCGAGCGGATCGATAATCCATTCGTATTCCGCAGAAGCTTTGCCGTGGGAGCCGCCTTCTTCGCAAGTGATTTTGTGATGCGGATAAGCTTCTTTAAGCGCATCCACCAAAATCATTTCAGAATTGCGGTCAACGTCGGAAACAAAATCGTTGAATGCCTTGCTGTCGATTTTGACGGCATCCAGATTGCCGCTTGCGCGGATCATCATCTGCCCGGCTTTGCGGGCGGCTTTGAAAGCGGTATTTAAAAACGGATTCATGGGTTTTCTTTCTAAATCAGGTAAAATACCGTCCGGCGCATCTGCACCGGACGCAACGTTTGTACGTTTCCGACGTTGTTAAAGAACATTTCAGACGACCCCTCAAGCCCAAAGGCGAAAGGTCGTCTGAAAACAAAAAGATGACGCATTATACCCGATTCCCGAACAAACCGAAAACAAAACATGACTTCAGCCAAGCCCGAATTGCCCGACTATCTCGGCAACATCCGCATCATCCTTACCCGCACCAGCCATCCCGCCAATATCGGTTCTGCCGCTCGCGCCATGAAGACCATGGGGCTGCACAAACTCACCATTGTCGCCCCGAATTTAATGTCCACGCCGATGACCGGGCAGCCGCCCGTTTTCAACCCCGAAAACCCGCAAGACTTCCAACTGCCGGAGGAAAGTTTCATCCTCGCTTCCGGCGCGGCTGACGTATTGCACAACGCCGTGATTGCCGCCACACTCGACGAAGCCCTCGCCGACACCACGCTCGCCTGCGCCCTTACCAGCCGCCGCCGCGAAATCACCGCCCCGCTGCAAACCCCGCGCGAACTGGTTCCCGAATTATTGCAGGCAGCACAACGCGGAGAACAAGTTGCCCTCGTTTTCGGCAATGAAACCTTCGGCTTGAGCATCGAAGAAGTACAGGCGTGCAACCGTCTGATGACCATCAACGGCAACCCCGACTATTTCTCGCTCAACCTCGCCCAAGCCGTTCAAGTCGTGTGTTACGAAATCTTCAGCCAGACCGATATGCCCATGACTCACTTGCAACAAGAAGACCACGCCGCTACACACGAGCAAATCAAAGGCATGGTCGCCCACATGGAAAGCGTCATGGAAGACATCGGCTTCTTCAACCGCCGCAACAGCAAACGCCTGATGCGCCGTATGCAAAACCTGTTCGGCCGTGCCAACACGCAAACCGAAGACATCGATATCCTGCGCGGCTTTTTCAATACCGTCAGCCATTGCCTGAAGAAGAAAGACTGAAAAAGGTCGTCTGAAAACCTGCAATTAAGTTTTCAGACGACCTCAGCCAAACTATCAACCAGATACAGCCATGAACTACGCCCTAGATGCCCTATGGTGGAAACTCACCACCCCGTCCGTCCGCGACCTCGCTGCCTTGCTGACCGCCCCCCCCCTTTGGCAAAGCGGTTGCGAATTGAGCGTCCGCAAACTATTGGGCGAACGCGGCTTCCGCTATCTTTTGGATTTGGACGGTAATCCCGCCCCCTTAGACAACTATCTCGCCGAACACGCTCCCTTCGGCAACCGACTCGGTATCTACGCCGAACGCCTGCTCGCATTTTGGTTTGCCCATGCGCCGCATACCGAATTGCACGCCTATAACCTGCCCGTGTTTTCAGACGACCTCACGCAAGGCGCCGCCGATTTCATCACCTCCATCAACGGCAAACCCTACCACATCGAACTGACCTGCAAATATTACGGCAGCGACAGCGGCAAATCCGCAGACATGTGCGGACTCAATGCCAAAGACACCCTCGCCGCCAAAGCCGCCAAACTGCCCCGCCAACTTGCCTTGCTTCAATCCCCCGAAGGCAGCGAAACCCTGCGGCAAAACCGCCTCCCCGCCGCGCCGCAACCCGCCTCCGTCATACGCGGCATCGGCTTTTTCCCAGTTGGCGCAGATTCCGCCGAAGCCCCGTTGAATCCATACTGCTGGCGCGGAATCTTCATCCGCGACTGGTCGGCATATCCGACCCACGACGGCGCACGCTACCACCTCATCGACCGCATGGCATACCTTGCCCCTGCCCGCGTCGCCGAAGCGCAAACCCTGTCTGAGCGAGATGTCCGCCAAATCGAAAGCGGCTTAATCGCCAAACTCGAATTGCGCCCCGACGGCTTTTGGCATGAAATCGAACGCATCATGAAAGTTGCTTGAGTCCAAAGCATCCACACCTACAAACCATATAGCAAACATACTTAACTTTAAATACAGCATGTCATCAAATTCCGTCATTCCCGGTAAGTTGCGTATCGAAAATAAAGTAATTTAACTATATTTTCCAAATTGCCGATACAAAAAGGTCGTCTGAAACCTTTTATCTAAAATAAAGGTTTCAGACGACCTTGTCCGTCAGACTGAGAAATGTCCTACCTTACTCTTTCTTACCGGCCAAACCGATTTCCTGAATTTTACCGCCGTCGTTGATTTTAGCCTTACCGGCAATTTCTTCGGCTTTACTGCCGAAAAGCTTCAGCTCGTAACTGCCTTTTTCCACACCATCCTTCATGGCTTTGCCGCTCAAGCCTGAGCCGTTGCCCATGGCTTGGATGTCGGTTTTCGCCAATTCGACGTTATAGCCGCTATGCATTCCGCTGATGCTGCCGCTGCCTTGTTTCTTCTCAAAATCAACCGTGTAAGACAAACGCCCGCTGCGGTCGTCGCCGTTGAACGCAATACCTTTGTAGTTTATTTGTCCCAATTTAGGCAGATTACCGAAAGCAATGTCCTGCCCCTGAATTTCGTTAACATGAAAATCGAATGCCTCGGAACGTGTGCCATCTTTCGGATTGGTTTTCTGCTTTGCCAAAGTGGTGGCAACGATGGAATGGTTTTGTTTATACACCAAGAAATCACCGCGTTCCAATTCGATAAGTTGTCCGTTTACATTGATTTTTTTCACATAGTCAAAGTCGGAAACACGGTCGTTTTTCAGATAACCCGTATCCAAAACCCCGCCTTTTTTCAGGGTTTGGGTTTTACCGCCCCTGTCGGTCAACTCCAGTACGCCGCCGTCGGGAACAGATTCGGAAACAGTCAGTTGCTTCCAATCTTTTGCATTAGGATCAAGCGGCTTGGTCAGTCCGTCCGCCAAGCTGCTGCCTGCGCTGCTGCAAGCGGACAAAATGCAGGTGGCAGCCAAAACCGCCAATAAAGATTTCGCTTTCATTCGTTTCCTTTCATTCTCATGATTCATGACTATTGTGTCTCCGTATTTCGGTGGCAATGTCTGCAAACAAAATCCGTCCGAATCTTCGGATACACTCCGTAAGTTATACTATAACGGTTTTATGATGATATTCATGACTCAAATCAAAATAAATATACTGCATTATATCAGGCCTCTTTACTGCTTTTCTTACCATTGCTCCCGCCCTGACCGGCAAATACCTTATGTGCTTATTTTTCCACTACAATCCGCTACAAAGCAAACAGGTCGTCTGAAATTTGACGCCACTCTGCCCAAGTGTTATTAATAATTCCTATTCACAAACAAACAGGAATAAATATGAAAAA
Organism: Neisseria mucosa; assembly: GCF_003044445.1. GTDB lineage: Bacteria > Pseudomonadota > Gammaproteobacteria > Burkholderiales > Neisseriaceae > Neisseria > Neisseria mucosa_A. The sequence goes on from NZ_POWX01000009.1 coordinate 18,870, forward strand.
AGTTGGTAATAAAGTGGTCGTTGTGGGCTTGGGTGCGGTCGGTGTCAGCTACGCCTATTCCATGCTCAACCAAGCCTTGTGTGACGACATGGTTTTAATCGACATCAACCGCATGCGCGCGGAAGGTGAAGCGCGCGACTTCCGCCACGGAATGCCTTATGCCGCTTCGCCCGCGCGTATTTACGTCGGCGATTACGATGATTGTTCGGATGCAGACATCGTGTGTATTTGCGCGGGCGCGGCGCAGGCTCCCGGCGAAACCCGTTTGGACTTAATCGACAAAAACCTGCGCATCTTCCACGACATCATTTCAAAAGTCATGGCTTCCGGCTTTGACGGTATCTTCTTGGTTGCCTCCAATCCTGTGGACGTACTGTCTTATGCCGTCCTGCGCTTTTCAGGCCTGCCTAAAGAACGTGTTATCGGCTCGGGCACCATCCTTGACTCCGCCCGTTTCCGCGTTTGTCTGGGCAACGAATTCGACGTCGCGCCTTGGAGTGTCGATGCCATGATGATCGGCGAACACGGCGACAGTATCATTGCGCTTTGGAGCACCGCCAACATCGCCGGTATGTCGGTTCAGAAGATGTTGGAACAATCAGAAGACGGACAGGCGCGTATGGACAAAATCTATAACACCGTGCGCAATGCCGCCTACGAAGTCATCGCCGCCAAAGGCTCGACCAGCCACGGCATCGGCATGGGTTTGAGCCGTATCTCCAACGCCATCCTGCACAATCAAGGCGTCGTATTGCCCGTTTCCACCTTGCTTGAGGGCGAGTTCGGACAAAACGGCGTGTATATCGGCGTACCGACCGTCGTCAACCGCCAAGGTGCAGTCCGCATCATCGACCTGCAACTTTCAGACGACGAAGCCGAACGCTTTGCCCGCTCGGCGGATCTGTTGAAAAGCTATCAACGCAAAGTCGATGAAATGGTCGGGTAAATAGAATAGCGTCTGAATAAAACGTCGTCTGAAAACTGGAAATTTGGTTTTCAGACGACGTTTGCTATGTAGGGCGAAGTTAATCCGTCAATAGTCTAAATTCAAATATAGTGGATTAACTTTAAACCAGTACGGCGTTGCCTAGCCTTAGCTCAAAGAGAACGATTCTCTAAGGTGCTGAAGCACCAAGTGAATCGGTTCCGTACTATCTGTACTGTCTGCGGCTTCGTCGCCTTGTCCTGATTTAAAGTTAATCCACTATAAACAGCAAGAGAGCATTGAATACACAAAAGTGCGGTCAGATTTTCAAAAGTTTTTGCAAACCCTCTTTCAAACACAACCGCTTTCATCATCAAGCCCTGCCCGTACTCAAACCCGCTTTGCCGTTTTCCCACAAGGTTTTCAGTAAAACTTTCCACGCCGACAATTTGGGATCGGGCTGTTTGCCTTGCCCGATCAAGTCCATTTGCGTCATATACCAGTTCATTTCCAGCATCGCGCCTGCTTTTTTATCAACCAACGCCACGCCTGTTTGAATGCGGTCGGTTTGCACGGTTTGGTAGGTGCCGTTTTGCATTTTGTTTGCCAAGTCAGGGACTAAGGCAAACGGGCGGGCGACGCCGACTAAATCCAAATGGCCGCTGGATAAGGCGTCTTCCATGGCATTCTGCGAACGGAAGCCGCCGGTGATAATCAGTGGGGCTTGGCTGACTGCACGGGCTTTTTCGGCGTAATCGATGAAGAAGGCTTCGCGTTTGCGGGTGCTGTCTTTGGCGGCGAGCATGTGTGGGCTTTCATAGTTTCCACCAGAAACTTCAATAAAATCAATGCCCATTTCCGACAGTTTTTGTACCACTTGCACCGATTCGCTTTCGTCAAAACCGCCTTTTTGGAAATCCGCCGAATTGAGTTTTACGCCTACCAAGAAATCTTTGCCCACGGCAGCGCGAATAGCGGTGTAGGTTTCCAAAAGGAAGCGCATACGGTTTTCCAAACTGCCGCCCCATTGGTCTTGGCGGCGGTTGTGGTGCGGCGAGAGGAATTGGCTGATGAGATAGCCGTGCGCGGCGTGAATTTGTACGCCTGAAAAGCCTGCCTGTTCGGCAATTTTGGCGGTTTGCACGAATTGCTAAATCAGCCCGTTGATTTCATCGGCAGTCAATTCGCGCGGCGGATTGATAAAGCCGTCCATGCCCACCAACGGCACGGCGCTCGGCGCAAGCGGCGTTTTATTGACCATCGCAGGCGACTGTTTGCCCGCATGGTTGATTTGCATGATAAGCAACGTGTCGTTTTGCGTGCCGGCTTTCGCCCATTTTTTCAGCATTTCAAGGCTGCGGTCGTCTGAAATCACCACATCGTTTATCGAACCTTTACCGCTTTCGGCGACCATCACATTGCCCGTAACCAAAACGCCCGCGTCGACTTCTGCCCAAGTGCCGTACAGGCGGACGAGTTTTTCAGACGGCTGGTCGTTTTGGGCAAGTTGGTCTTCCATGGCGGATTTGAAGATACGGTTTTTGGCGGTTTTACCGTTTGGAAAAGTGAATGGCGTGAATAACATAATCGTTCCTTTAAGTTGATAAGTTTAAAAATGTAAACGTATTTGGGTAAAAATAAAGGGTTAACGGATAACCCTATTTTGAAAGCGGGCAATTTTGAGCCATCAAATCGGCAAGCTGTTTCAATTTCGCCACCGCATCCGCCATGGCGATACTGTAAAACCGCTCTTTGCCAACCTGCTCCACCGCCACCGCACCGGCTTGCAACATAATTTTCAAATGATGCGACACCGCAGGACGCGACAGATGCAGATGCTCGGTCAGCTCATTCACATTCATCCTGCCGTGTTCCCACAGCACGCGCAGGATTTGATGGCGGTTTTCATCGCTCAACACGGTAAAAATGGGAATGCACTCGCGCATTAAATTCATGGTTTGGTGTGGCATATTTGACCTTTTTAAGTTTATACATTTAAAAATGTAGACTCATTTTAAAGGAAATAATGGGGAGTATCAAAGGATGGTCGTTTCTTTGAATTGTAATGTTTCCGTCAGTGAGCAGAAATTTTAGGGTTTCAAAGCGGTTTTTCATAAGATTACTGCTTAATTTTCCTTAAATTATCAACCAAGTCATGAACTTCGGTAGATGGATTCAGCTCGCCATCTTTTTCGGCTTCTGCAAGGGCTTTTTTTGAGTTTGCTATTGCTGTTTCTATATAAGGTAACAAAACCCTATAAACACCTTGCTGCGCCTTATTGTAATTCATTGAAAATTTCTCGTCCCATTCTTTATTAAGTAAAGTAACACAATTATCACCAGCACTTTTATCGCCTGTTTTCACAATAGGTGCGCGAGAATATTTAAAATGGCAAAGATACCAATATTCAAAACTTGGGTAAGATACAATCAAATTTATATTGTGTTCCTTCGCCAACTTTTGTGCATAATCAAAGGTTTGATGTGCATCTCTATCAATGACACAATAAACTTCATCAAATTCTAAATGTTGACTTTGCTTATCTTTTTCTTCAATAGCAGTTTCAACCACTGATTTAGGATCAGAACCACGTCCAGAATAAACTTGAACATTTACCGAAGAAAGGTTTTTAGTAGAAATCAAGTCTTCAAAATAAAGTTTTTCCGTTTTCTTACCTTCGCAAACGATCAAAATGGTTTTATAAGCTTCTCGTTTTGGTGCTTTACGGGATAAATCTCGAGCTTTACGTTTTGCCATAGCTTTAATTCTCCCAAAAAGAGAAATGGAAATTAAAGTCCTGGAAAATAGGTTTTGCCCCATATTTACCGCTCAAATAATATTCTTCAATATCTTCACGATTGATATGCGGTTTAAAATCCGTTAATGGATAAAGCGTTGTTGATCTATCCTTATTTTTTTCACAAAACCAAATTTGATCCCGACGTAATAGATTTTTCCTTAACACAGATGTTTCATGTGTTGTAAAAATGAGCTGGGCATTTCTTTTGTTAATTGGGGAATTGAATAGTTTAACTAAAAACCTAACCAGATCTGGATGTAGGCTTTTATTTAATTCATCAATAACCAAAGTATCGCCATTATGCAAAACCGCCAGAATCAATCCTGAAAACTCAAATAATTTTTGGGTGCCATCTGATTCGTCTCCTAAATTTATTTTTTGTGGTTTATTTTCATTATCCAAATACACAAAAAAAGTCTCATGTTGGGCACTAAGATGTTGTTGTATATCTTTTAATATTTCCTCTTTAATGACATTAGGGATATCATCAGGAAGTCCCTCAAAATTTACTTTGGGTTTTTCAAAAACAATATCATCTAATTCGATACCTGCAGAACGCAACAACTGAATCATGATTTTTTTATCTTTTGCAGACTTTTTACATTGCCTTTTTGCCATCTCATTGCTGATTCTATCTGTGCTAATAATTGGAATTCTATTGATGAGGCTATGAAAAATAGGTTTGATTTGTTCACTATTTAAATGTGCTGCACTAGATAAGAATAGCTGATCCGGTCTAGTTTGATTTCTCCAACTCACTCTTTCGCCTTTGAAATAATCAGACATTTTCCAATCGTAGCTTTCGGTCTGTTGGTTATACTCACGGGAATACCAGTTTTGTTCGCGACCTTTTGGATAGACACTTAACCATTCTTCATGGATTTTTTTGTCATCAGCAATAAAGCCATAATCCACTCTAGTAGGTTGCAAACTACCTTCATCATTGAGTAAATCCACAACAAATGAAATGTCATAATGTGTTGGATTGTTTTTGTATGTTTCATCAAAAAGAAAAGATTCAGTTCTGATTGGTTCTTTCTCTTTCTTATTGAAGGAATTCGAAAGAATTTGAATCATTGAGTATAATGCCTTGATTACATTGGATTTGCCTGAAGCGTTAGCTCCATAAATAACGGCAGATTTTAATAAAGACGGTGTAGCGGGCGCATTACTGTCAAAATAGTTGTCCGGCATTTCCGTTCCTGAATCACGAACCAACGAAAGCGTCTGTTCTTGTTTGATTGAACGATAATTTTCAACAGAAAATTGGATTAACATAATAAAACCTTTTTTATTGCAATTTTAGGTAAAAAATACCTAATTTCTCATATTTTATCACCTTATTGCTTTCCTCTCAACTGTTCTAAATATTAAACCCAGAACACATTGGTCTACACTCCAAAATTCAGACAGCCTTTTCCCCGAGCTATTTAGAGCAAAAATAAACGTTAGTTAATGGAGAGCTTAATTCAAGCTCTCGAAAATCCTTACTTTCATAGATATTGACATTAGTGTAATAGACAATGGAAACCCATAAATTTATTATTTAGTAATTAAAAAGCATACAACGGCACATTCACTAGCCAATCCTGTTCCCGATAATCCGCCATGGAAAATCGAATTGCTTGTTCTGGCTGAAATTGTTCTACATACACTTTCAAACTTTTCGCTTTTAAATTTTCTTCTGCTTTGACTTCAATCGGAATCATAGCTTGCTTACGTTGCACAACAAAATCGACCTCTGCCGTGCCTTTTTCAGTTGCCCAATAAAAAACAGGGTTGTCTTGGGTGGCAATCAGTTGTTGCAGCACATATTGTTTGGTCATTACGCCTTTGGATTCGGTGAAAATTCGGTAAACATGTCGTCTGAAAACCAAATTTCCAGTTTTCAGACGACGTTTTCTGTTCACAAAACTCAGCGTTATTTCTCTGATTTCAACACCCGCTGACGGCGCGTTTCGCTCAACACCATGCCTGCGCTGACGGAGACGTTCATGCTTTCGACCGTGCCGAACATGGGTATCGATACCAGCATGTCGCAATGTTCGCGCGTCAGGCGGCGCATGCCTTCGCCTTCGTTGCCCATCACCCATGCCGCGCTGTCGGGCAGGTCGCAGTGATAGAGGTCGGCGTCACCGCCCATGTCGGTGCCGATGATCCAGATGCCGTATTCTTTCAGCTCGCGCAGGGTGCGGGCGAGGTTGGTTACGGTGATGTAGGGGACGGTTTCCGCCGCGCCGCAGGCGACTTTGCTGACGGTGGCGTTCAGTCCCGCGCTTTTGTCTTTCGGCGCGATGACGGCGTGTACGCCCATTGCGTCGGCGGTACGCAGGCACGCGCCGAGGTTGTGCGGGTCGGTAATGCCGTCGAGTATCAGCAAGAGCGGCGGTTCGCTCAGGTTTTCCAATACGTCTTCAAGGTGGACGTGGTTTTTGGAAGCGTCGATAAATCCGACTACGCCCTGATGCCGCGCACCTTTGCTAATGGCGTTGAGGCGGTCGGCGTCTGCGAAGTGTACGCGCACGTTTTCGTTTGCCGCTTTTTCCAACACGTCGCGCGTGCGGGCATCGTTTTTGCCTTCTTGGACGTAGAGTTCGGTAATCGATTTCGGGTTTTGCCACAGGCGGGCGTTGACGGCGTGGAAGCCGTAGATGAGTCTTTGGTTTGCCATGATTTTGCTTTATAAAAAATTTCAGACGACATTATAACAAGATAAGGTCGTCTGAAAGGGAAAGGTCGTCCCGTCAGGAGGCTGCGCACTCTGAAAACAAGTGTAACCGATTTCACTCAAATGCGACCGCCTACCGCATCAAATACCCCAACAGCCCGGAACTGCCGACGCCGTTCAACACGGTAACCAACATGGAAAACCTGCTTGCGGCAAGCACGGTCAGCGCAATGGCAATCAGCTCGTGCGGCTTGTCGGACACGAAATAAGGCGCGATGACGGAAATCAACACGCAACCCGGCGCGGCTTCCATCACGATTTGTGCGCGGCGGCTTAAGGTGCGGTTGCGCAAGGCGAAAAAACCAATAAGACGGGTGGAATACGTTACCGCCAGCATACTGGCAAACAACAGGAACGACTGCCAAGACAGCAAATCCTTCATTCCTTCTCTCCCCAAAGATAGGCGGCAAGCAGGCCGGAAATCGCGCCCATCGGCACATACCAATGCCCATCCACCGACAAATAAGTCCCGCACGCCACAATCAGGCTGACAAACCAAGGGCGTGCCGCCTTAAAGCTTTTCCACATTCCGCGCAGCAGCACCAAAAACACGGCGGGAAACGCCATGCCGAAGCCCCATGCCGCCACATCGCCGAACATCGGCCCGACCGCCGCACCAAACGCCGCAAAACCCGTCCAAGTGGTATAAAGGATAAAGCACACGCCAGCATAAAACGGCATATTGAACGCCGGCAGCCCCATCGCCTTGCGCTTTTGAATTTCCGCAAACGCCATCGCCCAACTTTCGTCGCACATAAAAAACAGCGCGGGCATGGCTTTTCTCAACGGCATATCCCGCATATAAGGCGCGATTGCCGCCCCCATCAGAATATGGCGCGAATTAATCATGAAGGTAACAGTGGCAATCAGCAGAATCGGCAATGGGTTTGCCCACAGGTTGACCGCTGCAAATTCCGAGCCTCCGGCGAAATTCATGCCCGTCATCATCAGCATTTCCAGCCAACTCATGCCCTTCTGACCACCCTGCATACCCAATATCAACGCCCACGGCAAAAGCCCGATGAGCATGGGTGAGGTTTCTTTGATGCCGCGTAGAAATTCGGATTGAGGGGAATTGGGGTGTGTCATTTTGTTGAGGAGATTAAAGAGGGTTTAGGGTTTGAAGATGAAGAATGAGGGGAGGTATTATACACAGTCGGGTAAACTTAAAAAGGTCGTCTGAAACGGGCTTCGATAAAGCAAAAATCATCGCCGCAAGACTTTAACACTTTTTAATCCTTGACAGGCATTTCACTATGAAAATATGCTAAATTTTTGATTAAAAACATCATTATTCATTAAGATGAACATTACGTTCAGCTTCGCATAGCAACCGCCTGGTCAAGATGTTTCACACAAACAACAAAGTAAGCTACAATCCCAAGCATTTCCTTCCCTTTAGAAGCAAACCCTATTGCGCCCTACAAATAAAAGGTTTCCTTATGTTACAAGGCAGTTTGGTTGCCCTGATTACCCCCATGAATCAAGACGGCAGCATCCATTACGAACAACTCCGCGATTTGATCGACTGGCATATCGAAAACGGTACTGACGGCATCGTCGCCGTCGGCACGACAGGTGAATCCGCCACACTCTCCGTCGAAGAGCATCTAAGCGTAATCGAAGAAACGGTCAAACACGTCAACAAGCGAGTCCCCGTTATCGCCGGCACCGGCGCCAACAATACCCTCGAAGCCATCGCGCTCTCCCGCGCCGCTGAAAAAGCCGGTGCAGACTACACCCTTTCCGTCGTTCCCTATTACAACAAGCCCTCCCAAGAAGGCATTTACCAACATTTCAAAACCATCGCCGAATCCACTTCGATTCCGATGATTATCTACAACGTACCCGGCCGCACCGTCGTCAGCATGACCAACGACACCATCCTGCGCCTCGCCAAAATCCCGAACATCGTCGGCGTCAAAGAAGCCAGCGGCAATATCAGCAACAATCTCGAATTAATCAAACACGCGCCCGAAGGTTTCACCATCCTTTCCGGCGATGACCCCACCGGCCTGCCCTTCATGCTCTGCGGCGGACACGGCGTCGTCACCGTTGCCGCCAATGTCGCCCCCAAACTCTTCGCCGACATGTGCCGCGCCGCCCTTGCAGGCGATATTGCGACCGCCCGTCAATTAAATGACCGCCTGATTCCGATTTATAACACTATGTTCTGCGAACCAAGCCCTGCCGCGCCCAAATGGGGCGTATCCGCGTTGGGCAAATGCGACCCTTATGTCCGCCTGCCGCTCGTTCCCCTGAGCGAAACAGGACAGGCAAAAGTCCGCGCCGCATTGCAAGAATCCGGACAACTCACCGCATAAACCGCAAAGGTCGTCTGAAAACCGTTTTCAGACGACCTGCCGTTAATCCATCACATCCCACAGGAAACCAATATGGCCTATATGAAACCTGTCGTCGTAGCAATCGCCCTGATCAGTATGACCGCTTGTTCAGGCAACAAAAAAGACCTGCCCAAGCTGGATTACCAAACCCAGACCCGCAAAATCGTCAAATTAGAAGTACCGCCTGATTTGAACAATCCCGATCAAGGCAACCTCTATCAAGTACCTGCGGGCAGCGGTGCCGTCCGCGCCAGCGATCTGAGCCGCCGCACATCAGCAACCCAACAAGCCGCCAACTCCGAAGTCCTCAAATCCGTCAAAGGCGTCCGTTTGGAGCGCGACGGCAACCAACGCTGGGTTGAAGTCCAAGGTAAATCTCCTGCCGAAATTTGGCCTTTGCTGAAAGCATTCTGGCAAGAAAACGGCTTCGACATCAAATCCGAAGAACCCGGTATCGGTCAAATGGAAACCGAGTGGGCTGAAAACCGCGCGAAAATTCCGCAAGACGGCCTGCGCCGCCTCCTGGACAAAGTCGGCTTAGGCGGCATCTATTCCACCAGCGAGCGCGATAAATTTATCATCCGTATCGAACAAAGCAAAAACGGCACGACCGACGTTTTCTTCGCCCACAAAGGTATGAAAGAAGTTTACGCAGACAAAAACAAAGATACGACCACATGGCAGCCTGCCGCTAACGACCCCAACCTTGAAGCCGCCTTCCTCGCACGCTTCATGCAATATATGGGCGTCGATCAGCAACAAGCCGAAAACGCGCTGACCCAAAGCGTTGCCAAACGCAGCGGCAACGAATTGGCGCGAATCGACGGCAACACCCTGCTCGTCTCCGGCGACTACGGCCGCAACTGGCGCCGCACCGCGCTCGCCCTCGACCGCATCGGCTTGAATGTCTTAGGTCAAAACATCGAACGCCACGCCTTCTTGGTTCAACAGGCACCTAACGAAAGCGAAGCCGTTTCCACGAAAAAACCGGGCTTCTTCAGCCGTATGTTTGGCAAAGGCAAAAAAGTTGAGAAACCGGCAGCCTACCCCGAAATCATCGTATTCGTCGAACCTGTGAACGGCGGTTCACGAATCCGCCTTCTCAACAAAGACGGCAGCGCATACAACGGCAGCGATGCCTCTACGCTCATCAGCCGTCTGCATACCGAATTGCGCTAACCCGCTTCTCAAAACCTCCTGTCCACAGGAGGTTTTTTTGCGCTTATCAAAAGCGACAAGCAAAATACAGTCATTCCCCAAATAGACCTGTCAATTTATGATTCAAGTATAAAATGAAGACATCAGATTGATTTTAAAGATGATTGACGCTTAAACATCAGCTAAGCGAAAGGTCGTCTAAAAATTGGATTCCCGTTTTCAGACGACCTCTTTTTAAACTCAGGCTTACCGTTTGATGATATTGCCGAATATCTTGCCCATATCGTTTAAGAAACGGGGTTCGCGCTGTATCAGGTAAACAATCAAAGGGATATTGCCGATGGCGACGATCAGGTAAAGCAGGGAAATGCTGTCGAACAACATCAGCAGTACCGCGCTTAAAATGGAAGCGGACACCATAAATACGCCGTTGATGAGGTTGTTGGCGGCGACGGCGTGGGCGCGGAAGGATTCGCTGCTGGCGGTTTGCAGCCAAGTGTAGAGCGGGACGGAGAAGAAGCCGCCGAAGAAGCCGATCAGCGTCATGACAAGCATAACGGGATACGCGATGCCTTGCGAGAGAAACCAAGTGATGCCGTTGAGTTCGGTAAAGCGTTGTCCGTTGGTCAGCCATACCAAAATCAAGCCGCTCACGGTCAAACCCATCGTACCGACAGTTACCAAGCCCAAGAGCAGGCGTTCGTGGCTGAGTTTGGCGCACAACACCGAGCCGGCGGCGATGCCGATGGAGAATAGGGCGAGCATGAGGTTGAAGACGTTGTCGTTGCCGCCCAGATGGATTTGCGTGAAGGTCGGCAGTTGGGTGGTGTAAACCGAGCCGATAAACCAAAACCACGAAATGCCGATGATGGAAGTGAAAACTGAATCATATTGCGCGGTTTCGCGCAGGAGCGCGTGTGTGCCTTTGACGATGTTCCATTCGATTTTGGTGTTGGGGGCTTTGGCGGGGACGCCGGGCATGAAGAGGCTGGTCAGCGTACCGCCGATGGCGACGAGCAATACTAAGATGCCGACGACGGAGGGTGGCAGACCTGCGACGGATGTGCCCAAAATCTGACCGAACAAAATGGCGATGAACGTTCCCGATTCGATCAGGCTGTTGCCCATAATCAGCTCTTTGTCGTTGAGATAATCGGGCAGGATGGCGTATTTCAGCGGGCCGAACAGCGTCGATTGCGCGCCCATGCAAAACAGGCAGACCAAGAGCAGCGGGGCAGATTGGATATAGAAGCCGAACGCCGCCACCGCCATAATCACGATTTCCAATACTTTGATCCAGCGCGCCAAGACGGCTTTGTCGAATTTGGTGCTCAATTGTCCCGACAGCGCGGAAAACAGGAAATACGGCAGGATAAACAGCAACGCGCCCAAGTTCAGCATTTGGCTGGTGGGCAGGAAGTCGTTTTTGCCCAAACCGTAAAAGCTGATCATCACAAACAGCGCGGTTTTGAACATATTGTCGTTGAATGCGCCCAGAAACTGCGTGCCGAATAGTGGGGCAAAACGGCGGCTGGTCGGGAAATTCAGATTGTCTTTTTTGAGGCTCATTTTTCGGATTCTTGTTCTTCTTCTGCTGTTTCGTCTTCAAGCAGTTTGTCGGTGGAATCGTCGTCCATCAGGATGCGGTGTGCCGGCCCTTCGAGATCGTCAAACTGTCCGTTTTTGCCCGACCACCAAAAAAAATAGCCGATGGCAAACGCCAAAATGATGCTGATGGGCACCAAAATAAACATACTTTCCATCACATCGCTCCGGTCAAATCGGTTAAGACGAAAGTCTGTCCCGATACGGTCAGATATTCGTTGCGCAGCGAGCCGACAAGGGTGTCGTCGAAAAACAGTTCGATACGGTCTTTCACGACGCGCCAATATTGCGGAGTCTCCGTTTGCTCGAAAGGAGCCAAAGCCTCCGCTGCCACGCCTTCTTCACTTTGCAGCTTGACGGCAAAACGCCCGCTCTGTGGTTGCGCTTCGGATTCGTCATCCGGCAGCATGATGAAAAAGCCCACATGGGCGCCTTGTTGCGTATGGATACTGAAATAGTGCATATCAAAGAATCTTAAAAGGCTGCCGCTGTTTTCAGACGACATAGTGAATACAAAAACTGTCTAAATGTAACAGTTTGACACGCCCCTGCAAAGGGCTTTGCGCCCCCGCGCTTGACAGATCGTCTGAAAACAAACCGTTTCCCTTTAAACATCAATATCTTCCTTTATCGCCTCCGGCATGTTCCAAGTCAAACATTAAGCCAAGCAGCCGACCCCGTTTTTTGCTAGAATAGCGCGGTTTACATTCATCAACCGATTTCAGACGACCCCGCCGAATCAGCGGCGGCAGAAGCCACACGGAAAGCAACATTCATAAAGTTTCCGCCATTCCGAATGTAACGATAATTTTTTCTTTCATAGATTTTACGCCACCAACCGATACGGCACGCCGCGCAGACGCTCGGCGCCGCCCTCAAGCGCATCCACTATGCCTGCGGGAGATGTTTGGCGGTATATTGACGACAAAGAACAGATTGCCGATACTGCCCACAAAGGTCGTCTGAAACCTTCAGGAGCCACAACAAATGACCCAAAAACTTATCTTAGTTTTGAACTGCGGCAGCTCATCCCTCAAAGGTGCCGTACTGGATAACGAAAGCGGCGAAGTCCTGCTCAGCTGCCTTGCCGAAAAACTCAACCTGCCCGATGCTTACATCACGTTCAAAGTAAACGGCGAAAAACACAAAGTCGACCTGTCTGCCAAGCCTGACCACACCGGCGCAGTTGAAGCCCTGATGGAAGAACTCAAAGCCCACGGCCTCGACAGCCGCATCGGTGCCATCGGTCACCGCGTCGTCAGCGGCGGCGAGTTGTACAGCGAATCCATCCTCGTTGACGACGAAGTTATCGCCGGCATCGAAAAATGTATTCCGCTCGCTCCGCTGCACAATCCTGCGCACCTTTTGGGTCTGCGTGCTGCACAAAGCATTTTCAAAGGTTTGCCCAACGTCGTCGTATTCGACACCGCCTTCCACCAAACCATGCCGGAACATGCCTACACCTACGCTATTCCGCATGAACTGTATGAAAAATACGGCTTGCGTCGCTACGGCGCACACGGTACCAGCTACCGCTACGTTTCCGATGAAACCGCCCGTTTCCTCGGTAAAGACAAAAAAGACCTGCGCATGGTGATTGCCCACTTGGGTAACGGCGCATCTATCGCCGCAGTTGCCAACGGTGAATGTAAAGATACCAGCATGGGTCTGACCCCGCTGGAAGGTTTGGTAATGGGTACACGCAGCGGCGATGTCGATCCTTCAGTTTTCAGCTTCTTGGCTGAAAATGCCAACATGACCATCACCCAAATCACCGACATGCTGAACAAAAAATCAGGTCTGCTCGGCATTTCAGGTTTGTCCAATGACTGCCGTACCATCGAAGAAGAAGCCGCCAACGGCCACGCAGGTGCCAAACTGGCTCTGGAAATCTTCATCTACCGCCTCGCCAAATACATCGGCAGCATGGCTGTCGCAGCCGGCGGTCTTGACGCACTCGTCTTCACCGGCGGTATCGGCGAAAACTCCGACATCATTCGCGAACGCGTACTCGGCTACTTGGGCTTCCTCGGTCTGAAAGCCGACCACGAAGCCAACCTGAAAGCCCGCTTCGGTAACGCAGGCGTGATTACGACTGCCGACAGCGCAGCCGTCGCCGTTGTGATTCCGACCAACGAAGAATTGATGATTGCACACGACACCGCCCGTCTGAGCGGCCTGTAATACAGCGCATCATCCGATAAAAAACCTGCCCGAAGCGGCAGGTTTTTTTGTTGCCGACTGTTTTTGACGGCCTATTCAGACGACTTAATTTTGAAAGTGTTGTAAATAAAATAATAAAAATCAGATGTATAAAATTTCAATAAGAAAAATTTGAATAAATATAGAAAATCTTATTCAAACTATAAAAAATCTTAGTTATAATCAGCATATCTAAAGTTAGCCGCCGATGTGCGATCGATTTACTAAGGAATACTACCATGCTGTTGGCACTTTCCCTGCGCGATTTTGTCATTGTTGAAAACCTCAATCTGGATTTCCAAAGCGGTTTTACTGTTTTGACCGGCGAAACAGGCGCGGGCAAATCGATTACGTTGGACGCAATCGGGCTTCTGTTGGGCGACAAAGCCGATTACAGCCAAGTCCGCAGCGGCGCGAAGGAAGCGCAGTTGTCGGCATTGTTTGACATCAGCCTTTTGCCCGATCTCAAAGCCCAATTGCAAGAGCAGGGTTTTCTAGACGAAGACGCGGAAGAACTCAGCATCCGCCGCATCATCGATGCCAAAGGGAAAAGCCGCAGCTTTATCAACAATCAGGCAGCCACGCTAGCGCAGCTCAAAGCCGTCGGCGGACAGCTTATCGACATTCACGGGCAAAACGCCCACCATTCCCTCAATCAAGAATCCGCCCAGCGCGAATTGTTGGACGCATTTGCGGGCAGCAAAGAGCAGGCGGAAACCGTCAGACAGCTTTATCAAAACTGGGTCAACGCTAAAAAAGCCCTCCAAGAAGCGCAGGAACACGCCGAGACCATCATTATCGAGCGTGAGCGTTTGGAATGGCAGTTCAACGAATTGAACCAGTTGGACGTTAAACAAGGCGAATGGGAAGCCCTCAGCCAAAGCCACGACAGCCTTGCCCATTCCGCCGAATTGCTGCAAGCCGCCGAAGAAGTCGGTGACTACATTGATGGTGACAACGGCATCCAACGTCAAATTTATCAATGCCAAAAACTGTTGACCAATCTGCAAAACATTGAGCCGCGTTTCGCCGAGAGCCTGAATATGCTGGCGAGCATTGAAGCCGAATTGGGCGAAATCAGTGCCAATATGCGCGACGTCGCAGGCCGCAGCGATATCGATCCCAACGAATTGGCGGCGCAGGAACAGCGCATGGGCGAGCTGATGGGGATGGCGCGGAAATACCGCATCGAGCCTGAAGCCTTGCCGCAAAAGCTGGCTGAAATCGACGAGCGTCTGCAAAGCCTGCAAGCCGCCGCCGATTTGGAAGCGTTGACGCAAACCGTTGCCCGCAATCTTGCCGAATATCAGGAAGCCGCCCACGTTCTTTCCGCCATGCGCCATCAGGCGGCGGGCAGATTGGGCGAGGAAACGACCGGAAATATGCAGCATCTCGCCATGAAAGGCGCGCGTTTCGACATCGTCCTGCTGCCGTCTTCCCCCACTGCGCACGGTTTGGAGCAGGTACAGTTTCAAGTTGCCGCCAACAAAGGCAATCCGTCCCGTCCGCTGAACAAAGTCGCGTCCGGCGGCGAACTTGCCCGCATCAGCCTTGCCTTGCAGGTAGTCACCAGCCAATACACGCAAGTTCCCACGCTGATTTTTGACGAAGTCGATACCGGTATCGGCGGCGGCGTGGCGGAAATGGTCGGCAAAGCCCTGCGCGCTTTGGGCAAAAAGCACCAAGTGCTCGCCGTGACCCACCTTCCGCAAGTCGCTTCCTGCGGTGAAAACCATTGGCAGGTTCGCAAACACAGCGAAGGCGAACAAACCGTCAGCGAAATCAGCGTGTTGGATCACCAGCAGCGCATCGAAGAAATCGCCCGTATGCTTGGCGGAGAAATCATTACCGATACGACCCGCAGCCATGCCGCAGAGTTAATCAGTCTTGCCGCCGCTTAAACGCAGAATCGAAGAGGTCGTCTGAAAAGGCAGTTTGTGTGCAACCCAATTCACAAACCGTTTTTCAGACGACCTCTTTGCCAAACTGCCCGCGCCCTTTCAGACGACCTCAATACAAGGTATGATTACGTCGTTTGTTTATAAGGAAGTTCCCATGAAAGTCCTGTTTATTGCCGATCCGATGGCAAGTTTCAAAACCTATAAAGACACCACCTATGCGATGATGCGCGAGATGGCAAAACGCGGCTGGCAGCTTTTCCATACCTTGAGCGGCGAGTTGTCCGTGCAGCAAGGATTGGTGACTGCTCAGGCTGCGCCGTTTGAGTTTCTCGGCGCGAAAAACGATGATGATCATGAGTGGTTTAAAGCGGCAGACAAAGTTCAGACGACCTTGAAAGACTTCGATGCCGTCATTATGCGCACCGACCCGCCGTTTGATATGCAATATCTCTACGCCACCCAATTCCTGACGCTGGCGGAACAGCAGGGCGCGAAGGTCTTTAACAGCGGACAGGCGATGCGCGACTTCAATGAAAAATTGGCGATTTTGAACTTCAGCCAGTTCACTGCGCCTACGTTGGTAACGACCCGTTCCGCCGATGTCCGCGCATTTTTGAAAGAACACGGCGACATCATCATCAAACCGCTCGACGGCATGGGCGGCATGGGCATTTTCCGTCTGACCGAAAAAGACCCCAATATCGGCAGCATCCTCGAAACCCTGATGCAGCTTGATTCCCGCACTATCATGGCGCAACGCTATATCCCCGAAATCGTCCACGGCGACAAACGCATCCTGATTATCGGTGGCGAAGTCGTCCCCTATGCTTTGGCGCGTATTCCGCAAAACGGCGAAACACGCGGCAACCTTGCAGCAGGCGGGCGCGGCGTGGCGCAGGAATTAAGCGAACGCGACCGGGAAATTGCCGAAACCCTCGCCCCCGAACTCAAACGCCGCGGCATCTTGCTTGCGGGTTTGGACGTCATCGGCAGCAATCTGACCGAAGTCAACGTTACCAGCCCGACCGGTTTCCAAGAAATCATGAAACAAAAAAACTTCGACGTCGCCGCGATGTTTGCCGACGCTGTCGAGGCTTGGTCTAAACAATAATCCCAAAAGGTCGTCTGAAACTCGAATCTGTTTTAGCAAAATCTGCTTTGCTCATTTTGGCGAAACCCGCTTCGCTCGTTTTGGCAAAACTCTCTGCACTCGTTTTCAGACGACTTCCTTTTATTTATATAAACATTTACACAAACATTATTGATGAAACCATCTTCTTACGCTGCCGATAAAAAAGGCAAAAGCGGCATCAAACGCATCATCAACGCATTCGGCTATTCCAAAGACGGGCTTGCCGCCGCCTACCGCTATGAAAGCGCGTTCCGCCAAGTATTGTGGCTGAACCTGATTTTGATTGTCTTGACCTTCATCCTCAATTTCGACTCCGCGACCAAAATGCTGCTGATTATCGCGTCGTTTGTTTCGCTGATTACCGAATTGTTCAACACCGCCGTCGAAGCTGCCGTCGATCACACGTCCACTGAAAAACACGAGTTGGCAAAACGCGCCAAAGATGCCAGCTCCGCCGCGCAATTACTCGCTTTGACGATGTTGGGCATCGTGTGGGCGATTGCATTGTGGCGCGGGTATGTTTGAATTTACTTTAAGATGATTTATACTCACTAAGTATTAATTCTCATGAATTAATTTGAATCATTTTGTTTAATCTGAGTCAAAGCATTCAGACGACCTTTGCCTGTAAGATAAAAAACAGTATTATCAACATGCAATGTCGCGCGGAAGGATTTTCGCCGCAACAAACCCACTCATTTCATCATAAAGGAGCAATACATGAAAAAATTATTGGTAACCCTGATTGCAGCAGGCTTGGTATCTACCGCATCCGCAGCCGGCATTAAAGTTGAAGACGGCTGGGCGCGTTCTACTGTCGAAGGCATGAAAATGGGCGGCGCGTTCATGAAAATCCACAACGATGAAGCCAAACAAGACTTCTTGGTTGGCGGCAGCAGCCCGGTTGCCGATCGCGTTGAAGTGCATACCCATGTCAACGACAACGGCGTAATGCGTATGCGCGAAGTTAAAGGCGGCATCCCGCTGGAAGCAAAAGGAGTAACCGAGCTGAAACCAGGCAGCTACCACGTTATGTTCATGGGTCTGAAAAAAACGCTGAAAGAAGGCGAAAAAGTACCTGTTACCCTGAAATTCAAAAACGCCAAACCTCAAACCGTACAACTGGAAGTGAAAACCGCACCGCAATCCGGCATGGACCACGGTCACGGCCATGACCACGGTGGCGCGCATCAACACTAATCGTTCATAGTTTGAATTCAAAAGGTCGTCTGAATATTTTCAGACGACCTTTTTGTTATTTTGATTGAGCAAATTCAATCATTTCTTGCAGTATGAAATTCATCCGAAAGCCATTTCTCTTTTAGGGCCTTCCTTATCCCTTCATCAAAATGTGCTAAAATCCGCCTTTAAAAACTGCTGTTTCCTACCCATATCCCCTTCATGGACATTACTCAACAACCTTCAAACATCATCGTCGGGCTCTCCGGCGGTGTCGATTCCTCCGTAACCGCCGCCTTGCTCAAACAGCAGGGTTATCAAGTGCGCGGTGTGTTTATGCAAAACTGGGAAGACGACGACAATGACGAATATTGCAGCATCAAGCAAGACTCTTTCGATGCCATTGCCGTCGCCGACATCATCAGTATAGACATCGACATCGTCAATTTTGCCGCCCAATACAAAGACAACGTATTCGCCTATTTCCTCAAAGAATACAGCGCGGGGCGCACGCCGAATCCGGATGTGTTGTGCAACGCCGAAATCAAATTCAAATGCTTTTTGGACTATGCCATAGAGCAGGGCGCGGATACCATTGCCACCGGACACTATGCGCGCAAAGAAGTCCGCAACGGCGTGCATTACCTGCTCAAAGGTTTGGATCAAAACAAAGACCAAAGCTATTTCCTCTACCGCCTCAAGCCTTTCCAACTCGAGCGCGCGATTTTCCCGTTGGGCGATTTGGAAAAACCTGAAGTCCGCCGCCTTGCCGCCGAATTCAATTTGCCGACTGCCGCCAAAAAAGACAGTACCGGCATCTGCTTCATCGGCGAACGTCCGTTCCGCGAGTTCTTGCAAAAATACCTGCCGACCAACAACGGTAAAATGGTGACGCCCGAAGGAAAAATCGTCGGCGAACACGTCGGGCTGATGTTCTACACGCTCGGACAGCGCAAAGGATTGGGCATCGGCGGAGCGGGCGAACCGTGGTTTGTCGCCGCGAAGGATTTGACGAAAAACGAACTCATCGTCGTGCAAGGTCATGACCATCCGCTGCTCTACACCCGCAGCCTCGTCATGAACGATTTGAGTTTCACCCTGCCCGAACGCCCGAAAGAAGGGCGCTACACCTGCAAAACCCGCTACCGCATGGCAGACGCGCCCTGCGAATTGCGTTATCTGGATGATGAAACGGTCGAGCTGGTGTTCGACGAACCGCAATGGGCGGTAACGCCCGGTCAATCCGCTGTGCTGTACGACGGCGATGTCTGCTTGGGCGGCGGCATTATCATGTCCACCGACAAGCCCGTCATTATTACCGCTTGAATAAAAAAGACAAAAGGTCGTCTGAAAACCATTACGGCAGGTTTGTTCCTGCCTTTTCAGACGACCCCAAGACAATCATAAAACCAACGAAACAAGACTGATTTATATGGAAAAACTCTGGCTCAACAGCTACGAACAAGGCGTCAATGCCGAAATCGACATCACGCAATACAGCTCTATCAGCGACGTATTCCGTCAAAGCGTTGAAAAATTCGCGCATCAACCCGCGTTTCAAAACATGGGCAAAACGCTCACTTACGCCGAGGTCGGCAAGCTGGCGGAAAATTTCGCTTCCTATCTGCAAAACGTCCTGAAGCTGCCGCGCGGCGAGCGCGTGGCGATTATGCTGCCCAACCTGCTGCAATACCCGATTGCACTTTTTGGCATCCTGCAAGCGGGGCTGGTGGCGGTAAACACCAACCCGCTCTACACCCCGCGCGAGCTGGAGCATCAGTTGAAAGACAGCGGCGCGACCACCATCATCGTTTTGGAAAATTTTGCCAACACGTTGGAGCTGGTGCTGCCGCGCACGCAAATCAAACACGTCATCGTCGCTTCTGTCGGAGAAATGTTCGGCTTCTTCAAAGGCACGCTGATGAATTTCGTGCTGCGCAAAATCAAAAAAATGGTGCCCGAATACCGTATTGCCGGCGCTATCCCTTTTCAGACGACCCTGAAAGAAGGTGCGGCGCATACCTTCCGCCCCGTTACCCTGACCCGCGAAGATACCGCGCTGTTGCAATACACGGGCGGCACGACCGGCGTCGCCAAAGGCGCCATCCTCAGCCACGGCAACATCTGCGCCAATATGCTTCAGGCGAAAGAATGGATTAAAAACCAACTGCGCGAAGGTAAAGAAACCGTCATTGCCGCGCTGCCGCTTTACCACATCTTCGCCCTGACGGTGAACCTGATGATTTTCACCAACGCCGGTTCCAAAATCATCCTGATTACCAACCCGCGCGACATGAAAGGCTTTATCGGCGAACTCAAAAAAGAGCGCATCAGCGTCTTCATCGGCGTGAACACCTTGTTTAACGGCATGGTCAACCAACTCGATTTCGCCACCGTCGATTTCTCCAATCTGCGCCTGACTTTGGGCGGCGGCATGGCGACTCAAAAAGCCGTCGCCGAAAAATGGAAAAAAATTACCGGTACGCCCATCGTCGAAGCCTACGGTCTGACCGAAGCCAGCCCCGGCGTGTGCTGCAACCCGCTCAATATCGAAGCATACAGCGGCGGCATCGGATTGCCCGTTCCTTCCACCGAAATTGAATTGCGCGATGCAAACGGCAAAGAAGTCTCCATCGGACAGCCGGGCGAACTTTGGGTGCGCGGTCCGCAAGTGATGCAAGGCTATTGGAACCGTCCCGAAGAAACCGCGAAAACCATTGATTCGCGCGGCTTTTTGGAAACCGGCGACATCGCCGTCATGGACGAAAAAGGCTGGTTGAAACTCGTTGACCGCAAAAAAGACCTCATCGTCGTTTCCGGCTTTAATGTTTATCCGAACGAAATCGAAGAAGTCGTGTCGCACAACGATAAAGTCATGGAAGTCGCCTGTATCGGCGTGCCTAACGAAAAAACAGGCGAAGCACTCAAAGTCTTCGTCGTCAAAAAAGACCCGAGCCTGACCAAAGAGGAACTCATCGCATTCTGCCGCTCCGAGCTGACGGCTTATAAAGTGCCGAAAGACATCGAGTTCCGCGACGAGTTGCCCAAGTCCAACGTCGGCAAAATCCTGCGCCGCGAGCTTCGCGAACAAGCGCAAAACAAATAACACCGAAAGGTCGTCTGAAAAGCATCCCGCACCTTTCAGACGACCTTTAATCATCATGGAAACCAGCACATGACCCATACCGTCCATCTTCAATTTGAAGACATCGACAATACCGTCCTCCAACGTCTCTGCGGCGCGCTCGACGGCAATCTTGAAGCCCTAGGCAAAGCCCTCGACATCCAAATCAGCCGCCGCTTCGAACACTTCACCTTCATGGGCGAACTCGCCCACGCCGGCCGCCGCGCCTTGCTCGCGCTTGCCGAAGCCGCCGAACAAGGCGATTTGGACGACAACGCCATCCGCCTCGCCGCCGTCGAAGCCAAAACTGCCGACGACAAACACGAAGAAAAGCATCACGATCAACAATATTATTTCCGCACCAAACGCGGCAGCATAGGCGGGCGCACCCCGCGTCAAAACGGCTACATCCGCGCGCTGTTGAACCACGACGTCGTCTTCGGACTCGGTCCAGCCGGTACGGGTAAAACCTATCTCGCCGTCGCCGCAGCCGTTGATGCCATGGAAAAACACCAAATCGAACGCATTGTCCTCGTCCGCCCCGCCGTCGAAGCAGGCGAAAAACTCGGCTTTCTGCCCGGCGATTTGGCACAAAAAGTCGACCCCTATCTGCGCCCGCTCTACGACGCACTCTACGACCTGATGGGCTTCGACCGCGTGACCAAACTGATGGAAAAAGGCCTGATCGAAATCGCCCCGCTCGCCTATATGCGCGGCCGCACGCTCAACGGAGCGTATGTGATTTTGGACGAAGCGCAAAACACCACGCCCGAACAGATGAAAATGTTCCTGACCCGTATCGGCTTCGGCGCAAAAGCCGTCATCACCGGCGACATCAGCCAAATCGACCTCCCGCGCAACATCAAATCCGGCCTGAAAGATGCCCGTGAAAAACTGCGCGACGTAGAAGGGCTGTATTTCCACACCTTCACCAGCGAAGACGTCGTCCGCCATCCGCTGGTGCAAAAAATTGTGGAAGCGTATGAAGCGGCAGAAGAGCAGGCTGAAAAAAATAATACCGCCGAACGATGAACGATGAAGTTCAAAAAGGTCGTCTGAAAACCGGAAACATGGTTTTCAGACGACCTTTGTGGTATTCGCGCGTCTTGATGATTTTGCGAAAGTATCTTCTGGATTTTAAGAAAGACTTAAACCCTATCAGGCAGCAAAACAGTCTCAGCTTTGCCGCCCTTCTCCCCTAGCTTCGGACTACTTTGCGCACTTGGGGAATGGCGTGCAGGTTGTGAATAATTTGGTTGATTTGCGCCAAGTCCTTCACTTTGATGATGAACTTGAATTCGACAAAGCCTTCCGTACCTGCCAGCGCTTTGTTGGGGGTTTCGACGGACTCGATATCCGCGCCGGAATTGGAGATGGCTTGCGCCATAAGGGCGAGCAGGCCGTGGGCATCTTCGGACTGGATGCTGAGTCCGGTGCGGTAGGTATGGCTGCCTATGCCTTCCCAGTTCGCATCAAGCTGCTGTTCGGGGTCGGATTTGAGCAGGGTCGGACAGGTATCGCGGTGGATAATCATGCCTTTGTCTTTGACCAAAAGGGCGCGGACGGAATCGCCCGGAACGGGGTGGCAACACTCGGCAAAATGGATGCGGCCGGTTTCTTGGTCGTTGACTTTGATGGGGCTGAGTTTGACTTCGCTGCCGAAGTGCTGCCCTGCCAGCTCGGCGATGTGCATGGCGACATACACGGGCAGGGTGTGGCCCATGCCGACGTTGTAGAGGACTTCTTCAAACGAGGTTTGTTTGTCGTTGAGGTCGGCGAGGTATTTTTCTTTGAGGTCGTCTGAAAGCAATACGTCTTTGGGCAACAGGCTGGACAGGGCTTTTTGCAGGAGGTTTTCGCCGAGGATGATGGCATCGTGGCGGTTGAGGTTTTTGACGTATTGGCGGATGGCGCTGCGCGCGCGACTGGAAACGGTGAAATTCAGCCATGCCGGATTGGGCTTGGCGTGTTCGGAAGTGATGATTTCAACGGAGTCGCCGGTTTTGAGTTTGGTACGCAGGGGCATCATGGTGTTGTTGATGCGGGCGGCGACGGTTTTGTGTCCGATGTCGGTGTGGACGGCGTAGGCGAAGTCTATGGGTGTCGAACCCTTAGGCAGCGTGAGAATTTTGCCTTTAGGCGTCAGGATATAGACTTCGTTGGGGAACAGATCGACTTTGACGTGCTCAAGGAACTCGATAGCGTTCGCGCTGCTGGCTTGCAAATCAAGGATGTTTTTCAGCCATTGGTTAGTATGGAGGACAGCTTGATCGACGGTATTTTCGCCGGATTTGTATATCCAGTGGCCGGCGATGCCTCCTTCGGCTACAGCGTCCATTTCGCGCGTGCGGATTTGGACTTCAATGGGCAATCCGTAAGGACCGACCAAAGTTGTGTGCAGGCTTTGGTAGCCGTTGCTTTTGGGGATGGCGATATAGTCTTTGAAGCGGCCGGGCTTGGGCTGGTAGAGATTGTGCAGCGCGCCGAGGGCGGCATAACAGGCGGGGATGCTGTTGACGATGACGCGGAAGCCGTAAATGTCCATGACTTCGGCAAAGCGCAATTTTTTCGCCAACATTTTTTGATGGATACTGTACAGGTTTTTTTCCCGCCCTTTGATTTTGGCTTCGATGTTCACGCCGACCAAACGCTGGCTGAAGGCACGCAAAACTTTGCCGACGACGTCGCGGCGGTTTTTGCGGCTGTTGTCCATCGCTTTTTTAAGGGTTTCGTAGCGGTTCGGGTGGAGGTTTTGAAACGATAAATCCTGAAGCTCTTGGTAGGCGTTGTTCAAGCCGATGCGGTTGGCGATTTGGGCGTAGATTTCGAGGGTTTCTTTGGCGATGCGGCGGCGTTTGTCGGGACGCATGGAGCCGAGCGTGCGCATATTGTGCAGGCGGTCGGCGAGTTTGACGACGATCACGCGCACGTCTTTGGTCATGGCGAGGATGAGCTTGCGGAAACTTTCCGCCTGATGCTCGGCATGATCTTCAAATTTGAGTTTTTCGAGTTTAGAAAGCCCGTCCACCATCTCGGAGATGGTTTCGCCGAATTCTGCAGCCATTTCGATTTTGGATACGCCCGTGTCTTCGAGTACGTCGTGCATCACGCCCGCGCACAAGCCTTGTATGTCCATGTGCCACAATGCAAGTTGCGTGGCGACGGCAAGGGGGTGGGTAATGTAGGGTTCGCCGCTTTTACGGGTTTGTCCGTCATGGGCGTGAAAGGCGTAGGCGACGGCTTTTTCAAGCTCGGCCTGTTCGGATGGGCTGAGATAGGAGGCGGTACGGAACAAAAGTTCGCGGGCTTCGGCAGTCAGCGCGTCGTAGGGGGCAGTGGGCTGGGGGGCGGGCATTTCAGACGGCCTTCGGTGTGTGTTTTGTTTTGAGCCGTCAGACTGTATCGGTCGGATGTGTCGCGCCGATACAATCCGCGCGGCGGTTGGGCAGGTTTTGCCTGCCGGTATTATTTGTTGCGTGTCAGCAGTTCGGTACCGATTTGACCGGCGGCGATTTCGCGCAGGGCGGTAACGGTCGGTTTGTTGTTGCGGATGTCGTCAACCATAGGGGCGTTGCCGTTTTCAAGCTGGCGCGCGCGGCGGGCGGCGACAAGGGTCAGGTCGAAATGATTAGGGATTTTGCCAGTGCAGTCTTCAGTGGTGATACGGGCCATTTGTTTGCTTTCTTTCTATTAATTTGTGATGGAATGTAAATGCGTATTTTCGCTGTTTTTCAGGAATTTTCCAACAGGTTTGAGATAAATCCTTGCTGGGAAGATTTTTTCAGACGACCTGCTTTGATGATGTGAAGCAAATCAGCTTCCGCCCTGTCTAAATCATCGTTGACGACGATATAGTCAAACAGGACGGATTGTTCGATTTCGTGGCGCGCTTTGGAGAGGCGGGTTTGAATGACTTCCTCGCTGTCGGTGCCGCGCCCGATAAGGCGTTCGGCAAGGACTTCGAACGAAGGCGGCAGAATGAAGATGCTGCTGGCTTCGGGCAGCGATTTGCGCACCTGCGCCGCACCTTGCACATCGATTTCCAAAATCACGTCGTAACCCTCTTCGCTAAGGGAATTGACCCCCGCGATACTGGTTCCGTAATAATTGCCGAAAACGTTTGCGTGTTCGAGGAAGGCTTTTTGCTCAATTAAGGATTCAAATTCTTCTTTGGGAACAAAATGATAATGCACACCATGCTGCTCGCCTTCGCGCGGCTGGCGGGTGGTGTGCGATACGGAGACGCGCAAATCGCCGTTGTTTTTCAAAAGACGGGAAACCAGCGTGGTCTTGCCAGTGCCGGAAGCGGCGGAGATGATAAAAATATTGCCTTTTTTATGGGGTTTCATGATTTTGGTACCGATGGGATTATCCGTTGATTGTAGCATACGGGGCGTGTAATTTCATGTTCAGACGACCTTTTAGCCCCGATGGATTTGGCAACCGGCAGTCTGACGGCTACAATATCGTGTTAAAAACTTTTCATTTGGGAACACGCAAAATGTTGGTTCATCCTGAGGCGATGGGCGTCGCCGCATTGGCGGACAAAATCCGCAAAATCGAAAACTGGCCGCAAAAAGGCATTTTATTTCACGACATTACACCGGTGCTTCAAAGCGCGGAATATTTCCGCCTTTTGGTGGACTTGCTGGTTTACCGCTATATGGGTCAGAAAATCGATGTCGTGGCAGGCTTGGACGCACGCGGCTTCATCATCGGCGCGGCGTTGGCGTATCAGTTGAACGTCGGCTTCGTCCCCATCCGCAAAAAAGGCAAGCTGCCTTTTGATACGATTTCGCAAAGCTACGCATTGGAATACGGCGAGGCGACGGTCGAAATCCACAAAGATGCGGTCAAACCCGGCGCGCGCGTGCTGCTGGTCGATGATTTGGTCGCAACCGGCGGCACCATGCTCGCAGGCGTGGAATTAATCCGCAAACTCGGCGGCGAAGTCGTTGAAGCGGCGGCGATTTTGGAATTTACGGACTTGATCGGCGGCAGCAAAATCCGCGAAAACGGCGTTCCCCTGTTTACCCTGCTGCAAAACGAAGGCTGCATGTAAACTTTGCCCATGCCTCAAAGGTCGTCTGAAACAGCCATCCCGCTTTTCAGACGACCTTTTTGTTGTCCCTGATTACGCGGTTAATGTAAATATCGGTTTCAGATTCGGATAATGCCGCCAAATCGTTTAGAATACGGTTCTAATTGATTCTAATAAAGATACGGCAAGTAATGAACGCACAACGCATATTTTCCCTCTCGCTCAGCCTGATTGCCGCAGCCGTCTTGTCGGCGTGCGTCTCTGAAAACGACACCTCATCCAAAGAGCCTGCCTCTTCCCTGACCGAACCCGCCTCCATCCCCGCCCGCCGCGCGGAAGGCGAATCCAAAGTATTGTCCGATTACGGCCAATATCAAGGCGCGCTGGACGCTGCCAAACGCGGCGACGATATGTGGGTGCAACAATTCTTGGCTCAGGCGGGCGACAGCGCGATGGCTGAAACCGTCCGCAACGAATGGCTCAAAAGCCTCGGCGCGCGCGGACAATGGGATATGTTCCGCCAAGAAAACAAAAAGCTGAATGCGGCGGGTCGGGTGCAGGAAGTGCAATGTTATGCCGAACTGAGCAGCGGCAGCTACAATATGGCGGCAGAGCTTGTGCGCCTTACCAACAAGCTGCCTGCGGGCTGTACCCGCTTGGTCGAAAGCGCGGCATCGGCAGGTCGTCTGAACAACAACGACGCATGGCGCCGCGTGCGCGGATTGTTGAGCAACAGCCAAACCAGCGACGCACGCAGCTTGGCAGCCGCATTGGGCAGCCCGTTTGAGGGCGGCTCGCAAGGTGCGCGCGAATACAGCCTTTTGAACGTCATCGGCAAAGACGCGCGCAAATCCTCCTCCGCAGCTTCTACGCTGTCCGGCATGGAATCCGGCTTAAGCCGAGAACAAAGCAGCTTCGCATGGGGCGTATTGGGACTCTACCAAGCGCAAAATCAAATCATGCAGACCGCGTTGAGCTACTACAACCGCGTTTCCGACCGCAAACAACTGACCGACGAGCAGTTTGAATGGTACGCCCGCGCCGCCCTGCGCCTGAAACGCTGGAACGAATTGTCCGGCATCATCCAACAAATGCCCGACAATCTGCAAAAAGACCCGACTTGGCAATACTGGCTGGGCCGCAGCTACGCCGCACAAGGCAACCAAAGCCGTGCTAAAGAAATGTACGAAAAAGCCGCCGCAAGCGGACGCAATTTCTACGCCGTCTTAGCAGGCGAAGAACTCGGCCGCCGCGTCAATACCAAAAACAACGTTTCCGACGCCGATAAAAAAGACGTCCGCCGCATGGCAGACGACGGAGCCATCAAACGCGCGCTGGTTCTGTTTAAAAACAGCCAAAGCAGCAACGATGCCAAAATGCGCCGTCAGGCGCAGGCAGAATGGCGTTTCGCCACCCGCGACTTCAACGAGGACAACCTCCTGACTGCCGCGCAGGTCGCCTTTGAAAACCAGTTTTACGATATGGCGATCAACAGCGCCGACCGGACCGAGCGCAAACTCAACTACAACCTGCGCTACCTCTCTCCGTTTAAAGAGACCACCGTCCGCTACGCCTCGCAAGCAGGCATCGATCCGGCTTGGGTTTACGGTCTGATCCGCCAAGAAAGCCGCTTCGTCATGGGCGCGCAATCCAGCGTCGGCGCACAGGGCCTGATGCAGGTTATGCCCGCCACCGCCCGCGAAATCGCCGGCAAAATCGGCATGAGCAGCAGCGAACTCTACACCATGGACGGTAACATCCGCATGGGTACATGGTATATGGCAGATGCCAAACGCCGCCTGCAAAACAACGAAGTGATGGCAACTGCAGGCTACAACGCCGGTCCCGGTCGCGCACGCAACTGGCAGGCTTCTACGCCTCTGGAAGGCGCGATTTACGCCGAAACCATCCCCTTCACTGAAACCCGCGACTACGTCAAAAAAGTCATGACCAACGCGACCTACTACGCATCCCTGTTCAACGAACCGCAAACTTCGTTGAAACAGCGTATGGGAACCGTTCCGGGTCGTTATTGATTGACGCGGCTGCATACTATCGGATTGTTCGATAGGTGCGAAAGCTAAAAGGTCGTCTGAAAAACCTGAATCAGGTTTTTCAGACGACCTTTTGTATAAACCGGGTCTGACAAGGAGTTTATCGCAGGGATAGTCGGTTAGGATGAGCTACTTGCTATCCGTTGCTGTTCTTAGCCCCGATTGCACGAGGTGATATGACTGCTTTTGGTTTCATGGGGAAATAAAGAAAACCCGCCGAATAATCGACGGGTTTTCGTATGGTGGCGGAGTAAGAGGGATTCGAACCCTCGATGCAGGTTGACCCCACATGCTTCCTTAGCAGGGAAGTGCCTTCAGCCTCTCAGCCATTACTCCTAAGGAAGTGCGTAATATACTGGTTTGGTTCGGACGTGTCAAGCCGAGCCTGAGTGTATTTTTTAACCGTATGAAATCATTTGTATAAAATATAAAGAAACGTAAAATTGTAGCCCGTATGCGGCGGCTGGTACAATTCATGCTTGGTTTCAGGATGTGATGAAAATGAATGATTTGATTGTATTGAACAAGCCTTATGGCGTGATTTGCCAGTTTTCGGCGCATGAAAAGTATGGGTGTTTGAAAGATTATGTGGCGCTGCCGGACTTTTATCCGGCGGGACGTTTGGATACGGACAGCGAGGGTTTGCTGCTGTTGACGAACGACGGACGTTTGCAGGCACGGATTGCGGATCCTAAGTTTAAACTGGAGAAAACTTATTGGGCGCAGGTGGAAGGTTCGCCCGACGAAGCGAAGCTGGATATGCTGCAGCGCGGGGTCGATTTGGGGGATTTTGTCACGCGTCCGGCAAAGGTTCGCGTATTAGAGGCGGGCGAAGCGGATGTTTTGTGGCCGCGCGTGCCGCCTATCCGCGTGCGTAAATCCGTGCCTGATTTTTGGGTGGAAATTCGGATTTCGGAAGGCAAAAACCGGCAGGTCAGGCGGATGACGGCTAAGGCAGGCTTTCCGTGTCTGCGTTTGGTCAGAGTGGCGATAGGTCGTCTGAATCTATTTGATTTGGGCTTGGCGCTTGGGCAATGGACGTTTGCGCCGCATAAGCCTTGATGAATGGCTGTTTATTAAATTAATTGGCTGAAATTGATTGGCTGAAGATTAAAAAAGGTCGTCTGAAAACCTTGTGATACGGTTTTCAGACGACCTTTGCCATTAGAGATTAATGATGCGTATGACCGATTTGGAAGGTCATGGTGGTGTAGTTCGCCTGTTTTTGGCACACGCTTTGATCGGGGAAATCGGCTTTGTGTTCTACGCTGGCTTTCCAGAAGCCTTGGCGCAGGGGAATGATGCTGACTTCGCCTTTATCATCCGTAGTATCGGAGAAGGCTTGGGCTTCGGTTTTGTGGGTTTTGCTGCGGTCGCTGGTGTCAAAACCGTCGAATGTGGCGGTAACGGTGGCGTTGGGCAGCGGCTCGCCGTTGAAAAGGACACGGACTTTGAAGCGTTCGCCGACGTGGACGTTGGCGGGATTATCCAGCGGGACGATTTCTAAATGTTGTCCGACTTGCTTGGTGATGACAGCAGTGTCTGCACTTTCGTGTCCGACGTTGACGATGTTTTTACCGAACATTCGGGTTTGTTCGCAATAGCTGGCGTCAGGCATTTCTTTGATGCTCGCCTGTTTCCAGCCTGCGCTGTTTTTGGACCAGAAGGTCGGCTGGTATTCGGCGATAACGAGGTAGCTGCCGTCTTTAACGGGCTGTTTGCTGCGGTATTGGTAGTTGAACGTCCCTTTTTGAATCAGATTTTCTTTGCCTTTTTCGGTAACGAGCTGCATGGGTTTGCTGAAAATGTGCAAGCGGTCTTTGGCGATGGGTTCGAGTTCGGGGAACTCGCCATAGCCCAATTCGGCTTGCAGATATTCGCCGCCGTGCGTATGGGCGGTTTCGACCCAGACGCGGTGTGCGTGGGCGGTTGTGCTGAACAGGAGTGCGGATGCGATGAACAATGCGGTTTTTTTCATGGTTTCTCCAAATGTATCGGGTAGAAAATTTGATTGGTTATAATATAACAATTTTATTTATAACGAAACGGTTTCATAAAAAAAGGTCGTCTGAAACAGGATTTCTGTTTTCAGACGACCTTCGCTTATCTGGTGTTTAAGCGTTAACCGGCTTTAGAAGCAATCTGAGGTTTTCGTTTTTCACTTGCAACAGCAAATCGATATTGGGATGCTTGCCCGGATTGGCTTGCGCATCGGCAACGTGTTCGGCAAACCAGTCCAGACCCTGCGTGGCGGCGGCGGCATCGAGTTTGCCACCGAAATTCAATGCCAAAGCGTTATACAGCTTGAGCGAGCCTTGCTTGCCGGGGGCATTGGGGATGTGATGGACGGCTTTGCCTTGTGCGTCGAGGATGTCGAGTCCGCTCAAATGACCGATGTCAGGCATGGCAGCGAGGTTGTCTTGGAAGCTCATGGGTGTCCTTTCTAACACGGGATTTTCAACGAAAAATACCTTGTATAGTGGATTAACTTTAAACCAGGACGGCGTTACCTCGCCTTAGCTCAAAGAGAACGATTCTCTAAGGTGCTGAAGCACCAAGTGAATCGGTTCCGTACTATCTGTACTGTCTGCGGCTTCGTCGCCTTGTCCTGATTTTTGTTAATCCACTATAAAAAGGTCGTCTGAAACCCATACATTCAGTTTCAGACGACCTCAAATCACGAATCAGCGCGTACCGAAAATCTTATCGCCTGCATCGCCCAAACCGGGGATGATGTAGCCGTTTTCGTTCAGATGGCTATCGAGGGCGGCAGTGTAAATAGTTACGTCGGGATGCGCTTCATTGACGGCTTTGACGCCTTCGGGCGCGGCAACGAGTACCAACGCTTTGATATTTTTGCAGCCTTTCGCCTTCAGCAAATCAATGGTGGCAACCATAGAGCCGCCGGTCGCGAGCATGGGGTCGATAATCAGCGCGGGACGTTCGTCCATGCTGTCCACGAATTTTTCAAAATAAGAAACGGGCTTGAGCGTTTCTTCGTCGCGCTGCAATCCGACTACGCTGATTTTAGCGGTCGGAATCAGGTCGAGTACGCCGTCGAGCATACCCAAACCGGCACGCAAAATCGGTACGACGGTCAAGGTTTTGCCCTTGATGCGGTCGCCTTCGATTTGACCGCACCAGCCGTCGATAATGTATTTTTCAATTTCAAAATCACGGCTAGCTTCATAAGCCATAAGGCGCGCCAGCTCGGTAGTGAGGGTGCGGAATTTGTAAGTGCTGCAATCGGCCTCGCGCATGAGCGTGAGTTTGTGGCGGACAAGGGGATGATTGATAACGGTTACGTTCATTTGGCAGGCCTCGGATTGTTTTTGAATGGGCGTGATTATACTTTTTTTTGAATACTCGGAAAAGCAGGCAGAACACGGAAAAAGGTCGTCTGAAAAAGTTTTCAGACGACCTTTTGCTATCTTTCATCAGGCTTTCAGCAAATCTTGCAATTCGCCGGCTTCGTACATTTCCATCAAAATATCAGAACCGCCGACAAATTCGCCGTTGACGTAAAGTTGTGGGATGGTCGGCCAATCGCTGTATTCCTTAATACCTTGGCGGACGGCATCGTTTTCCAAAACATTAACGGTTACATAATCAGTACAACCTGCGGCATTAAGAATTTGAACTGCGCGGGATGAGAAACCGCATTGCGGGAACTGCTTCGTGCCTTTCATAAACAAAACAACGCGGTGGGTGGTAACAACTTCTTTAATTTGGTCATGAATAGAGGTCATGGTGTGGTATTCCTTATTGGCATAGTCGGTTAATCGGGAGTTGCGCCATTATACGCAAATTAATGCGACTGGTGTCGGATGTTTAAAAAAGGTTTCCGAAACCCCTATACTGTTTTTCAGACAATCCACCAGCTTGACAGAAACTACCTAATCAAAGATAATCCCGCAATTCATTTGCAGCCGCATCGACGGCATACCCGGCGCCAAGCCGACTTGTTAGGAGGTGATGTTTACATCACGGCGCGTATCCCGCCGGTCGCAAGACACCCGAGATACAAACAACCACTTTTTTACAAACCGCCCCTTTTTACTTTTATCCCTTTCGGCGGTTTGAAACCAGAATTCAATTTAAAGGAAATAAAATGCCTGCAATCCGCGTTAAAGAGAACGAACCCTTCGAAGTAGCCATGCGCCGTTTCAAACGTGCCGTAGAAAAAACCGGTCTGTTGACCGAGCTGCGTGCCCGTGAAGCTTACGAAAAACCGACTACCGAGCGTAAACGCAAAAAAGCCGCAGCCGTAAAACGCCTGCAAAAACGCCTGCGCAGCCAACAACTGCCTCCTAAAATGTACTAAACATCAGTTGCAGGTCTGCCCTGTGATGCCGAAACACACCGCAAGGCTTGACCTGCGGTGTGTTTGTTTTTCAGACGACCCTATCTTCCGCCTCGAATCTTCCGCTTTGTGAACAAAAATCCACTTGGAAAATTAAATGTCGACAGCCCCTAGGATAATAGGTCGTCTGAAAAATAGAGAATCCTCTAAGGCAGTATTTGAAACACAATTTTCACTTTTTTCCTGAAAGTCATTCCATGAGCCTGAAAGCACAATTAACCGAAGACATGAAAACCGCGATGCGTGCCAAAGATCAAACTGCTTTAAGCACTATCCGCCTGATCAATGCCGCCATCAAACAATTCGAAGTGGACGAGCGTACCGAAGCTGATGACGGCAAAGTGATTGCCATCATCACCAAAATGGTCAAACAGCGCAAAGACAGTGCCAACATCTACACCGAAGCAGGCCGTCAGGACTTGGCAGACAAAGAAAATGCCGAAATCGAAATCCTGCACCGCTACCTGCCGCAAATGATGTCTGCCGAAGAAATCCGTACCGCCGTCGAAACCGTGATTGCCATGACCGGAGCTTCCGGTATGGCTGATATGGGCAAAGCAATGGGCGTATTGAAAACCCAGTTGGCAGGCAAAGCCGATATGGGCGAAGTCAACAAAATCCTCAAAGCTGCGCTGACTTCATAATTGAAGCTCGACCGCTTTAAGCAGATTCAAGAAAAACAAAAAAGGTCGTCTGAAACCGATATTTCGGGTTTCAGACGACCTTTTTTCCTTCTACCGAACTGTTTTTTTTA
The DNA here is from genome assembly GCF_003044445.1 of Neisseria mucosa. GTDB lineage: Bacteria > Pseudomonadota > Gammaproteobacteria > Burkholderiales > Neisseriaceae > Neisseria > Neisseria mucosa_A. Next base: position 52,182 of record NZ_POWX01000009.1, read on the forward strand.
AACCGCTTCAGCTTCTTCCGCGAGGAAACCGCGCAGTTTTTGCATGGCTTTGGCTTCGATTTGGCGGATGCGCTCGGCGGATACACCGTATTCGGCTGCCAGTTCGTGCAGAGTCAATCCGCCATCGTCTTGCAGCCAGCGGCTTTCTACGATGCGACGGCTGCGGTCGTCCAGTTGCGCCAATGCGTTTTGCAGACCTTCGGTTTGCAGGGCGTAGTGGGCTTGTTTGGACAGTTGGCGGCTGGGTTCGGCATCGTGGTCGGCAAGCCAGTCGATGGGGGCGAAGCTGTCTTCGTCATCGTTGTTGTCTGCCATGATGGCGATGTCGTGTCCGGTCATGCGTTGTTCCATTTCCATGACTTCGGACAATTTGACGCCCAAATCGTCGGCGATGTCTTGCGCTTCTTTCGGAGACAAGGCATTCAGGTTTTTACGCATACTGCGCAGGTTGAAGAACAGTTTGCGTTGCGGCTTGGTGGTCGCTACGCGCACCAGTCGCCAGTTGCGCAGGATAAATTCGTGGATTTCGGCCTTAATCCAGTGTACGGCGAATGAAAACAGGCGTGCGCCACGGCTGGGCTCGTAACGTTTGACCGCTTTCATCAGTCCGATGTTGCCTTCTTGGATCAAGTCGGCCTGGTTCAGGCCATAGCCGTCGTAGCCTCGTGCGATGGATACGACGACGCGCAAATGGGAAAGAATGAGTTGTTTGGCGGCGTTAAGGTCGCCTTTTTGCTGACGCTCCGCGAGTTGGCTTTCTTCTTCGGGCGTCAGCATGGGAATGCTGTTAACAGTGTGAATGTATTGCTCAAGGCTGCCGTTGCCGCTGTGAATGACGGGTAATGCAAAGGCGTTGTTCATAAGAGGTGCTTTCCTTTATATGATGCAGAGACTGTTGTTTACTTGTTGTTTGCCGTGCAGTATATCACTGCCTGTTGCCCTATCGTATGCTGTCAAATGCCTTTTTCTGTAAAAGACTGTTCGATAGGTGAATTTTCATCTTTTATAAAACTCGATTGATTTTGAAAATTTGACTGGTTTACTGGGAATAAGTTCAGTATATTACAAACATTCTTGTATGTAAATAATAAATTTTAAGAAAAACGGCCTTATAAAAAGACCGTTTCTTCAAACTCAATCTGCTTTTTTCCTGATTAAAAACAGTGCGATGGCAATGATTGACAATACTCCGATCAGCCACAGCGAACCACCTGCTTTCATATAAGGGGTTTCGCCGACATAGCCTTTGACATGTCCTTCCAAGACGGCATCGGTATTGGGTTCGCTCTCGGCGATGATACTGCCTTTGGGAGAAATAATGGCGGTTGCGCCGGTATTGGTGGCACGGACCATATAGCGTCCAAGCTCCATCGCGCGGGCTTGGGATTGCTGGAGCTGTTGGTACATCGCGTTGGAATCGCCGTACCACGCCATATTGCTGACGTTGGCAAGCAGTGTGGCGTTTTTGGCGGTGGCGATGAGTTCGTCGCCGAAGCCGTCTTCATAGCAGATATTGAAGGCGACTTTTTGCCCTTTCATGGTTAAGGGAGCCTGTGCTGCCCCGCCGCGACGGAAATCGGCAAGCGGCATATTCATCAGCTTATACAACGGCTCGGTCAGAAAAGGCAGCGGTTTGTATTCACCAAAGGGAACCAAATGATTCTTGGCGTAATACGGGAGGTCGTCTGAAACATCATCGTAGTCGCTCAAATTGATTACGGCGTTTTCGTATCCGCTGCCATCCGCAGTGTATTGACCGATACCGACAGCCAATGCGCTGCCGTTCGTGCGCGCCTGTTCGGCAAACTGGGTCAGGATGTTTTCCGGCAAATCCTGACGCATCACGGGCAGAGCAGTTTCAGGCAGGATAACGATGTCGGCGGATGTTTTGCTGATTTGACCGTAGTATTTTTGAATGGTGGGGACAACTTGTTCTTCATCCCATTTCAGGCTCTGCTCGATATTGCCCTGCACAAGCGCGACGGTACTGGTGCTGCCGTCGGGTTTGGTAAAGTCGGCTTGCTGGGCGATAAAGCCGACGGTACACAACATGACAATCATGCACATCGGCAGCAGGCGTTGTTTCAGACGACCCGTATTGTCAATCAGCAACACCAGCCACGCGCTGACAAATGCCGTCGCAAGCGTAACCAGATGAATACCGCCCAAAGGTGCAAAGCCGGCAAGCGGGCTTTCTTTGACGATTTGCGAATAGCCGAGCGCACCCCAGCCGAAGCCGGTCAACAAGCGTTCGCGGGCAAATTCCGCCAGCGTCCACAAAATCGGCAAAACGATGCCGACCTTAACCCAGCGCGGCAGATGAAATTTCTTCCACAGCCAAAAACAGGCGGCAGGATACAGCGCAAGAAACGCAGGCAGCAGGAAAGTCAGCGGAATCGCGTATAAATTAGGCAAGCCGGAAACATCGTGCAGCGCGGTATGTATCCAGTAAAACTGCGTCGTATAGGCAATCAGCCCAAACAGATAGGCGGTAGAAACAGCGAAGCGCGGGCGCAGTTCAATCAGTCGGATCAGCGCGCCAAACAGCAAAGGCATCAGCCAAAAATGGTAATACGGCGCGAAAGTCAACGGCGTAGCGGCGGCAATCAGGATCACCAGCGGCCAGTACAGCACAGGATGCTGCCAATATTGTTCGAGTTTGCGGAAAATGTTCATTGCAGAGAAAAGAAAATAAGAGGTCGTCTGAAAATACAGATTCAACAAAGTTGAACCATTTTCAGACGACGTATCGGTTGTTTAGTGTTTTTGAAACAGCTTCATCAAAGGCAACGCTACGGCGCAGGCGATGGCACCGGCAATCAGCCCGACGGCAAGGTTGGCGATATGCTCCATCAAGCCGCTGTCCCAATGATGCGCGTGTAAGAAATCATGCAAAAAGCCCAAGTTGTGCGCAATCAGACCGCCGCCGACAAGGAACATGGCAAGCGTACCCACCACGCTCAAACCGCGCATAAACCAGGGCATAAAGGCAATCAGACCCTGTCCGACCGTTTGGATGCCCGTACTTTTCTGACGCATCAGCAGCATACCGAAATCGTCAAGCTTGACGATGACGCCGACCAAACCGTACACAAAAACCGTCATACCGACACCGATTGCCGCCATGACCAGCGAACGGGTCATCAGGTCGTATTTTTCGACCACGCCCAAAGCAATAATAATGATCTCGGCAGACAGGATAAAATCCGTACGGATCGCACCTTTAATCTTGGTTTTTTCGTCCAACGTTTCAACGGCAGCTTTCTCGTCGTCATGCGCTTCGTGGCGGTGTAGAAACTTATGCAGCAGCTTTTCCACGCCCTCGAAACACAAATAAATCCCGCCTATCATCAGCAAAGGCGTAATCAGCTTCGGCAAAAAGGCGGACAGCAACAAAGCCAGCGGCACCAAAATCAGCTTGTTCACCAAAGAACCTTTCGCCACCGCCCAAATAATCGGCAGCTCGCGTTCCGCCGACACGCCGGTAACCTGATTCGCATTAAGAGCCAAATCATCGCCAACCACGCCCGCCGTTTTCTTGGCGGCCATTTTGGTCATCAGGGCAACGTCGTCCAAGACAGCGGTAATATCGTCCAAAAGGGTGAAAAGCGAGGCAAAGGCCATGATATATTTCCGAAAAAAGGGTCAGATTAAAGAAGCCGGCTATTATAACCGAGAAAGTATGACAACAAAGGCTTTCAGACGACCTTTAATGGAAATTAACGGAATTTGGTGGGAAAGTTGAAGCATTTTGGAAGGCAACTGCCCGATATGGGCAACAATTCAAATCATCACGGCTTCCATAACAGTAAAACAACCGCCCTGCCCTTTTTCAGATGACCTTTCCATACAGAAAACAATCAGAAATGTCATGCAGTTTCGCCAGAAACAGACAGTCAATGCTATACTTGCCAACTTATTGTCGATGAAAACCGGCTTGAAACAGCCGTTACGGAAACGAGAAATCAAGATGAGCAGAATCCAGCAAACCTTTGCCGCGCTTGACGGCGCAAAAGCCCTGATTCCCTATATCACCGTAGGCGATCCCAATCTCGACACCACGCTTGCGCTGATGCACAGTTTGGTTGAAAACGGCGCCGACATCCTCGAATTGGGCGTTCCTTTTTCCGACCCGATGGCGGACGGTCCGACCATCCAGCGCGCTGCCGAGCGCGCGTTGGCAAACAAAGTTTCCCTCAACGACGTATTGAATATCGTACGCCGCTTCCGCGAAACAAACGGCAACACGCCTGTCGTTCTGATGGGTTATCTGAACCCGATTCACAAAATAGGTTATCAGGCATTTACCCAAGCGGCGGCTGAGGCCGGCGTGGACGGCGTGCTGACCGTCGATTCACCTGTTGAAACGATCACCCCGCTGCACGATGCACTCAAAGCGCGCGGCATCGACTGCATTTTCCTGATTGCCCCGACCACGACCGAAGAGCGCATCCAAACCATCGCCCGCGTTGCCGGCGGCTTTGTCTATTACGTTTCGCTCAAAGGCGTTACCGGTGCGGCAAGTTTGGATACCGAAGAAGTTTCGCGTAAAATAGAGCTTTTGCGCAAGTATATCGATATCCCGATCGGCGTCGGCTTCGGCATCAGCAATGCCGAAAGCGCGCGCAAAATCGGTGCCGTTGCCGATGCCGTCATCGTCGGCAGCCGCATCGTCAAAGAAATTGAAAACAACGTAGGCCGTGAAGCAGAAGCCGTCGGCGCGTTGGCGAAAGAATTAAAAGACGCAATCCGTTAAGACCTTTCCGACAATACGCGCAAAGGTCGTCTGAATCCCGAATTTCAAGGAGTCATCCATGAGTTGGTTAGACAAAATCCTACCGCCCAAAATCAAAAACCGCAGCAAAGACGAAGGCTCGTCCAACGTTCCCGAAGGTCTGTGGCACAAATGCCCGTCCTGTTCGGCAACCATCTACTCGACCGAGCTTCAGCAAAACGACCGAGTTTGCCCAAAATGTAACCACCACAATCCGCTTTCCGCACGCGAACGCCTCAATTTGCTTTTGGACGAAGAAGGTCGCGAAGAAATCGCTGCCAATATTAAACCAACCGACCCGCTGAAATTCAAAGACAGCAAAAAATACCCTGAACGCTTGGCCGCCGCGCGCAAAGCCACCGGCGAAGATGATGCGTTGGTCGTGATGAAAGGCTTTATGAACGGCCTGCCCGTCGTGATTGCCGCATTCGAATTCCGCTTTATCGGCGGCTCTATGGGTTCCGTCGTCGGCGAACGCTTCGTCCAAGGCGTGCGCCGTGCCGTAGCTGACAACTGCTCTTTCATCTGCGTTGCCGCATCAGGCGGTGCGCGTATGCAGGAAGGTGTCAACTCATTGATGCAGATGACCAAAACCAGCGCGGCATTGCATCTTTTGACTGAAAAACACCTGCCGTTTATCTCCGTCCTGACCGACCCGACCATGGGCGGCGTATCCGCCAGCTTCGCCTTCCTTGGCGATGTCGTGCTTGCCGAACCCAACGCCCTTATCGGCTTTGCCGGCCCGCGCGTTATCGAACAAACCGTCCGTGAAACCTTACCTGAAGGCTTCCAACGCGCAGAATTCCTGCTGGAAAAAGGCGCTATCGACCAAATCGTCGACCGCCGCAGCATGAAACAGCGCATCTGCAACCTGATTACCCTGCTGCGCCGAGAAAACAAAGTCAATGCCGCTTAAATCGAGAAGGTTTGAAATAACAAAAGGTCGTCTGAAAATTGATTTTTCGGTTTTCAGACGACCTTTACTATTTGGGTAGCCTCTATGAAATACACACATTAAACAAATCCAGCAATTCAAAATCCATTATTCCCAAAATAAGCAAAAAACATATAATAACTTTGTTTTCTATTTCTATTTGCAATTAAATCAGACTCATATTGATGTAATCACAAAGTATTACTTGCCGCCAAAACCGGGTTTTAAGATTTGTAAATTTGATATAAGTCAAACTATCGCGTTTTGTAGATTCATATAATATTAATGTTTAGAGTATCGAATAATCGGGGATAGTCATGTCCTGCCTTAAAACAAAACGCACATCCGGCATCTTGAATACGATGCTGGCAATGTTTGCCGTATTTGTCCTATTGTTTTCGACACTGCCCGCCTATGCCGAGCGTTTGCCGGAATTCCTGTCAAAAATCCAGCCTGCGGAAATTTTTCCAGGTGCAGACCGCTATGGCAAGCCTGAAGGCAAACCTATGGTTGCCCGCATTTATAAGGGCGACGAGCAGTTGGGCTTGGTTTATATCACAACGGACGTGGTCAACACGCGCGGTTATTCGAGCAAACCGATTGATACGATGGTGGCTTTGGCCAACGACGGAACGGTCGCCGGTGCGAAATTGGTCGATCACCATGAGCCGATTATGCTTATCGGTATCCCGCAGTCGCGCGTGGATAAATTCATTGATAAGTATATCGGTTTGAATTTCATTAAGAATCCGCCTACTCCGGGCGTTGCCCCCGGGGACATCATCAGCGGTGCGACCGTTACGCTGATGGTCATTAACGACAGCATCCAGCGTTCGTTCAAAGTGGTTGCCGGTAAATATGGTTTGGGTACCGACAAGGCCGTTCAGACGACCTCTGCCAATCCTGCGGATACGCAACAGGCTGCCGAACCGGCAACCCAAACCCGCCCTCGCCGGGCTGTCAATCCGGACAAACAGGACATCCAATCTTGGAATGCCCTTCTGGAACAAAAAGCCATCGGTCATCTACATATTACAGTGGATGAAATCAACAAGCTGTTTGAAAAAGGCGGCAAAGCCGGTGTTGCCGACCACGCCGAACAAGGCTCAGGCGACGATACCTTCATCGATTTGTACACTGCCGTAGTCAGCCAACCCTCCATCGGTAAAAGCCTGCTGGGCGAACAAGGATGGAAAAACCTGCAAAGTCGTTTGCAACCGGGTCAACAAGCTGTCTTGGTCGCCGGTGAAGGCCGCTATTCTTGGAAAGGTTCGGGTTATGTACGCGGCGGTATTTTCGACCGTATCGAGATGATTCAGGGCGAAAACAGCTTCCGCTTTACCGACGCAGAACACGAACGCTTAGTCAGCTTGGCTGCCGAAGGTGCGCCCCACTTTAAAGAAGTATCGTGGTTTACCATTCCTACCAATGTGGAATTCGACGCTGCCGAACCTTGGCGTTTACAGTTGATGGTTCAACGCGTATTGAGCGTAAACGACAAAGCATTCGTTACTGCCGACTTGGATTACGAACTGCCTAAAGGTTACTATGTCGATGACCCGAAAGCACCGCCCGTTGAAATCAGCGCACCGGTAGAACCTGCCGCCGCAGCTGCCGATGCTGCAGATGCCGGCAACGGCGTTGCCGACCAAGCCAGTGCCGACGACGGCGCATCCAACCAACTTTGGAAACAAGTGTGGAAAGCGAAACAGGGTCAAATCATCGTAGTCGGCATCGCATTGACCATCCTGCTTTTGGTATTCTTGTTCCAAGACTGGATCGTCCGCTACGAAAAATGGTACGACCGTTTCCGTCTGGCATTCCTGACATTTACCCTGTTTTATATCGGTTGGTACGCTCAGGCGCAATTGTCGGTCGTGAATACGCTGACCTTGTTTTCCGCCATCCTGACCGAATTCCGTTGGGACTTCTTCCTGATGGATCCGATCGTGTTTATCCTGTGGCTGTTTACCGCTGCAACTATGCTGCTGTGGAACCGCGGTACATTCTGCGGCTGGCTCTGCCCCTTCGGTTCGCTGCAAGAGTTGACCAACCGAATCGCCAAAAAATTGGGCGTGAAACAAATTACCGTGCCGCACCTGCTGCACACGCGCCTGACCGCGATTAAATATGTGATTTTCTTCGGTCTGCTGGCAATTTCGCTGTACGACTTGGGCACTGCTGAAAAATTTGCTGAAGTAGAACCCTTTAAAACAGCGATTATTTTGAAATTCGTCCGCGAATGGTGGTTTGTCGCGTTTGCCGTTGCCCTTTTGGTTGCCGGCTTGTTCATCGAACGCTTCTTCTGCCGCTATCTGTGCCCGTTGGGCGCAGGCATCGCCCTACCCGGCCGCTTCCGCGTATTCGACTGGCTGCGCCGCTACAAAATGTGTGGCAACCCTTGCCAAATCTGTACGCACGAATGCCCTGTTCAGGCGATTGCACCGGAAGGCGACATTCATCCGAACGAATGTATCCAGTGTCTGCACTGCCAAGTCATGTATCACCATGACACACGTTGTCCGCAAGTTGTGGCAACCAACAAGAAAAAACAAAAACAGGCGGCGGCGAAAGCCGAACCCGAAACCGCATCTGCAACACAGCAGCCTACCGAGCAGGTTGTGCAGTTTGTGAAAAAATAAACCGCCCCACGGCCGGCAAATAATCTAAACCCCTAAAGAACCCTTAAAAAATGCCGCGCCACCCGTAACCATACTTATAAACATAAATTCGTTTTTTTGATCGGCAGGTCGTCTGAAAACGCCGGCTGCCGAATTTTATCCAAGGAGTGTTGTATGTCAGACGAAAAATTAGAACAAAACGGTTTAAGCCGTCGTTCATTCTTAGGTACTGCCGCCGCTTCCGGCGCAGGTATTGCCGGCGCCGGTCTGTTGGGATTGGCAGGCTGCTCCAAAGAGGGTGGCGACAAAGCTGCTGCTTCAGGTGCCGCACCTGCATCCAAAGCCGAAGCCCAAGCCCCTGCCGAACCGGGTAAACAGACTTCCGAAGTCGGTCCGGGCGAGCTTGACCAATATTACGGCTTGCTCTCCGGCGGTCAGTCAGGCGAAATGCGTTTGATCGGTGTGCCATCCATGCGCGAACTGATGCGTATCCCTGTGTTCAACATGGACAGCGCAACCGGCTGGGGCCGTACCAACGAGAGCCTGCGTATTTTGAATGAAAAAAATACGCCGGAAACCAATAAATTCCTGAAAGATGCCGGTTTGCTCTGCCTTCCTAACGGCGACTTGCACCACCCGCACTTGTCGTTTACCGACCAAACTTACGACGGTCGCTACGCGTATGCCAACGACAAAGCAAACAACCGTGTTTGCCGCGTCCGCTTGGACTTCATGAAAACCGACAAAATCACCGAAATCCCTAACGCTTCCGGTATCCACGGTCTGCGTCCTCAACGTTATCCGAAAACCGGCTATGTCTTTGCCAACGGCGAACACATCGTACCGGTAAGCGGCGTGGGTACTTGGAACGATCCTAAAACTTGGAATGCCGTTTACACCGCCATCGACGGCGAAACCATGGACATCGCATGGCAAGTATTGGTGGACGGCAACTTGGACAACGGCGATGCCGACTACCAAGGCAAATACTCCTTCGCTACCTGCTATAACTCCGAACGCGCCCTGACCGTTGCGGGTGCTTCTTCCAACGAGCAAGACTGGTGCGTGGTCTTCAATCTTGCCGCCATCGAAGAAGGCATCAAAAACGGCGACTTCAAAGAAGTCAACGGCGTGAAAATGCTGGACGGTCGTGCAGAAGCGAACTCCAAATATACCCGCTACATTCCCGTGCCAAACTCTCCGCACGGCTGTAACGCCTCCCCTGACGGTAAATACATCATGCTCAACGGTAAACTGTCTCCGACCGTTACCGTATTGGATGTCAGCAAACTGGATGACTTGTTCGCAGGCAAAATCAAAGAACGCGACGTGGTTGTCGCCGAACCCCAACTGGGTCTCGGTCCTTTACACACTGCGTTTGACGGCCGCGGCAACGCCTACACCACGCTGTTTATCGACAGCCAAATGGTTAAATGGAACATCGACGAAGCGATCAAAGCCTACAAAGGCGAGAAAATTGATCCGATCAAACAAAAACTCGACGTTCACTACCAACCGGGCCACAACCATACAACCATGGGTGAAACCAAAGACGCCGACGGTAAATGGCTGGTATCTTTGAACAAATTCTCCAAAGACCGCTTCCTCAACGCCGGCCCGCTGAAACCCGAATGCGACCAATTGATCGACATTTCCGGCGACGAAATGCGTTTGGTTCACGACAACCCGACCTTTGCCGAGCCGCATGACTTATGTCTGGTTAACGCCTCCGTCATCAACCCGAAAAAAACTTGGGACCGCAACGACCCATGGTTCTGGCAAGATGCTTTGGAACAAGCGAAAAAAGACGGAGTCGAGCTGGAAAAAGCCTCCAAAGTCATCCGTGAAGGCAACAAAGTCCGCGTATACATGACCGCGATTGCGCCTGCGTACAGCGTCCCGCAATTCGAAGTGAACCAAGGCGACGAAGTAACCGTATATGTTACCAACGTCGAGACCATCGAGGACTTGACCCACGGCTTCACTTTGGAAGGTTACGGCATCGCCATGGAAATCGGCCCGCAAGCTACCCAATCGGTAACCTTCAAAGCTCTCCGTCCGGGCGTACACTGGTACTACTGCCAATGGTTCTGCCACGCCCTGCACATGGAAATGTCCGGTCAAATGATCGTTAAACCCCGATAATCGGGTTTGACGGTTTATCATTGACTCAACGAAAAGGTCGTCTGAAAAAACTTTCAGGTCTTAGCGAAACCCGCTACCTTCGTTTTCAGACGACCTTTTATAGCAGAACCGTTTGGACGCAACAGACTGTTCCGCTATATAGTGGATTAACTTTAAATCAGGACAAGGCAACGAAGCCGCAGACAGTACAGATAGTACGGAACCGATTCACTTGGTGCTTCAGCACCTTAGAGAATCGTTCTCTTTGAGCTAAGGCGAGGTAACGCCGTACTGGTTTAAAGTTAATCCACTATAAAACAAAAACACAGCCCTTACAGGCAGGCATCACCGTGCCGACGCACACCGCACGAATCAGAGGAACTCCATGCACACACCCCAATTCAAAACATGGCGACGCGCTGCCCTGACGTTTATGTTCGGCGGCATGATTCAGACGACCTTTGCAGCCACCATCGACGTTTCCCCGAACGACAACCTGCCCGAAGTCATCGCGCGTGCGCAAGCAGGCGATACGCTCAAACTCGCCTCCGGCACTTACAAAACCAAGCTGCTTATCGACAAACCCATCACCCTTGAAGGTCCTGCCGACCGCTCCGCCAAAATCGAAGGCGACCGCACCGGACGCACCATCTCCATCACTGCCCCCGACGTTACCCTGCGCAATCTTACCGTTACCCGTTCCGGCATGAGCCTGCCTGCCATGGACGCCGGCATCTACCTCGAAGAAACCGCCCCCCGCGCCCTGATTGAACACAACAACATCCTCGACAACTCCGTCGGCGTGTATATCCACGGCTCGGCGGAATCTATGGTGCGCGAGAACAAAATCGTCGGCGACGCTACTTTGCGCGTCAACGAACGCGGTAACGCCGTCACCGTCTGGAACGCTCCCGGCGCGCAAGTTATCGGCAACGACATTTCCAAAGGCCGCGACGGCATTTTCTCCAACACCAGCAAAAACAACACCTACAAAAACAACCGCTTCAGCGACCTGCGTTTCGCCGTCCACTACATGTACACCAACGACAGCGAAGTCAGCGACAACATTTCCGTCGGCAACAATATGGGTTACGTTTTGATGTTTTCCGACCGCCTCAAAGTACACGGCAACATCGCCGTCGGCAGCCGCGACCAAGGCATCATGCTCAACTACGTCAACTATTCCGAAATCAACGACAACATCATCAACAAAGCCGGCAAATGCGTTTTCGCCTACAACGCCAACTACAACAAAATTGTCGCCAACCATTTTGAAAACTGCGAAATCGGCATCCACTTCACCGCCGCCATCGAAGGCACCTCCCTTTCCGACAACGCCTTTATCAACAACGAAAGCCAAGTCAAATACGTCAGTACACGTTTTCTTGACTGGGGCGAAGGCGGACGCGGCAACTACTGGAGCGACAACAGCGCATTCGACCTAGACGGCGACGGCTTCGGCGACAGCGCATACCGTCCCAACGGCATCATCGACCAAATCGTCTGGCGCGCCCCTGTTGCCCGCCTCCTGATGAACAGCCCCGCCATCAGCATCGTCAAATGGGCGCAGTCGCAGTTCCCCGCCATCCTTCCCGGCGGCGTGATCGACAGCAAACCGCTGATGAAAGCGGGCAGCAACAAAACCACCACCAAATACGAAGCCATGAAAGAACAATTGTTGCAGGAAGCCAAAACCAATCAATCCAAATGGGGCGATGCCGAAAACGGCGCATTAAACTGAGCGGAACGCCGTGAACACCTCCTGCAAGGTCGTCTGAAAACTTTTCAGACGACCTGATCGACAAACCGCAGCAAAGCTTTGCCCCATCATTTCCGCATCCATGGGAATCCGCCGGAAATACGGTGCAACCCGCGATGCAGGCAATAGTCAAAAACATAAGCCCATAACAAACGTCGTCTGAAACTCCTCTCCCCTTTTTCAGACGACCCCATACGAAAAACGCCCTTTTCAGACGACCCCAACGTCGTCTGAAACCCAATCCACACAAGGAAGCACTCATGAGCGTACATCATGTCGAATTGAGAAACGTAACCAAACGCTTCGGCGCACAAAAAGCCGTCAACCAAGTCGATTTAGTCTTGAAGGCAGGCGAAAGTGTCGGTCTGGCAGGACACAACGGCGCAGGCAAATCCACGCTCATCAAATTGATACTCGGGCTGATTACCCCCACCGAAGGCGAAGTCATGCTGCTGGGCGAGCGCACCGGCAGCAAAGCGGGCGCGCAGTTGCGCAGCCAAATCGGCTACCTGCCCGAAACCGTCGCCCTGCACCCGTCCCTCAGCGGCATCGAAACCCTCAATTTCTACGCCAAACTCAAAAAACAGCCGCTCACTAAAAACCACGAGCTTCTCGAGCGCGTCGGCATTTCCCAAGCTGCCCGCCGCCGCGTCGGCACCTACTCCAAAGGTATGCGCCAACGCCTCGCCCTCGCCCAAGCCCTGCTGGGCGAACCCAAAGTATTACTGTTTGACGAACCCACCACAGGCCTCGACCCCGCCTCGCGCCAAATGTTTTACGAAGTCGTGCGAGAACTCAACGGACGCGGCGCCACCGTCCTCCTCAGCACCCACGCCCTTGCCGAACTCGACGGCCACGCCGACCGCATCGTCGTCATGAAAAACGGCGTCAAAGTCGCCGACGGCAGCATGGACGAGTTGCACGTCCAAAGCGGACTCCCCCTCACCGTCAACATCCGCCTCAAAGCTCCGCGCCCCTTAAGCGGTCGCTGGCAGCCGCTTTCAGACGACCTCAGCTATCAGGCGCAATGTCAGGCTGAAGAACGCATGGCATTACTCAGCGAACTGGGCAACCTGTCCTACCTCGCCTACCTCGACATCCACACACCCACACTCGACGATATGTACGCACAATTCTTAAAAAGGGAGGACGTATGAACCCCGTTTGGATTATCACCGGAAAAGAAGTCCGCGACAGCCTGCGCAACCGCTGGGTACTCGCCGCCTCCGTCCTGCTCGCCGCCCTCGCCCTCTCATTGGGCTTCCTCGGCAGCTCGCCCACAGGCTCGGTTAAAGTCGATCCGCTGACCGTAACCGTCGTCAGCCTCTCCAGCCTGTCTATCTTCCTGATCCCGCTCATCGCCATGCTCCTCTCTTACGATTCCCTCATCGGCGAAATCGAACGCGGCACCATGGCGCTGCTGTTGAGCTACCCCGTTTCCCGCAACCAAATCCTTGCCGGAAAATTCATCGGACACCTCATCATCCTCGCCCTTGCCACCACCGCAGGCTACGGAATCGCAGGCATCACGCTCCAACTCGCCAACGGCAGCTTCGACATCGCCGCATGGAAACCCTTCGCCCTCCTGATTGCCGCCAGCGTAATTTTGGGCGCCGCATTCCTTTCCATGGGCTACCTCATCAGTGCGAAAGTGAAAGAACGCGGCACCGCCGCCGGTATCGCCATCGGCGTTTGGCTGTTTTTCGTCGTCATCTTCGATATGGCGCTTTTGGGCATCCTCGTCGCCGATACACAACAAGCGATTACCGCATCCGTCGTCGAAACCGTCCTCCTGTTCAACCCCACCGACATCTACCGCCTGCTCAACCTGACCGGTTACGAAAACACCGCCATGTACGCCGGCATGGCAGGTTTAAGCGAACAAATCAGCCTGACTATGCCCGTATTGCTGACCGCGCAGATATTATGGGTTATCATTCCCCTTATCTTGGCAGCAAGAATTTTCGGAAAGCGACAAATATGAAAAAGATCTTACCCGCGCTCCTCGCCACCCTACTCCTGGGCGCCTGTCCCAAAGCAGAAGAGACGCCGCCGCCCGCGCCGCAGCAAATCAGCGACCGTGCCGTGGGACACTATTGCAGCATGAACCTGACCGAACACAACGGTCCGAAAGCCCAAATCTACCTCAACGGCAAACCCGACCGCCCCGTCTGGTTCTCCACCATCAAACAGATGTTCGGCTACACCAAGCTGCCCGAAGAGCCTAAAGGCATCCACGTCATCTACGTTACCGATATGGGCAAAGTCAAAGACTGGAATAAACCCAATGCCGATACAGCATGGATAGACGGCAAAAAAGCCTACTACGTCATCGAAAGCGGCTTCATCGGCGGCATGGGTGCAGAAGACGCCCTCCCCTTTGCCGACAAAGCCCAAGCCGAGAAATTTGCCAAAGAAAAAGGCGGCCGCGTCGTCAGCTTCGACGAAATGCCCGATTCCTACATCTTCAAATAATCCCTTCCCATCAAAAAGGTCGTCTGAAAACTCTATCCATCAGGTTTTCAGACGACCTTTTCGTATATGGAATACAAAAATAAGCGTATGTTCAATAAAACAATGTGTCAAACCTCATCTCCAAACTGTTTGATAGGCGGCTTATTTATCGAAGTACTTTTCGAGAAATCGTTATTTATTCTATTTTTAAATACTGTAATACCATAACAAAATTTGAATCAACTCATTGCCTTATTTACAAAAAATGAAAATGAAATATTTATTTTTTTCAAAATCAGAACTTTAAATAAAATAATCAGTCAAACCATTCATGCCATATTTATATCCGTTCGTACCTAAATACAACAATTTTCCCACTACTGTGCTAAATTGTTTTATTTAATCAGAAATACCAACAACCCAAATAGTTTCTCATCATCACCGTTTAATCTTTCATTTTTACGGAAAACAATATTTATGAATATCAAAAAAACTCCTTCAACACAGCACATGCACGGCGTATCCATCTCGGCAGATACAGGAAATACCAATAACGGAACCTACATCCGCAGCAATATCAGCCGTACACTTGCTGCCGGAGAAAAAAATCTAATTCTAGAAGGCGATGCTAATATCTTCGGAGCAGGAAATAACGGGGATAATATCCTAATTGGCAACAGCGGACGTAACCGTCTTAATAGCGGACGCGGCAATGATACCGTTTACGGTGGCGGTGGCGATGACACCATCAACGGTGGGGAAGGCTTTGATTTACTGTTCGGTGAAGATGGCGACGATACATTAAACGGGGAAGCCGGTGACGATATACTTAACGGTGGTGCGGGTAACGATACCTACATTTTCAATGCAGCAGGCGGCAGGGATACCATTATCGATACCGAGGGAAACAACCGCATCCGCTTTACCGGAAGCTTGCGTGCCGAAGATTTGACAATAACGGCTGTTGCCAACAATGACGGTGGGCAAGATTGGAAAATCTCTATTAAAAACACAGATTCCGTACTGACCATCAGCAACCAATATACTGCCGGAAGCAGCGTCCCTTCCATCCATCAATTTGTTTTTGACAGCGGTGTTTTGAATGTAGCCGAATTTATTCGTGCAACAAAAGCCAATGTTGAAACAGCGAAACCACAAAACCTGACCATCAATGGAACCGATTCAGACGACGTTTTAAATGGTAGTGATGGCAATGACATTATTGACGGCAAAGCCGGTGCCGATACGATGAGCGGAGGATGGGGAGACGATACTTATTATGTTGATAATGTCAAAGATGTCATTATCGAAGGAAAAGGTGCAGGTACCGATACCGTAATCAGCAGCGTTTCCTACACAGCGGCAACCAATGTTGAAAACGTTACCTTGACCGGCAATGCCAATATCTTCGGCGCAGGTAACAACAGCGACAATATCTTGACCGGCAACGCCGGACACAACCGGCTCAACAGCGGACGCGGCAACGATACCGTTTACGGCATGGGTGGAAATGATAACCTTAACGGTGGCGACGGTGATGACTACCTGGATGGTGGCGAAGGGAACGACAACATCAATGGCGACGCAGGCAACGACACCTTAATCGGCGGCAAAGGAAAAGATACCCTGAAAGGCGGCGCAGGTAACGACACCTATATTTTCGGCGACGATGATACGATTATCGACAACCAAGAAAACAACTCTTTGCGTTTTTCAGACGACCTCCGTATCAAAGACCTCAAAATCAGCGTCAATGACAACGCACAAGGCGGGAAAGACTGGTTGATTACGTCCGCAAACGGCTCCGCATTGATTCGGGATCAAATCGGCTCAGACGGCAAAGTTGCTATCGGACGTTTTGAACTGCTCGGCGAAACCTATACCCACGAATCCCTGCTCAAAGCTGTTGCCAATTCAAACAAACAAGGTTCGACCATCACCGGCACAGCAAGAGACGACATCCTTACCGGTACAGAGCAAAACGATACCATCGACAGCGGAATCGACGGACGCGACCGTCTGTACGGATTAGGCGGAGATGACATATTGCGTGATAGCGGAACAAGCTATTTCGGTAATGAACGCGATGACGAACTCTACGGCGGCGATGGCAATGATAAATTGTATGCCGACGTTGGTGATGATTATCTGGACGGCGGTGCCGGCGATGACCATCTTGAAGGCGGACAACACAGAGATACTTACGTCTTTGGTAAAGGATACGGACACGATACCATCTTTGACTACAATTTCAATCTTGATCCCGAATTCAACCCAAACGGAATGCAAAACGCCAATACCGTTAAATTCACCGGCGGCCTGACTTTGGATGATTTAGAAATTTCGATGACCCAAGGCTATAACAAATCCGGCATTGATCATATCCCTTCCGATTCCGAATTCATTATTATTCCCCGTCTGAACGGAGATACTTGGAACATTTCAATCAAAGGAACAAACGATGTCCTGACTATTAAAAACCAATCCGGCATTTACGGCGCAATCAGCGAATTCCAGTTTGATTCCAAAACCTATACCGTTGGCGAAATCATTGAGCATTTTGGTCTGAATGTGCCTCACTTTGACAAAGCCGGTAACCTTGTCCACGACCTTACCGATAAGATTGACTGGTATGGCGTTGATCAGAGGGGATACAACCGCGTTGTTTACGGATCGGCTGATAACGATACTGCGGACTTTTCAGACGTGATCGGTAAAGTTACCTTCTACGGTGGCAAAGGAGAAGATATTATCACCTTAGGAAGATACAACGTCATTGACGGCGGTACGGGTAATGATGCCATTTTCGACTCCGGACACTCGGTTAAAAATACCATTATGTTAGGAAAGGAAAGCGGAAAAGATACATTGCACAATATCCGCACAGAAGCAGACACTACCGTTCTCTTCTCAGGAAATTTAACGATTAAAGATATCGAATTGACCACAGGCAAAGACTGGGTTGTGAAGCTGAAAGGTTCAAATAACGCATTGACTATCAAGGATATGGTTCATTCCCCATCTGGTCATGATACGGTTGACACCTTTAAATTTGAAGGTGGCGAAAGCTATACCACTACCCAATTCCTGAAAGCTTTAGGTATGGATAGTACCGTCAATCACGGCTTGATTTAACCATCTGAAAGGTCGTCTAAAACTTCTCCCATTATCGGTGGGAAAGGTTTTCAGACGACCTTTTGTTTTGTCTTAATGATAATTCTTCAAGGTCAAATGCTACTATTTTCCGATACTGATGCAATATGTTGCATATAATGCAACAATTTACGAATTTTCATAAAAACCATTGACAAGACTTTTTTATTGTATCATAATGACGCCCGTTGAGTTGCTTGATGCAGCTTGATTTTTCTCCTCTATTTCTCCTTTGTAGACTTGGCGCATATCCCAAACGATATGCGCATTTTTTTATCTTGATTTTCCAAGTTTAAAAATAACCTCAAACAAAACAAAATATTCCTCCCCTACTACCATTCTCACGCATATAAAAACCCATCTTTAAAAAACGTGTAATCACCGATAAAAAATCAACGAACATCCACCGTTTACCCTCCCCTGTCAAAACAAAAATAATAGGCGCAAAGCGTGTCCCCTCTGCCCCTCCTCCATTGATTTGAAATACCAATAAAAAAGGTCGTCTGAAAACAGAAAATCCGTTTTCAGACGACCTTTTAAAAGCAATTCGGTATTATTCGGCGTTGTTTTGTGCCACTTCTTCAGTTTCGACTGCTGCGCCGACTTGTTCGACTTCTACTGCCTCAGTTTGCGCTGCCTGTTTGGCGGCTTGACGCTCGGCTTGTTCTGCCAAAGCCTGCTGGACAAACGGATGCTGTTGGGCGATGGCTTGTTCTTCCGCGCTGACTTCGCCTTTGAAGCGGTTGTTCAAATCAAAACGTTTTCCACCGCGCGCCAAGGCTTTGAGGTAGCGGGGGCGGCGGCAATGGTTGGCGAGGACGCGGGCGATCAGTGCAGGATCGTATTGGGGCAGCGCGGCAACAAGGTCTTGGTCGATACCGACGGCCAGCGGTTTGAATCGTTTGAAGACGTCGTATTTGCCGTAGATGTGGTCGGCAATCATGTCAGTCTGTTTTTTCTTGCTCATGGTTTGGACGGCGGATTTCAAAGCAGCGCCCAAAGCGGTTTCTTGTGTCATGTCGTTTGTATTCCTCTAAAATAAAGCCGTGCGTTTCGCTATGGCACGGTAATGGCGGTATTTTAGTATAAAGCCTGTGTTTTGGCTAAGTTTTTTTGCGAATGTTCGATTGTAAATGTTTATTTTACGGACGGCGCCGACACACCTGTCGCCATAGCGTTACGAAAAGGTCGTCTGAAAACGTTCGGCACAATCCGTCATGTTTGTTTTCAGACGACCTCTTTCAATTTTATCTATGCTGCTTGGCGATGTCGGGCGTATCGACCACTACGTCAGCATTTTGCGCGCGATGGCGCAGGGCGTGGTCGATAAGTACCAGCGCGAGCATGGCTTCGGCGATGGGGGCGGCGCGCAGGCCGACGCAGGGGTCGTGTCTGCCGTGGGTGGCGAGTTCGACGGGGTTGCCGTTGATGTCGATGCTACGGCGCGGGGTGGCTATGGAACTGGTGGGTTTGATGGCGATGTTGACGTGGATATCTTGCCCGGTGCTGATGCCGCCGAGGATGCCGCCTGAGTGGTTGGACAGGAAGCCTTGCGGGGTGAGTTCGTCGCCGTGTTCGCTGCCGCGTTGGACGACGCTGCCGAAGCCTGCGCCGATTTCCACGCCTTTGACGGCGTTGATGCCCATCATGGCGTAGGCGATTTCGGCATCGAGGCGGTCGAAAACGGGTTCGCCCAAGCCGACGGGGACGTTGGCGGCTTCGATATGCAGTTTCGCGCCGACGGAATCCAAGGATTTGCGCACGCTGTCCATATAGTTTTCCAGCTCGGCGATTTGGCTTTGGTTGGCGGCGAAGAAGGGATTTGGGGAAATGTGTTCATAGCCTTCAAACTGAATTTCTTTTTCGCCGACTTGGGTAACGTAGGCGGTGATTTCCGTGCCGAATTTTTCTTTCAGCCATTTTTTGGCGACAGCTCCGGCGGCAACACGAGCTGCGGTTTCGCGGGCGGAACTTCTGCCGCCGCCGCGGTAGTCGCGCGTGCCGTATTTGTGCCAGTAGGTATAGTCGGCATGGCCGGGACGGAAGCTGGTGGCGATGTTGCCGTAGTCTTTGCTGCGTTGGTCGGTATTGCGGATTAAGAGGGCGATGGGTGTGCCGGTGGTTTTGCCTTCGAAGACGCCGGAGAGGATTTCGACTTGGTCGGCTTCGCGGCGTTGGGTAACGTGGCGGCTGGTGCCGGGTTTGCGCCGGTCGAGGTCGGCTTGGATGTCTGATTCGGTCAATGCCAGTCCGGGCGGGCAGCCGTCGATGATGCAGCCCAAACCTGCGCCGTGGCTTTCGCCGAAAGTAGTAACGGTGAAGAGTTGTCCGAAAGTGTTGCCTGCCATGTTTTCCCTCTATCGGTCATATGCTGAAAGATGACGGATTTTAGCATACAAAGGTCGTCTGAAACGCTTTCGGAGGATGAATCCTGCCTGCGGTATGCCTTCTGTTATCGAATCAAATCCCAAGCAAATTTGCCTATGGTCAGACACAGCAACACCATAAATCCGTAACGTAGAAACTTGGTTCCGCCGCGTATCGCCAATTTTGCGCCGACCACGCTGCCGCATAAATTCGCCAGCGCAAGCGGAATTGCCCACGCCCAAACAACATGCCCTTGCGGGATAAAAAACGTCAACGCGGCAAGGTAGGTGGTGGAATTGATGACTTTGGCGGATGCGTTCGCCGTCAGGAAATCATAACCGTAAAAACGGACGAACACGAAGACCAGCAGGCTGCCTGAGCCGGGCCCGAAGATGCCGTCGTAAAAACCGATGAGCGCGCCGAACAGCAAGCCCCATAAGGTTTCGCGGCGCGTCAATTTTTCGGTGCGCACCGCCTGCCCCAAGTCTTTTTTCAGAAAAGTATAAAGGCACATGACCACCATGATGACCAACATCGCCGGTTTCATGTAGTGCACGGGCAGATACGCCACGGCATTCGCGCCCAGATAGGAAGCGGCAAACGCCAGCACGGCGGCGGGCAGCAGCACTTTCCAAGGCACGGGGATTTTGCGCAGGTATTGCCCCGTTGCGGTCAGCGTGCCGAAGTAGGAAGCGAATTTGTCGGTGCCAATCACCGAAGCCACGGGCGTGGAAGTGGGCAGCAGGTTGAACAGCCCCGGGACTTGCAGCAGCCCGCCGCCGCCAACCGCCGCGTCCATCAGTCCGGCACAAAATCCGGTGAGCAGTAAGAGGTAGAAAAAGGAATCTACGGGCATGATGATTCAGGCTTTATTGGAAATTTCTTATCAGGGAAAAGGTCGTCTGAAAACAGTTTTGCACATGAAAGTCCATGTTTTTAAAATGTTCAGACGACCTTTTTCAACCCCGCTTTTTTATTTCTTCTTCAAATAAACGCCACTTTCGATATGGTGCGTAAACGGGAACTGATCAAACAAGGCGGCGCGTTCGACAGTGTGCGTTTGGCAAAGGGTGTCGAGGTTCGCGCGCAGTGTTTCGGGATTGCAGGAAATATAGATAATGTTGTCAAACTGGGAAACCAGCTTCAACGTTTCATCATCGACGCCGGCGCGGGGCGGATCGACAAAAATGGTGGAAAAACCATAATCTTTCAGCGAAACGCCCTGCTCTTGCAGGCGGCGGAATTTGCGGCTTTGAGTATAGGCTTCGGTAAACTCTTCGGCGGAGAGACGGGCGATTTTGATGTTGTCCCGTTGGTTAGCCTTGATGTTCCATTGCGCGGCGTAAACGGAAGTTTTGGACACTTCGGTCGCCAAAACCTGACGGAAATGCTGCGAGAGCGGCAGGGTGAAATTGCCGTTGCCGCAGTAAAGTTCGAGCAAATCGCCGCTGAGATTTTGTGCGACATCACACGCCCATCCGAGCATTTTTTCGCACACGCGGGCATTGGGCTGGGTAAAGCTGCCCTCGACTTGGCGGTAGCGGAAGGTTTTGCCGTTTACGTTCAGCTCTTCGGTTATATAGTCTTGAGTCAAAACGATTTTCTGCCCCCTACTCCGACCGATGATATGGATGCCCAATTCACGCGCCAAGGTTTCGGCGGCACGCTGCCACGCTTCGTCCAGTTTTTTGTGGTAAATCATGGTAACGAGCATCTCGCCGCTTAGCGCAGACAGAAATTCTACGGCGTACCAGCGGTTTTTGAGTTCGGGATTTTGCGTGGCGGCTTCGATGAGTTTGGGCATCAAGGTATTGATAGACTCCGAAGCGGCGGGAAATTGGTCGCAACGTATCAGACTTGCGCCGCTTGCTTTCTGTCCGCGCTCGAACATGGCGTAAAACATTTCGCCACCTTCGTGCCAAATGCGAAATTCGGCGCGCATACGGTAATGCTGTTCGGGGGATTCGAAAACTTGAATTTCAGGAAAATCCAAACCTTGGAAAAGCTGTTGCAAGTATTGGATTTTTTGGTCGAGCTGTTGCGTATAAGCGGTCATTGGAGAAATGTCTCATGAAAAAATGCCGTAATGTCGGTTTGGTCGGCAGGTTGGCGTAAAGATGTTTGACAACACCGAAAATGCTGACAAAGGTCGTCTGAAAACCTACCCACGCTCGTTTTCAGACGACCTTTTATTGGCGTTTGATTACTCGCCTTCGTATTTGCGTTCCAAACGCTCCACGCACGCGCTTAAGTGTTTGCGCATGATTTTGACGACGCGGTTGCGTTTGCCGTTGACCAGCAGGTCGAGGATTTCGCGGTGTTCAGAATGGGTATGGGGATTGATGGCGCGTTTTTCATTACGCTGCGCATCGAAGACGGCGACGATGAGCGAAGAACGGGCGCACAGTGTGTTCATGATATCGAACAAGACATTATTGTCGATCAGGCGCGCCAGTTCGACGTGAAAGGCGTTGGACAGGCGGTTCCAACCCACGCGATCGCCGCTGTCGGACGCCTGTTCTTCACGCTCGATCATGGCGTAAAGCGGCTGGAGGCGGGTTTCCAAATCGGGCATATCGGACAGAAGGTTCAGAATCATGCTTTCCATTTCGATACGCGCGTTGAACACGTCCTGCATTTCCTTCAAATCAGGCACATGGACGAACGCGCCGCGATTGGGCTGCAAATCGACGATTTTGTCGTGCGCCAACAGGGACAGCGCGCCGCGCACGGTATTGCGCGAGCAGACCATCTGGCGGCAAAGCTCGGATTCGGTCAGTTTTTTGCCGGGCAGTAAAACATGATCGGTGATACCGTCCAAAATCAGGGCGTAAACGCGAAACAGCTCCGAATCGTGCCTGCCTGCCGGCATCATGGAAGAAGGGGTGGGCGCATGGAGGGTTTCGTTATCGGTATTCATTATTTAAGCTCTCCTCATGGTCTGGCGTGGCATATTGTTTGAAATGACTGGAAATTTCCGACGGTGTTGAGCCGCCATGCATCGCTTTTTGCTTGATTCTATTTCAATATGTCACGAAACCTGATTAAGATATAATTAAAAATTGTTGACAATCCCTAACTAAGCTTGCACAATATGTCGAAAGGCCAAGTTATAAAGGCTGATAGAGAGAGAATCCACAATAAGCAAGCAGATATATTCATGGTGTAGCGTGAATATATCTGCTTTTTTGTCGGGCGGTCTTTATTCACGCTTTAACAGTATTCCGCCTCTAAACGCTTTTCAGACGACCCCTGAAAGATACGGGAGGTCGTCTGAAAAATTACTCTGCTTCGACGGTTTCAAAACTGTGGGTGATTTTCGCCGCCTTGCCCAGCATAATCGAGGCGGAACAATATTTCTCGGCGGACATCTGCACGGCGCGTTCGATGGCGGATTCGGTCAGATTGTGTCCGATGACTTTAAAATGGATGTGGATTTCGGTGAACACGCGCGGGGCATCGTCGGCGCGCTTCGCGGTAACCGTCGCTTGGCAGTCAACCACTTTCTGACGCTGTTTCTCGGCAATCATCACAACATCGATGCTGGAACAGCCCGCCACACCCAAAAGCAGCATTTCCATCGGGCTGGGACCGCGTTTCGCCTGCCCTTCCGCCGCCGCGCCTTCCATGACGACGCTGTGTCCGTTTTCGGTCGTGCCGACAAAGCACATTCCGTCTATCCATTTTGATGTAACTTGCATGATTGCCTTTCTGTCGGGAAATGCCTGAAAAGCAGGCGTATTTTCATATTGTAAACAATTTCTACGGATAAATACAGGCGCAGAGTTGGAAAAGGTCGTCTGAAACTGAACTGCACCCCAAAAGTTGGACATCCCCCTCCAACTCACAAGGTGCAGTTTTTTTATGAGCAAATATACATTACACTTCAAATACCAAGCCGTACTCCACTACCTGCATATACGCAGCCAACAGCGTACCGCAGATCATTACGGCATCTCCCGAACCCACCTGCGACGATGGATACGCGCCTATCAAGAAGGCGGCATCGGCGCACTCGAACATCCCCAATCCAAAACCATGACCGACCACCGCAAAAACCCCTTCATCGCCGACAAACCCGACCACGAAAAAACACAGGCAGAGCTTATCGAAGAGTTGTGCTATATGCGCGCAAAGGTTGCCTACCTAAAGGAGTTAAAAGCCCTCAGCCAAAAGCGGACCGAAAAGGACAAAGCCAAACCGTCCAAACACTGAGGGCGCAACACCCGCTCAAATACCTGCTGCACATCGCAAACCTGCCCAAAAGCAGCTTTTACTACCACCGCCAAGACCGACCCGACCCCGACGAAGCCGACAAAGCCCTTATCGCCGAAATCTACGAACGGCATAAAGGACGCTACGGGCAAAGGCGCATTGCCGCAGCATTGGGTTGGAACCGCAAAAAAGCAGCGCGGTTGATGAAGCAGATGGAACTGAAAGCCCTCATACGGGCGAAAAAAGCCTACCGCCATCCCGCCATGGGCGAAATATCGGAACACCTCCTCAAACGCCCGTTCACAGCCCGAAAGCCCAACGAGAAATGGCTGACAGACGTGACCGAACTCAAAGGAAAGGACGGCAAACTGTACCTCTCGCCGATATTGGACTTGTTCAACCGCGAAATCGTCGCCTACGCCATGAGCCGCAATGCTAACAGCGAAATGGTAAAGGAAATGCTCGAAAAAGCCGCACCCCGGCTGACTGATAAAGGAACGATGCTTCATTCGGACCAAGGTGTGCTGTACCGTACGGCGGAATATAGGAAATTGATTGCAAAACATTCCATGGTTCAAAGCATGTCGCGAAAGGCGAATTGTTGGGACAATGCACCGATGGAAAGCTTCTTTGCCGTGCTGAAGACGGAGTGTTTCTATCGTGCAGGGGAATTGACGGTGGATGAATTGATGAAACAGATAGATGATTATATGGATTACTACAACCGCGAGCGTTGCAGTTTGAAATTGAAAAAGCTGAGTCCTGTCGCATACAGAACCCAGCTTGCACAGAGCGCCTGAATAGGCTTTTATGAGTGTCCAAGATTTGGGGGCCAGTTCAAACAAGCATTGCAAGTTTTCAGACGACCTTTTTCATGGTCAAGCAATCAGTTCTTCATCGACTGCACCGGCGCGGGAATCCTGCCACCGCGGTTGACGAACACTTCGCACGAACCTTCTTTGACCGGCATTACAGGCGCGTAGCCCAACAGGCCGCCGAACTCGACGCTGTCGCCGACGGTTTTGCCCGTTACCGGAATGATGCGCACTGCAGTGGTTTTGCTGTTGATCATGCCGATGGCGGCTTCATCGGCGATGATGCCGGAAATCGTGTGCGCGGGCGTGTCGCCGGGAACGGCAATCATGTCCAGCCCGACCGAGCAGACGGCGGTCATCGCTTCGAGTTTGTCCAGCGTCAGCACGCCTGCTTCGGCGGCGGCAATCATGCCTTCGTCTTCGGAAACGGGGATAAACGCGCCGCTCAAACCGCCGACCGCGCTGGAAGCCATCATGCCGCCTTTTTTCACAGCATCGTTCAGCAATGCCAAAGCAGCCGTCGTGCCGTGCGTACCGCAGACGCTCAAGCCCATTTCTTCAAGGATGCGCGCCACCGAGTCGCCGACGGCGGGGGTCGGCGCCAGTGACAAATCGAGAATACCGAACGGAATGCCCAGTATTTTCGAGGCTTCGCGGCCGATGAGTTCGCCCACGCGGGTGATTTTGAAGGCGGTTTTCTTCACGACTTCGGCGACTTCGGTCAGGCTGACCGCGTCCGAATTTTCCAGCGCGGCTTTGACCACGCCCGGCCCTGACACGCCGACATTGATAACGGCGTCCGCTTCGCCCGATCCGTGAAACGCGCCCGCCATAAACGGATTGTCTTCCACCGCGTTGCAGAATACGACGATTTTGGCGCAGCCGAAACCTTCGGGCGTGATTTCAGCCGTGCGTTTGATGGTTTCGCCCGCCAGTCTGACCGCGTCCATATTGATGCCCGCGCGCGTGCTGCCGATATTGATGGAGCTGCACACGATGTCAGTGGTCTTCATCGCTTCGGGAATGGAGCGGATTAACACCTCGTCTGAAGGCGACATGCCTTTTTGCACCAGCGCGGAAAAGCCGCCGATAAAGGACACGCCGATGGCTTTGGCTGCCTTGTCCAAAGTCTGCGCCACGCTGACGTAAGAATCGGCTTTGGTCGCCGCCGCGATTTGGGCAATCGGCGTGACGGAAATACGCTGATTCACAATCGGCACGCCGTATTTGGCAGACAGGTGTTTCGCCGTAGCGACCAAATCTTTACCGACGGTGGTGATTTTGTTGTAAATGTTTTGGTTCAGTACATCGATGTCGGTGCTGATACAGTCGTGCAAATCAATGCCTATGGTAATGGTGCGGACGTCGAAATGCTGGTCGGCAACCATTTTGACGGTTTCTAAAATTTCGCCGGATTGGATACTCATCACATTCCTCCGACTTAAATGCGGTGCATAGCTTGGAAGATTTCTTCGTTTTGCATGCGGATATCAAGCGCGAGTTTTTTGCTCTTTTCCGCAAACAAATCCAGCATTTCCTGCCGTGATTTGGGGCATTTTGAGGTATCCACCAAGATAATCATGGTGAAGAAATCGTCCATCAGCTGCTGGCTGATATTGAGGATGTTGATTTGGTTTTCTGCGAGAATGCGGGAAACGTCGTACACGATACCGACGCGGTCTTTGCCGATGACGGTGATGACTGAATTATTCATAAGTCAGGGTCCTTGTAGGGGTCGTCTGAAAAATTGATTTGGGAAATTATAGCACCGCTTTAGAATAATATGACTTGGATTGTTGACAATTTTGTATTACTCGAACCTGATATTCCGTCTGCCGTCATTCCCGCGCAGGCGGGAATCCAGATTTATCCATGCAGAAATCGTCAAAGAAAAAAGTTTCCTAAATTTTATGTTCTGGATTCTCGCCTGCGCGGGAATGACGGCAGCTCTTAAAATATTTGGATTTTCAAAAAGCCTTATGAAGAAGGTCGTCTGAAAACTATGTAACGGAACCGTTAACTTTGTTTTCAGACGACCTTCAGTTCAAAACGCCGCTTAAATTACTCCGAATAGGTAAACTTCGCGCGTTTGACGTTGCAAAAGATTTCATACGGAATCATACCGGCAGCTTCGGCGACTTCGTTGATATTAACAACGTCGCCCCACAATTCGACTTCCGCGCCCAAACCTTCTTTGGAAGCATCGAGTTCGACAGTAATCATATCCATAGACACCCTGCCTATGATGCGGCTGCGTTTGCCTTCGACAGCAACGGGCGAATTGGTCGAGGCGCGGCGCGGATAGCCGTCGGCGTAGCCGCAGGCAATCAAACCGACGCGGGTAGATTTGCTGGTATAAAACGTCGCGCCGTAGCCGATAGGGGAATGAGGTTGCAGGACGCGTTCGCCGAATACGCGGGAAGTCAGGCGCATGACGGGTTTCAGGCGTTCGTCCACGCCGCCGAACGGAGAGATGCCGTAAAGCGCCAGTCCGGCACGTCCCCAGTCACGGCGCGCTTCAGGGACGTTCAGGATGGCGGCGGAGTTGGCAAGACTTTCTTCGCCTTCCAAACCTTCACACGCCAAATCAAAGGCTTCGAGCTGCATTTCGGTCATGCCATTTTCGGGTTCGTCGGCACAGGCGAAATGGCTGAATTTGACAATGCTGTCAACGTGTTTGCATTGCTTCAGGGCGGTGTAGGCAGAAGTATAGTTATGCGGAAAGAAGCCGGCGCGGTGCATGCCGGAGTCCATTTTGAGCCAGACTTTAACGGGATTCTGCCAATGATGGGCGATTAAGGCTTCGAGCTGCCATTGGCTGCCAATGCCCGGCCACAAATTGTATTTATCAACGGTGGCATATTCCGACGCTTCAAACACGCCTTCGAGCAATACGATGGGATTGGTAATGCCGTTCTCGCGCAATTCGACGGCTTCGTCCACGGTGGCGACGGCGAACCCGTCGGCAAGGTCGGACAATGCGTGGGCGCACCGTACCGCGCCGTGTCCGTAAGCGTCCGCTTTAATAACGGCAAGCATTTTGCCACCGTGAATCTGTTTCAGGGTTTGGTAATTGTGGCGCAGATTGTCCAAGCGGATTCGGGCATTTAATGGACGCATGATTTGTTCTTTCCGTTAATGAAGGTCGTCTGAAAATGGATATTCATGTTTTCAGACGACCTTTCAGTATTTTTAACGACTACATTATAGGCTTAAAGAGAGGGTTTTTAAATATCGTAATGAAATGAAGAAAATTGGAATATAGCCCGTCTGTTCAAACATATTCTGCCGATTTGTATTTAAATTTCAAAAATCAGCCTACCCCCTTCTCAAAGCACTTATAAAATGAAAGAAAAATAAACCCTGCTGATTTGCCGAATCAGGCCGCCTGTAACGCAATATTGTGATGAATCAAACTTCCTGACCGATAATCCCGCGATTGCTTGTCAGTCGGTAGATTTTAAAACATAATACTTACGCGCCTAAGTATTGGAATTTTACTACAAATACATGATTCGTAGGCCGTACGCAGCGTAGCAGTTCCAGCCAATCAACTCAAAGCAAGGAAGGCCTAAAATGAAAGTAACCAGTTTCGGCGAAGTGTTGTGGGACGATTTTCCAAGCGGCAAAGTGTTGGGCGGTGCGCCGCTAAACGTTTTGGTCCGTTTGCAATCCTTCGGAGTCGATACCGCCATCATCAGCCGTCGTGGCGATGATGCCGACGGCGAAGAGCTGCTGCGCCAAATCCAAGCGAAAAACGTCAATACCGACCTGCTGCAAGTGTGCAAAGAATGTGATACCAGCCTGGTCAAAGTAACTTTAGACAAATGCGGCAGCGCGTCATACGAAATCGTGTATCCTTGCGCATGGGACCGCATCGTCGTCGAAGATGCCGCCTTGCAGCGTGTCGCCGAATCCGATGCCTTCGTGTTCGGCAGCCTTGCCACACGCGACGAAATCTCCCGCTCGGCATTAGACAAATTGATGGAAAAAGCCAAATTCAAAATCTTTGACGTCAACCTGCGCAAACCCCACTACGACACCGACCGCCTACTCGCCACCATGAAGCGTGCGGATATGCTCAAACTCAATGACGACGAATTGTATGAATTATCTGCAGCTTACGGCTCGCCATACCACAGCATCGAACAAAACATCGCCTACCTGACCCAGCTGACCGGCGCAAAAATCATCTGCGTTACCTTGGGCGGACACGGCGCGGTTTTATACAAAGACGGCGAACTCTACCGCCACTGCGGCTTCCGCATCAAAGTTGCCGATACAGTCGGCTCCGGCGACAGCTTCTTGGCAGGACTGACTTACAAACTGCTCAACAATGCCGAGCCGCAAGAAGCCATTACCTTCGCCTGCGCACTCGGCGCCCTAGTCGCCTCCAGACACGGCGCAACGCCCGACATTTCCTTACAGGAAATCGAAAGCTTCATGAATCCGGCTTGATTTTTGCAATCAAAGGATGTCATAACAAAAGGTCGTCTGAAAACGGATTTTCTGTTTTCAGACGACCTTTTGTTATCCCTCAATCCCGATACGCCCAATGATTGACCGGACCGTGTCCCGCGCCGATGTTTAACGGATTGCGAATCGCCTCGGTAATGTACTTTTTGGCAGTTTGTACGGCTTCTAACGTCTCAAAACCTTTTGCCAGCTCGGCGGCGATACAGGCGGAGAACGTGCAGCCCGTGCCGTGCGTATGCGCCGTCGGGAAGCGGCGGTCGGTAAATTCAAACACCTCATCCGGCGTAAACAACCAGTCGGTACAGTATTCGCTGCGGCTGTCGCCCAAATGCCCGCCTTTAATCACTACGTTTTTCACGCCGCAATCTTGCAGGATTTTGGCGGCGCGTTCCGCATCTTGGCGGTTTTCAATGCGTACACCCGTCAAGGCTTCCGCTTCGGGCAGGTTGGGCGTCAGAATGTCCGTATCGGGCAGCAGCAGGCGC
This sequence comes from Neisseria mucosa, assembly GCF_003044445.1. Taxonomy (GTDB): domain Bacteria; phylum Pseudomonadota; class Gammaproteobacteria; order Burkholderiales; family Neisseriaceae; genus Neisseria; species Neisseria mucosa_A. The sequence continues at coordinate 82,359 of NZ_POWX01000009.1, forward strand.
TTCATCGCTTCGACGGCGGAATCCTGCAACAGCGGCGCGCCGCCTTTGGCAATCATGACAGGATCAAGTACACGCTTGCCGAAACGGCATTTTTTCAAATTTTCGGCTACGCATTCAATCACTTCCGCCGTACCCAGCATCCCGATTTTATAGGCGCGGATTTCAAAATCGGCACGGACGGTTTCGATTTGCGCGGCAATGATATCGGTCGGAACCAGATGCACCGCCGATACGCCGAGCGTATTTTGCGCGGTCACGGCGGTCAGCACGCTGGTGCCGAATACGCCGCGCATCTGAAACGTCTTCAAATCCGCCTGTATCCCCGCACCGCCGCCGGAGTCCGAGCCTGCGATGGTCAGCGTTTGGACGAATGTTTCTTCCATTTGGTTTCTCCTATTGCTTGGTTGGACGATTTAGGAAGAGGTTTGAAGGTCGTCTGAAAACCCATCATGCTTGTTTTCAGACGACATTTTATTGTTATAGCGAAATATTTACAGCTGTATTTTAGTTGGTTTATTCCGGTTTGAAATGGGGGATTTTAGGGATATGTTTTTACAATTTTCATGGACTCAGCCCAAAATCACCATCCCGACTTTTTATAGTGGATTAACTTTAAACCAGTACGGCGTTGCCTCGCCTTGCCGTACTATCTGTACTGTCTGCAGCTTCGTCGCCTTGTCCTGATTTAAATTTAATCCACTATACTATTCCAACAAAGAGGCCGTCTGAAACCTGCTTTTCAGACAACCTAACTCTAAAAAAAACATTATCCGTCAATAATTTCCAATTCAACCAAAGCCCTGTACACGCCATCTTCATCTACACTCGGCGCAATAAATTTCGCCGCGGCCTTCGCCGCCTCCTCACCATTTCCCATGGCCACGCCGAAGCCGACGGATGAGAGCATTTCCAAATCATTAAAGCTGTCACCGAAAGCCATAACATCTTCCATGCCTATGCCCAACTTTTCTACTGCATGTGCAATGCCTCTTGCTTTTGAACCTTCGCGGCGCAACATGTCCAGCGCAGACTCGTGCCAACGCACGGATTTGAAGCCTTCGGATTGTATTTTTCCGATAATTTCCTGCTCTTGGGCTTTATCTGCAAACACCAGCATCTGATAAACCGATTGTTTGCGGAAATATTCTTTATCCACTTCAAAAGCAGGCAGGATGTGCGACAAGGCTTCTTTTACCCTTTCGCCGGCAGCCGATGCAACAATTTCATCATTATTTACAAAAGCATAATCAATATACTGACTGTCAAAAAATGTGCACATCCGCTCCACTTCAGCTTCAATCATCGGATAAGCCTGCAACACCTCTCCGTGAAACGTCGTGTATTGCCCGTTAATCGTAACCAGCATATCAATGCCGCTGTCGCGTATCAGGGTTTTCACCTTACCCGGGATGGCCACAGGCGGTCTCCCAGTCGCAATCGCCGTCAAAATACCCCGCGCTTTCAATGCCTCCATCGCTTTAGCAACAGACGGGCGCAGCGTATCGGTATATTTTCGGTATAACGTGTCATCAATATCGAAAAAAATAATTTTTGGCGTATTCATTATCAGGCATACAATCGGTTTCAGACGATCTATATTGTAACGTGCAATGACGGGAACAATGCACAATTTCTACATGCAATGATGTAAACAAGCTGTGTATAAATCCGACTTCATATTGATTCCCAAGAGAAAAACAAACCTGATTAAAAAATAAGCAGGTTATCAGAAATCGTCTGAAACCTGCTTATTCCATTTTCGCCATTATTACATTAAGCAATAATTTTGACACTTTCCCGCTCCCGCCTGAATTTCATTTTCAGCAACGCGGGCAGACTGTCATCAAAGTACCAGCCGCCGTCCGGCATAGCAATCGCCCCACCGGCACAACGCAAAGTGATGCTTTTCCCGGATAAGCCGTCCGTTTCCGTAATCTCCACCTCATGCGCTCTCCCCCAGTCTGCAACGGGCAACAAATGCGCCAATTCGCGGATACGTCCGTTTTGCGCTTCTATCCCATCCTCGGTACGGCAGGCACCGTCACATTGCCCGAGTGCCTGTACAGGACACGGCACACCTTTTCCATTTGCAACAGGCAGGATATTCAAGGCATCAGGACAAAGTCTGTTTTCCAGCGCCCAAGTATTAAGCGCGCGTTTGGCGGCTTTTTTATGGATGAACAACCCATACGGGCGGACAGCACGACTGCCATTATCCAAAGGCACAATTCTTGCCTGCAATACACCGTGTTCGTCGGGAGAAAAACGAACCGTAGAAAATGCAGTAGGCTTGGAAACGGCTCGTTCAGATGGGCGGATACCATATTCCCTCATTACCTGCGCCTTCAGCCATACCGAATGCAGGCTGCCCAACGCAGGAATAAAACGCACGGAAGCCGCAGCCTTCAAATAAAGCGGAACTTTTTTACCATGCAGCATTTCTGCCGTTTCGCTATACGCCTTCTCCAATGCAACTACCGCCTGCGCTTTGCCGAATGCGTCAAACCAGACCAACACACCTTCGCTGTCCGGCAACGCATAAAGCTGCGCCGCCAAAGCATCCGTTACCCAATTCGGCAGCATTTTCGGATTCATCAAAGATCGGCAGTAATTATCCCAATCTTCTGTATTCTTTTCGCACAAGCTGTGTTCCAAATAATCGCTCAAAGCCAAGACATCGGTCATCGCGCGATGACGGTTTTCCACTGAGATTGCGTTCCGTTCGATAATGCTGTCCAAATTGTGTTTGTAAAACTCGGGATAAAGGCGTCGCGACAACTGGACGGTACACAAAGCAGGCGCAGCAAAATCAATTCCGGCACGGCGAAACTCATGGCGCAGGAAGGTATAGTCGAAACGGCTGTTATGCGCCACCACCACGGCTCCCCGTAAAAGCGGCAACAACTGTAAAGCAATTTCCGCAAACAACGGAGCCGTTCTCACCATCTCATTGCTGATACCCGTCAGTTGCGCGACAAATTCAGGAATCGGCTTACACGGATTCACCAACCACTCATGACGGCATACGCTTTGCCCGTCGAAACGCAATAAAGCAACTTCCGTTACCCTGTCTTGATACAGATTCCCGCCGGTAGTTTCCAAATCCACCACAACCACAGGCCTCCCGAAACGGGCAAACGCCTTCTGCAACAACGGCCAGCGAGAAACGCTCTCCATTTTATTTTCCTGTAAATTCAACCAATAGCCGCGCATTTTACACTTTCCCTGTTTATTTTCCAACAACACCCTTGACAGAATTCCAGCCACTCCCTATAATTTTAATCTTTGTTACAGCGCACCCGTAGCTCAGTTGGATAGAGTATCTGGCTACGAACCAGAGGGTCGGGCGTTCGAATCGCTCCGGGTGCGCCAAAAAATTTATTTATCCGCGCCCATCGTCTAGCGGTTAGGACATCGCCCTTTCACGGCGGTAACCGGGGTTCGATTCCCCGTGGGCGTGCCAGTTTTGATTAAAGCCTTGCTGTTTTAGCAAGGCTTTAGTTTTTGAACCATCTTAAATAACCGCCATCTTGAATACCTAGGCAGGCAGCAACTGACTTGTTTCTTTCTACGTTACCATACAAAACTTTTCAATATTATTTCTTGCCCCTATTCCAATCAAAAGGTCGTCTGAAAATCATTTTCAGACGACCTTTCCTTATTTATTGAAATAAAACATCAAGCCTGTTTATTCCAACGTTCGATGGATTCTTTAATTACTTTTTTTGCTTCTTCCACATCACCCCAAGATTCAACTTTGGTTGTACCTGCTTTTTTCAGGTCTTTGTAGTGGTTGAAGTGAAATTCGATTTGCTTGATCAGCTGCTGCGGCAAATCGGCAAGGGTTTTGTAGGCGTTGCCGTTGTTGCGGTCGTCAGCGGGAACGCAGACGATTTTGTCATCCACTTCGCCATCATCGACAAACTTCATCACACCGATGACGCGCGCTTCCAAGAAGATGCCTGTCGCCAAAGGCTGTTCGGTAACCAGCAATACGTCCAATTCGTCACCGTCCTCGTCCAAGGTTTGCGGGATGAAGCCGTAGTTGGTCGGCTTGGCGAAAATTGCAGGTTCGACGCGGTCAAGTTGGAATGCGCCGAGGCGGCGGTTCCATTCGATTTTGTGGTTGCTGCCGGCGGGAATTTCATTGACGACGTTGATGATGCCGCCGTCCACATCGCCCGGAGTCAGGATTTTATTGAAGTCTGCCATTTTATTTCCTTTATTTGACGGAAGTTTGAACGGCGGAAGTATAGCAAACAAAAGACTCTCTGAAAATGCGGAAAAAGGTCGTCTGAAAACTGAACTGGCCCCCAAATCTTGGACACTCATAAAAGCCTATTCAGGCGCTCTGTGCAAGCTGGGTTCTGTATGCGACAGGACTCAGCTTTTTCAATTTCAAACTGCAACGCTCGCGGTTGTAGTAAT
>NZ_POWX01000010.1 GCF_003044445.1 Neisseria mucosa
TCCGGGGAGGATTAAGGGGATATTTGGGTAAAATCAGGAGGTATTGGGGGGGAAAAATAGCCGAAAACCTGTGTTTGGGTTCCGGCTGTCAGCGAAAAGGTGAAGAGAGGTATTTTGCAAAGGTCTCAGGTAGTGGAGTACGGCTTGGTATTTGAAGTGTAATGTATATTTGCTCATAAAAAAACTGCACCTTGTGAGTTGGAGGGGATGTCCAACTTTTGGGGTGCAGTTCAAACCTAAATCCGTTTTCAGACGACCTTTTGTTTTCCATCGGCTTTACTGTCCGCGTAAAAACAGTGCGTCCAGTTCTTTCAGCGTCAGTTTCACCCAGGTCGGGCGGCCGTGGTTGCATTGGTTGCTGCGCGGGGTGTTTTCCATGTCGCGCAGGAGGGCGTTCATTTCGGGCAGGGTGAGCTGGCGGCCGGCGCGGACGGAGCCGTGGCAGGACATGGTGGCGAGGATGTGGTTTTCGTGTTTTTCGATGGTTTGGCTGCTGCCGACTTGGGCGAGTTCGCTCAATACGTCTTTGGCGAGCGAGACGACGTCGGCTTTGCCGAGCATGGCGGGGACGGCACGGACGGCGAGGGTGTTGCCGCCCATGTCGGACAGTTCCAGCCCGAAACCTGCCAGTGTGTCGGCGTGGTCGGCGAGGGCGGCGCATTCTTCGTGGGAGGCGGCGAAGGTAACGGGGATGAGCAGGCGTTGGCTTTGCAGGTTGCCGTTTTCCTGCCGCTGGCATTTCATTTTTTCGTAGTTGACGCGCTCGGCGGCGGCGTGCATGTCGATGAGCAACAGGCTGTCTTCGGCTTGGGCGAGGATGTAGATGCCTAATAATTGGGCGATGGCGAAGCCGAGCGGCGGCAGTTCGGGTTTGGGGTCGTCTGAAAAGCTGCGTGTGGTATTTTCAGACGACGTGGCGGACGTGGTACCGAAGCGGGCTTGTTCGAATTGTGCCAACTCTATGTCTGCTTCATCGGCTGCGGTGTTTTTGAAGAGTTCGGCGTAGGTGTTGAGGGCGGCGCGGCTTTCGCGCAGGGATAGGCTGCGCTGCTGCGGCGCGCGTGCCGCCTGATAGGGCATGGGGGCGGTTTTGCCGGAACCGAAGGTGCTGCGAGGTTCGGAGGTGTGTGTGCTTGGTGCGGCGGCGAGAATGTTTTCAGACGACGCGGTCGGGTTTTGGAGAAACTGATTATGCTCGTTTTCAGACGACGTTGCTGCGGGACGGATGCCTGTGATTTCGTGCAACACTTCGCCTGCGTTGCCGACGCTTTCGGTCAAGTCGGCGCGGGTGTCGGCGAGGGCTTTGTTGAGGGTGTGGAACACGAGTTGGTGTACCTGCTGGCTGTCGCGGAAGCGGATTTCGGTTTTGGTGGGGTGGACGTTGACGTCCACGGCTTCGGGCGGCAGGTCGAGGAAGAGGACGAAGGCGGGAGTGAGGGCGTTGTGCAATACGTCGCGGTATGCCTGTTTGACGGCGTGGAGCATGACTTTGTCGCGCACGAAGCGGTGGTTGACGAAGCAGTATTGTTTGTCGGTTTTGCCTTTGGCGAAGGTGGGTTTGGCGATGGCGCCGTAGAGCCGCAGTGCGCCGTTGCCGCTGTCGATTTCTAAGGATGCCGCCTGAAAGTCTTCGCCGACGATGGAAGCTATGCGTTCGTGCAGGCTTTGGGCGGGGAGTTTGAACACTTGCTTGCCGTCGCGTTTGAGCGAGAAGGCGATGTGCGGATGCGCCAGCGCGAGGCGTTCGAGCATGGTGGCGCAGTGGGCGTATTCGGTGTTTTCGGATTTGAGAAACTTGCGCCGCGCGGGGGTGTTGAAGAAGAGTTCGGCAGCTTCGATGGTGGTGCCGACAGGATGGGCGGCGGCAGTGGGGCTGCTGAGTTTGCCGTCTTCAGCTTTGACTTGGGTCGCGTGCGCGCTGCCGTCTTGGCGGCTGGTCAGGGTCAGGCGGCTGACGGAGGCGATGCTTGCCAAGCCTTCGCCGCGAAAGCCCATGCTGGCGACGTGTTCCAAGTCGTTTAAGGTTTTGATTTTGCTGGTGGCGTGGCGGTGGAGTGCGAGTTCGATGTCGTCGGGGTGGATGCCGCCGCCGTTGTCGCTGACGCGGATGAGGCGGATGCCGCCGCCTGCCAGCTCGACTTCAATCGCCGTCGCGCCTGCGTCTATGCTGTTTTCGACGATTTCTTTCAGAGCGTTGGCGGGGCGTTCGACCACTTCGCCGGCGGCGATTTGGTTGACGAGGTGGTCAGGCAGGGCGGCGATTCGGGACATGGGTTTCTTCCGTTTTCAAACTGGCGGGTATTATAGCAAAAGGTCGTCTGAAAACCGGAAGCGGGATTTCAGACGACCTTTTGAAATTTAACTGCCGTTTTACAGGATACTTGTAGCCTTGCTTTGTCTTATTTGAGATTCTCCAACAATTTTTCCCCATCAGTAATCTGAGATAATGTTTGGGCAAAAGGAAAAGAACGTCCCAAAATGGATTTAACCTGTCTTGCTTTGATTGGATTTTGACTTAAATCGACAAAATGTTCCAGTTTTTGAAAAAATGTTTTATTATCAACACCATAATGATGGGTTTTCTCTACAATTCCTGTTGCTTGACCATATGCAACAATTCCTTGTCCGGAGGCGTATAGGAATACATAGTCTCCTTTTTTAATCCGACAGATTTTTTCTTTGTAGCCATCTTCAAATGCAGCAGCTACTTGGTTTGTCATCATGAAATTATGGTCTTCCAAGTCGTTGGCACTATTAGTATTTAATAAGAAATATCGTGTTGTAGTTGAATTATCAAATTCTTCGTCTTTTTGTTTGTCAATCATTCGTTTGTTCTCCCAGTCTTGAATAATGAATTCTTGAATTAAATCATTAATGATGTCTTGGCGGGTTGTTTCCCAAGCATCGGCAAGCTCTTGCAAAATCAAATCATCTTTAATGGATAAACGTAAACTCAACGTAATCTTATTTTGATTTCGTTGGTTATATATTTCTGTGCGGCGGTCGATATAGCTGTTGGACATAATTATATCCTTTTGTTTTTAGAGTTAAATAAAATATCAGGAGGAGAATATCCTTTTTGATGATGAGTATTATGCTATATTCGTATTTTGAATGCAATAAAAATTATTCTTAAATTATTTCATAATTATTATATTATTATTTTTATTTGAAATAAATTATAGTAATATAGTGGATTAAATTTAAATCAGGACAAGGCGACGAAGCCGCAGACAGTACAGATAGTACGGAACCGATTCACTTGGTGCTTCAGCACCTTAGAGAATCGTTCTCTTTGAGCTAAGGCGAGGTAACGCCGTCCTGGTTTAAAGTTAATCCACTATAATTTTCATGGGAGGTTGGCTGAATCAGGTAATTTATAGCAAAAGGTCGTCTGAAAACCGGAATCGGGACTTCAGACGACCTTTTGATAAGACGGGCGGTTTATTTGTTTTCTGCTTCTTCAAAGCCGACGACTTCCAAGCCGAAGCCGGTCAGGCCGGTGAAGGCGGAGGGCTGTCCTAATACGCGCAGTTTGCCGACGTTGAGGCCGGCGAGGATTTGTGCGCCGATGCCGTAGCTTTTGCTGTCCCATTTGTAGGCTTGGTTGGCGCCTTTGGGCAGGGTGCGGTCGAGCAGGGTGGCGCCGTCTTCGGTGCGGTGCAGGAGGATGACGACGCCGCTTTCGGCTTGCTGGATGCGTTCAAGGGCTTTGGGCAGCGACCAGGAGTGGCGCGGGTTGGCTTGGATGAAGTCCATGACGCTGAAGGGTTCGTGTACGCGGACGAGGGTTTCGGTGTCGGCGGTGGGTTTACCTTTGACGAGGGCAAGGTGGGTTTCGCCGGAGAGTTTGTCGACGTAAACGTGTTGCTGGAATTCGCCCCACGGGGTTTGTACGGGGGCGTTGCCCATGTCTTCGAGCAGACTTTCGGTGCGGCTGCGGTATTCGATGAGGTCGGTAATCGTGCCGATTTTGAGGTTGTGTTCTTCGGCGAACTTCATCAGTTCGGGCATACGCGCCATGGTGCCGTCGTCGTTGATGATTTCGCAGATGACGGCGGCGGGGATGAGCCCGTTCATTTGCGCCAAATCGACGCCGGCTTCGGTGTGTCCGGCGCGTACTAGGACGCCGCCTTTTTGCGCACGCAAGGGGAAAATATGACCGGGTTGGACGATGTCTTCGGGTTTGGCGGTTGGGGATACGGCGGTTTGGATGGTCAGGGCGCGGTCGGCGGCGGAAATACCGGTGGTGATGCCTTGCGCCGCTTCGATGGAAACGGTGAAGTTGGTGCCGTATTGCGCGCCGTTTTTCTGGGTCATCATGGGCAGGCCGAGCCGCTCGACCATGCTGCCTTCCATCGGCAGGCAAACCAGTCCGCGCGCGTGTTTGATCATGAAGTTGATGGCTTCGGGGGTGACGAACTGCGCCGCCATCAGCAAATCGCCTTCGTTTTCGCGGTCTTCCGCGTCGGTGATGATGACCATTTTGCCGGCTTTGATGTCGGCGAGGATTTCAGGGATGGAGGAAATGTGGGGCATGGTGCGTCTTTCTTGATGGTCGGGTTGGGCTGAGGCGTGTTCTTGATCCAGCCACATGGCGGGCATTTGCGCCGCCTGTTCGATTTTGCGGGCTTTTTTCTCGCCAAAGGATTTGTTTTTCAGAAGGGCGGACAATTCGCCTTGGTTGATGGCGATGGCTTCGGCAAAACGGGTTTGCTGGCCGCCGTATTTGTCCGCTATCCATTGCCGCAGGTTGCGGCGGCGCAGGTCGGTGGTGTTCATGATGTGTTGTGTGGCTGAAAGGATGTAGGCGATTGTAGTCTTGTCTTTACCAAAAGGCAAACTGTGTTTAGTGGCAACTTTTTATTACTTTTTGGTAATATTTCGACAGAAGGTCGTCTGAAAAACAAAAATTGCGTTTTCAGACGACCTTTGCTTGAAATCTGAACATTTGAAAGAATATGGGCGTTATAGTGGATTAAAATAAAAATGAGACAAGGCGGCAACGCCCGCCGTGTACGGGTAGTACATAAGGGCGTTGGCAACGCCGTATCATTGCAATTTTAATCCACTATAAGTTTAACGCAACCGAAAAGGGTCTAACCTGATGAAAATGGTTTACCGACTGATTTTAATATCTGTTTTTTGCGTGCTCGCAGCGGCGGGCGGCTGGTTTTATGCCCAACACCGCAACGACAACGCCCATGAAGTGATTTCGCGCGAAGGCGTTTTGATGCAGATTAAGCAGATGAACCGCTTGGAAAGCACGGCTTTTTACATCGACACTATCATCCGCACGGAGAAAAAAGGCGATTGGCGCAGATTGTGGCAGGACGCGCAAAGCGGTCTGTTTATCGTGCGCGGCAAAGTGTTGGCGGGCTTGGATTTGGATAAACTTCACGCCGACAACGTCAATATCGTGGACGGAAAAGTCCTCATCAGCCTGCCGCCCGTAGAAATCCTCAGCGTCGATTTGGAAAATATCGAGGTGTACGACATCCAAACCGGCTCGTTCAACCTTTTGCCGGTGGACAAGGCGGTGTTCAAAACTGTGCAGGAAGAAGCCAAAAAACAAGTCCTCGCCAGCGCATGTAAAGCCCAGATTTTGGATCATGCCAACCGCCAAGCGCAAACGCAGCTTGAAAACCTGTTTGCCCTGACGCAGACGCAGGTATCGGTTTATCCGGCGGCTGTGGGGCAGTGTAACTGAACGCAGGATGCCGTTTGACAGCATAATATTGCGTGTGGGTAACCAAAAGTGTATTTGGATTTGCATACCTTTTCCCAATAGGGTATTTCGGTAGGCGCGACTTTTTGAGAAAATACATTGCCTTTTGCAAGGTATTTGAGGAATTCATTTTTTACATAACAAACAAATTTAAAGGAACACTGGTGAAACGTGTCTTTCTGTTTCTCGTAACCAATATCGCCGTTTTAGTCGTCATCCGGATCATTTTGGCAGTCCTCGGTATCAACAGTACGGACCAAGTCGGCAGCCTGCTGGCGTATTCTGCCGTCGTCGGCTTTACCGGTTCGATTATTTCTCTGCTCATGTCCAAAACCATCGCTAAAAACTCGGTGGGCGCGGAAGTTATTGTTCAGCCGCGCAGCGAAGAAGAAGCATGGCTTTTGTCAACTGTTGAAGCGCAGGCCCGTCAATGGAGTCTTAAAACCCCCGAAGTGGCGATTTATCATTCTCCCGAACCGAATGCTTTTGCAACCGGCGCGACACGCAACAGCTCTTTAGTCGCCGTCAGTACCGGCCTTCTCGATCATATGACCCGAGACGAGGTCGAAGCAGTTTTGGCGCACGAGATGGCGCACGTCGGCAACGGTGATATGGTTACGTTGACGCTGATACAGGGTGTCGTCAATACGTTTGTGGTTTTCTTGGCACGCGTCGTTTCCGGTATGGTTGCCCGTAATAACGACGGCAGTACTTCCCAAGGCACATATTTTATGGTGAGCATGGTGTTGCAGATTGTGTTCGGCTTTTTGGCAAGTATTATCGTCATGTGGTTCAGCCGTCAGCGTGAATACCGTGCAGATGCGGGTGCCGCCAAGTTGGTCGGTGCGCATAAAATGATTGCCGCGCTGCAACGTTTGAAAGGCAGCACGAGCGATTTGCCCGAGCAGATGAATGCGATGGGGATTGCCAGTGATGCCAAAGATTCCCTGCTGAGTACGCACCCTTCTTTGGATAACCGCATTGCGCGTTTGAAAAATCTGTAATGAGAAAAAACAAAAGGTCGTCTGAAAACCAAATTTGGTTTCAGACGACCTTTTTTTCATGAGTGTTTCGGATAGACGGTCGCGGTATGGGAGCGATACAATAGCATCCCTTTTCAGAGAGCTATAACAATGAACATCTTGATTTCCAATGACGACGGGTACTCTTCGCAGGGCATAGCCATTTTGGCTAGGGTGGCGGCGGAGTTTGCCAATGTCCGCATCGTTGCTCCCGAACGCGACCGAAGCGGCGTCAGCAATTCTTTGACGCTCGACCGCCCTTTGCAAATGAAGCAGGCGGCAAACGGGTTTTATTATGTTGACGGTACGCCCACCGACTGTATTCATGTGGGTTGCCATGTTCTTTCGGATTTTAAACCCGATTTGGTTCTTTCAGGCATCAATAATGGTGCGAACATGGGGGACGATACGCTTTATTCGGGAACGGTTGCCGCAGCGACGGAAGCCTTCCTGATGGGCATTCCTGCCGTTGCGTTGTCTTTGAACGATACGCGGGGGCGTTATTGGCAGACGGCGGAACAGGCGACTTGGATGATATTGGAGCGGCTGTTGAAAAATCCGCCTACAACGCCTGTTCTTTGGAACATCAATATTCCCGCCGTACCACCGGATGCGGTGCAAGGTATCAAAACAACGCGGTTGGGGCGGCGGCATCATGAGCAAAGCGTTATCCCGATGAAGAACCCCCGCGGTGAGTCTATTTATTGGATAGGCCCCGTCGGCGATATTTCCGACCGGGAGCAAGGTACGGATTTCGGGGAATGTGAATCAGGCTTTATCACGGTTACACCGCTGCAAATCGATTTGACTTCCTACCGCCATATGGATGCAGTCAGCGGATTTTGGCAGTATGGCAAAGAGAGATAAGCACACAGATTTCTGTTTTTATCGAATGCTTTCAGACGACCTTTTTGTTCTGAAACAGGCGCGGCAAGCCGATTTAACAGTCCCTAACCGCCCCGATACTTGAGGGGCAGGCTTATTTTTATTATGATATGCACCAATCAAGACAATAACCCCGATATAAAGGTCATCGATTATGTTGAAAAAAACTGCATTTTATGCCGCTTTCGCCCTGACATTGGGCGCATGTACCAGCCAGCAACCGGCCCCCGTCGTCGTCGGTAATGCCGGTTCCGGTACTTCTTCCAATCCTTATGGTGCGACCCCTTACGGCACAAATGCGCCGGCAGCCAACGATGCCCCTTATACTCCTCCGTCCGCTCCCGCTGTCAACAGCAGCTATACGCCTCCTGTTTCCGGTGGTGCCTATGTTCCGTCCTATGCTCCGGTTGACATCAATGCAGCAACGCATACTGTCGTCCGTGGCGATACCGTTTACAATATTTCCAAACGCTACCATATTACCCAAGACAATCTGCGTGAATGGAATGGTTTGACTGACAACAACATCAGCGTCGGACAAAATCTGCGCGTCAAACCGGCCGGTTATACTGCCCCTGCTTCGACTGTGGCAGCCAAACCGTCATATTCTGCACCTGCACCCGTTGCCAAGCCTGCTCCCGCACCTCTCAATACGCCGACAGTTGCTACCGGTGCAACCCGTACAGTCAGCGGCATCACATGGCAACGTCCGACCAACGGTAACCTCCTTGCCAACTTTGGCGGCAGCAATAAAGGCGTGGACATCGGCGGTAATGCTGGTCAGCCCGTCGTAGCTGCTGCAGACGGTAAAGTGGTTTATGCAGGCTCGGGTTTGCGCGGTTATGGTAACCTTGTCATCATCCAACATAACTCCTCATTCTTGAGCGCATACGGACACAACCAACGCCTGCTCGTCAATGAAGGACAAAATGTCAAACGAGGACAAACCATTGCACAAATGGGTAATACCGATGCCAACCGTACCCAACTTCACTTCGAAGTCCGTCAAAACGGCAAACCGGTCAATCCTGCCACTTATATTGCATTCTGATGAACAAATTGAAGGCCGCCTGATTATTCGGGCGGCCTTTTAAATTAAATCCGTTAGGTCTCCCTGTTTCAGTAATGATTGTACCTGTGCTGGTAATTTATCAAGGGGGCTGTTTGAGTAGAACTTTATACCGATATGCTGCCCTAAATATTGGTTTTCAATAATACATACTATGAAAACAGCCGTATGTTCTCAGTTTTTGAAAATGTAAAAATGGAAAAGGAGCGATGATGAAACAATATACCTTAGATCCCAAAGCCCTGTTGGGCGGTGTGATCAGCAGTGATGCCGATCAGGAAATCGTCCAGCTTTCTTTGCAGAAAGACAATGAAATTCCGCCCTATGAAGCCGATGCGATTATTTTGTTGATCGTGTTGAACGGTAGTGCGCAAATCTCGACGTCGTCTGAAACTTTACATACTGAAGGCCTGCAAATTGTCCGGCTCGAACCCGGCGAGACACATAGCATCCGTGCGCTTGAAGATTATACGAATATCCTGGTAATCAAGCAGTTGACTTACGTTGCGGGCTTAAACAAAAAATTGCGTTTCGGAAAATGTTGCCTGTGAAAGTTTTTGCAGTATGGCGGTACTGTCGCGGTGAGTTTGGTGATTTCCATAAAGAACCAGATAGTAGGTGATGTACTGTATAAAGGTCGTCCGAAGAACAGATAAAGTTTTCAGACGACCTTAATCCATAACGTTTAAACAGGAATCCCCATGCGTACCCTGAAAAACATTCTGACTCTGATGCTCAAAGAGTTCCGCAGCGTGTTGACTGATCCGGTGCTGATGGTGCTGATTGTGTACATCTTTACCGCCACGATTTATCAGATGGCGCAGGTGGGCGCGGATTTGAAAAATGCCACTGTCGGCATCATCGACCAAGATCGTTCGGTCTTGTCCATGCGTATCCGCGATGCCGTGCAGCATCCGTTTTTCAAACCGGTAGAGGACGTGCGGCGCGAAGATTCGGACGAATTGATGGATAAGGGCGAATTCACCTTTATTTTGGAAGTACCGCCCAATTTTCAGCGCGACATGGCGGCGGGGCGCAATCCTGATTTGCAGCTTTTGGTTGACGCGACGTCGATGACGCAGGCGGGGGTGGGCGCGTCTTATCTTTCGCAAATTATCAACCGTGAAATTTACGAATTCACCGGCGTGACGCGGCCGGAGTTAATCAGCCCCGTCATCAATACTTATTACAATCCCAACGGCGAGAGCGCGTGGTTTATGCCGACTTCGCAAATCGGCTCGATGTCGTGTATGTTGCTGATTTTATTGACAGGGGCGGCGGTTATCCGCGAACGCGAACGCGGCACAATCGAGCATTTGCTGGTGATGCCGGTCAATGCGTTCGAACTGATGATGGGCAAAGTGCTGGCAAATGCCGCAGTGATTTGGGTGGCGGCGTTGTCGTCGCTGTGGTTTATCGTGCATTTGAGCATAGGCGTGCCGCTCATCGGCTCGGTACCGCTTTATGCGGTAGGGCTGGCGTTATTTTTGTTTTCGGTGGCGTCGCTGGGCATCATGATTGCCACGTTCGCATCGACAATGGGGCAGTTCGGTATGCTGATGCTGCCGGTGTATATCGTGATGAACCTGTTTGCCGGCGGCGCATCCCCGCGCAGCAACATGCCTTACGCGGCACAACTGATCAGCGAATATTGGCCGCTGACGCAGTTCGTCAAATTTTCGCAAGACATCCTGTTCCGCGGCGCGGGGATTGAAATCGTCTGGGGGCATATGCTGATTATGGGCTGTATCGGAGTAGGATTCTTATGGCTGGCATTGCTTCGGTTTCAAGGAATGTTGGAGAGGCAAGGTTGATGATGTCTTCCTGCCGAGGATCGCTAAAAAGCAAACCTGACGGTTCGTTACCCTCTCCCTAACTCTCTCCCACGGGGAGAGGGGATTGAGGATGCTGAAACCCAACTGTGTTTTAGATTTTCTGCCAATTTGTCCCCTCTCCCCGCGGGAGAGGGAGTTGAGGATATCGAAACCCAACCATGTTTTAGATCTTCAGCCAATTTTGTCCCCTCTCCCCGTGGGAGAGGGTTAGGGAGAGGGCGGTAAGCCACAGGCTTACATTTAGGTTTTTAAGTTTCGCAAAAAATCTTCTGAAAGGTCGTCTGAAAGGTTGTCCCGTCAAGAGGCTGCACACTCTGAAAACGAGCGAAGCAAATTTCGCCAAAACGGAACGCTAAAACCTTCTCAAAAAGGAAAATACGATGAAATTCAATCAAATCCATTTATTGTGTATTGCCGCAGTCTTGGCGCTTGCAGGCTGTAAAAACACAGAAGTTCCGTTAAACAGTCAGGTTGAATTGCCTGAAACATTCACGCAGGATGCGGCGGCGAAGGGCGATGCGGACATCGGTGCATGGTGGCAGCAGTGGAACGATCCGGTGTTAAGCGGATTAATCGCGCAGGGTTTGACGCAGGGGCATGATGTAAAAATCGCCGTCAGCCGTCTGAACGAAGCCCGTGCCGTGGCAGGAATGGCGCGTGCCGATTTAGGTCCGACCGTCGGGCTGAGCGGCAAGGCGATGGCGAATCACAGCCAAATGGATAACCCTCTCGACAGCAATGCCCGCGCGTTGCTTTCGCGTTATCCGCAGACTTCGTCCTTAAACGACGATACCATCGATTCTCAAAGTACCACCCTGTACGGCGGACTGACCGCTTCGTGGGAGCCGGATATTTTCGGCAAGAAACGCAGCGATGCCGATGCCGCCCGTTATGCCGCACTCGGACAACAAGAGCTGGCGTATGGCGCACAAATGCTAGTGGCGGGCGATATTGCCGACAATTATTTCAAAGCGCGTGCGGCACAAGGTCGTCTGAAAACCGCCGACCAAACCGTTGCCACCCTGCGGCGTATGGTTCGCTATATCGAAGGGCGGTTTAAGGCGGGACATGTCAGTGGTTATGAAGTGAACGAGGCGAAAGTGCAACTGACCGCAGCGGAAGCCAAACGCGCCACTATAGCAGCGGAATACGCCGCTTATGTGCGCAGTATCGCCGTTTTGACCGGCAACGTGCCGCAGACGTTTACGCTGCCCGAATCGTCTGTTGATGCGTTGGCGCACCAACCCTCCGCACCAAGCGGGCAAAATCCGCAAGGCTTGCTGGAACGCCGCCCCGACCTGCGCGCGCAGGCGGCGCAAGTCAATGCCTATGCTGCCAAATTCGCCAGTGCTAAAGCCGATTTGCTGCCGCGTTTCACCATCAGTTTTATGGGGCAGGGTGGACGCATCGGTGTGGACGGCGACCGTTCGCTGACCGGCTGGGCAAGTTTGCTGTCGTTGGGCATACAGACGCCGCTGTTCACCAACGGCCGTATCAAAGCCAATATCAAAGCCGCCGATGCGCGCCTTCTGACGGCATTGCTGGAATACGACAAACGGCTCCTGACCGCGCTGGGCGAAGTCGATAGCGCATATCAAGGCGTGGAATCGTTAAGCCGTCAAACCGAGTTGCTGCAGACCGCCCACCATCAGGCGGCACGCCACGCAACCGATACGGAAAAAATGTTCCGCAACGGCTACAAAACGCTGGATGTCGCCCTCAAAGCCCATATCTCTGAAGAACAAATGCAGGAAAACCTAATCGCAGCGCGACTAGCAAGGGCGCAGATGCTGGTGTCGCTGTATAAGGCATTGGGCGGCGGCTGGTCGAAATAAAGAAGCAAAAAGGTCGTCTGAAAAATTTCAGACGACCTTTTTAAGCTGATGACTATTGTTCTCTATCCGGCAACAGTATATTCAAAATAATGGCCAATATTGCGCATAAGCCCACTCCGGCAAAGCTCAACGTACCGATTTTGATGACCATACCGCCGATACCTGTCGTCAACACAGAGCTGACGATAACCAGATTTTTAGGCAGCATCAAATCAACCTTCGAATCAATCAGCGTTTTCACACCCAAAGATGCAATCGTACCGAACAAAAGCAGCATAATGCCGCCCATGACCGGCATCGGGATGGAAGCTAAAAACGCATTGAATTTACCGAAAAACGCCATTGCAATGGCAAAAATCGCCGCCCAAGTCATGATGACAGGATTACTGTTTTTCGTAATCATCACCGCGCCTGTAACCTCGCCGTAAGTCGTTACCGGCGGTCCGCCGATCAAACCGGCTACGCATACGCCCAAGCCGTCGCCCGCCAGCGTCTTATCCAAACCCGGATCTTTCGTATAGTTTTGACCGGTAACATTTCCAATAGCCATAATACCGCCGATATGCTCGATGGCAGGTGCAATCGCCACCGGCAGCATAAACAGCGCAGCCTGCCAGTTGACTTGCGGCGTTTCAAAATGAGGTACTGCAAACCAAGGCGCATTGACGATGGCGGCAGTATCTACCAAGCCCATTATCAAAGCCAATGTGTAGCCCGAGGCCACACCGATCAAAATCGGCACCAGTTTCATCATGCGGCTGCCAAAAACCGACACCACGACCGTTACCGCAAAGGTAAAACCCGACAAAATCAACGAGTCTGCATAATCAATCACTTGTTTGCCGTCAGCCTGCCCCATAGCCATACTGCTTGCCGCAGCGGCTACCGACAAACCGATCACCATAATTACCGGCCCGATGACTACCGGCGGCAGCAAGCGGTGAACCGCCGCCAGCCCGCGCCATCTGATTAAACCCGCGAATACAAAATACATAAAACCGGCCGCAAACAGACCGAACATCGTTGAAGGCAGCCCCCATTCACCAATCGAGTAAATAATCGGTGCGATAAAAGCAAATGAAGAACCCAAAAAAATCGGCACCTTACGCCGAGTAACCAATTGGAACAGCAACGTCCCAATCCCCGCGCCCAACAATGCCAGTGCAGGGTTTAATCCCGTCAGAAGCGGCACAAGCACCATCGCACCGAACGCCACAAACAAAATCTGCGCGCCCGAAACCGCCAATTTAAGCTGATTCATCCGAAACCTCGTATATTCGATTCAAACGGCGGGAATTATACTGTCTCGGCAGCCGGATGAACATTAATTTAACGCGGATTCGAGGTAAAAACAGATTGTAAATGGAAATATCCCATTTGCAGTACCATTCTTCATTCATATATATATATAACAACCTGCTTATAGCTGATACACGAAAAATTGATGCACAGCGAGAATGGCTTTAAATCATCAATCCCTGTATGCAATGAAATGACAGGCTGAGGTTTGTCCTGATTATGTATCTATTTCTGTATGTTTAAAATGGAAGCGGAAATCTGTACATCGTCTTAAATGCATCTGTGGTTATCAAGTTTACAAAATTTATCAAAAGTAGGTTATAGATGGAAGTAATAAAATATCGTATAAGAATAAAATTATAATTTAAATAATAGTTTTATGTGTAATCAATAATTATGTTTAATCAAATTAAACAATGTGTTAAAAAATTATTAAATATAAAAAGGTCGTCTGAAAAATATTCAGGCGATCTTTTGTTATATTTACAGTTGTAATGATACGTTTGTTTGAATTAAATACCGTTTATCTGAAATAAATTGCCAGTATATGAGAATATGGTATTTTTGCAGGAGTCAGAAATTTATAATGGATTGTATTTCAGCCGGTCTGGTTAATTTAATCAGAAATCTGTTACAGGAAGAGTAAAAGTGGAATGTGGAAAAGATAGGGTGTTAAAGAAGCTATCAGCTCTAATAGCAGTTTTGGGTTCATTCGCTTTGGCAGCTTGTTATCCATCTTCAGAAAATAAGGAGGAAGTAAAAATGGACAATCAGATACCCATAACAGGCTTTGAAAGAAATATTAAAATTGATTTGAATGGGACGTTGATGAGCATGCCTTACGGTTATTTGGCAGGTTCGTCCCGAGATTCGGTAACAAGATGGATGTCGGACGAGAAAAAATCTATAAGGGCGGTAGGTTTGATATTTACGTCCATGCCAAACGCAAAGGATATTCTTGGATTTTAGAGCCTTTTAATCGGGAGAATAAAGATAAATTTGTTAAGGCATTGAAGGATGGTCTGCCGATGATAGACACTATTTCGATTCAGAAAAATTCTGAATGCCTTTTAGATCCTAAGTATCTTAAAAAAATGATGTTGAGGTACGGTTCAAAAGAAATAACTTCTTCTTCTAAAGACTATAAAGCATATGAAAGATTTAATGAAGAACCATTCTATCATGAATTTAATTATATTAGGGATGATGAAAATCCAGTAAGAATACAAGTAAGGGATGATGGTAGAAAAAATGGAAAAAGACTTAATGAACCGCATTTTTCAATCGCAGTTGACTCATGCATAAATGGTTTATCAGTAGATTATTATCCTAGTATCAGTGCACATGAATATGGAAATTTTTCTAAGCAACCTTCTCAACAAGAGTTGATTAAATATCATCTAAAAATAGAGAAATTAATTAAAAGCTTTATCAAGTAATTTTATTTTAGGATTCTAACTTATATTTATTTTAAGATGTGTTGAAGTCTGTTGAAAGCCGCCAACAGACTAAGTGTGTCTGTGGTTACCTAAAAGGCGGCTCGGATGCACGATTATCGGTTATCCGGCGAGGATTAAGGGGGTATTTAGTTAAAACCGGGAGCAATTAGGGGTGGAAACAGACGAAAACCTGTGTTTGGGTTTCGGCTGTCGGGGGAAGGGCTTTTTTGCAAAGGTCTCATTATGATTATATCTTGCAGGATTTTATGAATAATAATGAATCTGTTGTGAGATTTTTTGAAGTACATTCAGAAGTCGTAAACTCTGTATCCAATTAATTTATTAATTTGAATTCATTCGAGAGAATTTATTATATAGATTGGATTTTATTTATGGAATATTTTTTATATTATTCTAATTTTTTATTTAAAATAATGCTTGCTATTTTTTTTGCTTGTGTATTGCTTTATATTTACTTAACTACACAAATCAGAAAGGAGTTGTCAAATATTTTGGGATATTCTCCAGCTATTAAATCAAAAGTATTATGGGAAAGTGTAAAAGAAGAATCGAAATCAAATAAAAATATGAAGGCTACTATTTCATATTTTATTGGTATATTTATGCGATTTGTTTTTGTTTCAATGTGGATTCTTGCATTGTTGCAAATGGTTAAAAACGATATTAAATAATTTAATTAAGGTATTTTTTATGGGCAATATTGTAAATCCTGCAGGCTATCAAAAATCCAAAGAAGCTTTAAAAATGTCCTCTGATACTGATGGATGGGCAAATTCAATTTCAACTTATATAAAAGATGGTGGAGATGTAAATGCAGTGGCTGCATTGGTTTCTACTTCAGCTTTTTTACCTGGTGTTTCAGGTTTAACGAGCTCATTGGGAGCGGTTACAACATCAGTAACGCAAATTGCACACAAAGCTAATACTAATAAGGCAATTACCTTATCTGATGGCTTGGGGTTGGTTGGTGCGGGTTTATCAGTGGTTGCTGATGGTATTGAAGCAGTATCTGAAATGGCTATGGTTTCAGTAGTAGGAGCTCCTGAAGGATTAGCTGCACATGCGGTTGGTAGCAAGCTAGGCACTATTGCTGCAGGTATTTCGGGTTTGGCAGCAACGATGTCTAATACCGGATTGGATGTAAGTTTATATAACCCATCTGCTGATAAAAATGCACCTCCAAGCATTCCCGAGGTTATTGAAAATGTACAGAAATACCTTGAAAAAAATCACAAAGATTTGAATGAAACTTTTGAAAAGGCTTTAAAAGAATTAAATACAACAAAAGAGGAAGTTTATAAACTTATCGAAAAAAATTTAGAAAAAGCAATGCAAAAAGAGGAAGATTTTGAAGAATGGCTAAAAGAACAATGGGATGATTCAGTTCAAACACTTAAAGAATGGGTTTGGAAATATCCTGACAATTTCCGCCAAGACGACTGGGGATCGCCCGAAAACAGAAACTGGTGTATCCCTGAAGACTGGGAACGCTGGCAAAAAGCCAACCGCGATGGCAAATACCACATCTACGACCCGCTTACCCTAGACCTAGACGGCGACGGTATCGAAACCGTTTCCCACAACGGCTACAAAGGCGCATTGTTCGATCATGACGGCGACGGTATCCGCACGGCTTCAGGCTGGGTTGCTTCAGACGACGGTTTGCTGGTTGTTGACCGCAACGGCGACGGCATCATCAATGACGGCAAGGAGCTTTTCGGCGACAGTTCCGTTTTGAAAGACGGCACGAAGGCGGCGCACGGCTATGCGGCTTTGGCGGAATATGATTCTAATGGCGACGGCGTGGTCGATGCCAAAGATGCTGACTTTGACAAATTGCGCGTATGGCGCGATTTGAATCAAGATGGTGTCAGCCAAAAAGAGGAGTTGTTTACGCTGGAAGAAGTCGGCGTACAGTCTCTGAATGTTGCATATCAAGATACCAATCAAAATCTTGGCAATGGTAACCGTCTGGCGCAGGAAGGCAGCTATACCGGCAAAGACGGCAATGTGCGCAAAATGGGCGATTTGTTGTTTGGCAACAATACGCTTTACAGCCGTTATAGCCAATCCGTCAATCTGACCGACGAACAGCGTGCGGCGGCAAACCTGCAAGGCATCGGCCGTTTGCGCGATCTGCGCGAAGCGGCAGCCCTTTCGCCCGCACTTGCCGCAGCATTGCAGGCATATACCAAAGCGGAAACCAAGGCGCAGCAAAAAGCTCTCTTGGACGATCTGGTTGACAAATGGGCGCAAACCGATCCGAATTACAGCGTCGGCACACGTTTCTCCGCCCCCATGCTGCGTACTGCGAACGAAGGTGTCGCATTGACTCCGGGACAGGAAAAGGCAATGCTGATGGTAGGCAGCGTTTCAGACGAGTACAAAGAAAAGCTGCACGAATTGGGCACGAAAATCGCGGCATTGGACGCATTCTCGGGTGAAAAGTCCGGTGTTATCTATGTGCAAAGCAAAGAGCAGATGGAAAGCTTCCTCAAAACCGTACGCGAAACTTACAGCAAGCTGACAGACAACGTTTATGAAAACCTGCTCTTCCAAACCCGTTTGCAACCGTATTTGAACAAAATCGGACTGAAGCTGGAAAACGGCGAATTCAAACTCGATTTCACTGATGTCGCCGCTCTCTTTGGTGAAGTGTACGCCCGCAGCCCTGAAAAAGCCTTTGTGGATTTGGGCGAATTTTTAGCGTACAGCAAAATCAGTTCGGGTGATAACGCATTTACCGAACTCTCATCGCTGATGGCGCAATATTCGCTGGATGCTGTAAACAGTGGTACATTCGAACAATATGCCGAAGCCTTGGGCAAAGAAGCGATGGAAAAACTCGGCCATAAAACCGGTACGGAAAAAGACGATACGCTTTATGGCAACGAACTTGCCAACTTTATTACAGGCGGCGCGGGGGATGATGCAATCAGTGGCTATGGTGGTAATGACATACTGCATGGCGGAGCAGGTAATGACACATTACAAGGTGGTGCAGGTAAAGATACCTTGGCAGGCGGAGCCGGAGACGACAGACTGAACGGCGGCAGCAGCGAAGCCGACACCTATGTCTTCGAAAAAGGCCACGGCAAGGATGTGGTTTCCGACAGCGCTTACCAGGCAGCTCATACCGATACGCTGCGCTTCAACGGCGCCAAGTTTGCCGAAGCCGTATTTACCCGTTCGGGCAACAACCTGGTCATCAAAGCCTACGGTGGTGAAGATGCCGTAACCGTACAAGGTTATTTCGATAGCAGTTCCTACCGCTACTACGACTTTGCCTTTGACGATAAAACCGTTACCGCCAAAGACATGGCGGGTATGAAGGTGGAAGGCGTCGGTACCGACGGCAACGAAAGCCTCTACGGCTGGGATACCGCCGACGTATTGGACGGCGGCAAAGGCAACGACTACCTGTACGGCTATAACGGCGACGACCTGCTCAAAGGCGGGGAAGGCAATGACAGCCTTTACGGCGGCGAAGGCGTTGACACGCTGGAAGGTAATGCGGGCAATGATTACCTGAGTGGTGAGAAAGGTGCCGATATTCTCAAAGGCGGCGAAGGCAACGATGAATTGCATGGTGGCGAAGGCAGCGACATTCTGAACGGCGGAGCCGGAGACGACAGACTGTACGGCGGCAGCAGCGAAGCCGACACCTATGTCTTCGAAAAAGGCCACGGCAAGGATGTGGTTTCCGACAGCGCTTACCAGGCAGCTCATACCGATACGCTGCGCTTCAACGGCGCCAAGTTTGCCGAAGCCGTATTTACCCGTTCGGGCAACAACCTGGTCATCAAAGCCTACGGTGGTGAAGATGCCGTAACCGTACAAGGTTATTTCGATAGCAGTTCCTACCGCTACTACGACTTTGCCTTTGACGATAAAACCGTTACCGCCAAAGACATGGCGGGTATGAAGGTGGAAGGCGTCGGTACCGACGGCAACGAAAGCCTCTACGGCTGGGATACCGCCGACGTATTGGACGGCGGCAAAGGCAACGACTACCTGTACGGCTATAACGGCGACGACCTGCTCAAAGGCGGGGAAGGCAATGACAGCCTTTACGGCGGCGAAGGCGTTGACACGCTGGAAGGTAATGCGGGCAATGATTACCTGAGTGGTGAGAAAGGTGCCGATATTCTCAAAGGCGGCGAAGGCAACGATGAATTGCATGGTGGCGAAGGCAGCGACATTCTGAACGGCGGAGCCGGAGACGACAGACTGAACGGCGGCAGCAGCGAAGCCGACACCTATGTCTTCGAGAAAGGCCACGGCAAGGATGTGGTTTCCGATTACGGCAGCCTGTTGGAACATACTGATACGTTGTTATTTGAGAATGCAGTATTCTCGGATGCGGTATTCAGCCGTTTGGGTAATGATTTGGTCGTCAAAGCTTATGGCGGAGATGATCAGGTCAGTCTCCAGAACTATTTCAGCAGTAAGAATTATCAGTATGCTCAGTTTACATTTGCTGATAAGACGGTTTCTGCGGAAGAAGCTGTTAATGGCATCCTGTAATCTGTGTTGATGATGAAAGGTCGTCTGAAAACCTTGGAAACAGGGCTTCAGACGACCTTTATTATTTTTTTAGGTTTATCTTAGATATTCGATTACTTTTTAATGAGTGATTATCGAGTTACATAAATTCTTTTTCGTTCAGGCTGTCTATTTAGAATAGGACTGCATGGAGTTATCTAAGTTTGCTATATAATCGCGTTTCTTTGATGATGAACAAACGTCGTCTGAAAACATCCCTTGTTTTTCAGACGACCTAAAATAAAACCGACATACAAAGGAGCCGAACCATGTTTCACAGCATCAATGCCTATACCGGCGAAACCCTTTTCTGCCGTCCTGCGCAGAGTTATGCCGAGTTTGCACAAGAATTGACAGCGTTGAAAGTACGCCAGCAGGCGTTTGCGCGATTGGGTGTGACCGGACGGACTGCTTTGTTGCAGGCCTTTGCCGAGCGTTTGGCGCAAAACAAGGAGCGGCTTGCGGAAATGGTTTGTGAAGAAGTCGGACGCTGCCTGCATGAATGCCGTGCCGAATTGGATAAATCGGTCGAACTCATCCGATATTATGTCCGCCTTGCCCCCGAGTTGCTGGCGCATAAGACCATTGCCACGCAGGCAAGCCTCAGTCAGGTGCGTTTTGAGCCATTGGGCGTTGTGCTTGCCGTCATGCCGTGGAACTATCCTGTCTGGCAGGTTTTGCGTTTTGCTATTCCCGCGCTTTGTGCGGGCAATGCTTGTGCCGTCAAACCTGCGCCCAGCGTTGCACGGGTCAGCGCGGCGTTGCTGGAACTGGTTTCAGACGACCTTCCGCTGATTGGTGCGTGGTTGGACAACAACGATACGTTGAAAGCCATCGAAGACACCGATGCGATGGCGTTTACCGGCTCGACGCAAACCGGCCGCCTGCTCGCCGCCCATGCGGGAATGCAACTCAAAAAAACCGTCCTCGAACTCGGCGGCAGCAACCCTTTCATTGTCATGCCCGATGCGGATCTCGAACGCGCCGCTGCGGAAGCTTGTTATTCGCGTTTCCGCGACGCCGGTCAGTCTTGCAATGCCGCCAAACGCATTGTCGTTACCGAAGCCGTCGCCGACCGCTTCATCCCCCTGTTTCTTGCCGAATGTGCCAAATTGCAAACAGGCGATCCTAAAGACCCCGCAACCACACTCGCACCGCTACATCGCGAAGACTTGCGCGCAAATGTACACGCTCAAGTACAGGACGCAGTCGCACACGGCGCAGAAGTTTTGGCAGGCGGTTTCATTCCCGAAGGAAAGGGCTGGTTTTACCCTGCCACCGTGTTGGACAAAGTGAATCCCAACTGCCGCGTTTGGAATGAAGAGGTTTTCGGGCCAGTTGCCATGATTTTGCGGGCGAAGGACGAGGAACATGCCGTCGCCCTTGCCAACGATACGCCCTACGGATTGGGCGCCAGTATCTATACCGCCAATACCCGCCGCGCTTGGGATTTTGCCGAAAAAATCCAAGCAGGCTCGGTCTTTATCAACCGCCACACCAGCAGCGACTTGCGCCTACCCTTTGGCGGCGTCAAAGCCTCAGGTTACGGACGGGAATTGTCTGAATTCGGCTTGTATGAATTTGTGAACGTGAAAACGTATTGGCAGAAATAAGGAAGGATTGAAAAAGGTCGTCTGAAAACGCTGGGATTGCCCCATGTTGCGTTTTCAGACGACCTTCTTTTTGTTGAAGCGGTGATTCGTTTTTCTCAATATTCTCCGTAGGAGTGATATATAGTGGATTAAATTTAAATCAGGACAAGGCGACGAAGCCGCAGACAGTACAAATAGTACGGCAAGGCGAGGCAACGCCGTACTGGTTTAAATTTAATCCACTATATTTGGAAATTTCCGATTATTGAATAAGAATTTTCATCTGCACCGGAATGACGGAATCTTTTTTTCATAAGGTCGTCTGAAAACCTATTTCAGACGACCTTTACAGTCTCTCTACCAAAATCACCGTATTTCTTTGGCTGCTTCCTGCTCCGCTTTGTAACGGTGCAGATAGGCAAGCGCGGCGGCTTTTTCTTCTTCGTTGCCATATTTGACATCTCGTTGGGCGCGGCGCAATTCGGCGCGCTCTTTGGCTTCTTCGATTTGTCGGTTTTTGAATGCTTCGCGGTTGTCGGAGGCAACCAGTTTGTCTTGTTGGGATTGGGCTTTTGCCATGGCTTTGGCAATCAAATCCATGGGATTGAAGGCAGGTTTGGCGGCAGCTTGGGGTTCGGCTTGAATTTGCTCTTGTTTGGCTTTAACGGCAGCTTCGCGCTGGGCAAGCATGGCTTTGCGTTCCGCCTCGTCGCGCGCTTTGCGCTCGGTGTGCCAATCAAAACGGTTTTGCGCGTGTTCGGCGGCAGCGAAACGCGCTTCTGAAGAGAGGCTCAGGCTGCGCGCGGCGGGGAGGTATTCCTGTTCGGAGGGTATCATGTCGATACAATCCACCGGACAAGGCGGGAGGCAGAGTCCGCAGCCTGTGCATTCGTCGCTGATGACGGTGTGCATGAATTTGCTTGCGCCCATAATCGCATCGACAGGGCAAGCGCGGATGCAGGCGGTACAGCCGATGCAGGCAGCCTCATCTATCAAGGCAACGGCTTTGGGCTGGATTTTGACGGGCGCGACGCGCGGCTTGCCCAATAAGGTGGCAATGTCAACCATCACC
The DNA here is from genome assembly GCF_003044445.1 of Neisseria mucosa. GTDB lineage: Bacteria > Pseudomonadota > Gammaproteobacteria > Burkholderiales > Neisseriaceae > Neisseria > Neisseria mucosa_A. Next base: position 22,343 of record NZ_POWX01000010.1, read on the forward strand.
GCTTCTCCTCCGGGCGCGCACAAATTAACAGGCGCATCCTCGTGCAGCAAAGCTTGTGCGTAAGGCAGGCAGCCTTGATAGCCGCATTCTTGGCACTGGGTTTGCGGCAGTAGGCGGTTGATGGTTTGAAGGTCGGTCGGCATGGCAGATAGAGTCAAAATCGAAAAGGCGTATTTTATCGGGAAACGGAATGTAGGGGAATAAAGGGTTTGAAAATAAAAGAGATTCTTCTATCGTTTTACAGCAAATTCAAGTAAGAATGATGGAATTTGAATGATGGTATAAATATCCTGTATTTGAACCTCATACGGTGTGGCGGGTAGGAGCGTGGATATGGAAGGTCGTCTGAAAATCCTGATTTCAGGTTTTCAGACGACCTTTGTCGTTGGAACGGTCAAGGCAGTTTGGGTCGGACTTTGACGCTTAAGGGCAAGTGGTCGGATAGGCGTTGCCAGTTTTTGCCGTTGTGGATTTGGGAGTCTAGGACTTCCAGGTTGCGGGTATAGACGCGGTCGAGGCTGAGGACGGGCAGGCGGGCGGGGAAGGTTTTGGGGCGTTTGCCGTTGCTGTCCACGAATACTTCGTTCAGGTTCAGGGCGTTGCCTAAGGACAGGGCGGATTTTTGCCGCCAGTCGTTGAAGTCACCGGCGAGAATCAGCGGGCTTTGCGGATCGATGTGATGCACGACGTATTCGAAGATGGCGCGGTATTGTTTGGCGCGGTCGGGTTCGCGCAGGTTGAGGTGGGCGCACAGGCAGACGAGCGGGGTGTCCCAACCTTCGGGCAGGACTTCGCAATGGAGGACGCCGCGCTGTTCGAGTTTGTTGACGCTGATGTTGAGATTGTGGCGGGTTTCCAGCGGCAGGCGGCTGAGGATAGCGTTGCCGTGGTGGCGCTGCGGGTAAACGGCGTTTTTGCCGTAGCTGCGGTTGTAGGAAAGGCGGTCGCCGAGGATGTCGTAATGCGGTTGTTCGGGAAAGTCGGGCAGCCTGTTGCTGCGCATCAGGTGTTGACCTTGCACTTCTTGCAAAAACAGGACATCCGAGCCTATGCCGCGCAGCTCTTCCGCCATACTGTCCACTTGGACTTTGCGGTTGAGCGCGGACATGCCTTTGTGCATGTTGTATGAGGTGATGGTAATCGGGCGGGGGGACATGATGTGTAACCGTAGTGTGTGAATCGTTTGTCGTTGTATTAATAGTATAGCACTGCAAGTGTTTGGTTTCAGTAAAGATTTGATGGGCTGGCGGCTGCTTGAAGGTATAGTCGATTAACTTTAAACCAGTACGGCGTTGCCTCGCCTTAGCTCAAAGAGAACGATTCTCTAAGGTGCTGAAGCACCAAGTGAATCGGTTCCGTACTATTTGTACTGTCTGCGGCTTCGTCGCCTTGTCCTGATTTAAATTTAATCCACTATAAAACGTCGTCTGAAAGGTTTCAGACGACGTTTGAGGGGGAAGTACGCATAAAACGGTTTATTTTATGAACTCGTCCATGCCATGTTCGCAGCGAATTTTTTGTTCGGACAGCGTGGCTTTGAGCAGGGCGTCGTTTTGCGGCAGGGCGTCGCGTTCGGCTTCGTGGTGCCAGAGGTGGTAGGCGATGCCGGCGAATTTGAGATTGTGGCGTTTCATGCCGTTATGGAAGAGGCGGGCGACGAACTCGCTGTCTTCGCGCCCCCAGCCGACAAAGCGGTTGTCGAAGCCGTTGACGGCAAGCGCATCGCTGCGGAAAAAGCCCATATTGCAGGTTTTGATGCCTTTGTGTTTGCGGCTGCTTTGTCTGCCGATCAGGGCGGACAGGCTACGGCAGCGTAGGGCGGACAGGCGTTTTTCTATGCCTTGGCTGAACGCGGACAAATCGGGCAATTCGCCGGAATCTAAAATTTCTTCGGTGCGCGCTTGGGTCAGGATGACGCGCGAACCTTGTATCAGCCTGCCTTTGCGCGCGAGTTTGAGGTGGTCGGCGATGAAGGACGGGTCGAGTATCATGTCGCCGTCGATAAGGATGATGTAGTCGCTTTTTGCCTGCGCCAGCGCGCGGTTGCGTGATTCGGCGGCGCGGAAGCCGTCGTCCGGCCGCCAAGAATGTTTGACGGGGATGTCGGTGTGGCTGCGGATGAACTCGACAACCTCGGCAGTGTCTTGGCGTGAACCGTCGTCGGCGACGATGATTTCGTCGGGCAGGCGGGTTTGCGCGAGCGCGGATTTTAAAACCAGCTCCAGCGCATCGGGGCGGTTGTAGGTGGTCACAATCAGGGCGACGCTGATGTTGCGGTTGCGCTCGTAAAGTTTGACGTATTTGTAGTACGAACCTTGCGCATTGGCGATGGAAATGGTCAGACCGTCCGCACCGTAGGCAAAGCCGCGTTTGAGCAGGTAGTTTTTGACAAACGATACGCTGCCGTGCAACAGGGCTTTGAAGGGTGAGCTGTCTTTTTTGTAGCGGTTTTCTTCGGCGTAGAGCGAGCTGTATTGCTGCATTTTTTGAATCAGCCCTTCGGCGTTTTCGAAGGAATAGTGTTTCAGACGACCTTCGAGCGGACGGACGTTTGCATCGGGCGGCAAAATCAGCGATTCATGCACCTGACGGTCGGAAAAACGGGTAAAGCGTCGGTGGTAAAGGCGCGGGATCATGTCGGGATACCAGCCGCAGGCTTTGATCAGGCGGCCGTTGTAGTGGTTCAGGCGCGAGAGCGAGAAGATGTTTTGTTCTTTGTTTTCCGCCACGGCTTTGCGGATGGCGGCAATCAGTTCGCCGTCTGCCACTTCGTCGCTGTCTATGCTGAATATCCAATTGTTTTGCGCGAGGCGGGCGGCGAGGTTTTTCATCGGGCCGAAGCCGATGAAGTCGTATTTGTAATAACTGACGTTGGTGAAGCGTTCGGCAATTTCAAAGGTGCGGTCGGTCGAGCCGTTGTCGAGCAGCAAAACTTCGTCGAAGTCTTGAAGCGCGGTCAATACTTCGGTCAGATAGCGTTCCGAGTTTTTGACCAACATGGCTGCTGTGGCGGGAATTTTCGGGTTCATGATGAGGTCGTCTGAAAAGGGGTCGTCTGAAAAATCAAAATCGGGAAATCAAGGCAGTTCGGCAATGGCGGCGGTCAGTTCTTCAAACATACGGTCGGCATCGACTTCGGTGATCCAAAGCGCGTTGGGCGTTTTGCCGGTCGTGCCGTGCCAATCGACGGCGCACGCGCCGCTGGACAGTCCGCTTTGCGTCTCCACATCCACGCGGCACATCCTGCCTGAAAACAATTCGGGGAACACGGCGCAGATGACAGCGCAAGGGTCGTGCAGCGGACCGCCTTCCAAGCCGAACTGCTGAATGTCGAAACGTTCGTAACTTTGCAGAATATCCGCCAAACGGCTGCCGTTGGCGTTTTTCAGACGACGTAAGCGGTTCATGCGTTCGGAAGTGATTTGCGCCTTGTGGGTAACGTCCAGCGGCAATATCGTAATCGGCGCGCCGCTTTGCAACATGATTTGCGCCGCGTGCGGGTCGGTGAAGAAATTGAACTCGGCGGCAGGCGTCATGTTGCCCGCTTCAAAATAATTGCCGCCCATCAGGACAATGCGTTTGATGGCGCGGACGGCTTCCGGCGCGATGCTCAACGCCAGCGCGATATTGGTCAGCGGGCCTATCGGACACAAAGTAATCGAAGCGTCTTCGGCGCGGCTCAAAGTTTCCACCAAATACGCAACCGCGTGCTGCTTTTGCAAAGGACAGCGCGGTTCGTGCAACGCCGTACCGTCCAAACCTGTTTTGCCGTGTACCGCTTCCGCGGTTTCCAGTTCGCGCAATAAAGGCTTGACTGCGCCGGCGTAAACAGGGAAATCTTCCTCGCCCGCCCAGTCGCAGATGATGCACGCGTTTTTAGCCGTCAAATCCATACCGACATTGCCGGCGACGACGGTCATGCCCAAAAAATCGACCAAGCCGCGCCGTGCCAGACCGTGTGCCGCCAAAATGGCTGCGGCATCGTCCTGCCCGGGGTCGGTATCGATAATCAAACGGATTTTTTCGTTCATCGCCATCGCTTGCGCCGTCCATGTGGAAAGCGTGTATTTTAACCGATATACCGCTACAATACGCATTTCCTTTTTTCAGACGACCTCCTCCGATATGCAGCTTATCCTTGCGCCCATGCAGGGGCTGGTGGACGATGTGATGCGCGATTTGCTGACCCGTATCGGCGGCTACGACGAATGCGTCAGCGAGTTCGTCCGCATTACCCACACCGTCCATTCCCGTTCCACCTGGCTCAAATACGCCCCCGAAATCGCCAACGGCAACAAGACCCCCGCCGGCACGCCCTGTACCGTTCAGCTTTTGGGCAGCGACGCCGACAATATGGCGGTCAACGCTTTGGAAGCCGTCCGCTTCGGTGCGGACAAAATCGACCTCAACTTCGGTTGTCCCGCGCCGACGGTCAACAAACACAAAGGCGGCGCCGTCCTGCTCAAAGAACCCGACCTCATCCACCATATCGTCAAAACCCTGCGCCAACGCCTGCCCGAACACATCCCGCTCACCGGCAAAATGCGGCTCGGCTACGAAGACAAAAGCCTCGCGCTCGAATGCGCCGCCGCCATTGCCGAAGGCGGAGCCTGCGCCCTGACCGTACACGCCCGCACCAAAGTCGAAGGCTACGAACCGCCCGCGCATTGGGAATGGATACGCAAAATCCGCGAACACGTCGCCATCCCCGTAACCGCCAACGGCGACGTGTTCAGCCTCAAAGACTATATCGGCATTAAAGAGATGACGGGCTGCAACAGCGTCATGCTCGGACGCGGCGCCGTCATCCGCCCTGATTTGGCACGCCAAATCAAACAATACGAAAACGGCGAAACCGTCCGTGATACCGATTTCGCCGAAGTGTCGAAGTGGATAAATCAATTTTTCCATTTGTGTCTCGCCAAAGAAGCAAACAACAAATACCCCGTCGCCCGTCTGAAACAATGGCTGGGCATGATGAAGAAAGAGTTTGGAGAAGCGCAGGAATTGTTTGACGAGGTAAGGGCGGTCAAAGACGCAGAAGAAGTCGCGCGGATTTTGGCGGCGTTTGAAGACAAGATGAATGCCTGATAATGATGAGGTCGTCTAAAACCGGATTTCAGACGACTTTTAAACTCATCGCCTAAGGCGGAATAAAATAAAAACAGGACGTTTCTAAGCAGTTATAGTGGATTAACAAAAATCAGGACAAGGCGACGAAGCCGCAGACAGTACAGGTAGTACGGAACCGATTCACTTGGTGCTTCAGCACCTTAGAGAATCGTTCTCTTTGAGCTAAGGCGAGGTAACGCTGTACTGGTTTAAAGTTAATCCACTATATTTCTCTTCCTGCGCAGGCGGGAGCAAGAAGGACGGTATGAATCGGGTTATTTGAATTACTACATCTTAGAAAGGACAATGATGCCTTACGTCAATATCAAGGTAACGGGCGGTAGCGAGGCTCCGAGTGCCGAACAGAAAGCCGAGCTTATCCATGGCGTTACCGAGTTGCTTGCCCGTGTATTGAATAAAAATCCGCAGACCACGGTCGTCGTCATTGACGAAGTGGATATGGATAACTGGGGTATCGGGGGCGAGAGCATTACCGTGCGCCGCGCCAAATCGCAAAAATCAGGGTAAGCGCGCCTTGTCGGGAATGGGTAGCGTCATATCGGCTTGCGTCTGCGCGAAAAAGGGAAATGACAGCGATACAAAAAGCGGGTTTGGGATACTTGTCTGCAATGTTATAGTGGATTAACTTTAAACCATTACGGCGTTGTCTCGCCTTGCCGTACTATCTGTACTGTCTGCGGCTTCGTCGCCTTGTCCTGATTTAAATTTAATCCACTATAGGATATGACTTTTTTCCTGTTCATCGAAACTCAAAAGGTCGTCTGAAACCGGATTTCAGACGACCTTTTTGCGTTTCTGCGCAGCAGCTTATTCTTCCGGAGCGCGGAAGGTGTCGTGGCAGGATTTGCAGCTTGCGCCGGTTTCGCCGTAAGCGGTTTTGATTTCTTCCAGCTTGCCGGTTTGTGCGGCGGCGTTCAGTTTTTCAACGGCTGCGGCGAATTTGTCCTCTTCGGCTTTGAATTTGGCCGCATCAGACCAAACCGCAGGCAGGGCGCGGCCGTTGCCTTTGTCGTCAGATTGGAAGAAGGTGAAAGGTTTTTTGCTGGTTTCGGCAAAAGTTGCCGCAGCCTGCTTGAATTTTTCCACGTCGTAAGGCTCTTCGCCTTTTACCATTTTGCCCATGCTGGAGAACTCGGGCATCATGGATTTGAACGCGGTGGTACGGTCTTCGGAGATCGGACCTTTGGGTTGCGCGGGTGCGCCGCCGCCGCAGGCAGCAAGGGTCAGGGCAGCGAGCAGCGCCGCTGAGAAGAGTTTGGTATTCATGGCTTTGGTGTCCTGTGATAGTATTTTGTTATTCATATTTTTCAGACGACATCCGAAGAGGTCGTCTGAAAAGTCGTAATCATACCTGAAATGGGTTTACAAAACGAGAAAAGAAAGGAAATAGTTATGGCGATTTTGGTTACCGGCGCGTCAGCCGGTTTCGGCGAGGCGATGTGCCGCACGTTTGTACAGGCCGGTTATTCCGTTATCGGTGCGGCACGGCGCGGCGAGAAACTGCAGGCATTGGCAGCCGAATTGGGCGAGCGGTTTTATCCTTTGGAAATGGACGTTTCGCGTACCGAGTCGATACGCAACGCGCTCGACAGCCTGCCTGAAAATTTTGCCGAAATCGATTGCCTGATCAACAACGCCGGATTGGCTTTGGGTTTGGAAACGGCGGACAAGGCAGATTTCAGCGATTGGGAAACCATGATTCAAACGAATATCGTTGGTCTGACTTTCCTGACGCGCCAAATCTTGCCGCAAATGGCGGAACGCAAACAAGGCTATATTATGAATCTGGGTTCGATTGCCGGCAGCTATGCCTATGAAGGCAGCAATGTGTACGGCGCGACCAAGGCGTTTGTGCGCCAGTTCAGCATGAACCTGCGTGCGGAATTGGCGGATAAAAACATCCGCGTCACCAATATCGAGCCGGGTTTGTGCGGCGGTACCGAGTTTTCCAACGTCCGCTTTAAGGGCGATGACGAGCGGGCGAAAAAGGTTTATGAAAATGTTGAATCCATTCAGCCGCAAGACATTGCGGATACGGCTCTATGGCTTTATCAGCGTCCGGCACACATGAACGTCAACTCCATCGAAATCATGCCCGTCGCCCAAACCTTTGCCGGTATGAAAGTGATCCGCAATGCGCTGCCAGTGCCTGCACAGGCGGAGAATTTCGAAAAACAAAGTATGTCTTTGTTTGCACGGATTAAGTCGTGGTTTAAGTAGGGTTTTGAAAGAAGAAAGGTCGTCTGAAAATGGTTTTCAGACGACCTTTTTAGTTAGGGATTTTAGGGTTTGACAGGTTTGCCGTTGATGCTGACGGAAGTCAGTTTCAAATCGTAGGTTTTGCCGTCGTCGGTATAGCTGATTTGGGCGGGGATGTTGCCCAAGGCAGTGGCGAAAGAATAGGTTACAGTGTCATCGCCGCGTTGTACGCGGTATTTTTCGACGGGTGTGGCTTTGCCGTTCAGGGTATAGCTGCCGCTGCCGATTTTGCTCATACCGCTGACGGGATAGATTTTTTTGCCGTTGGTGATGCTCAGACGGGCAGGCAGTTTTGCATCGTTGGCGGCAAGCTGCCATGCCAGTGTGAATAAATCGCTGATGTTGCCACCGACCGTTTCGGTTTGCAGCTCGCCTGTTTTACCGTAGGTAACCTGATTGCCTCTAAATTTGGCTTCGGCATAGGTTTTGCCGCCGCGGACGTCTTTGTAGTAACTCGGGCGGATGGTGTTGCCGTTGATGCTGCCGCCGGATTCGAAACGGATATGGTAGAGCGGGACTTTGATGGTCGATACGACTTTGTAGCCTTTACCGTTGCGGGTAAAGGTCATGGTCGCGGGCAGGGTGAGTCCGTTGTAGTGTCCGGCATATTGCAGGGAGACGGATTGCGGTAAGTTGGCGGCATAGGCGCTAGAGATAAATACGGGTGATGCAAATGCAGCTATCGTTAGGTTTAGGGATAAAGTGCGAAGATAGGGTTTCATGGCATTCCTCTATATATTTGATGTCGTGAAAAACGTTGTTTTGCAATCGGTTAAATCGATTATTATAAAGCTTAGTTCGTTAGGATATGAATAATTAATTATAGAAATGCAAAAGGCCGGAGTTTATCCGGCCTTTTAAGGGTTTTAAGCCAAGAGGGTTTGTCCTTCGGCGTTGCGCTCTGAATTGAATACGCGGTTGCCTTCGATTTTCAGACGACCTGCAACGAAATCGGCAACGGCTTGCGGGAAAAGGCGGTGTTCGACGGTCAGGACGCGTGCGGCAACGTCGTCGGGCGTGTCGCCGTCGAGGATCGGGACGATGCCTTGCGAGATAATCGGACCGCAGTCCAGCTCGGGGGTTACAAAATGGATGGTGCAGCCTGCGACGCGGCAGCCGGCTTCAAGGGCGCGTTCGTGGGTGTGCAGGCCGGTGAAGGCGGGGAGGATGGACGGGTGGATGTTGATCAGGCGGTTTGAGTAATGGGCGCAGAATTCGGGCGTGAGGATGCGCATAAAGCCTGCGAGGACGACCAAATCAGGTTGATAGGCATCGATTTTCTCCATCATGGCTTGGTCGAAATCGAGGCGGCTGGGGAAGTCTTTGTGGTTGAGGCTGTCGGTGGCGATGCCGCGCTCGGCTGCCCAAGCCAGTCCGGCGGCAGTTGCGCTGTTACTGAGGACGGCGGCGATGCGGGCGTCGGGAATGGCGGCATTGACGATGGCCTGCATATTGCTGCCGCGGCCGGAGATGAGGATAACGATGTTTTTCATGGTGTTGGGCTTTCGGGTTTTTTCAGGCAGTCATTGTATAGCAAAATAAAATCGGAATGCTATGCGTGATATTGATGGGAATCGGATTTGCAAAGGTCGTCTGAAACGGATAAACCGTACCGTTGCTGCCTGAAAACAGATGACGGCAGTTGGGGTGGATTTGTAATGAAAAATGCCCGAAACGGATTGGGTTCGGGCATTGGGTTAAAGCGCGGGCTTATTGGACTTTTTTGATGTCAACTTGACCTGGGGCAGGCTGGAAGTCTTCGGGTTTGCCGATTTTAACCAGCTTCACGTCGAATACCAAAGTGGAATTCGGACCGATTTTACCACCGGGAACTGCCTGATCGCGGTAGGCAAGTTTGGACGGGATATAGAATGTGGCTTCGCCGCCTTCTTTCAGGAGCTGGATGCCTTCGGTCCAGCCAGGGATGACTTGGCTGACGGGGAAGGTGGCAGGGCTGCCGTTGGCTTTGCTGCTGTCGAAGACGGTACCGTCAATCAGGCGGCCTTCGTATTCGACAACGACGATGTCGTCTTTGGTAGGCTGTTTGCCTTCACCTTCTTTGGTGATTTTGTATTGCAGGCCGGAAGCGGTGGTTTTCACGCCTTCTTTAGTCGCATTTTCTTTGAGGAACGCTTCGCCTTTCTCCAAGTTGGCTTTGGCATCGGCTTGAAGTTTTTCTGCGGCTTTGGTTTGTTGTTCGGTCAGGAATTTCATCATGACTTCTTGCGCTTGGGCTTCGGTCATTTTGTTTTCTTTGCCTTCATAAGAAGCCTGCATGGCTTCGATGAAGACTTTCATATCGATTTCCGCACCTTGATCTTTCATTTGTTTCAAAGATCTGCCGATGTCCATACCCATTGCGTAGCTGGCTTGTTGGGTCGGTGTGCCGATGGAAGACGTATCGGTTGCGGCAGATGCGCCGGAAGCTGCGGATGCAGATGCGGGAGCAGAGGCTGCGGCAGGTTTATTGGCGTCTTTTTTATCGCAGGCGGTCAGTGCCAATGCGGCGGCGATTGCCAATGCGCTGAATTTAAAAGTTTTGTTCATAGTGTTTTCGTCTTTTGAAAGGGTCAGTAAAAGAAAGTCGGGATTATAGCCCAGTTTGAATCAAAAGGAATCAAGGCTGTTTAAATTTTCGGCTTATCGTGTAAAGCCGTTTTCAGACGACCTTAGATTTTAGGCTTTGTCTGTCATATTGTGGTGTTCGATGGTAAAGCCGATTTGTCTGTATGCGCTGAAGCGTTCGCGGGCGTCTGCAAGTTCTTCCAAACTGCTGCCTACGATTTCGAGTACGCGGGCGGGGATGACAGGGGCTTCGTTCCAAAAGTCGGGCGAGAGATTAAGGACGGTGGCGTTTTCAGGTACGACGGGCAAAGTATCGCCGAACGCGAGCCATACGGGTGTTTCAGACGACATGGGTTGGTCGGGTTGCCAAATTTCGTGCGGAATGAAACTTTCGGGGAGTTGCTGCCAAAGGTCGCGGTCGAGGCGGCGGATGGTCTCGGCAGAATCCGACCACACCAATATCTGTCCGCCGTCGCGTATGGCGCGCGCAATCAGGCGGCAGGCGAAGGCGGCGGGGTCGGCGGCGTGGGTGTAGAAAGTGGCTTTAGGCATGGCGCGGGAGTGGGGTGGGGAAATGGGGATTATAGTGAAAACGGGTTGAAAGGGCTATCGGGCTTCCTGCATTGGATTTCAAACCTTTTATCTTTGTTTTTTCAGACGACCTTTTTTGCAGTAGTCAGCCCAGTTCCAACACCTTCCGTGCCGCTTCCACGCCCCAATACAAGGCTTCTTCAAATACCGAATAGCCGCTCAAATCGCTGTGGGCAAACAGCAATCCTGACGCTCGGTTTCTGATTTTTAACAAAGATTCGTCGTTCAGATAACCGACTTTCGGTACGCTCATGCCGTGTCCGCGCACCGTAACATCAACGTGGGAAACGTGTTGCCAGAAGCCTTCTCCGTAGGCGGCGATCAAGTCTTTGGCGGAGAAGTCGCGCAGTGCTTCGTCGGTGGCGTCGAGCAGTTGGCGGCGGACGGCTTGCGGGGTGTCGTGGTTGAGTGCGGCATAGGCGGTGAAGATGGTACGTTCGGGGCGGGCGACACGGATGAGCTGGTTGGTGGCAACAACGTAGCCGAGTCCTTGGCTGCCGTAGATGACGTTGTCCCACGCGGTTTCGCTGTTATTTTTTTCTTTCGGGAAGCTGTGCAGCTCGAAATTGGCGACCAACCACGGGGCGTATTCGGGAATGTTCAAACCGTATTGCGCGGGATTTTCGACGATGCGGGCGACGACCATCAACGGCATGGCGGAAATAACGTGTCTTGCAGTCAGGGCGACGGTTTCGCCGCTTGAATTGTCGCGCAGCCAAACTTCGATACGGTCGTCTGAAAGAGGCTTGATTTTGACGGCGGAAGCGTTAACGGAAGCGGGTTTGTCTAGGCGGATTCGGTTTTCAGACGACCATTGCCAACCTTCCTGCAAACCGGCATGGCGGCGCAGGCTTTCGGAAAGGTGCGCCAAACCTTCGGGCCAAGTGAGGACGGTTTCCGCGCTGTTGCGGGCGGCGAAGTAATGCAGTCCGGCAAAGGCAGATACTTGCGCTATGCCCTGCCCGTAATCGTCGCGGCAGCAGTAATCGAGATACCACAAGAGTTCGGGCGAAGTGTAGCCTTCTTGCGTAAGCCATTTTTTGAACGTCAGGCTATCGAGTTTGCGCCACGTTTCGTCTGCCGATGACAGGGCTATCGGAATGGCGAAAATCTTTTTGCCGTCGCTGCCGTAAGCCTGTTTCAGACGACCGATTAAATCAAAAAAGCGTTTGGAATCCGCATCTTCTTTCGGCAACAGGTGTTCCTGCCATTTATCCTGATACAAAAGGCGCGACTCGGGCGCGTAAACCAAATCGGTTTCCCTGAAACTGCTGTCCGATTGCAAGATACCAAAATCCGCCAGCATCTCGCGCACATACGCGCTCTCTTTCGACGGCAACGCAAGATAATGCGCGCCACTCGGCGCTTTCAGGCCGTCTGAAGCGGCGTAGGCGGCATTGTTGCCGTTGCGCTCGAACCCTTCCGCCAGCAATACATCACGATGACCGTATTTCGCCAAATACCACAACGCCCCCAAACCCGCCGCGCCGCTGCCGAGTATCAGCGTATTGCATTCGTAACGGCGGCTTGGTGGGCTGAGCAATTTCCCGTCGCGCAACAAATGCCCCAACGGCAGCCCGACGCGGTTGACGGAAACCGGCGGTTTGCGGTTGAGGCGGTTATAAGTCAGCCAAGAGAAAGAGGAAGCGGCGGCAAGCGCGGCGGTATAACTGAGGAATTGACGGCGTGTCGGCATGGGGTTGGATGTTGGTTTAGGGTTCTGAGAGGTCGTCTGAAAACATCAAGACGGTTTCAGACGACTTTTATAGGTTTTATTGTTCTATTGGCAGCTCTATATCGTCCAATATTCCTTCGCCACGTTGTTCAACCGTCCAAACTGCCCGCTCTGCTGCCAATTCCCTGCACAATACTTCCTTCACTTTTTCCAACTTCATGCCGCCGCAGATAAATGCGTCTATGGCGGCGAAGCGGTGTTCCGGCCAAGTGTGGATGCTGATGTGGGATTCGGCAAGCAATAATATGCCGGTAATGCCGCCTGCCCCGCCGAAGGTGTGGAAACGCTCGGCAAGGATGGTGGCTTCTGCGGCTTGGGCTGCGGCTTTGAGGACGGTTTTCAGACGACCTTCATCTTTCAAGACAGCTTGATCACAGCCATATAAATCTAAAAGACCGTGGTTGCCGGGGATATGGGTCATTTATGACCTCCAGAGAAACCTCCGCCGCCGTAATAGCCGCCGGAGTGCATACGCGAGCCGTCGGAATCGGAAGAACCGTAGCTGATGATCATGGAGATAATGATGATAATGGTGCTGAAAATGATGTAAGTGGCTCTCGACATGATTAATCCTCGTCCCCGTCTTCTTTGCCCATAGTCCACAGCAACCAGGCTCCTATAATGATCACGAAGGAGCCGGCAGAGTTGCCGTCGGTCAGCAGCGCGGGAAGGTTGACGACGACCAAGATGGCGGTCATCACGATTCTCAGTGATTTATCAATACCGTCTGCCGCCATTTTTGCGGTGTAATGCGGTGCGCGGCTGCTCAGACTAAATGCCTCGGCAATTTCGCTGTAATCAACCGGCACGCTTTTGCTCCATGCCATTTCGTGCGTGTTCAATTCGGCAGAAAGTTTGCGGTTTTGTCCGTCGCGGTAGTCGCTGTAATAGTTCAAATCGCCGCTGCGGATGCGCCAGTAGAACGCACCGGCCGCGACTTCGACCCTGCCGCCGTAGTCGTAAAGTTTGCCGCAGCCTTGCGGTTGGCGGTTTCGGTCGAGGCGCGGCCATGTGTTTTGGGTTTGGGAAAGGCTCCAGCCGTCATCTGATTCGACCAGCCACAGGAAACCTTGCGTCGGGTTGTAAAGCAGATATTCCGACCATTGGCCTTCGGGCGTGAGCACGCGGTTGGCGCCGTTGAACAGGTTGTCGAATGTTTCCTGTGCGTCGGTTTCGGCGTATCTGACCGCTCCCATAACGTAAAATTCGCGGTTTTTCAGACGGCCTTGTCTGCCGACGGGCAAGGTAAACAGGCTTTGCTGCGCCGTGCGCATGGCGTTGGCAGTAATGAGTTCGGCTTTGTCTTTGCCGATTGCCAATTCGCTGCCGCAGCTTGGGCAGTTGAGATGGGAGGTGAGGCCGTTGACCCAGTGGACGGACGAGCCGCAGTTGGGGCAGTTCTCAGAGGCGATGCTGCCTTTCAGACGGCCTGCGCTTTCTTTGATTTCGTCTTCGCTGCGGGTGTTTTCCAGCTTCAAATCATCCAAGTTCACCATGCGGCCGAAGAAGGTTTCGGGGGTGTCGCCGCTGTAGTCGAGCGTGATGAAAAGGTCTTCGCAACGCCAGTCTGAGACTTTGTTCTGACGGTCTTCGTCCAAAACAAACGGCAGCTCACCCTGCGCGGCAGCGCGTTTCAGGCTGATGCGGCGCACGTCTGAGGCGACATAGCGTTTGTTTTGGAAAGTCAGTTCGCTAAATCCCGCCCGAATGTCCTCAAAGCTCGGCGGGTTGTCGGTTTCGACGGGCATGGTCATCACATACAAATCGCCTGCTTCCGAAAGCCAGCCCGTCCTGCCGTCGTCAAACAGCGCGTACCATTCGTTCCATGCACCGTCGTCGTATTGCACCTGAAGCCGTCCGACCAGGGTGAAGCGTTGCGTAACGAATGTGCCGGTCGTACCGATTTGCAGCGGGCTGAAATCTTCCAGCAATGCGGAATCGCGGCCGGAATCGACGATACCGTCATCCTGCCGCACCAGCATGCTGTTGCAGTAGCCGCACACCAGCGTAACGGCTGAGGCGGAATGCGCTTCGACAGGCGCGCCGCAGCTCGGGCAATCGGTTTTAAAGAAGGGGGTGTTTGACATGTTTGCTTTTCGGAAGTGGGTTGGAAGTTTCAGACGACCTTGCAATAGTGTGGAACGGATTGGGTTTTAAAAGTCGAAATATCGACGGCTGGATTTCACCGTATAGACCGATTAAACCGCCAAAGGTCGTCTGAAACCGTTTTCAGACGACCTCTTTCATCAGCCGATCAACTGCTTCAACACTTCCGCTTTGGCTTTATCGTAATCCTCTTGAGCAATCAAGCCGCCGTCCAGCAAAGATTTGAGTTTCGCCAATTTTGCCTGCGGTTCTTCGGAAGCCGTTTGAACGTTTTGCGCAGGTTGGGCTGCCGATTGCGCCGCGGGTTGCATCATGCCCGCCATCGCACCTGCCATTGCCTGACCGACTCCTGCGCCCACACCCAAGCCTGCGCCGATTCCGGCAAGTCCGCCTTCGTTTTGCGCGGCGAGCGGGATGGATTCGGCGGTTTGGTATTGGGTGTAGCGTCCCAAGTCGCCGATGACGCCCATGGAAATTTTCTTATCCAAGGCTTCTTGGATGACGGCAGGCAGAGTGATGCTTTCGACGGTGAAGTTTTCCAGCGTCAAGCCGAGTTTGGCAAATTCTGCGCCGAGCAGTTCGCCGATTTTCTGCGACAGCAAAACTTGGTTTGCCGCCATATCCAGAAACGGAATGCCTGAGCTGCCGAACGCCGCCGCGAGTTGGGTGACGGCGATATTGCGCAACTGGGTTTCCAACTCGACGCCGCTGTATTCCGCTGCTACACCGCTGACTTCTTTGAAGAATTTTGCCGGATCGCTGATGCGGTAGGCGTACATACCGAACGAGCGCAACTGCACCGCACCGAACTCGGCATCGCGTACGGTAACGGGTTGCGACGTCCCCCATTTCCGAGCAAGCTGTTGTTTGGTATTGAAAAAGTAAACGTCGGATTTAAACGGGGATTCAAAGAGTTTGTCCCAGTTTTTCAGGTTGGTCAGCAACGGCAGCGTTTGCGTGTTGAGCGTATAACGCCCCGGTCCGAACACATCGGCGGTTACACCCTCATCGACAAACATCGCCATCTGCGCCTCGCGCACAGTCAGGCTCGCGCCGTTTTGAATTTCCTCATCGGCAATCGGGAAACGCCACATCAGCAGGCTGTCGTCGGGATTCGGCCATTGGATGACGTCGATAAACTGTTTCTTGATAAAGTTGAACATTGCGGTTCCTTATTTTGAAGAATGGGATAACACGGAGCGGAGCGGAAATGCGGTCAGCCGTATATTTTGTAAACCGGTTATATAAATCAGGTCAAACAGGCGGCATTCAAGATGCCGATGGACACGGACACTGCTCCAAACAGCGCGCCGACGGCGACGTTGTTGCCGATAAGTTCTTCCGTTGCGCCTTTAATCATCATCGTGGCGGCAAAATACACCAAAATTTGAATCACTGCCGCGGCAAGGCCCCACAGGATAAAATCGACGAAACTGACGCTGTGGGCAATGCTGGATGCGAGCGTCAGACAAAATCCGACCAGCGCGCCGCCAAACGATAAGGCGCAGGCAAGGTTGCCGTTTTTAATCAGCCGCAACTCTTCCGCAGGCGTAATCCGCAGATACACCGCGCCGAAAACGACAGTCATCACTACACCCGCAAGCATATATTGCAGGTAAAGCAGGTATTGGGGCAGGGAAATACTCACGATAGGGATTCCTTGTCAGATATTTTTGATGCTTTTGATTATGCCATATTTCAATAGTAAAGGTCGTCTGAAAAGGGTTTCAGACGACCTTTTACTGTTTTTTGCTTTGTTTTGGGTTATCAGGCAGGCGGAGGCAGAAGAGGGAATGAGACTATAGTGGATTAACTTTAAACCAGTACCGCGTTGCCTCACCTTAGCTCAAAGAGAACGATTCTCTAAGGTGCTGAAGCACCAAGTGAATCGGTTCCGTACTATCTGTACTGTCTGCGGCTTCGTCGCCTTGTCCTGATTTAAAGTTAATCCACTATATAACCTGTCCCGTATCATTCTCGATAAGGTCTCAAAAAGCTATAAAAATCGTCTGAAAAAATGCGCGGAGTTTTCCGCGCATTTTGCTTAAAACGTACTCTTGTTTTCAGACGACCTTTTACAAGGCGGCGAGTACTGCGTCGCCCATTTCGGAGCAGGAAACGAGTTTCGTGCCTTCTTCGTAAATATCGCCGGTGCGCAAGCCTTGTTGCAGCACTTTTTGGACGGCGCTTTCGACTTGTTGCGCGCGGGCTTCGTCGTTCAGGCTGTAACGCAGCAGCATGGCAAGCGACAGGATAGTGGCAAGCGGGTTGGCTTTGTTTTGTCCGGCGATGTCCGGGGCGGAGCCGTGTGACGGTTCGTACAGACCTTTGCCGTTTTCGTCCAGCGAGGCGGAGGGCAGCATGCCGATGGAGCCGGTCAGCATGGAGGCTTCGTCGGAGAGGATGTCGCCGAAGATGTTGCCGGTGGCGATGACGTCGAATTGTTTGGGCGCGCGCACGAGCTGCATGGCGGCGTTGTCCACATACATGTGGGAGAGTTCGACGTCGGGGTATTCTTTGCCGATTTCTTCAAAGATTTCACGCCACAGTTCGGTGGTTTCCAAGACGTTGGCTTTGCCGACGGAGCAGACTTTTTTGCTGCGTTTTTGGGCGGATTGGAAGGCGACGTGGGCGATGCGGCGGATTTCGCTTTCGCTGTATTTCATGGTGTTGTAGCCTTCGCGTTCGCCGTTTTCCAGAACACGGATGCCGCGCGGTTCGCCGAAGTAGATGTCGCCGGTGAGTTCGCGCACGATGAGGATGTCGAGACCTGCGACGATTTCGGGTTTGAGCGTGGAGGCGTTGGCAAGCTCGGGGTAGAGAATGGCGGGACGCAGGTTGGCAAACAGGTTCAGGTCTTTGCGGATGGCAAGCAAGCCGCGTTCGGGGCGCAGCGGGCGGTCGAGATTGTCGTATTGCGGGCTGCCGACCGCGCCGAGCAGGACGGCATCGGCTTTGCGGCAGAGGTTTTGCGTAAATTCGGGATAGGGATGGCCGTATTCGTCGTAGGCTTCGCCGCCTAATGGGGCGTATTCGTAGCTGGCATCCAAGCCTTGGGCGATGAGTTTGTCGAGTACGCGGACAGTTTCGGCGACGATTTCGGGACCGATGCCGTCGCCTCGGAGGATGGCGATATGTTTGGTCATGGCAAAATCCTTATGAGGGTTTGGAAAAGGGAAGGTCGTCTGAAAACGGCGATGCGTTTTCCATTTTTTAGGATGGTGTTTTCAGACGACCTTTTGTGTCTGTTTGCAGGTCGGTTTGCTTGAACGAGGCTGATTGTACCATTGTGGCATCGATAAAGCTGCGTGGAAATCATGCAGGCGGATTCGTCGGGAACGCGATGGGCGATGTAGCCAAGTTTTACAGTATTTGTGAAGAATTGAAGGAAATCAGTAACGTTCTGCTTCGATACGGATTTTAAAGACAGCTTTGCGTATGAACTTTTCTTCACCCACCAGCGGAGCATGCGCGTCGTTGTGAAAGAAGAGGGCAAACTCACCCGGTTGGAGTGTGAGCCAGGTTTCCGGTTCGCAGTCGAAAAATTCGATGTCGCGCTTTTCGTCGTAGCCCAAACCGTTTTTCAGACGACCTCTGTCTATCCAGCCGTAGGTTTCCTCTCCGCTGATAGGGACTTGGATGTCGATGTGTTTCAAATGCGCTTCGGGCTTGGCATCGGCTTTGCTCCTCATTGGTTCGCTACCGATAAAGAGGCGGATGTTTGGGTTTGCACACGGCACTTGTCCGTCGGGCAGGGCGGCGAAATCCAGCGTTTGCAACAGGCGGACGGCATCGGCGAAGTCGGGGTGCAGCGCGGTGTAGCGTGCGGCGTTGGTGATGGTGTCGGTAATCATGTGTTTTGAAGGAGAGATGAAAAAAGGTCGTCTGAAAACTAGCTACGCTCGTTTTCAGACGACCTCATCGTTTATTAACCGTTAAACAGCCAAGGCTGGCTTTGGCGGCGTTTTTCTTCGAAATCGCGGATTTCGTCGGCGTGTTGCAGGGTCAGACCGATTTCGTCCAAACCGTTTAAGAGGCAGTGTTTGCGGTGTTCGGTAATGTCGAATTTGAACGTTTCGCCGCTAGGCGTGGTCAGGGTTTGCTCGGCAAGGTCGATGGAGAGCTGATAGCCTTCGGTTGCTTCGACTTCTTTGAAGAGCTGATCAACTTGTTCTTCGGTCAGCACGATCGGCAGGAGGCCGTTTTTGTAGCAGTTGTTGAAGAAGATGTCGGCGAAGCTGGGGGCGATGACGGCGCGGAAACCGTAGTCGTCCAATGCCCAAGGGGCGTGTTCGCGCGAGGAGCCGCAGCCGAAGTTTTTGCGCGTCAACAGGATTTGCGCGCCTTGGTAACGCGGCTGGTTCAGTGAAAAATCGGGGTTCAACGGGCGTTTGCTGTTGTCCATGCCCGGTTCGCCGTGGTCGAGGTAACGCCATTCGTCAAAGGCATTGGGACCGAAGCCGCTTCGTTTGATGGATTTTAAAAATTGTTTGGGGATGATGGCGTCGGTATCGACGTTGCTGCGGTCGAGGGGGGCGACTATAGCGGTGATTTTGGTAAAGGCTTTCATGTTCTGTACTTTTTCGTTTGTCGAGGATTATAAAATGCCCCGATTTCCGGGGCATTTACGTTTAAATTTTGTTTAGTCAGTAGGTTTTGACATTTTCAGCGGTATTGCTGACAGCAGTACCGGCGGCGCTGACGTCTTTAGCTACGCCTGAAATAGTGTTGCAGGCAGAGAGCAAGGTCATCGCGGTCAGTGCGATTAGGGCAAATTTCTTCATGTATGGATTCCTGCGTGAAATTGGATTTTGGATTAGTAATTTTTTACAGACTCAGCGGAACCGCTGACTGCGTTACCGGCGGCGCTGACATCTTTTCCCATGCCGGAAATGGTATTGCAGGCAGACAGCAAGGTCATAGCGGTCAAAGCAATGAGGGCGAATTTTTTCATTTGAAGCTCCTAATAGTTTGAAAAGTACAGTCTGTGTTACTGTATTACTAATAATATTCGGCATCTTCACAAAAGGCAATAGTTCGTATAAATGAAAAAATGCGGAGTTACATGAATATAAACGGTGGTTTGAGTAAAGGTTTTTATAACTCTTATTGTTTGCGTAGTAGGCTGCCTGAAAATATATTTTAGGCAGCCTTGTGTAAAGATAGCAGTTTATTCAGTAGCTTCTTCAATTTTTTCGCCGACATGGGTCATGCCGCGGCCAACAGCGTTACCGCCTTTTTTCACGGCAGCTTTGGTTTTGTCCCAGCCGCGCTCGGCAGCGTTTTCTGTTTTATCCCAGTTGCGGCTAGCGTCATCTTTCGCTCCGGACCAAGTGCTGGAGCAGGCAGCCAGGGTAAGGGCAGCAAGGGTGGTTATCAACAGTTTGTTCATCATTGGATTCCTTGATTTAAGAGTTGGAGAATCTCCTTTGCGCGGAGATGGTGGTTACAGACGACCTTTGGTGGTTATGCAAGGTCGTCTGAAAGATTATGCCATAGTACGGATGTCGGTAAAGCGTCCGTTGACCGCCGCGGCAGCAGCCATAGCAGGGCTGACCAAATGGGTGCGCCCGCCGTTGCCTTGGCGGCCTTCGAAGTTGCGGTTGGAAGTGGAGGCGCAGCGTTGGCCCGGAGTGAGGCGGTCGGCGTTCATGGCGAGGCACATCGAGCAGCCCGGTTCGCGCCATTCGAAACCGGCGTCGATGAAGATTTTGTCCAAACCTTCCTGTTCCGCCTGCCGTTTGACCAAGCCGGAACCGGGAACGATTAACACGCGCTGTACGTTGTCGGCTTTTTTACGGCCTTTGGCGACGGCGGCGGCTTCGCGCAAATCTTCGATGCGGCTGTTGGTGCAGGAGCCGATGAATACGATGTCGACGGGGATTTCGTTCAGCGGCGTGCCGGCTTCCAAGCCCATGTATTCGAGGGCGCGTTCCATGCTGCTGCGTTTGACGGGATCAGTTTCTTCGGCAGGATTCGGCACTTTGCCGCTGATGTCCAAAACCATTTCAGGCGATGTGCCCCATGTTACTTGCGGTTCGATGTCTTCGGCTTTGAAATGGTATTCTTTGTCGAATACCGCGCCTTCGTCGGAAACCAGCGTGCGCCAGTATTCGACGGCTTTGTCCCACGCTTCGCCTTTGGGTGCGAAGGGTTTGTCTTTAACATAGTCGATGGTGGTTTGATCGACGGCAACCATGCCGGAGCGCGCACCTGCTTCAATCGCCATGTTGCACAGGGTCATGCGGCCTTCCATCGAAAGGCTGCGGATGGCTTCGCCGCCGAACTCGATGGCGTAGCCAGTGCCGCCTGCCGTGCCGATTTGTCCGATAATGTAGAGAGCGACGTCTTTGGCGGTAACGCCCGGTTTCAGACGACCTTCAACGGTAATCAGCATGGATTTGGATTTTTTCGCGGTAATACACTGGGTCGCCATGGTGTGTTCGACTTCGGAAGTGCCGATACCGTGTGCCAGTGCGCCGAATGCGCCGTGGGTAGAGGTGTGCGAGTCGCCGCAGACGACGGTCATGCCGGGCAGGGTCGCGCCTTGTTCCGGTCCCATAACATGAACGATGCCCTGACCTTTATCCATGAACGGGAAGTAGGCAAGTGCGCCGAACTCTTTGATATTTTTGTCCAAAGTATCGACTTGCAGCTTGGAAATCGGGTCTTGGATGCCTTTGTCCCAATCGCCGGTCGGGGTGTTGTGGTCGGCGGTGGAGACGACGCTGTCGATACGCCACAGCTTGCGTCCCGCCATTTTCAGGCCTTCAAACGCTTGCGGGCTGGTAACTTCGTGCACTAAATGACGGTCGATATAGAGTAGGACAGTGCCGTCTTCTTCTTCGCGGACGACGTGGCTGTTCCAGAGTTTGTCGTAGAGGGTTTGTGCGCTCATGATGGGTTATCTTTGCTTATTAATAATAGGAGTAGATGGTTTGTTTTAATGGGCGGATTTTAGGCTTTTTACAGGGGTAGTGCAATAGAAATTTGTCTAATTTCTACATTTTCCCGTAAAAATCTAAAAATAACTTTTAAAAATTGGACAAATTGTAGAATTGTTGACAAAAAGAGGTATTTTATTTGAAACAATGCTTGTCGTACCGCCTAAAAAAGCACTATCATTTCCATCCGTATCCCACATCCGACAACAGAGGTATAGAGAATGAAATTACCGGTTATGGCTGCCGAACATCTGTCGCAACTTCAGGCGTTTGAAGCGAAAATCCTGTGCAACCACGCCAAAATCGAAGCATGGTTCTGTTCGCAATGGAACGCACACCGCCCGCCGTTTTACGGTTCGGTCGACATCCGCAATGCCGGTTATAAAATTTCGTCTATTGATATGAACCTGTTCCCCGGCGGCTTCAACAACCTGAATCCGAATTTCATCCCGCTGGCGGCAGTGGCGGCGCAAGATGCGGTACAACGTGCCTGCGAAACGGCAAAATCCGTATTGATTATTCCCGAAAACCATACCCGCAACACGTTCTACCTGCAAAACGTTTACGCACTCAGCGAGATTTTGCGCTCGGCAGGGTATGAAGTCCGTTTGGGCAGCCTGAATCCGGAAGTTACCGAGCCGACCGAGTTTGAAACCGCGCTGGGCGACAAAATCCTGCTGGAACCTTTATTGCTATTGCGTACCCGCGAGCGCGTCCATCTTGCCGACGGCTTCTCGCCTTGCGTCGTCTTGTTGAACAACGACTTGTCCGCGGGCGTTCCCGACATTCTCAAAGGCATCAGCCAAACCGTATTGCCTCCGCTGCACGGCGGTTGGACGACGCGCCGTAAAACAGAACATTTCAGCGCATACAACCAAGTCGCCGCCGAATTTGCCAAGCTGATTGACATCGACGAATGGCAGATTAACCCGTATTTCGAAAAAATCGGCGGGTTGGACTTCCAAGAGCGCGAAGGTGAAGACGCGTTGGCGGAAGCGGTAGAACGCGTGCTGGCAAAAATTCAAGCCAAATACGACGAATTGGGCATTACCGACCAGCCTTTCGTTATCGTCAAAGCCGACGCGGGTACTTATGGCATGGGCGTGATGAGCGTCAAATCCGCCGACGAAGTGCGCGGGTTGAACCGCAAAAACCGCAACAAAATGGCGAAGGTGAAAGAAGGCTTGGAAGTCAGCGAAGTGATTGTCCAAGAAGGCATTTATACCTATGAAACCATGAACGGCGCCGTGTGCGAACCCGTCGTTTATATGATGGACCGTTTCGTTATCGGCGGCTTCTTCCGTGTGCACGAAGGACGTGGCGCGGACGAAAACCTCAACGCCGGCGGCATGGTGTTCGTCCCGCTGTCCAACAGCATCCCCACCGGCAGCGGCGACAACTCCCAAGAAGCCCCCGAAGCCTGCAAACGCGTATTCGAAGAATGGGACTCGCTCGGTATGCCGCGCTCTGAAAAAGATTGCGATGTGGACAACGAACACAACCGCCTCTACGTTTACGGCGTAATGGCTCGCCTGTCGCTGCTTGCCGCCGCGCTTGAGTTGGAGCAAACCGCTCCGTAAAGCGTGTTTGGTCTGATTATTTAAAATAGTAAAGGTCGTCTGAAAGCCATAGTTTAGGTTTTCAGACGACCTTTTTCATGACGTTTATAGGAAATTCAATTATTATCTCCACCTAATTTCAAAGCTAATAATAAAAAGGGAAACAGTTTTGCTGAAATATTATGGATTGCCGTTTTGGGTCGTCGGCGTCATCGCCTCGTTCGCTTTGCCGTCCGTACCGCATTGGGCTGCGTGGCTGGCGGCGGCATTGGTTTTGCTGGCGGCTTCGCGGCGGTTTGCGGTGGCGGGAATGATGCTGTGCGTCCTGCTCGGCGCGGCTTACGGCGTGTTTCGGACGGAAGCGGCTTTGTCGGCGCAATGGCCGCTGAACGGGTCTTCGGAGTCGGTGTTGACGGTTGAAGTCGCAGATATGCCGCGCGGCGACGGGCGGCGGGTGCAGTTTGCGGCGAAGGCGTGGACAGAGGATGGGCGGCAATTTGATTTATTGCTGTCGGATTATCAGAAACGCGAT
The DNA here is from genome assembly GCF_003044445.1 of Neisseria mucosa. Classification (GTDB taxonomy): domain Bacteria; phylum Pseudomonadota; class Gammaproteobacteria; order Burkholderiales; family Neisseriaceae; genus Neisseria; species Neisseria mucosa_A. The sequence goes on from NZ_POWX01000010.1 coordinate 45,767, forward strand.
TGGGCGGTGGGCAGCCGCTGGAAAGTGTCGGCACGGCTCAAGCCGGTTATCGGCGAAGTGAACCTGCGCGGGCTGAACCGTGAGGCTTGGGCGTTGGCAAACGGTTTGGACGGCGCGGGTACGCTGGGCAAAGGCAGAAGCTTGGTTCGCGAGGGCGGCGGTGTCGGTTTGGCGGTGTGGCGCGATGCGGTCAGCCGCCGTTGGCAGGCTGTCGGGGCGGACAGTCCGGATTTTTCCGACGGTATCGGTCTGATGCGGGCTTTGAGCATAGGCGAACAATCGGCATTGAGACCCGAATTGTGGCAGGCGTTTCGACCTTTGGGCTTGACGCACTTGGTCAGTATTTCGGGGCTGCACGTTACGATGGTGTCGGTTTTGGCGGGCTGGCTGGTCAAACTGATTTTCAGACGACTGCCTTGGGTACCGGCTAAACCGCGCGTGTGGATTTTAGCAGGCGGCGCGGCAGGGGCTTTGTTTTATGCGTTGCTGGCGGGCTTTTCCGTGCCGACGCAGCGCAGCGTTTTGATGCTGGCAGCGTTTGCTTGGGCTTGGTGGCGCGGCAGTTTGTCTTCGGGCTGGACGGCGTGGTGGCAGGCTTTAGCGGTGGTGTTGCTGCTTGATCCGCTGGCGGTTTTGGGCGTCGGCACTTGGCTGTCGTTCGGCTTGGTCGCCGCCTTGATTTGGGCTTCGGCAGGTCGTCTGAAAGAACGCGGCTGGCGTTTGGCTGTACGCGGACAATGGGCGGCGACGGTGTTGTCAGTGGTATTGTTGGGCTATATCTTTGCGTCCTTGCCCATCATCAGTCCTTTGGTCAATGCGGCGATGATTCCATGGTTTTCTTGGGTATTGACGCCGTTGGCATTGGTTGGGTCGGTGTTGCCGTTCACACCTTTGCAATGGGCGGCGGCAGGTTTGGCGGAATACACTTTGCGCGGCTTGGTTTGGCTGGCGGGAGTATCGCCTGAATTTGCCGTAGCCGCCGCGCCTGTGCCTTTGTTTATTTTGGCTTTTTTAGCGGCTTTGCTGTGGCTGTTGCCGCGCGGACTGGGTTTGCGACCATGGGCGTGTTTGGTCTTGGCAGGATTTGTGTTCTACCGCCCCGACCGTTTGGACGACGGCTTGGCGCGGATTACCGTGATGGACGCGGGACAGGGTTTGTCAGTATTGGTACAGACGCGCGACCGCAACCTGCTGTTTGACACGGGTACGGCGCAGGCGGCGCAAACGGGTATCGTGCCAAGCCTGAACGCCATGGGCGTGCGCCGTTTGGACACGCTGATTCTGTCGCATCACGACAGCGACCACGACGGCGGTTTGGATGCCGTTTCCGATATTGAAATCGGCGAAACGCTGGCGGGACAGCCTGAGTTTTATCCGAATGCAAAATTTTGCGCCGAAGCGCAATGGCAATGGAACGGCGTGGATTTCGAGCTATTGAGGTCGTCTGAAAATTCGGGTGGCGAAGACAATGACCAAAGCTGCGTCTTGCGCGTCGTTTCTGACGGACAGGCTTTGCTGGTTACGGGCGATTTGGGCATCAAAGGCGAAGCGGATCTGATAGAACGCTACGGCGGCTCGCTGTACAGCCAAGTTTTGATATTGGGACACCACGGCAGCAACACGGCTTCATCCGGTGGCTTCCTGAACACAGTCGCGCCGAAATACGCCGTTGCCTCCAGCGGCTACGCCAACGCCTACAAGCATCCAACCCCCGCCGTCCAAACCCGCGTCCGCGCACACGGCGCAGCATTGTTGCGAACGGATTTATCGGGCGCGCTGGTGTTTGAGTTGGGCGGCGATGAAATCTTTAAAGGTCGTCTGAAAAGCGATAAGTTTTATTGGCAGAAAAAGCCGTTTGAATAAATGTGTTCGCTGTATGGTAGAACGGATTTTCAGACGACTTTCTTCAACTTTATCGGCAAGGCAGGGGATAACGTTTCTGTTGACGTTCTTTATCGTCGAAATATTGGTGGTCATCAGCCCAGATATGGGTTTGTTCGGAGGGATTTGAGGTAGGGAAGGCTGTATCCGACAGCTAGAGGGTAGCCGTATTTATTTTCTGTTGGCGGGTTTACAGTTGTTCAAAGAAACTGAATGAAACGGCGTAGTAAAAAGTATGAATCTGAAAATAGTGTGTTGATAAAGGGGTTTTATAATAAAGTAAAGATCGTCTGAAATCTTCAAATAGTTTTCAGACGACCTTTTATTCTGTCAAAAACATTTAAGCCTGCAAAGAAGCGCGATTTTCCAAAACTTGGTCAATCAAGCCGTATTCTTTGGCTTCTTCCGCGGACATGAAGTTATCGCGGTCGGTATCGCGTTCCAAATCTGCCAAATCGCGGCCGCAGTGTTTCGCCATCAGGCGGTTGAGTTTCTCTTTGATTTTCAACAGCTCGCGGGCATGAATTTCAATATCGGATGCCTGACCGCCCAAGCCGCCGCTGATTAAAGGCTGGTGAATCATGATACGGCTGTTTGGCAGGGCGAAACGTTTGCCTTTCTCGCCCGCCGACAGCAGGAATGCGCCCATGCTTGCCGCTTGTCCCAAGCACAAAGTGGAGACATTGGGCTTGATGAAATTCATGGTGTCGTAAATCGACATACCTGCCGTTACCGAACCGCCAGGAGAATTGATGTAGAAGAAAATATCTTTGTCCGGATTTTCACTTTCCAAAAACAACAGCTGGGCAACCACCAAATTGGCGGACTCGTCTGTTACCGGGCCGATCAAAAATACGATGCGCTCTTTCAAAAGGCGCGAGTAAATATCAAATGCACGCTCGCCGCGACCGCTTTGTTCAATAACGGTAGGAACGAGGTAATTATTGAAATCGAAGGACATTTTTGTCTCCTGTCAATGTTGCGAAAGCACCAAAGGGACGCTTTGGTGCTTTCAAGTTGTCTATTTCAGACGACCTTTTGAAGATGATTAGGCTTGTGCGCCCATCACTTCGTCAAAAGACAAAGCTTTTTCGGTTACTTTGGCTTTGCCCAAAACGAAATCGACAACGTTGCTTTCTACTGCCAAAGAAGTCGGACCTTGCAGGCGGGAAGGCTCTGCGTAGTACCAGTCGATCACTTCTTGAGGATCTTCGTAGCTTTCTGCGAAGTTGGCAACAACGGCTTTGATTTGCTCTTCAGTCGGCTCCAGTTTGTTTTCATCAACCAGTTTCGCCAAAATCAAGCCCAAAGATACGCGGCGTTCGGCTTGCTCTTTGAACATATCCAAAGGCAGATCCAAGTTGGCAGCGTCAGCCATGCCTTGGTTGACGAAGTTTTGTTTCATTTCGTTTGCCAAGCGGGCAGCTTCTTCATTTACCAAAGCAACAGGCGCTTTCAGCTCTACGGCTTTGAGCAGCGCGTTCATTACAGATTCTTTGGTTTGTTCGTTCACGCGGCGTTCAACTTCACGGCCTACGTTTTTCTTCACTTCTTCGCGCATTTTGGCAACGTCGCCGTCGGCGATACCCAATGCTTTGGCGAAGTCGGCATCAACTTCAGGCAGAGTGGGTTCGGATACGTTGTTCAATGTGATGGTGAAGACAGCGGATTTACCGGCAACGTCTTGACCGTGGTAGTCTTCAGGGAAATTTACGGTAACGTCTTTGCTTTCGCCTGCTTTCATACCGACTACGCCGGCTTCAAATTCAGGCAACATTTGACCTGCGCCCAATACAAAGGCGTAGTTTTTGGATGCGCCGCCGGCGAAAGGTTCACCGTCGATTTTGCCTTCGAAGTCGATGATGACGCGGTCGCCGTTTTGGGCTTCGCGTTCAACATGGTTGAAGCGGGTACGCTGTTTGCGCAGGATTTCTACGGTTTGGTCTACTTCGGCATCGCCGACGGAAGCAGTTACTTTTTCGACTTCTTGTGCAGACAAATCGCCAATAACGACTTCAGGGAATACTTCGAAAATCGCAGCAATTTTCAGGGATTCTTTATCGTCTTGTTCTTCAACGCCTTCGAAACGCGGATAGCCGGCAACTTTCAATTCTTGAGCAACGGCAACATCGTAGAAGCGGCGTTGAACCATTTCGTTGATGACATCATTTTGAGCGCTTGCACCGTACATTTGGGCAATCATTTTTAAAGGAGCTTTACCCGGACGGAAACCGTCGATTTTTGCACGGCGTTGGGTTTGTTTCAGTTTTTTATCGGTTTCTGCGTTGATTTCGGACCAAGGCAGAGACAGCACTACTTTGCGTTCCAGATTTTCTAAAGTTTCAACAGTTACGCTCATCGTAAGACCTTAATTTGTTGTGTTAAATAAAAAATGGGAATCCTTTTGCCAATGATGACTGCAAAAGCGGCTTCGACCCATCGGGGCTTTTATCGTCCGTTGCTTGCAAAAGGCGGGAAAATTTAGCTGACTAGTATATCACAATGTTTGATTGACTGGATAATATCGTGAAATCATTACAAAACAGTTGCCACATCTGTACGCTCCGGCTTGGAAAAAAGTAGTTGAATGGGAGATAGACGGCCGCATTCTGATAAACTTATGCGAAGATACAAAGGTCGTCTGAAAGTCGGAAGAGGGCATTCAGACGACCTTTTGAAGTTTGAGGATGTTAATTGGGCAAGTATGGCATAGGATTGACGGCTTTGCCGTTCAGACGGACTTCGAAATGCAGCTTTACGCTGTCAGTGTCTGTGCTGCCCATCGTTGCAATCTGCTGACCGGCTGCAACCTGCTGGTCTTTTTGTACCAGTAAGGCATCATTATGTGCATAGGCTGTAATCGCATAATCATTGTGGCTGATTAAAATCAGTTTGCCGTAACCCCGTACTTCTTCTCCGACATACAATACTTTCCCCGCAGCTGCGGATTTTACAGGCTCTCCGGGTGTACCTGCTATATCGATGCCTTTGTTGGTTGTTCCGTTGTATTGCTTGATAACGGAGTTGCGTCCGTTTTCGACAGGCCATTGTAAGTTCAGGCGGTTTGTCGGTGCGACAGCCTGCGTTGCTTGGTTTGATTGGGAAATAGGGCGCGTATTGCGTCGGATGCGTAATACTCGACCTACTTCGATTTTAGAGGTATCTCGCAAGTTATTCCAAGATGCCAAGGTATGGATGCTTTGACCGTGGCGTTTAGCAATCTGGGATAGCGTATCGCCGGGCTTAACTCTGTAATAGCCATCGGGAACAGCACCTGTCGGTGAACCACTTCCGGCGCAGGCTGCCAGAAAAAGTGTCAGGCAGAAAGGGCTTAGTCGTTTGAAGGTCGTCTGAAAAATGGGAATGGTGTTCATCATATGTTTATTTAATAAAAATCGGCGAATGAATTGTCTTCAGACGCTTTATCTGGGTGAAGGTTCATCGGCTTTCGAGATGTTTTATGAATGCCAAATGGTCGCAGAATTTTATCTTTTTGATTAGAAGCATATTTTACTCAGCGTAAAATAAAGTCAAATTATATCTGCTGTTAGATAGTTAAAACAAATCCCCCGTCCGCTTTAGGGATGGGGGATTTTTAGACTTTATAAAAAATCTTATTTATTCAATTCATTAGCCAGATACAGCCAAGTTTCGATGACGGTATCCGGATTCAGAGAAACACTTTCGATGCCTTCTTGAACCAGCCATTTGGCGAAGTCCGGATGGTCTGACGGACCTTGACCGCAGATACCGACGTATTTGTTTTGCTTGCGGCAGGCAGAGATCGCCAAGTGCAGCATCACTTTGACGGCGGGGTTGCGTTCGTCAAACGAATCAGACACCAAGCCGCTGTCGCGGTCGAGACCGAGGGTCAGTTGGGTCATGTCGTTCGAGCCGATGGAGAAGCCGTCGAAGTATTGTAGGAATTGTTCCGCCAATACTGCGTTGCTCGGCAGTTCGCACATCATGATCAGGCGCAGACCGTTTTTGCCGCGTTCCAAACCGTTTTCTTTCAATGCCTTAACCACTGCTTCCGCTTCGCCCAAAGTGCGGACGAACGGAATCATGATTTCGACGTTGGTCAGACCCATTTCGTCGCGAACGCGTTTCAAGGCTTTGCATTCGAGGGCGAAGCAGTCTTTGAAATTGTCGGCTACATAACGCGCCGCGCCGCGGAAGCCCAACATCGGGTTTTCTTCGTGCGGTTCGTAAATGCTGCCGCCGACCAAGTTGGCGTATTCGTTGGATTTGAAGTCGGACATACGGACGATGGTTTTACGCGGGTAAACCGATGCAGCCAATGTTGCCACGCCTTCGGCAATTTTATCGACGTAGAAGTCGACAGGGGAGGCATAGCCGGCGATGCGGCGGGTAATTTCCGCTTTCAATTCATCGTCTTGTTTGTCAAATTCCAACAAGGCTTTCGGGTGGATACCGATTTGGCGGTTGATGATGAATTCCATGCGCGCCAAGCCGATGCCTTCGCTCGGCAGGTTGGCGAAGCTGAATGCGAGTTCGGGGTTGCCGACGTTCATCATCACTTTGACAGGCGCTTTGGGCATATTGTCCAAGGCAACGTCAGTGATTTGTACGTCCAGCAGACCGGAGTAGATAAAGCCGGTATCGCCTTCGGCACAGGAGACGGTTACTTCTTGACCGTTGCTCAACAATTCGGTCGCGTCGCCACAGCCGACTACGGCAGGAATACCCAGTTCGCGCGCGATGATGGCGGCGTGGCAGGTACGTCCGCCGCGGTTGGTTACGATAGCGGAGGCGCGTTTCATTACCGGTTCCCAATCCGGGTCGGTCATGTCGGTAACGAGTACGTCGCCAGCTTCAACGGAATCCATTTCGGATGCGTCTTTCACCAAGCGGACTTTGCCTTGACCGACTTTTTGACCGATGGCGCGACCTTCGCACAATACGGTTTTGTCGCCCTCGATGTCGAAGCGGCGCAGGTTGCGGCTGCCTTCTTCTTGGGATTTCACGGTTTCAGGACGGGCTTGCAGGATGTAGAGTTTGCCATCCAAACCGTCGCGGCCCCATTCGATGTCCATCGGGCGGCCGTAGTGTTTTTCGATTGTCAGCGCGTAGTGTGCCAACTCGGTGATTTCTTCGTCGGTAATGGAGAAGCGGTTGCGGTCTTCTTCAGGAACATCGACGTTCATTACGGATTTACCGGCTTCTGCTTTGTCGGTAAAGATCATTTTGATTTGTTTCGAACCCATGGTTTTGCGCAGAATGGCAGGTTTGCCTGCTTTCAGCGTGGGTTTGAATACATAGAATTCGTCGGGGTTGACCGCGCCTTGTACGACGTTTTCGCCCAAACCATAAGATGAAGTTACGAAAACGACTTGGTCGAAGCCGGACTCGGTGTCGAGGGTGAACATGACGCCGGACGCGCCGCTGTCGGAACGCACCATGCGTTGTACGCCTGCGGAGAGGGCGACGATGTCGTGTTCGAAGCCTTTATGTACGCGGTAGGAGATGGCACGGTCGTTGTACAAAGAAGCGAATACATGGTGCATGGCTGCTTTGACGTTTTCCAAGCCGTTGATATTCAAGAAGGTTTCCTGCTGACCAGCAAACGATGCGTCGGGCAGGTCTTCGGCGGTTGCAGAAGAACGGACGGCAACGGAAATATCCGCGCCGCCTGCGTCTGCAACCATTTTGTTCCATGCCGTTTCGATTTCGGCATCCAGTTGTTCGGGGAAGGGCGTATCCAAAATCCATTGGCGGATTTCTTTACCGACGCGCGCCAGTTCGGCGACATCTTCCACATCTAGTTGTGCCAGTGCGGCGGAAATACGCTCACTCAGTCCGTTGTGCGCCAAGAATGCGCGGTAGGCTTCGGCGGTAGTGGCAAAACCGCCGGGGACGCGGACGCCTTTTTCAGTCAACTGACTGATCATTTCACCCAGGGAGGCGTTTTTGCCGCCCACGCTTTCAACATCAGTCATACGCAGGTTTTCAAACCAAATTACGTAGTTGTCAGCCATTTGTGTGTCCAATCCAAGATATGTTAAAAAAGAAACGAATACGCTTTGTTATTTTAAGCGATTCAAACGGCTGCTGTCATGCTTTTTCTGTTCTGATTTATTTGTAGGTCGTCTGAAAAATTGCGGTCTCCAGCCGTGTAGTCAAATGAAATTCAATGGAGAAGTTGATATTCCGAGTATCTATTTCTTTGTAAAACAGAAGGTTTGAAATAAATTAATGACTGAGTAATTAGAATACGTAAGGTTGTAAATTAATTTAAAATTTCAAAAATATGAAATTTTTGGAATAAAAATGCGTTTTGTTGGTAATTTAATTTTATTGTAGTTTGGTGTAATTTGAGTGCATTCGCTTTATTTAGAAGGTTGCAGCTGCTATGATGACCGCCTGCAAACATTTTAAATTTTAGAGGATAACCGAATGACCGCTCCGCGCCATGTGTTTTATATTTCCGACCGTACCGGCTTGACCGCTGAAAATATCGGTGAGGCGCTGCTGAATCAGTTTGGCAGCGTCGAATTCAAACGCCACACCTACCCCTTTATCGACACGCCTGAAAAAGCGCGTGCCGTCGTTGAGAAAGTCAACCGCAATGCAGAAGAAAACGGTTTGCGCCCGATAGCCTTTGTCAGCGTCGTTGATGACGAAATCCGTGAAATAATTAAAAGGTCGAATGCTTTCCATATCAATTTCTTCGAAACTTTTCTCGGGCTTTTGGAAAAAGAACTCAATACTGAGGCGGTCGCCGCTACGCAAGGGCACCATGGTATCGTCAATACCCAGCGTTACGATGCGCGTATGGAGGCGGTCAATTTCTCGCTTAACCACGATGACGGTGTCAGCGATAAAAACCTCCAAGAGGCTGATGTAATATTGATGGGTGTGTCCCGTTCCGGTAAAACGCCGACCTGTCTTTATCTTGCCCTGCAATACGGTATCCGCGCTGCCAACTATCCCTTGATTCCCGATGATTTGGAATCTACCGACTTGCCGCGCATGGTTAAGCCTTATAAGGACAAACTGTTCGGTCTGACCATTCAGCCCGAGCGCCTGCAAGCCATCCGCAATGAGCGCCGCCCGAATTCGAATTATTCCAAAATCGATACCTGCCGCAGCGAAGTTGCCGATGCGCAAAATATGTTCAAACGCCATGGCGTTCCGTTTACCAATACGACGGATAAATCGGTGGAGGAACTCGCCGTCCATATCCTTCAAGCCTGCAAATTGAAACGGCGTTTTTGATGTTGCTTTAGAATATGAGATATGGACAAAAGGTCGTCTGAAAACCAATTTGGCGTTTTCAGACGACCTTTTATTTCCTATCGTTCATTCTAAATGGGTTTCTAGCCATTTATCACTATAAATAATCATCAATAGCATTTACATTTCAAAATAAAAAGAGTAAGGTTGCTCTGCTTTTCGGGTTTTCCGTTGGCTTTTGACCTGTAAACAATTGAATATGAGGAAGAAACATGAAAAAATTATGGATACTTGGCGCATTGGGCTTGAGCATGGCGGCGCAGGCGCATGATTTGTGGGTGTCGGCTCCGGTGCGTTTGGATTCGGGCAGTACGTTGAAAGCGGATTTGGGTTACAGCCATGATTTCCCGAATGTCGAAAAAATCGCCGACGACCGCGTGCACATTTTCAAACCGCTGCAATTGACGGACCAATCCGGAAAAACGGTCGATTTGACGAATAAAGGCGAAAATTACCAATATGTTTCCAAATCCCGCCTGAAAGACGGCTCGTATTGGGTCGGCGCGGTGTACAAACCGACGTTCTGGTCGCAAAACAGCGAAGGCTGGAAACAGAAAACCTTGAAAGACCTGCCCGGCGCGACTTATTGCGAACAGGCTCAGATGTTCGGCAAAGCGTTTTTGCAAGTGGGCAGCGCTGGTGTGGATGAAAACGTGTTGACCCGTCCGGTCGGTCATGAATTGGAACTGGTTCCGCTGAAAAATCCGAATGAAGTCAAGGTAGGCGGTCTGCTGCCGGTTAAAGTGCTTTATAAAGGCAAACCGTTGGCAAAAGCGACGGTAACGGCAAGCTCGGATACGCTGGCGGAAATGGATTTGGCGGCGACACACGACCACCGCGAGCCGCAAGGTTTCTCAGGGAAAACGGATAAAGACGGCGTCGTCAATGTGATTCCTTTGATTGAAGGTTTGTGGAAAATCAAAGCCGTCCATCAGGCAAACTATGCCGATAAAAGCGTTTGCCAAGAGGACAAGTCGTATGCAACGCTGATTATGCCCGTCGGAACGAAACGCGCGGCTGAACGGCATGAACACCACCATCATCAACACTAATTAAGTGTAAAAGATCAAAAAGGTCGTCTGAAAAAGTTTTCAGACGACCTTTCTTTATAGATGGCGGATTTACAAACCCAATGCGTCGGCGTGAAACTCGATATGCGAGTCGATAAAGCTGGCGATGAAGAAATAATCGTGTCCGTAGCCTGGGCGGACTTTGTATTGCACGTTGAAGCCGTTGGCGCGGGCGGCATTGACGAAGGCTTCGGGTTGCAGTTCGTCGGGGAACAGCGGATCGGTACCGCCTTGGTCGATGAATATCGGCAGCTTGCGTGAGGTCGTCTGAACGAGCGATGTGCTGTCGTAAGCCTGCCAAGCCTCCGATTCCGCGCCCAGATAGGCGGCAAACGCCTGCTTTCCGCCTCGGCTGGCGGTCGGGTGGCACAAAGGGGCGAACGCGGAAACGGCGGCATAGCAGTCGGGATTTTTCAGGGCGATGGAAAGCGCGCCGTGTCCGCCCATGCTGAAACCCGCGATGCTGCGTTCTTGAGTGGCGGGGAAATGCCGTTCCACCCAATCGGGCAATTCGCGGCTGATATGGTTGTACATTTGATAATGCGCCGCCCACGGCCGTTCGGTCGCATCGAGGTAAAATCCCGCGCCTTGTCCGATAAATTCGTTCGCGCTGTCGCTGATATGGCTGCCGCGCGGCGAGGTGTCGGGGAAAACGACGATGATGTTCCATTGCGCGGCAAAACGCTGGATGCCGGTTTGGCGTATCAGTTCCGAGCCGTCGCCGTGCAACCCCGACAAGAAATACAAGACCGGCGCGGGATAGCCTTTCAATACTTGCGGCGGCAGGTAAATGCCGAAAGTCATGTCGGTTTGGCAGGTTTCGGAAAAGCAGCGGTATTGCTCTTGATGACCGTTGAACATTTTGGCGTGGGAAAGCAGGTGTAATTCGTGTGCGGACATAGATAGGATGGCGTGAAAACAGTGAAGGCATCATCTTAACAGAAAGACCGCATTACGGGCTTTTAAAAACCTATCGAACGGTATGGTTTCAGGCGACACCAATCTATACACAAACTCTGTGGATAAGTTTGTTGATAAGCTTTGGGTAATCGGAATTTTTGCTTTTGGAACAACCCAAGCCTTTCGGTGCTTAAAAAATAGTCAAATAAAATACAATAAAATCAATTGGTTATAAAAATAAAAAATTTCAAAGCCTTTATGGAAAAAATTTATAAGCAAAACAAGCCAATGCGGGATTGTGTATAAAAAGTGATTGACACGCCCGATAAATGTCAAATGGATTGACTCAAAAAGAAAGGCGGCGGCTGTTCCCGCATAGGGAAAAACTTCAATCCCCCTGCCTTTCGCGTTACAATACGCGCTTACTTTTTTACACAGAAAAACACACCATGAAAGCCAGCCAATTTTTCATTTCCACCCTGAAAGAAGCCCCTGCCGAAGCCGCGCTTGCCAGCCACAAGCTGATGATTCGCGCCGGTCTGATTAAAGCCAACGCGTCCGGCCTTTATACTTGGATGCCGATGGGGCTGCGCGTGTTGCGCAAGGTTGAGAACGTCGTGCGCGAAGAAATGGCGCGCGCGGGCAGCGTGGAGTTGTTGATGCCGGTGGTGCAGCCTGCCGAGCTGTGGCAGGAATCCGGCCGCTGGGAATTTTACGGTAAAGAACTGCTGCGCCTGAAAGACCGTCATGACCGCGATTTCTGCATGGGCCCGACCTGCGAGGAAGTCATCGCCGACATCGTGCGCAAAGAAATCAACAGCTACAAACAACTGCCGAAAAACTTTTACCACATCCAAACCAAATTCCGCGACGAAGTGCGCCCGCGCTTCGGCGTGATGCGCGCGCGCGAGTTCGTCATGAAAGACGCTTATTCCTTCCATGCCGACTACGCCTCGCTTCAGACGACCTATGATGCCATGTACGACGCTTACTGCCGCATTTTCACCCGTCTGGGCTTGGAATTCCGCCCCGTCGCCGCAGACACCGGCAGTATCGGCGGTACCGGTTCGCACGAGTTTCAAGTGTTGGCGGAAAGCGGCGAAGATGTCATTGCGTACAGCGACACTTCCGATTACGCCGCCAATATCGAGCTGGCACCGACCTTGCCGCTCAAAGGCGAACGTGCGGCTGCTCAGGTAGAGCTGGCCAAAGTACACACGCCGAACGTTAAAACCATTGATTCATTGGTTGATTTCCTCAGCATTCCGATTGAAAAAACACTGAAATCCATCGTGGTCGAAGGCAAAAACGAAGGCGAAATCGTCTTATTGCTGTTGCGCGGCGACCATGAGTTTAACGACATCAAAGCCGAAAAACTCGCAGGCGTGAAATCGCCGCTGACCATGGCAGACCCTGCCGCCATCCGTGCGCAGTTCGGCGCAAACGGCGGCTCGCTCGGCCCTGTTGGCTTCACTGGCAAAATCTATGCCGATTTCGCCACCGAAAAAGGCGCAGACTGGGTTATCGGTGCGAACGAAGACGACTACCACTATACCGGCTTCAACTTCGGCCGCGACGCTGCCGAGCCTGAGTTTGTCGATTTGCGCAACGTCGTCGAAGGCGACGAAAGCCCCGACGGACAAGGTCGTCTGAAACTGGCGCGCGGCATTGAAGTCGGACACGTCTTCCAGTTGCGCGACAAATACACCCAAGCCATGAACGTAAGCTTCCTCGACAACAACGGCAAATCGCAAATCATGGAAATGGGCTGCTACGGCATCGGCATCACCCGCGTCGTTGCCGCCGCCATCGAGCAGAACAACGACGAAAAAGGCATCATCTGGACCAAAGCAATGGCGCCGTTTGAAGTCGTTATCGTACCGATGAACTACAAAAAATCAGACGCCGTGCGCGAAGCTGCTGACAAAATCTACGCCGAACTGCTGGTGGCAGGCGCAGACGTCCTCCTCGACGACCGCGACGAACGCGCAGGCGTACTGCTGAACGACTCCGAGCTTCTCGGCATCCCGCACCGCATCGTCATCGGCGACCGCGCCTTGAAAGAAGGCAATGTCGAATACGCCGAACGCCGCGACAATCAGGCAGAAACCGTAAGCCTGAATGAAATCGCCGGCAAAGTATTGGCTGCATTGAAAGACTGATGACGGTTTAAGCCGAATGCAGATGAAAGAAGGTCGTCTGAAAACTGGAAACAGGTTTCAGACGACCTTTTTATTTTGAAATCAAAATCAGTAGTAAAAATTAGGAAAACACATGATTATTTAGTCAAGTATGTTTTTACCGCCTCTGCTATTTTTGTGAAAAAGATGGGCGGCGCTACTAATGAATTTGAAAATTCAAGCTGGACGGCAGCTTTGGCTTCGCGTATGTTCAAAGTGTATTTAGATGTATACCTGCAATGATTCGAGATATTTTATTATTGTAACTTTCACGGATACCAACAACCATGCCTTTCATCCCTCTCCCTCTTTCAGTTTGTCCGGAAAATGTGGATGACCTTATCCGCAGTCTGAACATGTTTGCACCTGTATTGCAAGTGTTGCCCAGTACAGTGTTTTTTGTAAAAAACACGAAAGCGGAGTATGTCTATGCCAACGATACCCTACTGCATCGTTTGCATTTACCGGATATGGCGGCTTTGATCGGAAAAACATCTGAAAACCTGTTTCAGTCTGAATGGGGACAGAGTTATACGCAACAGGACAAGGAAGTACTGAGTAATGGAAAAATCATCAGTAACAGGCTGGAGCTGCATACGTATGCTTCCGGCGAACTGGGCTGGTGTATCACGCATAAAATGCCGGTGCGCAATCCTTTGGGAGAAATTATTGCCATGCTCGGCGTGTCGGTCGATGTGGAGACCAATGACAGCAACCGCCCCGAGTTGAATAAAAAAATCGCGTTGCTTGAAAAATACATCGCCGGCCATTTCGACCAAAGCATCAAGATGAAAGACCTGGAAGCCGTTTCGCGCCTTTCTACTGCCCAAATCGAGCGTTATTTCAAAAAGATTTTCCACATCACACCTTCGCAATACATCCAAAAAGTGCGCATCGAAGCGGCGATGGCAATGCTGGAAACGGGCTTGTCGGTAACGGAAATTTCCGCCCGCTGCGGCTATTCCGATCACAGTGCATTCACTCGGCAGTTTAAGGCTTTGGTGGGCTTGGCGCCGTCTGAATTTAAGAAATCAAGATAACGGCGAAGTGTAGAAATGCCTGTCTGAAAATAGTGTTTCAGACAGGCATTTCTGTTTTGGTTTTGCTTGAGTATGCACATTTCTGCACAAAAAACGGGAAATTCATCAAGACGACGGCCGCGGCAGTTTTGTAAGGTTAACGGAAGTTTTTTAGCGATAGGATTTTGCTATGCCGAATACCGAATACACTTTTTCCGTGATTGATTCCCACACCGGCGGCGAGCCGACCCGTGTGGTGTATGGCGGATTCCCCGAGCTTTCCGGCAAGAGCCTGCAAGAACAGTGTGCCGATTTTGCCAATCGTTTCGACCATTTGCGCTGCGCTTTGATTTTGGAGCCGCGCGGTTCGGAAGTTTTGGTCGGGGCGTTGTTGTGTAAGCCGCAAGACCCTGCTTCTGCGGCCGGCGTGATTTTCTTCAACAACAGCGGCTATCTAGGCATGTGCGGCCACGGCACCATCGGTTTGATTAAAACACTTCAACATCTTAAACGTATTGATGTCGGCACGCACACCATCGAGACGCCGGTAGGCAATGTGCGCTGCACGCTGCATGAAGACGGCTCGGTGAGCGTGCGCAACGTGCCGTCTTACCGTTACCGTAAAGACGTGTCGCTTGACGTTGAGGGCATCGGCAGCATCACCGGCGATATTGCTTGGGGCGGCAACTGGTTTTTCTTGGTGAACAACCACGGCTGCACCATCGCGCCCGACAATCTGGAGCAGCTGACCGATGTTTCATGGCGCATCCGCACCGCACTGAACGCGCAGGGCATCACCGGCAAAGACGGGCAGGAAATCGACCACATCGAGCTTTTCGGCAAAACCGATACGGCAAACAGCAGCAGCTTCGTGCTTTGCCCCGGCAAAGCCTACGACCGCTCACCTTGCGGCACAGGCACCAGTGCGAAGATGGCCTGTTTGGCTGCAGACGGCGTGTGGCCACCTGAAAAAGAGTGGGTGCAGGAAAGCGTAATCGGCAGCCGCTTTGCTGCTTCTTATGAAAGACTTTCAGACGACCTGTATCCGGAGCGTCTGATCATACCGACCATCAAAGGGGAGGCACACATTCATGCGGCATCAGAGATTTTTGTAAACGCGGATGATCCTTTCCGCTACGGAATCGAAACATCATGAACAGCCAAATTTTTTCTGCAGCCGTGGTTGGCGGCGGCATCGTCGGCTTGAGTATCGCACTGGAATTGCAGCGCTGTGGTGAAAGCGTACTGTTGTTGGAACGCGATACTGTTTGCAGCGGCGCGTCTTACGGCAATGCCGGACATATCGCCACCGAGCAGGTGTTCCCGATTGTATCACCCGATGTGCTCAAGCAGCTGCCGAAAATGTTGCTCGACCCGCTCGGCCCGTTGAGACTGGACTGGAAATACCTGCCGAAAATCACACCGTGGTTGTTCAACCTGCTGCGCAATCTCACACCCGAACGTTTCCAACGTAGCCACCGCGCACTGATGGCACTCAATAGCCATGCTTTGCCTGCATGGCGCGCATTTGCACAGGAATGGGGCGTGGAGCGGCATATTTGCATCGACGGCTCGCTGTTGGTTTGCGAAACCAAAAGTGGGCAGGCGGCGTTGCAAAAGCACGGCAGGGCGTTAAATGAATTGGGCGTAGTCAACGAATGGCTCGACCAATCCAGCCTACACGAGCGCGAACCGGCTCTGGCCGATACGCAACTCGGCGCACTGTTTTACCCTGATACCGGACATGTGGTTGATTTGGCGGGCATGGCGGCGGATTTGCAGCACGCTTTCGTGCAGGCAGGCGGCACGACAAGTGAAAATACCGACGTTTCCGACATCCAATTATTTTCAGACGACCTGTTCCGCATCAGCAGCGGCGGAAAAGCGTTTGAAGCCAAGCGCGTAGTGATTGCTGCGGGAGCGTTTTCCAAGCCGTGGCTGAAAAATCTGTGCGGCAGCGACATTCCGCTTGATACGGAACGCGGTTACCACCTGATGCTGCCTCAGAGCCAAAATATTTTGAACGTGCCTGTGAGCAGCTTCGAGCGCAAATTCATCATGACGCCCATGAACGCTGGCTTGCGCCTGGCCGGTACAGTGGAGTTTGCCGGGCTGGATGCGCCGCCGAATATGGAACGGGCGGAACAGCTCTTTCGCTTGGCAGAACCTATGCTCAAAGGTCGTCTGAACCGGCAAGACGCCGTGACGTGGATGGGGTTCCGTCCTTCGATTGCCGATTCTTTGCCGGTAATCGACCGCAAAGAAAACATTTTGCTGGCGTTCGGGCACCAGCATTTGGGACTGACTCAAGCGCCGTTGACCGCAAAACTGGTGAAAGCCCTGTATTTCGGCGAACAGCCTGCAATCGATTTAAGTCCTTACCGTTTTAATCGTTTCGCCAGCTAGGGCGTGTCATATTCGGATCAAGTCCGAATATTGACGGATGTAGTTTTTTAAAATGATTCACTATTCATCTCAAGAGGAGAAACATATGAATATCGAAGGTATTTTAGTTCCCATCGTTACCCCGTTTACCGCCGACAATCAAGTGGACACCGTGTTGCTTGCCGAGTTGGTGGACGCGTTTATTGCTAAAGGCGTGCGCGGCATCGTAGCCTGCGGTACCACAGGCGAGTATTACGCTTTGTCGGAAGCCGAGCGCGAAACCGTATTGAACACCATCGTGAAGACTGCTGCCGGCCGCTGTACGCTGATTGCCGGTGTCAGCGATATGTCGAGCGAAGTAGCTGCGCAACGTGCCATCCGCGCTAAAGAATTAGGCTACGACGGCCTGATGCTGTCGGCGCCGCCATACAGCCTGCCATCGCAACAAGGCATCATCGAACATTTTGAATATGTGGCGTCTAAAACCGACTTGCCGATTATTCTCTACAACTTCCCTGCGCGCATCGGTGTAGAACTCGAAGTCGATACGGTGGCGCATTTGGCGAAGCATCCCAACATCGTCGGCATCAAAGAAAGCACCGGCAATTTCTCCAATGCGCTGCGTATGATTCAGGCGAAATTCGATAATTTCCAAGTGGTGTGCGGCTGCGACGACCAACCTTTGGATTTCTTCTTCTGGGGCGTAAAAAGCTGGATTGCCGGCGCGGCCAACGTTTTTCCCGGCGAGCAGGTTGCCCTGTTTAACGCCGCCCAAGCCCAAGATTGGGACAAAGCACGCCAGATTCTGACCGACCTCTATCCCGCCCTGCATTCAATGGAATCGGGCAACTACAACCAAAAAGCCAAAATCGGCTGCTTAAACGGCACCAAACCCGCCGGCAAAGTGCGCCTGCCGCTGCATAACCTGACCGCGCAGGAAGCCGCTGAATTTGCGGCTTTGTTGAAATAAAGGAGACCAGTATGAAAACCGTTGAACAAATCTTCGAGGCCGCCAAAGCAGGCAACCTGTGGGCGGGACATTTGATTCCTAACCATGCCGATTCAGGCAAAAAGCTGGAAAACCGCACACCCATCGACAATTCCCTCATCGGCTACATCGCTGACGGAAGCGAACAGGATATAGATGCCGCCGTGCGTGCCGCGCGTTCTGCGTTTTCAGACAACCTTTGGGCAGGCAAAAGCCCATCTGAAAAACGTGCCGTACTGCTGCGTTGGGCGCAGTTGATTGAAGAACACGCCGAAGAGCTCGCTGCGTTGGACTGTATCGACGCGGGCAAGCCCATCAGCGAGTGCATCAACACCGATATGCCCGCCACCATTGAGACCTTTTATTTCTACGCTGAATATGTGGATAAAGCCTTCGGCCGCGTCGCCCCCTCGGGCAACGACGTGCTGGGTTTGATTGTGCATGAGCCGGTCGGCGTGGTCGGCGTAGTGTTGCCATGGAACTTCCCCGCGCAGATGTTTGCATGGAAAGTGGCACCTGCTTTGGCGGCTGGCAATTCGGTGATTGTAAAACCTGCCGAACTGACTTCGCTGAGCGCCTACCGCATAGTGCAGCTGGCGCATGAAGCGGGCGTGCCTGAAGCAGCGCTGACGCTGGTGTGCGGATTGGGCGAAACGGTCGGCAAAGCTTTGGGCATGCATCAAGATGTGGACATGGTGGCCTTTACCGGATCGACCGAAGTCGGCCGCTATTTCTTGGAATATTCGGCGCAAAGCAACCTGAAAGAAATCGTCTTGGAATGTGGCGGTAAAAGCCCGCAAATCGTGTTTGCCGATGCGGATATAGACAAAGCGGTACCGTCGATTTTAGCCGCCGCTTTCTGGAATATGGGCGAAAACTGCAGCTGCGGTTCGCGCCTGATTGTGGAAGCAAGTATCAAAGATGCCCTGCTGGCCAAACTTTCAGACGACCTCAAGCAGGGCTGGAAAGTCGGCGATCCACGCCTGCCTGAAACCAACCTCGGCCCGATGGTGGAAGAAGCTCATTTTGATAAGGTGTGCCGTTATTTCGATACCGCCCTGAAAGAGGGCGGCAAACTGATCACCGGCGGCAAAACCGGCGACGGCTGGTATTTCGAGCCGGCGATTATCGACGGTGTAACTGCTGATATGACTGTGTTTAAAGAAGAAATATTCGGCCCGGTGCTGGCAGTAACCACATTCAGCAGCGAAGAAGAAGCCGTCCGTTTGGCGAACCAATCGGATTACGGACTGGCCGCTTCGTTCTACACATCCAATGTAAGCCGCGCCCACCGTGTTGCCCGCAAAGTTCAGGCAGGTACGGTATCGGTAAACGGTTTCTCGGAAGGCAGTATTGCCACACCGTTCGGCGGCTACAAACAATCCGGCTTCGGCGGTCGCGACAAAGGAGTGGAAGCGTTTGAGCAATACACGCAGGCAAAAACCATTTGGTTTATGGAATAACACAAAATAAAGCTCAGGTCGTCTGAAACTGACAGCTCTTACCAAGCCAAACCTTTTTTCGGACGACCTTAGATAACAACATAAAACCGCAAAGGAGAAGAGATGGAAAAGATCGTCAGTACGCTGGTGGATTATATCTGGGGCAACGGCTTGGTTTACCTGGCTTTGGCCGTCGGTCTGTATTTCACCGTTATTACTAAAGGAGTGCAATTCCGCTATTTGCCCGAAATGATCCGCCTGCTGAAAGAAAAGCAGGAATCAGGTGCGGGGATTTCTTCGTTTCAGGCATTCTGTATGTCGCTTTCGGGGCGTATTGGTGTCGGCAATATCGCCGGCGTAGCGACCGCCATTGCCGCGGGCGGTCCCGGCTCTGTATTTTGGATGATTGTGATGGCGCTGTTGGGCGGCGCCAGCGCGTTTGTAGAATCGACTTTGGCTCAGATCTATAAAGTCAAAGTCGGCACTGAATATCGCGGCGGCTCTCCTTACTACATCGAGCGCGGCTTAAAACTGAAAGCCTTTGCCGTGCTAGTAGCTGTAGTGATTTTCCTGAGCTACGGCGTGTTGGTGCCGGGCATTCAGGCCAATACTATTGCCACCTCGTTTGAAAACGCCTTCGCACTGCCTGCATGGAGCACCGGTGCTGCAGTTTCCATGATATTGGCGTTTCTGATTTTCGGCGGCACCAAACGCATCGCCCGTGCCGCCGACAGTATCATTCCGCTGATGGCTGTGGGTTATGTCGGTCTGATGTTGATTGTATTGGTAAACCACGCCTCAAAAATTCCCGAAACTTTAAACCTGATTATAGGTAGCGCATTTGGCACAGACGCGGTATTTGGCGGAATTGTAGGCAGCGCGATTTCCTGGGGTGTACGACGTGCCGTGTTCTCTAATGTAGCCGGTGCGGGCGAAGCGACGTTCAGCTCGGCTGCCGCTGAAGTAAGCCATCCCGTGAAACAAGGTTTGGTGCAAGGCTTTTCGGTGTATATCGATACCGTGATTGTCTGTACCTCGACTGCTATCATGATTCTGATTACCGGTATGTATAACGTACATCCGGCCGGCATGGAAACGCCGCTGGTTGAAAATATTCCCGGCGTGGAAGCCGGCTCTGCTTACACGCAGGCTGCGTTGGGTACCGTGTTCGGCGATTTCGGCGGCGCATTTGTGGCAGTCGGTATCTTCTTCTTCGCCTTCACCTGCCTGCTGGCTTATTACTACATCGCCGAAACTGCGCTGCTTTATCTCGACCAAAAGCTGAAATACCCGATACTCAGTATGATTCTGCGGGTGGTGTTTTTAGTGGTGGTGTTTATCGGTAGCGTGCAGTCCGCCAGCCTGATGTGGGGCTTGGGTGATATAGGCTTCGGCAGTATGTGTTATCTCAACCTGATTGCTATCGTATTTCTCAGCAAACCCGCCTTACGTGCGCTGCATGATTACGACCGCCAGAAAAAAGCCGGCCTTGATCCGGTGTTCGACCCACGTCAAGCGGGAGTTGAGAATGCCGAATTTTGGATAGAATATATGCAACAACATGATAAGCATTAAGTTTGCTCCGTTACGATAGATGAGTAAAGTAGCTGGAAGATCTGGATTTTAAGTGCAACATCTAATTTAATTGAGCAAACTCATTTAAGAAGTACCTCATTTGGTGCCGGATAACACAACGGTTATGTGGGTGTGTTGTTCGGCACTACTGTATATGGTGTACCAGGACATGTCTAAATTTGCCTGAAATCCTTCCCTTTCAAAAAATACTGTCAAAGCGGCTCATTGGTATTTTCATTTGATTCCTGCTCCCACTAACGTGCACTAGACTTCCGGCTTAGAAAATCTTTGCACTTAAAATCCAAATGTGGAACCCTGCGTTCAGTCAGACAACTGCCGCTTCAAAAACCAATCTCCGAACGGCCAGTCCACGCTGTCGAGCAGGTTTTTGGTAATCAGCCCAAGCTCGGTATCGCCTTCGATTTGCAGTTTGCGGTTGAAAAACAAGGTATCCGGGTCTTCCTCGCGCAGCATCATGCGCATAAAGTCGATGCCGTTGGCGGCAAGGCGCAAATCGGGCGTGCCGAAGAAATCCGCATCAATGAATTTTTCGGCATTGGCGGTGAAACGCACCTTGAGGCCCGCGTCGAGTACGTCGATTTCGAAGGTGCGTCCGTCAAACAGGCTCATGTCGGCGGGCAGCAATCCACGTTTGAGCATGGTGTTGAGGGTAAAAACCAAAGCAAAACGCGGTGGTCTGCCCGGTAATTTTCCGCCGATTTTTCCCGCCCATGCGGGCAATACGATTTCAGGCAACGCCATAATATTCCTCCTTCACGGCTTCGATACCCGGCTGGCCGTGCCAATAGCCGTCCACCAGCGTGCCGGTGGTCAATCTTTCCAATTCGGGCAGCGCATCCGCCAGTGCGATTTTGCCGTCCAATACATCGCGGTGGATACGGACGATTTCCACCATGCCGTGCATTTGCGGCGACAGGCGTAGCATGTTCACACCGATTTGCCGCAAATCCTCATGGTGCGGCAGCAGGTTTTGGCAGCCGTAAGACATGGTTTGGATGCCGTTGATGGTTAAAAACGGCTTGCCCTCGCGGGTGTTCATGTCCATGCCTTGCTCGTAATCCAAGCAGCGGAATTCGCAGCCGTCTTTGTTCAGGTTGTAATGCCGTGCGGTAAAGCAGCGTGAAGAGTACGCCAAAGGCATTTTGCCCCAAGCAAACAATTCCGTTTCAATGTCGTCTGAAGCCTTGATGATTTCAGCAACTTTGTCGCGGCTCAACTCAGACGGCGCAATCCAGCGGTATGCGCCCAGTTTCTGAAACAGCGCCAGCGTGCTTTCGTTGTAAATATTCAGGCTGGCGCCGGCGACAAACGGAATGCCGTGTTCGTGCGCCAATTTGACCGCGCCCATATCGTTGGCTTCGACTTTGAATTTGTCCTGCCCCGTGATTTTGCGCAGGCGTTTCAAATCGGATTCGCTTTCCAGCAGCACCTGCGACGACAAAATAATCTCTTTGCCGCTTTCCGCCAAATCTTCCGCCAGGCTGACCCAGTCGGCAAAACGCATTTTCTGGCGGCGCGAACACACCACTTCGCCCAGATAAATGGTATCCACCGGCGCATCCAGCATGGCAGCGTAAAATTCCAGCAGCGCTTCCTTCTGCCAGAAAAACAAAACCGGCCCCAGCGATAGTTTCATCGGGTTCATTTTCCCTCCCCCTTATTTCCACGGACGGCTGTATGCGCCCAAAGTCGTCTGATGCCCTTCCGAAACCTTGCTCAGCGCGTTGTTCCACACCGGATTAACTTTGAAATGAGCCGGATCGGCCGCGGCAGCGTCCAAAGCCTGCCGCAGCGATTTGGTAACCTGCGCCGTGTACATCGGGCTGCGCTGGCGGCCTTCGATTTTGATGGCGGACACACCGATTTTGATGAGTTTGGGCAGCATTTCCAAAACGTTCAGGCTGGTCGGCTCTTCCAGCGCGTAATAGGTTTCGTCATTGACTTCAAAACGGCCTTTGCACAGGGTCGGATAACCGGCCGGTTCGTCCGGTTTGTATTGGTCGATTAACACTTGGTTCAGCCGCACATTCATACGGTCGGGCAACTGCTCCCAGCGCACCGCCTTCGCCGGCGAACACACGCCCTGCATATTCGGCGATTCGCCCGTCGCATAGCTCGACAAAATGCAGCGTCCTTCCACCATCACACACAAACTGCCGAAACCGAACACTTCGATTTCCACATCCGTATTGTCAATCACATGTTTAACCTGATCGACCGTCAAAACGCGCGGCAGCACGGCACGGCGGATGCCGAACAGCTCCTTCATCATATTGATGGCTTCATAATTGGTCGCCGAACCCTGCACCGACATGTGCAGCCTCAAATCAGGATGACGCTCGGCGGCATAAGCCATAATCGCAGGGTCGGCGACGATTATCGCGTCCGCCCCCAATTGCACCGCCGTATCGACAGCCCGATGCCACTGCTCGATTTGCCCCACCTGGGCAAAAGTATTGATGGCCATCAACACATTACGGCCGCGCGCATGGGCGTAAGCCACCCCTTCCTGCGCCGACTTCATATCGAAATTCAGTCCCGGAAAATTGCGCGCATTCGTCGCATCTTTCAGCCCCATGTACACCGTGTCCGCGCCATTGTCCACCGCCGTCTTTAAAGCGGGCAGATTACCGGCGGGACAAACCAACTCAGGAATTTTCGGCATTTTGCGTTCCTCGACTCTTGTAGTTTGTTATTCGAAAATCAATATCTAGTATGATTTCGGGTATTTTAGAGATTTGGACACAAGATATTATGATTTAAATCAATTGTGAAATCAGGTTTGGATAACGTATGTTTTAGTTAACATAATTTAACTATGTTAAATATCAAGTTAATCAGCGGGTTATCTTTTCTAGCTTGATAATATGAGATTAGTTATTATCTATTAAATTTATAGATTTTTACAATAAAAGGTCGTCTGAAATCTGTTTCAGACGACCTTTATCTAGGCGGGAGGCAGGCGGCTGCTTGCTTTATAGTGGATTAAATTTAAACCAGTACGGCGTTGCCTCGCCTTGCCGTACTATTTGTACTGTCTGCGGCTTCATCGCCTTGTCCTGATTTAAATTTAATCCACTATACGTTTGCCGATTCAGTAATAACAAAAACCTCGGGTGTGCATTGCACATACCCTATTCACCGGTTTTGTTTTCTTGTAATTTATGGCTAGGGCGGAATAGTTGGGCACGCAGTTAGCGGGAGCAGGCTTTGCTACAAATCCGATTCCCCGCCAAACATCTCTTCTGCCAAGGCTTTGGCTTTTTCCAAACCTTCGGGGGTGAGATAGGCGGATTTGGCTTTGCCCCAAGGCTGGCTGATTAGGCCTTGTTCGTGCAGGCTATTGAGCAGGTCAAAATCGTAGCCTTTCCAAAAACGGCCGTCTTCAAATTCCAATGCGCCGATTAGGGCAAGCAGGGCGTTTTCCATTTTTTGGCGGTTATAGGACATAGATTGGAGCTTTCTTGATTTGGATTGATGGGGGGGATGTGGAAGGATGCCGTGCCGATTCGGTAACGGCAGCACCCGCGTGCGTGCGTACCGCACACACCCTACACCTTAATCTTAAGGTTTGCATCGCCCGCAGGTAGGGTGTGTGGCGTAGCCACGCACACGGTTTGTGGGAATGCAGGCTACGGCTTGCTGGATGATGTACAGTATAAAAATATTGCGCGGTTTTTCCAATCATCGTGAAAAGCAGCCTGCATTTCAATTTTTGAAAGTGCAGGCTGCTTTTGATAGAAAGGTCGTCTGAAAATTATTTTTCAGACGACCTTTGATATTGAGTTTTGTTGGGTCATGACCCAAGCTACGTTTGCTGCCGGCTGTATTACGGCATGGTTTGAAATCATTCGGTAGCAACAAAAACCGCGTGCGTGCGTACCGCACACACCCTACACCTCAATCTTAAGGTTTACGTCGCCCGCAGTGGTAGGGTGTGTGGTCTAGCCACGCACGCGGTTGACAGGGGTGCGGGCTACGGCTTGCTGATGCAGACGGTAATGCTTTGAAACAGGAAGCACTGTTTTTTACGGTTGAGAAGGAATAATTAGCTTTAATATTAAAGATTCAAATAAAAGGGCGTGTGTGAATTACGCCCTTTGAAAATTTATTTAAAAATTTGATTTGCTACATCTCGTGAGAAATTTTTACCTGCACGATAATCGCTACTTGTTTTAGAAATGGTTGCACTGTATCTGCCATCATTAGAAAAAACAAATTTATGATGTTTCCCTTCATCTGAATGTTCAAACCCTAAATTTTTTAACTCCTCTAAAGTCTTAGGAGTCATTTTTTGATAATCATTCATAATACGTTTAAGTCTATCTTGTTTTATGATTCGAAGATCTTTTTTTTCATCTAATTTATTATGATTAAATAAGTCATACAATATATGATATTTTCTAGAATTCTCTTTTGTGTTATTTTCTAAAGTATACTTTAAAGCATCTACTACAAAACTTCGGATTTCATAATCGTATAAATCTTGTTCGTTTCCATAGTTTAAGACTCCTTGGGAACGACTAAAATTAGTAGAATTTAATCTTCGATTCTCTGCTTCTAGCTTTGCAATTTCTTTATTTGCCTCTTCTAGTCTTTCTTCTTTGATTCTTAATTCATCATCAAATGCATTAATATATTCTTCCACATTTACATCAGTAGAATTTTTTCTTAATTGATCAATTCTTTGTTTTGAAATACATTCTTTTAAATATAACCAATTGCATTGTGTTGTCTGTCTTTTGTTTAGTAATGCTTGAATAATATCTTCTTGAATATTACGTTCCAGCTTATTCGGTGTATTAATAGAATCAGTAAGGAAATATGATTTTCGCCCATTTTGAGGCCAGTAAACGCCAATTGTACCATTAAATACATTTTTAGCATTTGAGAGGCTTCTTAATTTCATAGAGAATTTACGGCTTGGTTCTACAATTACATGCGCATTTCCAGAAAGATTTTTAGCAATTTTTTTGTAATCTATTAGATGTTGATTTAATTCAGGATCATAGCTAATGTAGACAATAGGTAAAATATTTTCTGCTGCATCTTGAATCAATGCTGCAGCAATTTCTTCTTCACCTTCTTTTAAAAGAATTGCTTTATCTGAGACAGGAATTTGTCCATCCATGCCTCCACTATATTCTTTTAGAATTTGTTTAATAATATATGGCTTTTTAGCATTAGGTATTTGTAAGGAGGCTTGAGATAGTTCGCAACTTAATTGAATATTAATAAAATGTTGGTTATGATTTTTAGACGAAACAATAGTTGTCACCCAAGTAGTATTATCTTCGTCTTGTTTTGAGAATCTAATCCCCCCAATTGAAGAAGATATATTTGGAAAATTTGCATATCCAAATTCTACTTTTTCATTTCCTTTTTCAATAATTTCATCAGTTTTGTCAAGTAGTCCATTAAAGTCATCTTTTGATAAGGTGTAATGCTTGCTACCAATAATCCAATCGCACGCTAATTGCAAAATTTTTTTTACTTCTAAATTATTAGGTAGTGGAAATTCAAAAGAGTGAATTAGCATATGTATTCCTTTATTATTAAGAAAATATTACAATGCCAATCAAATGTTAATTTTTGATTGGCATATTTAAAATTCATTAATTTAGATTAAATGAGTTTTTCATTTACCCAATTTTCGATGCTTACCAGCATTTCAGGCAATTTGTCGGCATCTGTGCCACCGGCTTGCGCCAAGTCAGGACGGCCACCGCCTTTGCCGCCGACTTGTTCGGCTGCAAATTTGACCAAGTCGCCGGCTTTCACTTTATTTGTCAGCGGTTTGGATACGCCGGCGCACAGGGAGACTTTGCCGTCGTTTACTGCTGCCAAAAGAATCACGGCGTTGTCAGATTTGCCGGTCAAGTCGGTAACGATTTCGCGCAGGGCGGCTGCGTCGGCTTCGATTTGGGCGGCGACGAGTTTGGCTGTGCCCAAGTCTTTGGCGTTGTCCAGGAGTTTGGCGCCTGCGTGGACGGCGAGTTCGGCTTTGGCTTTTGCCAACTCTTTTTCCAAGGCTTTGGCGTTTGCGGCGTTGGCTTGGATTTTTGCGAGGACGTCTTTTTCGGTTTGGGCTTTGACTTCGGCGATGATGTTTTTCATCAGACTTTCTTGGTTTTGCGCCCATGCCAGTGCGGCAAGGCCGGTGATGGCTTCTACGCGGCGGATGCCTGCGGCGATGCCGCCTTCGCTGATGATTTTGAAGAAGCCGATGTCGCCGGTGCGGGCGACGTGGGTGCCGCCGCACAGTTCGGTGGAGTAGTCGCCCATGGTGATGACGCGGACAAAGTCGCCGTATTTTTCGCCGAAGAGCATCATGGCTCCGGATTTTTGCGCATCTTCAATGGACATGGTTTCCACTTTGACGGGCACGTTGGCGATAATCGCAGCATTGACGCGGCGTTCGACTTCGGCGATTTCTTCCGCGCTGATGCCTTGCGGGTGGGAGATGTCGAAGCGGGTCAGCTCGGCGTTTTGCAGGCTGCCTTTTTGTTCGACGTGTGTGCCCAAAACATCGCGCAGGGCTTTGTGCATCAGGTGGGTAACGCTGTGGTTGCGCATGATGCTGTCGCGGATGTCGTTGTCGATTTCGGCGGATACGGCATCACCGACTTTCAGACGACCTGAAACGACTGCGCCGAATTGTCCGTGTACGGCGGCTTTGATTTTCTGCGTGTCTTCGACGCGGAAACGGTTTTCACCTGCAAAGATAAAGCCTACGTCGCCGACTTGGCCGCCGCTTTCGGCGTAGAACGGGGTTTGTTCCAAAACAACCACGCCTGCTTCGCCTGCTTGCAGTTCGTCCACGGCTTCGCTGCCTTTGTATAAGGCGATGATTTTGGTGTCTTGGCTGCGTTTTTCGTAGCCGGTGAACTCGGTGTCTGCGCCTGTGTAGTCCAGTTGCGCGTTGGCTTTGAAGTTTTGTGCGGCGCGGGCGCGGGCGCGTTGGGCTTCCATTTCGCGGTTGAAGCCTTCTTCGTCCAAGTCGATACCCAATTCGCGCGCCATGTCGGCGGTCAGGTCGTAGGGGAAGCCGTAGGTGTCGTAGAGTTTGAAGATATGTTCGCCACCGATAACGAGTTTGCTGTTGGCAATGTTGTCCATCAAATAGGCATTCAAGGCTTCGGCAAACGGTTTTTCCGCGTCGGGAATATGGGCGGTTTCCAAAGCAGCCTGCAAATCGATATACATGCCTTCGTTCAGGCTACCTGAAACTTGGGGACGGATAACGATTTGCTTTTTGCCTGAAGCAGCACGGGAGGCGGCGGTGAATTCCACACCCTCTGCGGTTTTCAATGCCAGTGGTTTGCCCACACCATCTTGCGGCAGCAGGCTTTCCAGTTTCAGGAATTTCATGCCGTTGAACACTTGGTTGAACAAGCCCATGCCTTTTTCCAGCGTTTCGCCGAAGCGGGTTTCTTCCGCGCGCAGGGCTTCCATAATCTGCGTCTGCTTCTCTTTCAACTCGGGATACGCTTCGCCCATCGCTTTCACCAAGTCAGGCACGAGTTTGTAGAAAAACGCCTGTTTCTGACCGAGTTTGTAACCGTGGCGCACGGCGCGGCGGATGATGCGGCGCAGTACATAGCCGCGGCCTTCGTTGGAAGGCAATACGCCGTCGGCA
Source organism: Neisseria mucosa (assembly GCF_003044445.1). Classification (GTDB taxonomy): domain Bacteria; phylum Pseudomonadota; class Gammaproteobacteria; order Burkholderiales; family Neisseriaceae; genus Neisseria; species Neisseria mucosa_A. The sequence continues at coordinate 74,124 of NZ_POWX01000010.1, forward strand.
ATCAGGAAGGAGCAGGAGCGGATATGGTCGGCAATCACTTTCAGGCTCGGTTCGTCCATGCTGAACGGCGCGCCGGTTTCGCGGGCAACAGCTTTGAGCAGGTCTTGGAACAGGTCGATTTCGTAGTTGCTGTGGACGTGCTGCATCACGGCCGCCATGCGCTCCAAGCCCATGCCGGTATCGACGGACGGTTTGGGCAGAGGGTTCATATTGCCTTGCTCGTCGCGGTTAAACTGCATGAACACGCAGTTCCAAATTTCAATCCAGCGGTCGCCGTCTTCTTCAGGGCTGCCCGGAATGCCGCCCCAAATTTCTTCGCCATGATCGTAGAAAATTTCGGAGCACGGGCCGCAGGGGCCGGTGTCACCCATCTGCCAGAAGTTGTCGGACGCGTATTTCGCGCCTTTGTTGTCGCCGATGCGGACGATGCGCTCGGCAGGCATACCGATTTCGCTCAGCCAGATGTTGTAGGCTTCGTCGTCTTCGGCATACACGGTCGCCAAGAGTTTTTCTTTGGGGATGTTCAGCCATTCGGGGGAGGTGAGAAACTCCCAAGCGAAGTGGATGGCGTCGCGTTTGAAGTAGTCGCCGAAGGAGAAGTTGCCCATCATTTCAAAGAAGGTGTGGTGGCGGGCGGTGTAGCCGACGTTTTCCAAGTCGTTGTGTTTGCCGCCGGCGCGTACACATTTTTGCGCGGTGGTGGCGCGGTTGTATGGGCGTTTGTCGAAGCCGAGGAATACGTCTTTAAACTGGTTCATACCGGCGTTGGTAAACAGCAGCGTCGGGTCGTCGTGCGGCACGAGCGAAGAGGATCGGACGATGGTGTGGCCTTTGGATTCGAAGAATTTTAGGAATTTTTGGCGTAGTTCGGAGGTTTTCATGATGTTTCGATGTCTCTACTAAAAAGGTTTCAGACGACCTTCCCGGCCGTATGTAATTGTGAAAAGAAAATGGGTGCTATATTACCGCAAAACCTTGTTTCTAGCTATTGAATCAGGGACTTTCAGACGACCTTCGGACTATCGCCCCAATGGAAATTGCTATCAGATAGTGCGTGCCTGATTTATAATCCCTTACTTTCCCTTCCACCCGATATGCAAGGAATGATAATGACCAAACATCTGCCACTCATCGCCCTAGCCGCCGTCATGCTCGCCGCCTGCGGAGGTTCGGATAAAAATACCTCCGACAAAGCGGAGCAGGCGGGAAACCAAAATGTATTGAGGATTTACAACTGGTCGGAATACGTCGATCCCGAAACCGTCGCCGATTTTGAAAAGAAAAACGGTATCAAGGTAACTTACGACGTGTACGACAGCGATGAGACGCTGGAAAGTAAAGTATTGACCGGAAAATCAGGCTACGACATCGTCGGACCATCCAATACCTTCGTCGGCAGGCAGATTAAGGCGGGGGCTTATCAAAAAATCGACAAATCCCTGATTCCCAACTATAAAAACCTCAATCCCGAATTGATGAAACTGATGGAAGGCGTTGACCCGACCCACGAATACGCCGTTCCGTTTTACTGGGGAACCAATACCTTCGCCATCAATACCGAGCGCGTGAAAAAAGCCTTAGGCACGGACAAACTGCCGGACAACCAATGGGATTTGGTGTTCAACCCCGAATACACATCCAAGCTGAAACAATGCGGCATCAGCTACTTGGACAGCGCGGCGGAAATCTATCCTATGGTATTGAACTACATGGGTAAAAACCCCAACAGCAACGATACCGAAGACATCAAAGCAGCAACCGAGCTGCTCAAGAAAAACCGTCCCAACATCAAACGCTTTACCTCGTCCGGCTTCATCGACGACTTGGCGCGCGGCGACACCTGCGTCACCATCGGCTTCGGCGGCGACTTAAACATTGCCAGACGGCGCGCCGAAGAAGCGGGCGGCAAAGAAAAAATCCGCGTCATGATGCCCAAAGAAGGCGTGGGGATTTGGGTGGACTCCTTCGTCATTCCGAAAGATGCGAAGAACGTCGCCAACGCCCACAAATACATCAACGACTTTCTCGACCCCGAAGTCGCCGCGAAAAACGGCAATTTCGTTACCTACGCCCCTTCCAGCAAACCCGCACGCGAACTGATGGAAGCGGAGTTCAGGGACGACCGCACCATCTTCCCGAGCGAAGAAGATTTGAAAAACAGCTTCATCATGGTTCCTATCCAGCCCACCATTTTGAAATTCATGGTCCGCCAATGGCAGGGCGTAAAAGCCGGCAAATAACTTGATACGGATAGATTAAAGGTCGTCTGAAAACTTGAAATACAGGTTTCAGACGACCTTTTGTTCGGGTTTTACAGCAATCCTTCTATCGGCAGGATGGAGAGGATTTTGGAGGTAACGCGTTTCCAGAATTTGGCTTCCGGTTCGGTGGAATAGGTTTTTTGAGTGGCGGGGTCGTACCAGTGCAGTTTGTTGTATTTGTCGAGGGTGACCTGATAGGCGTATTTCGGGGTGGTATTGACGAGGGTGCGCTGCATTTCGCCTGCGATTTGGGGGCTTTCGAGGACGACGCCCATTTCGGTGTTGAGTCTGGCGGAGCGCGGGTCGAGGTTGAATGAGCCGATGAACACGCGCTTTTCGTCCACGATGAAGGTCTTGGCGTGCAGGCTGGTGGCGGAGCTGCCGGTCAAACCGCGGTCTTTGGTGGTGGGGACGGCATGGTTGGGTTGCAGCTCGTAGAGTTTGACACCGGCTTTGAGCAGGGGTTTGCGGTATTTGACGTAGCCTGAGTGGACGGCGGCTACATCGGTTGCTTGGAGCGAGTTGGTCAGGACGGTGACGTCCACGCCGTCTTTAACGAGTTGGTCAAGCGCGCGCACGCCTGATTTGGTGGGAACGAAATAGGGCGAAACGAGATAAACGCTTTTTTCGGGCGTTTTCAGGGCGTCCTGCATGCGGTCAAAAATGGGCGGTTTGTGGCGGTCGCGGTCCAGCCCTTTGGCAGGATCGTCGCTGATCAGGCGGGTATGGACGCTTTGCCAGTCTATGCTGTTGCTCTGCATTTTTTTGTAGAGTTCGGAATTTTCGATGTTGCTGCGGTAACGGCCGAGGGTTTCGTTTTTGTCTTTGTCGTTGTAACCCAGCTCTTGGAAGCCTTTTTCTATATCGCCTTTTTTGATGATGCTGGTGGCGGTGTAGGAGGAATGGCTTGCCCAATAGCGGTCGAAGTCTTGGGAAACTTCGGGCACGACGCGGCCGGTGGCAAGAATGTCGAGGTCGGCAAAGATGGTGTCTTCGCCGACTTTGAAATATTCGTCGCCGATATTGCGCCCGCCGAGGATGGTGGCGCGGTTGTCGGCGGTAAAGGATTTGTTGTGCATCCGGCGGTTGAGGCGCGGGAAGTCTGTTAAATAACCCAGTGCACGCCATTTGCGGCGGACGAAGGGGTTGAACAGGCGGATTTCGATATTGGGATGGCTGTCGAGGGCGAGCAGGACGTTGTCCAGCCCGTTAGTGTTGTTGTCGTCAAGCAGCAGGCGCACGCGCACGCCGCGTTCGGCGGCACGGTGGATAAGGTTGAACATGAGCTTGCCGGAGATGTCGTTGTGCCAGATGTAGTATTGGAGGTCTAGGGTATGGTCGGCGGCTTCAATCAGAGCGGCGCGGGCGACGAAGGCTTCGTGTGCGTCGTTGAGCAGATAGACATTGGAAATATCGCCGCTGGTTTTGCTAGAGGTGGTGTTGAGCAGGGCATCCATGCGTGGGGCGGAATGGATGCCTAGATAGTGGCTTTCAGGGCGCTCTTCCAGTGAGGGGAGACCGGCGCAACCTGTCAGAAAAACCGGAAGCATAAGGATGAGATGGATTTTTTTCATTCTTGAGGGTGTTTCAGACGACCTTCTGCGCTGAAACGGTATTTTTATATTGGATTAACTTTAAACCAGTACGGCGTTGCCTCGCCTTAGCTCAAAGAGAACGATTCTCTAAGGTGCTGAAGCACCAAGTGAATCGGTTCCGTACTATCTGTACTGTCTGCGGCTTTGTCGCCTTGTCCTGATTTTTGTTAATCCACTATATTTAGAAGGGTCGTCTGAAAAGAAGTTCGATGTTTATACGGTTCGCATTTTAACCGAGAAAAAAGCCGACCGGATGGCTTTTTCAGGTCGGCTTCTTCTTTAAACATGGATGCCGTCGATTTCGGCGTACCGTTTTGCTTTTTCTTCCTCACTTAAAAACGAGGCTTTGAACGAGTTTTTGCACAAGGTGCGGATGTCTGCTTCATTCAAACCCAATGCGTCGGTAAGTTCGATAAAGTTTTGGTTGATATAGCCGCCGAAATAGGCGGGGTCGTCTGAATTGACGGTAACCAATACGCCGCGCTCAAGCATACGGCGCAGGTTGTGTCGGGACAGGTCGCCGACGACTTTGAGCTTGAGGTTGCTCAAGGGGCAGACGGTCAGGGGCATTTGCTCGGCAATCAGACGTTGCATAAGGGTTTCGTCTTCTTCAGAGCGCACGCCGTGGTCGATGCGGACGACTTTCAGTAAATCCAACGCTTCCCAAACGTATTCGGGCGGGCCTTCTTCGCCGGCATGGGCAACGGCGGGAAAACCTTGCGCGCGGGCTTGGGCGAAGACGCGCTCGAATTTGGAGGGCGGGTTGCCGAGTTCGCCCGAATCCAGTCCGATGCCGTCGATATGTCGTCTGAAAGGCTGTGCTTGGGCCAACGTTTCAAACGCGGATTCTTCGCTCAAATGCCGCAGGAAACACATAATCAGCCTGCTGGAAATGCCCCATTTTTCCTGCGCTTCCAGACGGGCGCGGGTGATGCCGTTGATGACGGTTTCAAACGATACGCCGCGCGCGGTATGGGTTTGCGGGTCGAAGAAGATTTCGGCGTGGACGACGTTATCCTCGCGGCAGCGGGCGAAATAGGCGGTGGTCAGGTCGTAAAAATCCTGTTCGTGAAGCAAGACCGCCGCTGCGGCGTAGTAAATATCGAGGAAGGATTGCAGGTTGTGAAAATCGTAAGCGCGGCGCACGGCTTCCACATCCGCATAGGGAATGGAAACGCCGTTGCGCCCGGCGATGGCGAACATCAATTCCGGCTCGAACGTGCCTTCGATATGGACGTGCAATTCGGCTTTAGGCAGAGCGCGGATTAAGGCGTGGACGGACATGGGCGGCACTCGCTCGGTCAATAATGGCGGCGGCGGAAGAAGAACATTCCTTCGCTGTCCACTTCAAGGATATAGCGGCCGTTTTGAACGGCGGCATAACCGCTTTTGCCCGCCTGATAGGGTTGCAGGGCGGCATGAGAGAGGAGGTAGCTCGTCAGGTTGCCGCCGTCTTCGGCGATGTTGCCGACCAGTTTGGCAAACAAGGCATGGCATTTGCCGTTTTCAGTCCAGCCCAAAGGCTCGCCTTTGTCGCCGGTTTCCATACATTTGCCGCTGATGACTTCCAAGTCGTTGGGGTGGTTGCCGATCAGGTGGATGGTGTTTTGTTCGGACAAGCCGTTAATCGGATAGCTGATTTGTTTTTTGCCGTCATTGGTTTTGCCTTCGCTGCTTTGTCCTAAATCCAAGCCTGCGATGGCGTTGTTGTCGATGTATTTGACTTTAAACGCGGGCTTTGGCGCGGCTTCGGCGGCATTTTGGGCGGGCTCGGCAGGAGCTTCGGATTTGCCGCAGGCGGCAAGCAGGAGGGCGGATAAGAGAATCGGAAAGGCTTTCATCGGATATTCCTTGTTTTAAACAGGAAAAGGTCGTCTGAAAATAGCGGGCTGCTTTTTCAGACGACCTTTTGAGATTTACTTCAATGGGCGGATGCCGACGGCGTCGCGTACTTGGTCCAGCAGTTCGCGCGCTTCTTTGCGCGCTTTGGCTGCGCCCGCCTGCAGGATGTCTTCGATTTGCGAAGGATTGGCGGTCAGCGCGTTGTAGCGTTCGCGCGGTTCTGCCAGCTCGGCGTTGATTTTGGCGGCCAAGAGTTTTTTGGCTTCGCCCCATGCCAGACCTTCAGCCAGCATTTGCGTAAACGCTGCGGTTTCAGACGGCGTGGAGAAGGCTTTGTAGATTTCAAACAAAGGGCTTTCGTCGGGCTGTTTCGGCTCGCCTGGCTCTTTCATATTGGTGATGATTTTGTTGACCGATTTTTGGGTTTTCTTGTCGTTTTCCCAAAGCGGAATGGTGTTGCCGTAGGATTTGGACATTTTGCGTCCGTCCAAGCCGACCAAGAGTTCGACGTTTTCATCGATTTTCACCTCGGGCAGGGTGAAGACTTCTTTGAAGCGGTGGTTGAAGCGGCCGGCGATGTCGCGCGCCATTTCGACGTGTTGGATTTGGTCGCGGCCGACGGGGACTTCGTTGGCGTTGAACATGAGAATGTCGGCGGTCATCAGGATAGGGTAGCTGTACAAACCCATTTCTACGCCGTGGTCGGGATCTTCCTGATTGTTTTCGACATTTGCCTGCACGGCGGCTTTGTAGGCGTGGGCGCGGTTCATCAGGCCTTTGGCGGTGATGCAGGTCAGAATCCAGTTCAATTCCATCACTTCGGGAATGTCGCTTTGGCGGTAGAAGGTGGTGCGCTCGGGATCGAGTCCGCAGGCCAGCCAAGTGGCGGCAACGGCTTGGGTGGATTGGTGAATCATCTCCGGCTCGTGGCATTTGATGATGCCGTGGTAGTCGGCGAGGAAGAGGAAGGATTCGGTGTCGGGCGTTTGCGCCGCGCGGACGGCAGGGCGGATGGCGCCGACGTAGTTGCCCAGATGCGGGATGCCGGTGGTGGTTACGCCGGTGAGGACGCGTTTCTTGCTCATGGGGATATCCTTAATGGCTCAAGGTCGTCTGAAAATGAAATAGGGATTGATTATACCTGATTCCCAACGAGTTTTCAGACGACCTTTTTATAGTGGGCATATCGACTTATTCACAGCTTTTTCTGATTTAATCTATTTTAAAAACAGATTGATACTATATTTTTTAATATTTTGGTAAATTTTTCTCTTGAGTTATCCACAGGCGACACTATATAGCGTTTATTAGAAAGATATTCGTTTCAGAAGAAAGGAAACCTAAAGATGAGATTCGACAAATTAACCGCCAAATTCCAACAAGCCCTTGCAGAAGCTCAGAGTTTGGCGTTGGCTGCGGACAGCAGCTATCTGGAAGCGGGCTTTGTACTGAAAGCCCTGCTTGACGACCAAAACAGCGGAGCCGCCGCGCTGTTGGCCCATGCGGGCGTGAATGTGCCGCAGGTGAAACAGCGTTTGCAGCAGCATTTGAACAGCCTGCCGAAAGTGTCTGGTCAGGGAGGCGATATTCTGCCCAGCCGCGAATTGCAGGCAGTGTTGAACCTGATGGACAAAGCCGCAACCAAACGCGGCGATGCCTATATCGCCAGCGAACTTTTCCTGCTTGCTTTGGTGCAGCAGAACGATGCGACCGGCAAAATCTTGAAAGAAGCCGGCGCGACCGAACAAAACATCAACGCCGCGATCGACGCGGTACGAGGAGGACAAAACGTGAACGATGCCAATGCCGAAGACCAACGCGATGCTCTGAAAAAATACACGCTCGACCTGACCCAGCGCGCCCGCGACGGCAAACTCGACCCCGTTATCGGCCGCGACGACGAAATCCGCCGCGCGATTCAGGTGCTGCAACGCCGCACCAAAAACAACCCGGTGTTGATTGGCGAACCGGGCGTGGGTAAAACTGCTATCGTCGAAGGCTTGGCGCAGCGCATCGTCAACGGCGAAGTGCCCGAATCCCTGCGCAACAAACGCCTGCTGGTTTTGGATTTGGCAGCATTGATTGCCGGCGCAAAATACCGCGGCGAATTTGAAGAACGCTTGAAAGGCGTGTTGAACGACTTGGCGAAAGACGACGGCAACACCTTGATTTTCATCGACGAAATTCATACTTTGGTCGGCGCGGGCAAAACCGACGGTGCGATGGATGCGGGCAATATGTTGAAACCGGCTTTGGCGCGCGGCGAACTGCACTGCATCGGTGCGACCACCTTGGACGAATACCGCCAATACATCGAAAAAGACGCGGCACTCGAACGCCGCTTCCAAAAAGTATTGGTCGGTGAACCCAGCGTGGAAGACACCATCGCCATACTGCGCGGTTTGCAGGAACGTTACGAAATCCACCACGGCATCGACATCACCGACCCCGCCATTGTTGCCGCCGCGGAATTGAGCGACCGCTACATTACCGACCGCTTCCTGCCCGATAAAGCGATTGATTTGATTGACGAAGCCGCCAGCCGTATCAAAATGGAGCTGGACAGCAAACCCGAGCAGATGGACAAACTCGACCGCCGCATCATTCAGCTCAAAATGGAAAAAATGCACGTTGCCAAAGAGAGCGACGATGCCAGCAAAAAACGTTTGGAACTGATAGACGAAGAAATCGACGGCTTGCAAAAAGAATACGCCGATTTGGACGAAATCTGGAAAGCCGAAAAAGCCGCGTCTTCCAGTACCGCCGACATCAAGAAACAGATGGACGACATCAAAGTCAAAATTGAGCAGGCCAAACGCCAAGGCGACTTCGCCCGTGCGTCCGAACTCGAATACGGCGAGTTGCCGAAATTGGGTGCGCAGTTGCAAGCGGCGGAAAGTAACCCCGACGGCAAAAAACAAAACAAACTTTTCCGCACCGAAGTGGGCGCAGACGAAGTGGCCGAAATCGTATCGCGTATGACCGGCATCCCCGTGTCCAAAATGATGGAAGGCGAACGCGACAAGCTGCTGAAAATGGAAGAAGTATTGCACCGCCGCGTGGTCGGTCAAGACGAAGCCGTGCGCGCCGTGTCCGACGCTATCCGCCGCAGCCGCTCCGGCCTTGCCGATCCGAACAAACCTTACGGCAGCTTCCTGTTCCTAGGCCCGACCGGCGTGGGTAAAACCGAGTTGTGCAAAGCCTTGGCAGGCTTCCTGTTTGACAGCGAAGACCATCTCATCCGCATCGACATGTCCGAATACATGGAGAAACACGCCGTTGCCCGCCTGATCGGCGCGCCTCCGGGCTATGTCGGCTACGAAGAGGGTGGCTACTTGACCGAACAAGTCCGCCGCAAACCGTACAGCGTGATTCTGCTGGACGAAGTGGAAAAAGCCCATCCGGACGTGTTCAACATCCTGCTGCAAGTATTGGATGACGGCCGCCTGACCGACGGACAGGGCCGCACCGTGGACTTCAAAAACACTGTTATCGTCATGACTTCCAACATCGGCAGCCAGCACATCCAACAAATGGGTACGCAGGATTACGAAGCCGTGAAAGAAGCAGTGATGGAAGAAGTGAAAGCCTACTTCCGTCCCGAAATGATCAACCGTATCGACGAAGTGGTCGTGTTCCACGGACTGAATCAGGAGAATATCCGCAACATCGCGAAAATCCAGCTCAAAGGTTTGGAAAAACGTTTGGAAGCGCAGCACTTGCACATGAAAGTGGACGATGCCGCATTGGATTTGATTGCCAAAGCCGGTTTCGACCCTGTGTACGGCGCGCGCCCGCTCAAACGCGCCATCCAGTCGGAAATCGAAAATCCGCTGGCCAAAGCCCTGCTCGAAGGCAAATATGCGCCCGACAGCACGATTCATGTGAAAGAAGAGGGCGGCAAGCTGGTGTTTGCTTGATTTAATGGCTTGAAGAAAGGTCGTCTGAAAACTTGATTACGGGTTTTCAGACGACCTTTTATTTTAGGGCTTCAATATTTCACATCAGCAACGCGGTTTTACAGATTCTGCAAACGCTCGACCGAAGGGGCGTAGTAATATGCGCTGGAAACGGCGGTGGAAAGATGCTTAAGCAGAAGGTCGGTTTTGCCGTCGGCATCGCCAAACATGTGCAAAAGCTGTACTTCGATGTTGTGCAGGGTATGGCAGTAGGCAGTGAACATCAAACCGTGTTCGCCGCTGAGTTTGCCGAAGGGCAGGCTGCGGCGGACGATTTTCAGCCCCACGCCGTTTTCTTTCAGGTTGACGCGACCCAAGTGCGAATCGGGCAGGCGAACGTCTTTGCTGAATTCTTCGTTGGCTTCTTTGCTGCGGCCGACGCTGGCTTCTTGTTCGGCAACGGGGACGGCATCCCATTTTTTCAGGTCGTGCAAGTATTTTTGCAGGAGGACGTAGCTACCGCCGGCATCGGGTCGGCCTTCGGGAATAATGGCGACATTGCGGACGTTTTCATCGCCTTGCGGGTTTTCAGTACCATCGACAAAGCCGTCCAAGCCGCGGTCTTCATAAAGGCGCAGGCCGTGTTCCTCGGTGGCGACGCTGATGCTGTCTCCGAACGCGGCAAAGACGGATTGGGCGAGCGCGAAGGCGGCTTTTTGGCGGTAGGCTTGGATGTGGATGTAAATATCGTGTTGGGTCGAAGGGGCAAGGCCGTTGCCCATGACGGGGAAGGGCTTGATTTCGCTGCCTTCTTCCGCATGTCCGAACGCTTTCCATGCTTCGCTGCCGAAGGCGATGGTCATGCCTAAAATATCTTCGGGAAAGCGGGTTTTGAGTTTCGCCAAGGCTTCAAGCGAAGTTTTGCAGGCGGTTTTGATGTCGTCGTAGCGGCTGTCGCGAATGTCGGCCTCGATGAATATTCCGGCTTGGGCGTGGTCGGGGATGATGGCGGTTTGCGGGCAGAGCATTGTATTTCCTTTGCGGTTTATGAAAATTTTCAAGCGGTATTATAGCACTTAAGGTTTTCAGACGACCTCGTCTGAAAGGGCGGATATGATAGAATCCGCCGTTTGGGTTTTAATTTTCAACAGGTTCGCTTTATGTTTGGCACGATGTTTCTGATTATGATTGTATTGCTTCAGCTTTTTACGTTCGGGCTGGGGCGTTCGTTGCAATGGCTGTTCTCGCCGGTGGTCGGCAAGGCGGGCAGGCGTTGGCTGATGGGTGTGTCGTATTTCGTGACCAACGGCCTGTTGGCGGGGCTTTTGTTGGAGTTGGGACATTTTATGTTCCGCATCATGGCGTTTTGGATGGTGTTGCTGCTGTTTGTGATGTATGCGGCACTGGCGACGTTTGTCCTGTTTCTACTGCTGCGCAAATTTGTGGCTAGCCGGTCGTTATCGCGCAGCCTGAGGTTGTTTGCGCCTCTGTTTGTATTCGGCTTGGTCGGCTTTGGTATGTACAACGCCTATACGCCCGTCGTCCGTCATCAGACTGTCGTGATCGATAAGAAAATGGACAAACCGCTGCGCATCGGCGTGGCAAGCGACCTGCACTTGGGGATTTTGTTCGGCGCGCGGCAACTGGATAAGCTGGTGGACATCATGAACCGCGAAAAAGTCGATTTAATCCTGTTGCCGGGCGATTTGATGGACGACAACGTCGATGCCTACCGCAAAGAGAATATGCAGCCGCATCTGGGTCGTCTGAAAGCGCCGTTGGGTGTTTACGCGACTTTGGGCAATCACGATATGTTCGGTGACAGCGCGCGCATCCGCCATGACCTCGAAGCGGCGGGCATTACCGTACTCGGCAACCAAGTGTTGCAACAAGATGCTTTCTTGCTCGTCGGTCGCAACGATGACTTGGATCACGACCGTCCGTCTGTCGCGCAGTTGCTGGAAAACCACAATACCGACCAGCCCGTTTTGCTGATGGATCACCGCCCGACCGAAGTCGAGGCGCACGCCACGCTGCCTATTGATGTTCAAGTTTCCGGCCATGTACACAACGGTCAAATCGCACCGGCAAACCTGATTGTGCGCACACTCTACCGCCTTGCCTACGGCTATGAAGAAATCGGCGGAAGACACTTTTTTGTTACGTCCGGCTACGGTTTCTGGGGGATTCCGCTGCGCTTGGGTTCTCAGTCGGAAGTGTGGGTGATTGATGTGAAGGGGAAGTAATTTATTGAAATTAAGATATAAGGTGTATGAAAAAAGGTCGTCTGAAACAAAATGAACTGCACCCCAAAAGTTGGACATCCCCTCCAACTCACAAGGTGCAGTTTTTTTATGAGCAAATATACATTACACTTCAAATACCAAGCCGTACTCCACTACCTGCACATACGCAGCCAACAGCGTACCGCAGATCATTACGGCATTTCCCGAACCCACCTGCGACGGTGGATACGCGCCTATCAAGAAGGCGGCATCGGCGCACTCGAACATCCCCAATCCAAAACCATGACCG
>NZ_POWX01000011.1 GCF_003044445.1 Neisseria mucosa
GGGAAGCGGTCGATGTGTTTGGCAATCATGGCTTGTGCGGTTTGCTGGAAGAAGGTGCTCATGGAAAATCCCCTAAATGTCTTGGTGGGAATTTAGGGGATTTTGGGGAATTTTGCAAAGGTCTCAGGACGGTCTGCCGACCCGGCGCACCAATGCGCTGGGCCATACCTTCGGTTACCATTACGACAAAGCCCGCCGCTTGGTCGGCCTCACCAATGAAAACGGTGCGCGCTACCGTTTTGCCTACGACGTCCTCGACCGCCTGATTGCCGAAAGCGGCTTCGACCATAAGCTGACCGGCTACCGCTATAACGCCGGCAACGAGCTGGTCGAGCAGCGCGAATTCGGCGACGATGCTTCCCTCGCCGCCAAACTGATGGCGCAACTGGGCGGACAGCCCGTCCCCAAAAAAGACGCCGCCCCGCTTTCAGACGACCTCGACAGCCAAACCCCGCTGCGGATTACCGAGTTCAAACGCGATGTATTGGGACGCTTAATCCACACCCTTGCCCGCGATAACGACAAGGTTCAGGAAACCGCTTACCAATACGACCCGAACGGCAACCTCGTCCGCGCCGCCAACCGCCAAAGCATCACCTGCTTCGACTACAACGAAAACGGCCAACTCATTGCCCGGCACCAATGAAAGGTGTCGTCTAAAGAAGAGAACGCCCGAAACGGTTTGCCGACAGCCAAAGCGGTTACGGCGCGGAAGAGATTGCCAATGTGCTGGATCAGCTGGCGTTTGCCTACCATTTTTACGGGCACACAGGCGAGGCATACCAGCAGAACTTGGCGGACAACGGCATCACCCTGTCGGTCAAAATCAAAGAATTGGAATTTGACCGACAGGCAAGTTGTCGGAAGGCTGTATGTTGATTTTGGAAGTGGAACAGAAGAAAGGGGACAAGCAGTTTACGCTTTCGCCTGTGCCGTTAAACGAGATCATTCATTTTATGCAGGACACTTGGCGGTATTGCTGATGCAAAAAGGACGGATTGAAAACCCGTCCTTTTGTTCTGTCGGCTGTTTTTCAGGCAGCCTGCACTATTCAAGGCTACCTGAAAATTCATTTCTAAAATATAGTGGATTAAAATAAAAATGAGACAAGGCGGCAACGCCCGTCGTGTACAGATAGTACATAAGGGCGTTGGTAACGCCGTATCGTTGCAATTTTAATCCACTATAAAAGCTCATTCATTCAATGCTGCCAATCTCGCCCGAACTTTTGCAGCCGCATCTTCCGTGCTGTTGCCGACGATAACATTTTGCTTGTCGTCGAAATACTGAACGGCAGGGAGGTCGCGCAGGAAGCTGTCAATATCTTGTTCGGTCAGGAAACGGCCGTGCATATCCCAGCCGACATTGAGGGCACGCCCTTTGACGGCGGCCATGCGGTCGTGCAGATGGCCGTAGAGGTGGTATAGGCCGTGGTGGATGCCGTCCCATTCGTATAAGGGATAGTGGCACAAAATCGCGGTATTGCCGATTTCGGGCAGTTTGAGCCGCAGGTAATGGCTGGCGGACGAGAGCAACGGATGGCCGTCGGCTTTGCGCGTGTTGAGGAAATGTGCTTCGTTTTGCCGAATCAGGTAGTCGTGGTTGCCGTAAATCAAATGGTGTTGCCCGTTAAGCCGTTGCAGCACGGCTTCGATGTGTGCGGGCTTTTTGGCAAAGCAGACATCGCCGAGGTTGTACACAGTGTCTTGCGGGGTAACGACGCGGTTCCAGCAGTCGATCAGGTATTCGTTCAACTCGTCGGCGTTATCGCTTTGCAGGCGAAATTGCGGGCAGTATCGGGCGATGTTGGGATGGGAGAAGTGCCAGTCGGCTGTGAAATAGGTTTGAGGCATGGGATACTCGGTTTCTGGTCATCTGACAATGAAAAATAAGGTGCAGGCTGCTTTAGAGGTCGTCTGAAACGGAGTTGGGGCGATAAAAAGCAGCCTGCACTTTTTTTGCCCGCCTATCTGCCGGTCAATACCAACCGTTGGCAGAAGGCTTCCCAATCGGCAAGGGGCACAACGCGTTTGCCGTCTGCTAACCGGTGCACATCGGAAGCGCAGGCGGTGTGCCAATAGGTGTAAAACGGTAGTTTGGCGATGTCGGCTTCCAATACGGCAGGAGCGTTATTTTGTCCTGGCGTATGCACAATCGGCAGGCCGAAATAGCTGTATTGGCCGTCTACGGCTTGGTTGTCTGTGTGGTCGGTTTGGCAGCGGTGTTTACCGGTACGGACAAACCGGCGGCAGAATGCGTTCCAATCGTGCAGAAATACGGCGGCTTGCCCGTCTATCAGGTTTTGGGCGGAACCGATGCTGCTGTCCCGCCAAAACGGGTAGAACGGCAATTCGGCGATGTGGTGCTCCATGACGACCGGACAATCGCCCTGTCCTGCCGGCCGCATTACCGGAACGCCGAAACAGGCGGTTTCAGGCAAGGCATGTGCAGGCTGCATGAAGGTGTTTTGCAGGATAACGGCCGCTTCTGCAGGGTCAATACCCAAACTGTCTATGGCAGGCTGCAAGGTTGCAGGCAGGTCGCAAAAGCAGCCTGCACCTTCCGGCAGGCAGTACACCGAGTTGTGCGTATGGGCCAGCGGTGCCGCCCATAGGGTAACGGGCGAGGTGCGGATTCGGCTGCCTGCGGTAAAACGTCCCGAACCATCTTGGACGACTGTGCCGTACACCACGGCATACTCGGATTTGCCGGGCGTGTGGTGGCGCGTGAAGGTCCAGTCGGTAAGCTTGCAGGAGATGAGGGTGCCGTCGTGGAAATGTTCGGATGGGATGGGGTTGGCGGGGGTGTTGGGCATGGTTCATTCCTTGAAGGGCGGTTTCAGGTAGCCTCAAACATAGGCCGCAGGCACGGCAACCAAATTCTCCGCCAACCAGATTTTTTGCGGGTACTGGTTGATGATCGTGCCGTGGGCGATGCCCAATTCGTTTGCCGGCAGCGTGTTGCGCAGCAGGTTGAAAGCGGCGGCCATTTTTTTATTGGGATTGGCGGTGGCTTTGATTTCAACGGGGTACAGCATCTGCTGGTGTTCGATCAGTAGGTCGATTTCTTTTTGATTGGTGTCGCGGTAAAAATAAATCGGCGGTTCTTGGCCTTGGTTGTGGAAGGATTTGATGATTTCGCCCACGACAAAAGTTTCAAAAAACTGCCCGCTCTTGGCTCCGTTTTGAATGGTTTCCGGCGTCAGCCATTTGGTCAGGTAGGCCATCAGACCGGTGT
The DNA here is from genome assembly GCF_003044445.1 of Neisseria mucosa. GTDB lineage: Bacteria > Pseudomonadota > Gammaproteobacteria > Burkholderiales > Neisseriaceae > Neisseria > Neisseria mucosa_A. Next base: position 3,238 of record NZ_POWX01000011.1, read on the forward strand.
TCAGCATATAGACTTTCGAGGTTTTGATGGCGCGTTTGAGGTGGTTGTTGCCATAGGGTTGCAGCAGATAGACGATGCCCGATGTTTGCAGCACGGTGAGCCAACGCTTGACGGTATCCACCGATACGCCGATTTCCTGGGCCACGCTGCTGTAATTCAATAATTCCCCGCTGCGGGCTGCAATAGCAATCATGAACCGAGTGAAATTGCCGCTGCTGCCTACATTGACCAATTGGCGCACGTCGCGTTCGATATAGGTGGCGACATACGACGCATAGTAAACCTGCCAGTCGGTTTCGGGCTGCTCGTATAAGCGCGGCATATCGCCGCGGTGGATAATCTGCCAGATATTTTCGTGTTCGGGCAAACTGGATACGGGGTTTCGGTCGGCCAAATAGCCTTCGTCCGGCACAAAGGCCGTCTGAAAATCATCGCCGCGCATTTCGCGCCACGACAATCCGTTTAATTTCAATACCGCAATGCGCCCGGCCAGGCTTTCGCTGACGTTTTGCATCAACTCAAAAGCCTGCGAATCGGACAGCAGATACAGGCCGTTCTGCTTGCGCCGGTCTATATCCATTTTCACCTGGGGGAACAGCTCGGGGGCGTATTGGACTTCGTCCACAATCAGCGGCGGCGTGTGGTTCAATAAAAACAGTTGCGGCTCGTTTTTGGCTTGGTCGAGCAGCAAGGGATCGTCTAAGGTAAGGTATCCGTATTCGGGCGCAATGTGCTGAAGCAGCGTGGATTTGCCGACCTGCCGCGCACCAGTCAGCAACACGGCGGGAAATTGGGCGGACAGCTTTTGCAGAACGGGTTGCAGGTGACGTGGGTAATACATAACAAAATCCAGTTTAATTTAAGACATAATCTTAGGTTAAACTGGGTTTTTGCGCAATACTTCTTGATTTTGTGTGGTGATGATGCCGTAGGCTGCACCGCGAAACAGCCGCCATATACACTCCTCGTTATACAGGCGGACATAGTCCTCGGGTGTGATGCGCCACTCATTCTGGCTGTTGGGCAGGTCATCAACAATGGAGACCGGGCTGCATGAAACGGTAGATTCTCCAGCTGTACAAAAGTTACGTAAAGAGTTGACATCATTGAGCAATCAGCGAGAACAACAGGAAGTAGCTGCTGATGGTGACGCCTACAGGTACGCTACCCAGACTGAAAAAGAACCGCTCGTTCCAGTTAGGCAAGCTGACCGACAAAGGCACGTCTGTACAACTGCTGAAACTAGAACATGCTCTTTCGCAGCTACAGAGCATTTTTGACGTGGTTCAGATGGCGCCAAGGGGGTGAGCTTATGGAGTACGGCACACAAGCCTCCCTGCTTCAACCAAACTCAACAGAACAGCAACGGATACTACGTTCGATCTGTGTCGACATCAATGTAGTCTTGGAAACGGTACAAGGAACCCAAAATCCTTCCCATAATCTACTACACCCAGCCAAAGATATTCAGTCCCGTCCTTCCCAAACGCCATCGGTATCTCGACCCCCAACTACAACCCTGACGACTATTGGTGGAATCAATATTAACCAAACCGCCAGCTAATAAAACAAGCCGCCCTGATTTGGGTGGCCTTTTTGTCATCGGGTGGAGAGATACATCTCACGAATCTGCTCTTAGGTGGGTTTGGTTAAACCCCATGGTCATTGACACAGTGCAGGATGAATTTATTGCTTCGGCAAACATAACGCTCCATCCACCAACTTGCATATATTTCCATGTCGGCGTATTCGACCATTTCCCTTTTTATCATCAGCCCACCTACCAACCCGACAGCCATCGAGCCAAACCCGATGGGAGAAAACAAGCTTCGCCCTCGCTCGGTTGAGACCGAGCTCAGAGTATGCCGACGGGCTTCTTATCGAATCCCGTCTCGCCAACCCGACGGCCATCGGTTCAACCCCGATGGAAGAAAACCAGCTTCGCCCTCGCTCGGTTGAGACCGAGCTCAGATTATACCGACGGGCTTCATACCGAATCCCATCTCGCCAACCCAAAGGCCATCGTGTCAAACCCGATGGAAGAAAACCATTTCAAAATTCCAAAATCACCGATGTATATATACTATATATGATATATATATTCTTATAATAGGTATTTATATTATATATATAAATATAAGTATGCGCTTTAAACAAAAAAAGCAATCTCTATAACACATCTTAACTCCACTTTCCCCAGACCTATAATTTCAAAAAATTTGGGAGGTAAAACAATAAAAGTTTTACCTCCCGAGAAAAATTTTTCCGGAATCTTCATATATCGCTCATATTTTTTCAGAGTCTCTTCCTCCAAACGGTCGAGCAACAGTGAGCACATAACCAGTCACCAGCCGCGCCTGCCCTTCCAGCTGCGTATCAATCGCCATATCCTCGCGAACCATCAGTAGGTGCATGACAAAATCGTAGTGCCATTCGCTGTTGTGGTGGATGCTGTATTCCAGACTGCCTGAAACGGTTTGCCCGTCTTCGGCCAGCACAAGGTTAAATTCAGCTGTGGCGTTTTCCAGCGGGTAGATGGCGAGGTTTTGATTTTTTCGGACATAAGAAAAGCCTTTAAACGTTGATTAACCCTAAGATAAAGAGTAGGTTTAATTGTCGTTTAAAGGCTAGGGGGAAAACCGCTGTATCCATGCCCATTCTTCGTTGTACAGGCGGACATAGTCCTCAGGCGTGATGCGCCGCTCGTTTTGGCTGTTGGGCAGGTAATCAAAAATATAGGCGAAATCGGCCACGGAAACCTGCGCCAGATTGCAGTTTTGCTCAAACTGTTTGGCGCTGACTTGGTGCTGCCTGAAATTGCTGAACAGCGTGCCGCCGACAAAGGTCCAGCCGTTGATTTGCACGGTTTTGCCCGCGCGCAGATAAGGTTCGTCGCGCAATTGCAGGCGCACATCGCTCATGTTTTCATGATAATAATCGTGATTGCCAAGCACAAAAACATAGGGCTTGCCCGCCTCGTTGCAGGCTGCCTGAAACTGCCGCATGGCGGCCAAACCGTTGCCGAAATCGCCGGCGTGGGCAATCACATCGGCTTCGGGATGAAGGGCATAGGGGCTGCCGTGGGTGTCAGAAAGGAGCTGTATTTTCATATAGATATGGTTTCAGGTAGGCTGCAACGGGAGATGGGAAACGGTTCGCCGGTATTGTATCATTCCATCTGAAACCGTTTGACACGATTGGCGCCGAGTATCGGCGTTGATGGTTCACGCTCATCAATCATTCATAGAAAGTCCTCTTAATGCCGACACGCACCGTCCAACTCAACTACATTTCCGATATCCATCTGGAATGGCTGTTCGACAAACGCGGGCTGCTGCAAACCGATGTACTGGACGCAATCTACCGCCCCCTGTTCCGCTGCAATAAGCAGCCTGCAACGCAACACAATCTGTTGATGATTGCCGGCGATTTGACCGAGGCCAGGAAGTTCCACTATTTCGTGCCGTTTCTGGAAAGCGTGATTGCCGACAACGGCTTTGACCGAGTGTTTTATGTGATGGGCAACCACGAATATTACGGCGATGCCCTACATAAGGCAGTCGGACGAATTCAGGTGGCTCTGGAGGGCAGCCCGATGCTGAAGGCGCACATGAGCATCCTGCATAATCAGTGTGCGATTCTCGACAACGGGCGCGTGCAGATTATTGGCGCACCGTTTTGGTATCAGGTGGCGCATGGGGACGAATATGCGGTGGCGCAAAGGTTGAGCGATTACCGCTACATCAAGGTCAAACGTGGCAATCGTTACGCCAAGCTGTTGTACCGCGATGTGCTGGCGGCACATCATCAAAGCGTTTGCTTTATCGAAGACACGCTGCGTGCCAGCCCGTCCGGCGTGCAAAACATCTTGTTCACCCACCACCCGACCAGCCGCCTGTTCGGCGATGCCGACCTGGGCTACGGTACGGTACTGCCTGCACAGTGGGCGGAGGATGCGGAAATCGGGCTACCTGAAAAGCTTGCAGCCTGCATTCACGGCCACGCCCACCAACACCTGCCCGTTTGTTATGCCAACGAATACGGCATTCCAACGGTGAGCAACACCATCGGCTATTATCAGGAAGAGTTTAAGCCCGACAGCCCGGCGGGACAGCAGCAAATCAAAGACGGGCTGCCGTTTTTGATGGTGTGAACCAGGCAGCACATCAAAGCGACAAGAGGGATAGTTTGCCATCCCTCTTTTTTTTCTGCATCATCAAATCAAAATCAACCGTGTCATTGATACTTTCGGCTGCTGCCTGAAGGCTGAATGGAGCCGTTATTCTGCATGCTCAAAGATACCGATAGACGGAAATCTATCTATTCTATTGATAATATTAAACAATCCATTGACTCATTGAATAAAAACAAATATTGCGGGTAATGAAAACAGTATCAACGACGGAAGCATCTACAACGGACCCAGGTACTCTCCGGTCTTTAGGGGAGTGCTGCCGGTCGTTGGTATGCATCATCACCTCTTGCTTAGGTTTTATCTTTCACTGAGTGAAAGAACCAGGTCCTTGCAATCATCTTTCAGCCAAGCAAAGCTGTCTGCCTCAATACCCCTTTTGATTGCGGACTTGGTCTCGGCAATATGCCCATTGCCCATCGGTATGATTTTCTGCATCGATGCAGATATGCTGTGAGCAAACCTTAAAGTGACTTTAACCCGGCATGCATCCCAGTAGTTGCCGGTGGTGGTACAGATATCGTTTGCACCGATGTGCGGACCTGATTTTGTCAGCCACCGATAAACCAGGTCCGGATAACGCCAGCGATACCTACATCGGCGCACAGGATATTGGAACCCTGTCCGCTCAATCGGTGCTTGATTAGGCTCAACAGATGGGAAAGTGTGCCTGACCAGGTTCTCCGTTTAGTGAGTTTTACTAAGCTCTCGGGCATAAACCTCTTAAAAAAATATCAATTCATTGATATTTAATGTTATTTTTAGTTTATATTAAAAACCATGCTGCGCTCATCATTAACAGAACCTAGTTCCATTACATGAATACACTTGCGGCCATCGTACTTTTTATAGGGATAATCAGCTACGCCAATCCAAAATGACCTGTTATCCACTCAGTGAACCAGGGCTTTTCCAAGTTTCAAACCGCCATATGGTTTGCCGATATTCATCCTACTTTGAGAATGAGCTGAAAAAATTTTAGGGCTTTTTGCTGCTAATATAGTTGGTACCGATATAGGCAATAGATACGTACCTGACATTGTTGCTTATCCCAACGGTAAATCACTCGCCCCGACGCAGTGTGGAACACAATCTGCCGTGGACAATGGATTAACTAAGCCGCTAAAAGGCGAACTTTAACTTTGGAGAAAAAAATGCAAACAGAAAGCCGACTCAGGTTGCCTGAACTACCACATGGTTGGTTACGGTACTACGGCCACTTACTACAAGTCCTAATTACTCATATGGAGGATTGAATATGTTGAACCAAATCCAGTTAAAACGTTACGCCGAGTTGTCAGGCTATACAGAAAAGGCTTTAAGGGACAAAATCAGCACCGGCGTTTGGGTAGAGGGACTCCACTACTACCGTGCACCCGACCGCCACATCTTAATCAACGTAAAAGAGGTAGAAAAATGGCAACGAAACGAATGCCAACCGGCTTAGTTATTCGCGACCGTAGTATCAAAATATGGTTCATGTATCAGGGTAAACGATGTTGGGAAAGCCTGCCGCTTAAGCCCACCACCGCCAACATCCGGCACGCCACCAAACTCCGGGAAGAAATATCTACCCGAATCGCCATCGGCGTATTCGATTATGCCGAATTCTTCCCCAACTCCAAACGGGCGGAAAAAACGGAGCGCAGCCCCACTTTCCGTGAGATGGCCAAAGCCTGGCTAGCCACCGTTAACCAGCTATCCCACTCCACCCTATCCCGCTATCGCGGCATGCTCAACAGCCACGTCCTGCCCAAAATTGGCGACATACCGATAGACCGTATTCAATACAGTACCCTAGCCGGGCTGCTGGCTACCTTAGACTGTAGCGCAAAAACTCGCAACAACATCGCCACCGTTATTCGGCAGCCGTTTGTTCTTGCGCTCCGCGACGGTAGGATAAAAGACAACCCCGCCCAGCATCTGGCCAATGCCAAAGTGCAGAAAGAGCCGCCTGACCCGTTCACGCTCGAAGAAGCCGAAGCCATTCTAGGCTACCTGAAAAATGAACCTGTGTTTCACAATTACTTCGAGCTGGCCTTTTTTAGCGGTATGCGTACCAGCGAGCTCATCGCTCTCACTTGGCAGGACATCGACTTCCAGAGGCAGTGCGTGCGCGTGAACAAAGCATCCGTGGCTGGCAAGCTGAAAAGCACCAAAACCCACAGCTATCGAGACATCGAGCTCAATAGCCGCGCCTTGGAAGCTTTACGTAGGCAATGGCAAAGAACAGGACTCGCAAGCGGATACGTTTTCATCAATCCGAAAACTGGCAGCCCATTTGAGAACGACAAAGTGCCGTGGAGACCTTGGCAGCACGCCATAAAAATAGCGGGGGTAAGGTACAGGAAACCCTACAACACCCGCCATACATTTGCTACACTCAACCTCATGGCCGGAGCTAACCCCATGTGGGTAGCCCGTCAGATGGGACACAGCACTATGAAAATGCTACTTGAAAACTATTCCCGCTGGATTGACTTGGCCGACAAGCAGCGTGAAAAGTCCAAAATCGAGCAGCTTTTTGGTGGGAAATGTGCCAATGGTGTGCCAAAAAACACAGAAATGGAGATAAGTACAGGATACTTATCGGATATCTTGGTGGAGGCGGGGGGAATTGAACCCCCGTCCGAAAGTCCTCTACAGAGCGTTCTACATACTTAGTCGTGTCTATTTAAAATCTCGTTCCTATCATGCCGACCGACAGGCCTTCTAGGAACCAGTTACCTTAAATCTTATTTCCCGCCAAGTAACCCGGCGGAAAACCAGTCAATGTAGAATGACGTTGCGGTAGCTTGCGCTACACAGCCCATTGACCAACTGCTGCAACGGCAGGCCTTAAGCGGCCAGTGCGTAAGTTTCGTCGTTTGCGACTATTTAGATTCAGTGTTTTACGGGAAATCTGAGACCCCGGTATGCCCGCATCTGCTTTGCAACCCCCGTCGAAACCAAGATCGCCCCCAGATGGGAAACGTGATTATACGCATATCAGGCTGTTTTGCCAAGCAGAACGGGCACAACAAAGGTCGTCTGAACACGCAAATCATGCTTTCAGACGATCTTTCGCCTTATTCGATTATTGCCGGTAAGTCTGCAAGAAGCGTTCGAGTTTGCCCATGGCTTCTTCGATTTGGTGGGTGTACGGCAGGGTAACGATGCGGAAATGGTCGGGGCGTATCCAGTTGAACCCGGTTCCTTGGACGAACAAGACTTTTTCGCGCACAAGCAGGTCGTAGATGAATTTCATGTCGTCATGGATGCCGTACATTTCGGTGTCGATTTTCGGGAACATATACATCGCGCCCATCGGTTTGACGCAGGAAAGTCCGGGAATTTGGTTAATCAGTTCCCACGCTTTATTGCGCTGCTCCAACAGGCGGCCGCCGGGCAGGATAAATTCGTTGATGCTTTGATAGCCGCCCAAAGCGGTTTGGATGGCGTGTTGCATGGGCGTGTTGGCACACAGGCGCATGGAGGCGAGCATATCGAGACCTTCGATATAGCCTTTGGCATGTTCTTTCGGGCCGTTGAGCACCATCCAGCCTTGGCGGAATCCGGCAACACGGTAGGCTTTGGAGAGGCCGTTGAAGGTGATGGTTAACAGGTCGGGCGCGAGCGCGGCGATGTGGTGGTGTACCGCGCCGTCGTAGAGGATTTTGTCGTAGATTTCGTCGGCGAAGATGATCAGACCGTGTTTGCGCGCCAATTCGGCGATTTCGAGCAGGATTTCTTTGCTGTACACCGCGCCGGTGGGATTGTTGGGGTTGATGACGACGATGGCTTTGGTTTTGGGCGTGATTTTGGCTTCCATATCGGCAAGGTTGGGAAACCAGTCGTTTTCTTCGTCACACAAATAATGGCGCACCGTACCGCCCGCCAAAGTGGCGGCAGCCGTCCACAGCGGATAGTCAGGCGCGGGAATCAGTATTTCGTCGCCGTCGTTCAAAAGCGCCTGCATGGACATGGTAATCAGCTCGGACACACCGTTGCCGATATAAACGTCGTTGACCGAAATATCGCGCAGACCTTTAGTTTGATAATAATGAACGATGGCCTTGCGGGCGGAATACAGCCCTTTGGAATCGCAATAGCCCTGCGCGGTCGGCAGGTTGCGGATTACGTCCACCAAAATTTCATCGGGCGCTTCAAAGCCGAACGGCGCAGGGTTGCCGATATTGAGCTTGAGGATTTTATGACCTTCTTCTTCCAGTTGTAGGGCTTTTTTGTGCACAGGGCCGCGGATGTCGTAGCAAACGTGGTCCAGCTTGGACGATTTGGGAAATTTCTCCATGATGTGTGTTCCGTAAAATTGTTAACAATGGGAGTAAATGTACTCCGTTTACAGGCGGAAAGAAAGTATTTTATGCAACTGAGAATAGGTCGTCTGAAACCGCATTTCAAATTTCAGACGACCTTTATTACATCCCTATTCCGCTTTCAATACATACTTCCCGAAATATAGTAAACTTGCCGTCAGTTTTCCTTTCCTCCTTCCTGTCATGTTCCCCATTATCCCCACCGACCGCGCCGCTGCCGAATGGCGCAACGAAAGCACGCAGAAGCCGCCCAAGCAGGCGGTTTATGTGCATGAAAGCAATGCCGCCGATATTCTGAAAAACGCCCACGCCCAAACGGCAACCGTTTGGACGGGCGATTTCCACAACGCCAAGCAAGTCTTGGCAGCGATGAAAAAGCGCGTCCGCAGGTCGTCTGAAAAAACAAAAAACGCGCCTGCCGATATTCAGACGGCCTTCCACACCCACCGTATGAAACAGGCGCAGCAAAGCCGCGTGTTGAACATGCTTGCCGTCGAAATCGGCACGGGTTTTCAATTAAGCAACCCGCGTGCGCCCGACGTCCGCGCCGCCCTTGCCGATGTGTATGCCGAGCCGAACGACGCGCCGTTTTTGCTGCCGCTCAACCAGCTTTTGGGTTTTATCGGCGCACACGAATGGCACAAAAAAGGCATAGACATTCCGCAGCTTGACGGCAAAATCCACGTCCCCTTCGGCGTATTCTCGCCCCTGCGCGGCGAATATTTGGACTTAATCGCCCAAGCACCGTTGAATCCCCATATTCAGACGGCGTTCGACATCGGCACAGGTTCCGGCGTTATCGCCGCCATCCTCGCCAAACGCGGTATTCCCGAAATCACCGCCACCGACACCAACCCCAAGGCCATCGCCTGCGCAACCGCCAATCTCGCCCGCTTGGGGCTGGACAAACAAGTCGTCGTCCAAGCCGTCGATTTGTTTCCCGAAGGACGCGCCGACCTGATCGTCTGCAACCCGCCGTGGCTGCCCGCCAAACCGACTTCCGCCGTCGAAACCGCCCTCTACGACCCCGGCAACGCTATGCTGACCGCCTTCTTAAACGGCGTGCGGCAGCATTTAAATCCACAAGGCGAAGCGTGGTTAATCATTTCCGACTTGGCGGAACATCTGCACTTACGCGACCGTGATTTTCTGGAACAATGTTTTCAGACGACCTCTTTAGAAGTGGCCGATATTCTGAAAACCAAACCGCGCCACCGCAAAGCCGCCGACGAATCCGACCCGCTCGCCTTCGCCCGCAATCGGGAAACCACTTATCTCTATCGTTTGAGAGCGAAGTCCTGATATACAATTAGGTCGTCTGAAACCCACACCCGCCATTCCCATGCAACTGATCAAATACCTCCAATCCCAAGGCATAGGCAGCCGCAAACAATGCCAGTGGCTGATTCAAAACGACTGTGTCGAAATCAACGATACGGTCTACAACGACGCCAAAGCCGACATCGATCCCGCCGAAGTCCAAACGCTGCGCATAGACGGCGAAGACATCGTCGTCGTACCCATGCCTTATTTTTATATCCTGCTCAACAAACCCGCCGATTACGAAACCTCGCACAAACCGCAGCAATACCCCAGCGTTTTCAGCCTTTTCCCCGACCATATGCGCAATATCGACATGCAGGCGGTCGGCAGGCTGGATGCGGATACGACGGGCGTTCTGCTGATTACCAACGACGGGCAGTTCAACCACCGCGTTACCTCGCCGAAACACAAAGTGCCCAAAATCTACCGCGTTACCCTGAAGCATCCTGCCGATGACAGCTTGTGTGAAACGCTGAAAAACGGCGTCCTGCTGCACGACGACAACGAAACCGTCCGCGCAGCCGAAGCCGTTTTGGAAAATCCGACCACCCTGCTGATGACCATTACCGAAGGCAAATATCATCAAGTCAAACGTATGGTCGCCGCCGCCGGCAACCGCGTCGAACACCTCCATCGGGACGAATTCAACGGACGAACGGTAGAAAATTTAGCCTCAGGGGAGTGGAAATTCATCACAGTTTGAAAATTTTGAAGTTTTTTCAAAAAAATTTTAACCATTATGATTTTTTTTATTTGTTTTAAAACATGATGATATGATTGTTAAGATGTCATTAACCAAACTTAACGCCATCATTCGTGAACTATTATATAATTCGCGTGTCTGAGTAACACTTGCTTCGAGAGAAGTGAGTAAGTGAGTAAGACGTTTTCCCCGTAATGTGTTTGGCCATCTATACTTTTCCCCTTAGTATAGATGGTTTTTTTTATCTGCAATTTTCTCAGCCCTTCCTACCGTATAGCTCCCTTCCCTTAATCAGGCAAATAGAGTGGACTGGTAAAACAAATTATTTTATTCACAGACTGATGCCGAATGCCTGTTTGCTTAGCTGGATATAGTTCCGGGTAAAGGTTAAGCGAGACTGGCCTATAAAGCAGCGAAAGCGGAGAAAAATTTACAAGACATGGAAAGAACCTTGGATAATGCCGCAACTGTTGCCTAAAACCAATATAAGGAGATAACAATGGGGCACAATATGATGACCACCCAAAAATGGTATGAGCATATTACTAATGTAATCATAGGCAATACTGCTAATTTCAATAGCGGTTGCCTTGACTCTATAGATTATGTAGATGAAAGAAAAGGCGTTCCGCTTGCAGCTATGCAACATATTTTCATGGACGTTAGAGCTGCAGCTTCCCATGCCTATCTATTTGAACATGATCTTAAGAAATTCAAGCAATATGCTTATGTTGCAGGAAAGCTGGGAGTTTTGCTGAGTGTAAATTCTACAGACCCTGAACCCTTCTTTTTTCCCTGCGATATGCTCAACATTCAAAATCCGATGTTTCTGATGCTGATGAGCGACAGCCCGCAGCTGCGTGAGTTTCTGGTGCGCAATATCGACAACATCGCCAACGATACAGAAGCCTTCGTAAACCGCTACGACCTCAACCGGCATATGATTTACAATACTCTGCTGATGGTGGAAGGTAAGCAGCTTGAACGTTTGAAACAACGTAGCGAGAAAGTCTTGGCGCACCCCGCACCTAACAAATGGCTGCAAAAGCGGTTGTACGATTACCGCTTCTTCCTCGCTTTCGCCGAACAGGATGCAGAGGCGATGAAGGCCGCCTTAGAGCCGCTTTTCGATAAAAAAACCGCGCGTATGGCTGCCAAAGAAACATTGTCCTATTTCGATTTCTACCTGCAGCCGCAAATCGTTACCTACGCCAAAATCGCATCCATGCACGGTTTCGATTTAGGCATAGACCACGAAATCGCACCGAGGGATTTGATTATTTACGATCCGCTACCGGCAGACGAATACCAAGACATCTTCGATTTTATGAAACAGTATGACTTGTCTTACCCGTATGAATATCTGCAGGATTGGATTGATTACTATACGTTCAAAACCGATAAGCTGGTGTTTGGTAACGCGAAGCGAGAGTGAGCCGTAAACCTCTGAGCACCTGTTTTATAGATTTCAATTTTGCAAAGTACTCATTCAATCCTACAAACAGGAGGTCATCATGTTAATCAAAAAAGGCTTGCTTTCTACTTTGTCCATTGCACTGATAATGGGTTTTTCCGCCCAAACTGCCGATGCAGACACCCACAAACGCCGCCATCCGCGAACTCAAGCCGAACATGGCAAACTGCACCCCGCCTGCAAAAAGTACCTTGACCGCCGCGCTGCATGGTACGAATACAAAGGCAACCGTGCCGAATTGAAAGAAAACCGAAAAGCCCGCAAAGCCTTCCGTGAGCTACCCTATAAAGAACAACGCATCCAATGCCGCGCCGCTTACGAAGCATTTGATGATTTCGATCACGGCAAATTCCGCCGTTAACAATCATACCGGCAAAGGTCGTCTGAAAACGGGTTTTTATTTGAGAAAACCTGTTTTCAGACGACCTTTTGTTATATTCCCGGAATACAGTTTCCCCTATAATTCCGACTTTCCAGCCCCTATACTACCACCCGCCCCATGACCACGGACTTCGACATCCCCCTTTTCCTCAAAAACCTGCCCAACCTGCCCGGCGTATACCGTTTTTTCGACGAAGGCGGCAACGTCTTATACGTCGGCAAAGCGGTTAACCTCAAGCGGCGCGTGTCCGGTTATTTCCAGAAAAACGACCATTCCCCGCGCATCGCATTGATGGTGAAACAGATTCACAACATCGAAACCACCATTACCCGTTCCGAAGCCGAAGCCCTGATTCTCGAAAACAACTTCATCAAAGCCCTGTCGCCGAAATACAATATTCTTTTCCGCGACGACAAAAGCTATCCTTACCTCATGCTCAGCGGACATCAATATCCGCAGATGGCGTATTACCGCGGCACGCTGAAAAAGCCCAACCAATACTTCGGCCCCTATCCCAACAGCAACGCCGTGCGCGACAGCATACAAGTCCTGCAAAAAGTCTTCATGCTGCGTACCTGCGAAGACAGCGTGTTCGAACACCGCGACCGCCCTTGTCTGCTTTACCAAATCAAACGCTGCACCGCGCCCTGCGTCGGACACATCAGCGAAGAAGACTACCGCGACAGCGTGCGCCAAGCCGCCACTTTTCTCAACGGCAAAACCGACGAACTGACCCGCACCCTACAACACAAAATGCAGACTGCCGCAGCCAACCTGCAATTTGAAGAAGCCGCCCGCTACCGCGACCAAATCCAAGCGCTCGGCATCATGCAGAGCAACCAGTTCATCGACAGCAAAAACCCGAACAACCCCAACGACATCGACCTGCTCGCGCTCGCCGTTTCCGACGGCCTCGTCTGCGTACACTGGGTCAGCATACGCGGCGGGCGACACGTCGGCGACAAAAGCTTCTTCCCCGACACCAAAAACGACCCCGAACCAAACGGGCAAGATTACGCCGAAGCCTTCGTCGCCCAACACTATCTGGGCAAAAGCAAACCCGACATCATCATCAGCAACTTCCCCGTCCCCGACGCATTGAAAGAAGCCTTAGAAGGCGAACACGGCAAACAAATGCAGTTCGTGACCAAAACCATAGGCGAACGCAAAGTCTGGCTGAAAATGGCGGAACAAAACGCACAAATGGCGATTGCACAACGCCGCCTGCAGCAAAGCAGCCAGCAACACCGCATCGACGAGTTGGCAAAAATCCTGAACATGAATTCAGACGACCTCAACCGCCTCGAATGCTTCGACATCAGCCACACCCAAGGCGAAGCCACCATCGCCTCCTGCGTCGTGTACGACGAACAAAACATCCAACCCTCGCAATACCGCCGCTACAACATCACCACCGCCAAACCCGGCGACGACTACGCCGCCATGCGTGAAGTCCTCACCCGCCGCTACGGCAAAATGCAGGAAGCCGAAGCCAACGGCGAAGCCGTCAAATGGCCCGATGTCGTATTGATTGACGGCGGCAAAGGACAAATCGGCGTCGCCGTATCCGTATGGGAAGAACTCGGGCTGCACATCCCCTTGGTCGGCATCGCCAAAGGCCCCGAACGCAAAGCCGGCATGGAAGAACTCATCCTTCCGTTCACCGGCGAAACCTTCCGCCTGCCGCCCAACAGCCCCGCCCTGCACCTCCTGCAAACCGTGCGCGACGAATCACACCGCTTCGCCATCACGGGGCACCGCAAAAAACGCGACAAAGCCCGCGTTACCTCATCCCTCAGCGACATCCCCGGCGTGGGCAGCAAACGCCGCCAAGCCCTACTCACCCGCTTTGGAGGCCTGCGCGGCGTCGTTGCCGCCAGCAAAGAAGATTTGGAACAAGTCGAAGGCATCAGCAAGGCATTGGCGGAAACCATTTACGAGCATCTGCATTAAACGACGGGATGAATAAAGCAAGAGGTCGTCTGAAAAGTTTTCAGACGACCTCTTGCTTTACATTACCCTACCAAATCCCCAACCAGTTTTCTTCCGATTTTGAGTTTCCGCGTCCTTCTTGTACCTCGCGTTCACCCCTTCGGAAATCCCACGGAGCTTGCGGATTTTTACCGCTCCACAAACCTTTACGTTTTTGTTTTGCCTGCTTTTGGCCGGCGGCGTAATCGGCATAGGCGGTTTTGCTTTGCTGTTTTTTGGCATAGCTGTCGTAATGCCATGCCGCGCCGTCGCGCAGCTGCATAAGGTTCAAATCGGTTGTCCCAACGGATACCTGCGCAACTTCGCGTTTGTAGCGGTCTTTTTCGAATACGCGTACTTTCACTTTTTTGCCGTCGGCTTCGGCAATCAGGTTGTCACGCGAACGCGTACCGTATGCCTGATTGATCTCGGGCGCGTCGATATACGCCATGCGGATTTTGTGTTTTGCACCGTCTTCGTCGATGACGTGAAGGGTATCACCATCGTGGATTTTGGTGATTTTTCCGTGATAGGTATAAGGGGCTTTTTTGTATATGCCAGTCTTGCTTTGTTCGTTTTCAGACGACTTTGACCTGATTATATCGGTCAGTAGCGCACCGACGGACTCTAAGCCGAAATGACGGCTGTCTGTAATATCGGAAACAATCTGAACGCTTGATCGGATAAGTTCGGTATCGCGTGAGCCGTAACCCAATGCGCCCAATACGGACAGGAAAACGGGCAGCCATTTGAGCATGGTAGTGGTCTTCATAATTTGAGAATGATAAGGTCGTCTGAAAACCGATATTGGTTTTCAGACGACCTTCGTTGTTTATTGCCTTTAATTTTGTCCGGGCTTGATGACTTTGGCGCCCTGCTCTGTTCCTAAAATCAACAAATCCGCGGCGTTACGGGCGAAGATGCCGTTTTCGACAACGCCGGTAATTCGGTTGATTTCATCTTCCATAGTCAGCGGACGGTCGATATTCAAGCCATAGACATCGACGATTTGGTTGCCGTGGAAAGTGGTGCAATCCAAGCGCAATTCAGGTTGCCCGCCCATTGCCAAAAGTTTGCGCGACACCAGCGAACGCGCACCGGGCAATACTTCTACGGGCAGCGGGAATTTGCCCAAACGCGATACATATTTGCTCTCGTCGGCGATACAGATGAATTTATCGGACGCGCTGGCGACGACTTTTTCGTTCAGATGCGCGCCGCCGCCACCTTTAATCATTTGCAGCATATGGTTCACTTCGTCCGCGCCGTCAACATAGACAGCCAGCCCCATCACATCGTTCAGCGATACTTCGGGGATGTCGTATTGCGCCATCAATTCGCTGGACTTTTTAGAAGTCGAAACCGCGCCTTTGATTTTTTTGCCGCTTTTGCCCAACGCTTCAATAAACATATTCACGGTCGAGCCTGAGCCGATACCGATGTATTCGTTTTCAGGTACGAATTCCACCGCTTTCTCGGCGGCAATGCGTTTCAATTCATCTTGAGTAGCCATGATTTCTCCTTAATGGGATGTCGGTTGATGGGCATATGTTAACATTTTCATGCCGTTTGTGCTTGCCTGCTTACGCTTTTTCCAGCAACACCGCCGCCTGCGCCTCGATGGCTTCCATGCGCCCCAGATAGCCGAGCTTTTCGTTGGTTTTGCCTTTAATGTTCACACAGGTCGTCTGAATGCCTAAATCAGCGGCAATGTTGGCGCGCATGGCGGGAATGTGCGGCGCGAGTTTGGGCTTTTGCGCAATGATGGTCGTATCCACGTTCACAACGTGCCAGCCTAAAGCCTGCACGCTCTTATACGCTTCGCGCAACAATACGCGGCTGTCGGCATCTTTGAACTCGGCAGCGGTATCGGGGAAATGGCTGCCGATGTCGCCCAAGCCCGCCGCGCCGAGCAATGCGTCGGTAATCGCGTGCAACAGCGCATCGGCATCGGAATGACCGAGCAGGCCTTTTTCAAACGGGATGTTTACGCCGCCGAGAATCAAATCGCGGCCTTCGACGAGTTGGTGGACATCGTAGCCTTGTCCGATACGGATATTCATGTTTTGTCCTTTTTTCAATGTCAGGTCGTCTAAAAACCGTTTTTCAGACGACTTCATATTTAAATGTCTAAATCCGATATTTGAGCGGCCTCCTGCCTGATTGGCCATCAACATTTACTTGGTACTTTCACTACTTACACAAGCAGCAAAATGAATTGCCGATAGATAGGCTATAAATACTGTTTTGCGATAAGGATTGATTCAAATCGGAAAAAAGGCAGGAGGTTTTCAGACGACCTCCTGCCCGTAATATACCGAATCAGCGCTCGATTTGCGATACGTCGCGCACCGCGCCTTTGTCGGCGGAAGTCGCCATGGCACCGTAGGCGCGCAGGGCGGCGGAGACGTAGCGGTCGCGGTTTTCCGGTTTCCACGCTTTGCTGCCGCGCGCTTCCATTTCGGTTCGGCGTTTTGCGAGTTCTTCGTCAGACACTTTCAGGTTGATGCTGCGGTTGGGGATGTCGATTTCGATGGTGTCACCTTCGTGCACCAAACCGATGGCGCCGCCTTCCGCCGCTTCGGGCGAAGCGTGGCCGATGGAGAGGCCTGATGTGCCGCCGGAGAAGCGTCCGTCTGTTAAGAGGGCGCAGGCTTTGCCCAAGCCTTTGGATTTCAGGTAGGAAGTCGGGTACAGCATTTCTTGCATGCCTGGGCCGCCTTTGGGGCCTTCGTAGCGGATGATGACGATGTCGCCGGCGACGATTTGGTTGCCCAAAATGCCTTCTACTGCGGCTTCTTGGCTTTCAAACACGCGGGCGCGGCCGGTGAATTTGAGGATGCTCTCGTCCACGCCTGCGGTTTTCACCACGCAGCCGCGTTCGGCGATGTTGCCGAACAAAACCGCCAAACCGCCGTCTTGCGAGTAGGCGTGTTCGACGTTGCGGATGCAGCCTTTTTCGCGGTCGAGGTCGAGGGTTTTCCACATGCGGTTTTGCGAGAACGCTTGTGTGGTGCGCACGCCGCCGGGTGCGGCTTTGAAGCGTTCGATGGCGTGGGTGTTTTCGGGATTGGTCACGTCCCATTTTTCGATCGCGTCTTTCAGCGTCGGCGCGTGGATGGTGTACACGTCGGTGTGCAGTTTTCCCGCTTTGTCCAGTTCTTTCAGGATGGCGAAGATGCCGCCGGCGCGGTGCACGTCTTCCATGTAGTAGTCGTGGTTGTTGGGCGCGGTTTTGCAGATGCAGGGCACGACGCGGCTTAAGCGGTCGATGTCGGCCATTTTGAAATCCACGCCCGCTTCATTGGCGACGGCGAGTAAGTGCAAAATGGTGTTGGTGGAGCCGCCCATGGCGATGTCCATGGTCATGGCGTTTTCAAACGCTTTTTTGGTGGCGATGCTGCGCGGCAACACGGTTTCGTCGTCTTGCTCGTAATAGCGTTTGGTGATTTCGACAATCATACGGCCGGCTTCGAGGAACAATTCTTTGCGACCGGCGTGGGTGGCGAGGTAGGAACCGTTGCCGGGCAGGGACAGGCCGAGTGCTTCGGTCAGGCAGTTCATGGAGTTGGCGGTGAACATGCCGGAGCAGGAGCCGCAGGTCGGGCAGGCGTTTTGTTCGACCTCTTCGACTTGCTGGTTGCTGACATTGTCGTCCGCCGATTCAATCATGGCATCAATCAAGTCCAAGCGGCGTTCGGGCTGGATGTTGGCCACGCCGATGACTTTGCCCGCTTCCATCGGGCCGCCGGAAACGAAGATGGTCGGGATGTTCAGGCGCATGGCGGCAATCAGCATGCCCGGAGTGATTTTGTCGCAGTTGGAAATGCACACCAACGCGTCAGCGCAGTGGGCGTTGACCATATATTCGATGGAGTCGGCAATCAAATCGCGGCTGGGCAGAGAATACAGCATGCCGCTGTGTCCCATGGCGATGCCGTCGTCGATGGCGATGGTGTTGAATTCTTTGGCGATTGCGCCGGCTTTTTCAATTTCGCGGGCAACCAGTTGGCCCATATTGTGCAGGTGGACATGGCCGGGCACGAATTGGGTGAACGAGTTGGCAACGGCGATGATGGGCTTGCCGAAGTCGGTTTCCATCACGCCGGTGGCGCGCCACAATGCGCGCGCGCCCGCCATATTGCGGCCGTGGGTGGAAGTTTTGGAGCGGTAGTCTGGCATTTTGCATTCCTTTATTCATATAATGAGGCCGTATCTAACAGGCAGGCTTCGCATTCTGAAATGCGCTGAAATGATTGCCTGCGGCCTATAAAAATAGTTTGGTATTTTATACCAATTATGTTTGGCAAAGAACCGCTATTTTATAGTAAAACTAAGCAGTATTTGCTTATCCTGTGTTTGCTTCAACAATAAACAGAAGGTCGCCTGAAATGCTTTTCAGACGACCTTCTGTAACTTTTCACAAGAAAAAACTTAGACACATATCATGTTCAAATATGGGTCATTGCCTTTATGATTTTCAGCTTTACGCTTTTTCTTTTTGGCGCATCTTTTCCGCCATCATTTCATGCAGCGTCTTTTTGGCAGGTTTCATCGGAACACGGTTGTCCGTCCAGCCCAGTTGCTTGCTCGGCGTCAATGCACGGAATTTGGTAGCCGCCCAACCGAAGGCGCGGTAAGTTTTGCTGCCGCTGAAAATGCCGTTGAACGTGCGCCATGCCATTTGTTCGCCGAAAGTATGCGATGCGCCTTGTCCGCGGATAGGATGCGGTACAACTTCGGTCGGCGAACGTTGCGCTTCGACACGCAGGCGCTGCATTTGCTCGGTAATCGGGATACGCACCGGACAAACTTCCACACACGCGCCGCACATGGTACAGGCGGTCGGCAGGTCACGAGTAGCGTCCAAGCCTAACAGGTGCGGAGAAATAATCTCGCCGATAGGGCCGGGATAGGTGGTGCCGTATGCCGCGCCACCAATACGGGTATAAACCGGACAATGGTTCATACACGCGCCACAACGGATACATTGCAAGGTGCGGCGCATTTGGTCTTCGGCATAGGCTTGGCTGCGACCGTTGTCGAGCAGAACCAAGTGCATTTCCTGCGGACCATCCAGCTCTTCACTACGGCGTGGACCGGTAATCATGTTGAAATAGGTAGTAATGTTCTGACCGATGGCAGAACGCGGCAGCAGGCTGTACAAAGGCGGAACGTCCGACAGCTTGGCTACAACTTTTTCAATACCGGTAATGGCGATATGCACGGGCGGTACGGTGGTACTCAAGCGACCGTTGCCTTCGTTTTCAACCAAACACAGTGTACCCGTTTCAGCAACAGCAAAGTTTACGCCGCTCAAGCCGACATCGGCAGTGCTGTAAATATCGCGCAGGGCTTTGCGGGCAAAGCCGGTCAGTTGGTCTACGTCATCTGTCAGCGGCGTGCCGAGGTTTTGGTGGAAAAGTTCGCTAACCTGTTCTTTGGTTTTGTGAATGGCAGGCATCACGATATGGGTCGGTTTTTCGCCTGCCATTTGGACGATAAACTCACCCAAGTCGCTTTCCACCGCTTTAATGCCTTTTGCTTCAAGATAATGGTTCAGCTCGATTTCCTCGCTGACCATCGATTTGCCTTTGACCATCAGCTTGCCGTTTTTGGCAGCAATGATGTCGTGGATAATTTCGCAGGCCTCGGCCGGAGTTTCCGCCCAGTGTACTTTTACGCCCAACTTAGTCAGGTTTTCTTCCAGCTGCTCCAGCAGGGCGGGCAATTTGGACAGAGAACGCTGACGGACGTGTTCGCACAAATCACGCAGGCTTTGCAATTCTTCTTCGTCGGTCAAAACGGCTTTGCGCTTAGTCATCAGCATATCCATCGCGGTACGCAGACTCTTACGCAAAGGCTTGTCTTGAAGGGAAATTGCGGCGTTTTGTTTGAAAGTTTCCGGCTTCATGTGGAACTTGATGGTTTGCGTAGTCATGCGTTTTCCTCCAAATCGGCAGGGGAAATGTGGTCAGGCAGGATGGCGAGGATGACCAAATCACGCGGACCGTGCGCGCCGTAAGCAAGCGTCAACTGAATGTCTGCGGTTTTGGACGGGCCGGAAATCAGGAAAACATTGGTCGGCATACCGTTTTCCACCAGTTTTTCGCCTTCGACGGCGTTGTGAAATTCGTTATACATTTTCGCCGTATCAAACAGGCAGAAATGCACGGGTGGAACGAGGCTTAAAGTACGCGGTTCTTCTGTACTGGAAAACAGCATCAGCGTACCGGTACGGGCGATGCCACATTGCGAGCCGCTAAAGCCTGCATCAATGTTTGTGAAGAACTCGGTTTTCCAAGTATCGATTTCGCGCTCGAAAGCAATCGGTTCGATATTACTCTCCACCAGCGCGGCTCGGGCGATTTGTCCGTGTTCGGTCGCCAACGGCAGCAGGATGTTTTTCAAACCTTTGCCTTCGGCAGCTTGACGGAATACTTGCGGCCAGCTGGTTTTGGTCACCCAATAAATTTCGGTTTTGACCGCACGCATAGCGGCAGCCCAATGTTTCAGACGCTCAACTTCGCTTCCCCAAGAAACACCCATTTCACGGTAATAATCAAAAACCGCAGGCTCTTCCATCGGCAATGCGTCGGCTTTTTTCAGTTTTGCCAAAATATTTTCGCGCGCGCTCATGCTTTGCCTCCGGTACGTTCCAGCAAGAAGGATGCGATGTGTTTCGGACGCGGCATATTCGGCTCGTCCTTAGCGATTTTGCCGCCGATATTCATCATGCAGCCGCAGTCAGCACTGATGATTTCGGTCGCACCGGTTTCTTTCAGCGCGGCAACTTTGTCGGTTACCATCGCGCCGGAAATATCCGCCTGTTTGACAGAGAATGTACCGCCGAAGCCGCAGCATTCGCTTTCATGGTCGTGAACGATGCGTTCAACGTTTTCCATCCCGTCAATCAGCTGCCAGCCTGAAATATGGACGTTCATTTCACGGCGGGCGGCGCAGGAAGTGTGGACAGCGACTTTGACAGGCTCGCCCTTGTCTTCAGGTTTGTAGCCGATGGCAAGCAAGAAATGAGTAAACTCAATGATGCGGTTGGCACAATCAACCGCTTTGGATTCGTATTCTGTATTTTTAAACAGAGTAGGCCAGTGATGTTTCATCATACCGCCACACGAGCCGGACGGTACGACGATCGGCCAGTTCTCAGGGAAGAGGTCAAGTTGCGCTTTGGCGACATCAAACGCCTCGATCGGATGACCGGAAGAGTAAGCGGGTTGGCCGCAGCAGCTTTGCGCCATCGGGAAATGAACCCGTATGCCTTGTTGCTCAATTAAAGTAATGGCATCCATGCCTGCTTCAGGCATAAAAATATCGAGGACGCAGGTGCCGAAGAAATAGACATCTGTCGGCTTGCTGTCGAATGTAGTGATTTTGGGTGGGGTGATTGCGCTCATTTTTTCGTTGACGGGAGTACCCGTTTTTCTTTGTATAAATAGACGGCTACTTTAAGTAATTGCATGTAGGCGGTCAAGTATAATTTTAAAAAATAATATTGGAATCGGATGACTGCTAAGACCTAATACCCACATATATTGAATCGTCTTCATATATGCTAATTATTATCATTATGATTAATATCTAATATATTCATAATTAAACAATACCCGAAATAAATTGCTTATGAACTCGCTGCTGCCATAACGACTGTCATTCCATCACTCAACTTCAAAGGACGTCTGAAACTCATCGCTTAAAAGTACATGGCTCAAACAATATTCTAAAACTGAATCAGATTTACAATATTATTTGCCAATAGCTGCCTTTTGCTACCCTTACCCTCTTTCAGACGACCTCCTTTCAAATCAGTTACAATTCAACCCTATGAACACAACCGAATCAAACGTTTCGGAAACGCCGCCCGTCCGCCCGTCCCGCTGGCTGCCGCTGCTGCTGGCAATTGCGATTTTCATGCAAATGCTGGATGCGACGATTCTGAACACCGCCCTGCCCGAAATTGCCAAAGATTTCCAAGTATCGCCGCTCAATATGCAGCTGGCGGCGATTTCCTATACGCTGACCGTCGCCCTGCTGATTCCCTTAAGCGGCTATTTGGTGGACAGATTCGGCACTAAAAACGTATTTTTCGGCTCAGTCGGCATTTTTATGCTCGGTTCGGCATTGTGTGCGGCGGCAACGAATCTGCCCATGCTGGTGATGGCGCGGGTGATTCAGGGTATAGGCGGGTCGATGTTGGTACCCGTACCGCGCCTGACGATTTTGCGTGTGTACGACAAATCCCAACTCTTAAACGCCATCAATTATGCCGTAATGCCCGCGCTGATCGGCCCGATATTCGGTCCTCTGGTTGGCGGCTATTTGGTCGAATACGCATCTTGGCATTGGATTTTCCTGCTGAACCTGCCCATAGGGCTGCTCGGCGTCTTGCTGGGCTGGCGGATTATGCCCGATGTCAAAGGCGAAAATACGGTTCTGGACTTGAGCGGCTACCTGACTTTCGCTTCGGCGGCGTGTCTCTTGATGTTGGCAGTGGAAATGGTGTCCCACTCTGGCGCAGTTTGGTTTTCGCTCTTGCTCGCCATCGGCGGTACAGCCTTCGCCCTGCTCTACTACCGCCACATGAAAACCGCCGCCAACCCGATTTATGCGGCGGATTTGTTCCAAGTCCGCACCTTCCGACTGGGTCTGACAGGCAACCTGTTCAGCCGGCTCGGTATCAGTTCCATTCCTTTTTTGCTGCCGCTATTGTTTCAAGTCGCATTCGGATTCGCCGCCAGCGTATCCGGCTGGCTGGTCGCGCCCGTCGCTTTCGCCTCGCTTGCCGTCAAACCGCTCATCAAACCCCTGATGTCGCGCTTCGGCTACCGCAACGTGTTGATTTGGAACACGCGCCTCCTCGCCATATTGATTATGCTGCTTGCCCTACCCGACGCGGACACGTCCTTAAGCGTATGGATTGTCCTGCTGCTCCTCATCGGTACCTGCAACTCCATCCAGTTCTCCGCCATGAACACCCTGACCATCGCCGACCTGCGTGCGCACCAAACCGGCAGCGGCAACAGTCTGATGGCAGTCAACCAACAACTCGCCATCAGTCTCGGCATTGCGCTCGGCGCACTTATCCTGCAAAACTGGTCACAAAGCAGCTTCACCGCAGGCAACCTCCACCTTTCATTCCGCCTCACCCTGCTTTCCATCGGCTTGATTACCCTCGTCTCCAGCATCATATTCAGCCGCCTGCACATTTCCGACGGACGCAACCTAACCGACTGAACATTTCCCAAAACCGAAAAGGTCGTCTGAAAGATATTCCACGCTTTTACCCGCAACACCCATTCGGCAAAGCAACTAACGAAAATAGTAAAAAACGCACCTGAACATCAGTCAAAATTCAATACAGACATATCCAAACATTACCCGCCAACACCTACCTAACAATCAAAAAACAGTCCAAAAATTTTCAGACGACCCATATTCTTCACAGGAAGCCGCCACACTGAAAAGACAAGCAAAGCAAAAAATGCTATGCTTAATGCTTTCAATCTGTGTGTCTGAAGCAATGAAAAAGTATCTTATCCCGGTTGCTGCCGTAGCCGTAGCCGCCGCACTTGGCACCCCCTACTACCTCGGCATCAAAGCAGAGGAAAGCCTTACCGCACAACAAAAAATCTTACAAGAATCCGGTTTTCTAACCGTAGAATCGCATCAATACGAACGCGGCTGGTTCAGCGCAACGGAAACCACCGTTATCCGCCTGAAGCCTACTCTTCTTCAAAATACGCAAAAATACCTGCCCGACAACCTGAAAACCATCCTGCAAGAGCCGATTACGGTTATCAACCACATCAGCCACGGACCGTTTGCCGGCGACATAGGCACTCAGGCGCACATCGAAACCGAGTTCAAATATCACCCTGAAACCGAAAAAGCATTATCACGCTTCTTCGGCAAACAAACGCCGGTAACGATGAGCAACACCATCTATTTCAGCGGCAGCGGCAAACTGGATTTGAGTATCCCCGCTTTCGATTACGAAGAGCTTTCCGGCATCAAGCTGAACTGGAAAGGTCTGAGCGGGCATACCGACTATAAAAAAGATTTCCAAAGTTATAGCCATGACTATCTGGCTCCCTCCCTTCAAGTCAAACTGGCGGACAAGGGCGACATTTCTCTAGAAAACCTACATTTCCAATCTGAAACCACAAGCGGTCTCAACAAACTGTCTTTAGGCAAAAGCAGCACTACGCTGGATAAATTCCTGCTCCAGTGGAAAGACAACATCGATTACAACATCAAACTGAATGAATTGGTAAACTTGGTTACCAATCTACAAATCGGTGCGTTTATCAATCCGACAGGCAGCATCCCTCCGTCAAAAATTGAAGTCAGCAAACTGAAATTTGAAACCGATACTCACGAAGCGGACAAGTTCATCAACAGCGAAGGCCGCTTCCAATTTCAAGACCTGACTTACGGCGACGAAAAATACGGCCCATTGGACATCAATATTGCCGCCGAACACTTGGATGCCTCCGGCCTTCTTGCGCTGAAAAATAAATTTGCCGAAATCGCAGATAAAAAAATGAGCGAAGAAGAAATCCAAAACGCCTTGATACAGACCGCCAAGAACGAGGCTTCAAGCCTGTTTACCAATAATCCTATCTTGAATGTTAAAACCTTCAAATTCACTATGCCTCAAGGCGATGTCGATGTCAGTGGCAAACTGCTGTTTAAAGGTCTGGCAGCAAAAGATTTGAATAGCCTCAGCGATATGCTGAAAAAAACCGAAGCCGGATTTGACATGGCGGTTCCGCAAAAACTGCTCGAACAACTGGCAATCAGTCAGGCACGCAGTATTTTCAGCGTCAATCCCGACGATGAGGCAAATGGGCAGGCAGGTATCGAAGACGTTACCGAAACCCTGCGCCTAATGGTGGACAGCACCATCCGCAGCATGGCGGACGAAAAATATCTGGCGCTGGAAAACGGTACAGTCAAAACCAAGATAACTTTGCAAAACAATGAATTGAAACTTAACGGCAAAGTCCTGCATAATGATCCTGAACCGGATTTTGATGATACGGATATGGTTTCCGAACCATCTCATCCATAAACCGAAAGGTCGTCTGAAAATTCAGACGACCTTTTTTCTTAGCAGGTTTAATTTATAGTAAATATACAAAATAAGAATGACTCTTTCGTTATTCCCTCGAGGCAAGAGGAGTCTGATTTTTAGAAATATTCAAAAATCACCCTAATTTCGAATTTCCAAACTCCTCTCCACAAAAATGACTGGATGGAGAATCTCATATAAACCCGCTATATCGACACAGCCTCCAATCATAACCAATATCAAAAAGGTCGTCTGAAAACTTTTCAGACGACCTTTTGCTCATCAATCCGCTTTTAACGGAACAACCCCAATGCCTTGACGAACACCATCACCACGCCGTAAGCCAGCGGGACGCCGACCAACGTCCAACGCCACCAAACCGAAAAACCGCCTGCCGCAACTTTTTCCTGCAACAAGTAGGCATCGGAAACGGCGGTTTCATCATCGGGATTGCCGCTGTGCGCCGCTGTTTTAATGTCGGTTTCGTGGTGTTTTTCATGAACCGATCTGACGGCAAGGTTGCACAGCAAACCGACAATCAACAATCCTGCCATGATGTACATGGTAACGCCGTATGCCTGCGCGGCGGGAACACCGCTGTCGATTTGGCTTTGGCGGATGTAGTTCACCAAAACCGGACCGATCACGGCAGCGGTTGACCACGCCAGCAAAATACGTCCGTGAATCGCGCCGACCTGATAAGTACCGAACAAGTCTTTCAAATAAGCCGGAATCGCGGCAAAACCGCCGCCATACATGGAAATGATGACGCAGAATCCAATAATAAACAAAGCCTTGTTTCCACTTTCGCCAATGGACGGAACGGCAAAATACAGCAGCGAACCGAGTACGAAAAAGATGGTGTAGGTATTTTTACGTCCGAGTTTGTCGGAAACGCTGGACCATAAAAACCGCCCGCCCATATTGAACAGGCTCAAAAGGCTGACGAAACCTGCCGCCGCCCCAGCGCCGATTGCCGCTTGTTTGCCGACCGACGCCTCTGAAAACAGCTCCTGAATCATGACCGAAGCCTGCCCCAAAACGCCGATACCAGCAGTCACGTTCAGGCACAACACCCAAAACAACAGCCAAAATTGCGGCGTTTTCATCGCTTGGGAAACATTGACATGATTGCTGCTGACCAGCTTGTTTTTCACTTTCGGCGCGACATAGCCTTCAGGTTTCCAACCCTCCGCCGGCACGCGGATGGTGAAGGCGCCGAACATCATCAACACAAGGTAAAACAGCCCCAAAACGACAAAAGTCGGTGCAACGCCGACCGACACGTCGTCTGAAAACGCATTCATCAACGATACGGACAAAGGCGAAGCAAGCATCGCACCGCCGCCGAACCCCATAATCGCCAAACCCGTCGCCATGCCCGGTTTGTCGGGAAACCACTTCATTAAAGTGGACACAGGACCGATATAGCCCAGCCCCAAGCCGATGCCGCCGATCACGCCGTTACCCAAATAGAGGAGAAACAGATTATGCGTACTGACGCCGAGTGCCGACACAAAAAAGCCCAAGCTGAAACAGCACGCCGCGACAAACATCGCCTTGCGCGGGCCGACACGCTCCATCCAAGTGCCGAACAACGCGGCAGACGCGCCCAACATAGCAAGCGCGATACTGAAAATCCAGCCCACAGTCGTCAGCTTCCAATCCCCGGCGGCGGATTCGGTAATGCCGATAAGCTTGGTCAGCGGCGCGTTAAACACGGAATACGCATAAATTTGCCCGATGGCAAGATGCACCGCCAAGGCGGCAGGCGGCACCAGCCAACGGTTAAAACCCGGTTCGGCAATCGTCGCCTCACGGTCTAAAATTTTCATAAAAGCCTCTTAATGTCTAATGAAAAACAGCGTTCTCCGCGAGGAAAACGCCTTAAATTGTTGACAATATTGTACCACGCTTCTGCATGGGCTTTACTCCGCTTAACATGAGTTTTTTGAGTAAGAAAGAGAAAAATCATTCATAATATGGACTTACTTCCACCTAATCATGCACGCTCCCACATGACTTTTATCGCTCTTACCAATATTTTCCTGATTGTCTTATTTGTTTTCACTATGCTGTTCGTTCGGTGGCGCAACCGTAAACTCAAGCAGGCATACCTCGCACGGATTCTGAAACAACCCGAAACTTTCGAATGGCTCTCACGCAATCTGAGCGGCGATGAGGTCAAAGATATTCAAGCAATCCGCACACATTTCGGTTTGCCATTACAGGAATCCAAACAACTCATTAATATTTTCCGCAGTCAAAACCCCGGCAAAATGTAACGCCTATTTTCAGACGACCTCGACTTCCCCATCAAGCAACCATTCAAGCCCAAATCCCTCCGCTTGAAAAATATTTTGCTATTGACTGCATTTTTGTGTTAAATAACGTAATCTGTCACTAAACAAAATAATATCTCATTATGGCAAACATTAAACTCAAAACACATCTTTCTTACATCCTGCTCGCTTCCGTATTGCTTTCCGGCTGCCAGAATTATGAGGTAGACCAAAGCCGTCGCAGCAAAATCGCGCAATTTGCCATCAACCATCCTGTTGCGGCGCAAGTGATCGGCGTTGAAGACAAAAACTCGACCAACCTGACCAGCAACGCCGCACGCTTTGCCACCCGGACCGGTTTAGACGACCGTGCCAACGGCGAAGGACGCGGGACGCAGGTCAATGCCGTCCGTCAAGCCTTATGGCAGGCCGCTATTTCCTCCCAATTTGACAGCGAAATTGCAGACAGGGCCGGCAATGCCTATCTGACCGATATGGAGATTCGAGAGGGCAAAACCGATTATTACAGCCGTTTCCTTGCCGACCAAGCTGTTGATCAGCGCAACAACCGTATCGGACGCAGCATCGGCAGCGGCAAGCCTGGTGCGGACATGAAAGCACTCCTGCAAAGTGTTTTGTTCTACTACCACAAGGTAGGTCTGTGGACCGCCTCCGAAGTCAAAGCCTCCGGCCGTAAAGTATGGAGAATCAGCCAAGAAAAATTAAGCGAAGCAGAATATCGCCGCGCTTTGAAAAACATCGCTCCGCTGAACACCAACGGAATGTTGCCGAACGAACAAAACCTCAAAACGGATACGTTCAAAGAAATTAAAAAAACAGTCAAAGTGATTACCAAAGTCGAAGACTGATTCGTATCAACATCCTACCTACTGCTTCAGTAATCCCCCAAAACGGCGTAAACTGTCGCAAACCCATTTTCAGACGACCCCTGCTTGCAAAGAGGTCGTCTGAAAACATTTCTCCTGCCGATTTAGCTGTTTCCAGAAGGACAAAGGACGATTATGAACTTCCCACCGCGTTACGTTTCCGCCACCCGTATGCGCCGCATGCGCAAAGACGATTTCTCCCGCCGCCTGATGCGCGAGCATACCCTGACCGCAGACGATTTGATTTACCCCGTTTTCGTACTCGAAGGCAGCAACCAAGAAGAAGCTGTCTCCTCCATGCCCGGCGTGAAACGGCAAAGCCTGGACAAATTATTGTTCACCGCCGAAGAAGCCCTCAAACTCGGCATCCCCATGCTGGCACTCTTCCCCGTCGTTACCCAAAATAAAACCGACTTGGCGGAAGAAGCCTACAACCCCGAAGGACTCGTGCCAACCGTCGTACGTACCCTGCGCGAAAAATTCCCCGAACTCGGCATCATGACCGACGTCGCTCTCGACCCCTACACCATCCACGGGCAAGACGGGCTGACCGATGCAAACGGCTACGTCCTCAACGACGAAACCATCGAAGTTTTGGTGAAACAAGCCTTGTGCCATGCCGACGCAGGCGCGCAAGTCGTCGCTCCGTCCGACATGATGGACGGCCGCATCCTCGCCATCCGTGAAGCCCTTGAAGACGCAGGGCACATCCACACCCGCATCATGGCGTATTCCGCCAAATACGCTTCCGCTTTTTATGGCCCGTTCCGCGATGCGGTCGGCAGTTCCGGCAATCTGGGCAAAGCCGACAAGAAAACCTACCAAATGGACCCCGCCAATACCGACGAAGCCCTGCACGAAGTCGCCCTCGACATTCAGGAAGGCGCGGATATGGTGATGGTCAAACCCGGTCTTCCTTATCTTGACGTTGTCCGCCGCGTCAAAGACGAGTTCGGCGTACCGACCTACGCCTACCAAGTTTCCGGCGAATACGCCATGCTTCAAGCCGCGATTCAAAACGGCTGGCTGGACGGCGAAAAAGTCATACTCGAAAGCCTGCTCGCCTTCAAACGCGCCGGTGCCGACGGTATTCTGACTTATTACGCTCTCGAAGCTGCCAAATTACTGAAAAAATAAAACACACATAACGGCATTGGTTTTCCTGTAAACTATCCCAATGCCGGACATTGTAAAGCCAGCAAAAAGCTGATTGAAAAGCAAAAGGTCGTCTGAAAATGTTCAGACGACCTTTCCTCAATATACCTTCCAAATAACTGATTTACCATTCACAATCGACCCTTGTTAATTTCAATACTGCCAACATATCCCCATCATGCAAACGGACGCAGCTTAGATTTTCAAGTAAAATCTACCTCGTCTGAAACACACTCAATCTCTCAGTAAGGAAAACATCATGAGCAACCATCACAAACTCATCATCCTCGGCTCAGGTCCTGCCGGCTACACCGCCGCCGTCTATGCCGCCCGCGCTAACCTCAAGCCCGTCATCATTACCGGTGTCGAACAGGGCGGACAACTGATGACCACCACCGAAGTCGACAACTGGCCCGCCGACGCGGAAGGCGTACAAGGCCCGGAACTGATGGCGCGTTTCCTTGCCCATGCCGAGCGTTTCGGCACTGAAATGATTTTCGACCAAATCCACACCGTCGATTTACAAAACCGCCCCTTCACCCTCAAAGGCGACATGGGCGAATACACTTGCGACGCGCTGATCGTCGCTACCGGCGCATCCGCCAAATATCTGGGGCTGCCCAGCGAAGAAACTTTTGCGGGCAAAGGCGTATCCGCCTGCGCGACCTGCGACGGTTTCTTCTATAAACAACAAGACGTGGCAGTCGTCGGCGGCGGCAATACTGCCGTAGAGGAAGCCCTTTACCTCGCCAACATTGCCAACACCGTTACCCTGATTCACCGCCGCGACAGCTTCCGCGCCGAAAAAATCATGGTGGACAAACTCATGCAGCGCGTTGAAGAAGGCAAAATCATCCTCAAGCTCAACAGCAATCTGGATGAAGTCTTGGGCGACGAAGGCGGCGTTACCGGCGCCCGTCTGAAACACAACGACGGCACTACCGAAGACATCGCCGTCAAAGGCGTGTTCATCGCCATCGGCCATAAACCCAACACTGACATTTTCAAAGGACAACTCGATATGGACGAAACCGGCTACCTGAAAACCAAAGGCGGTACGGGCGACAACGTCGGCGCGACCAATATCGAAGGCGTATGGGCGGCAGGCGACGTCAAAGACCACACCTACCGCCAAGCTATCACCAGCGCAGCCTCAGGTTGCCAAGCCGCACTTGATGCCGAACGCTGGCTCGACCGCCAAGGGTTGTAAAACAACTCTGTACTGGGTAAAGGCAGCTCGATTAACTCATTCCAAACGGACAGGCTGCGAACCCGATGTCCATATGGCATTCTAAAAAGTAAAGTATAAGAAAAGGTCGTCTGAAAGGTTTTTAGCGAAACCCGCTATGTTTGTTTTCAGACGACCTTTTTGTTTAAATCAGGATATTTCAAACAGAGCAACCACATTACAACCCTCTAATTCTGACAACCGTCATTCCTCTTTCTACTTATAGTGGATTAAATTTAAATCAGGACAAGGCGACGAAGCCGCAGACAGTACAGATAGTACGGCAAGGCGAGGCAACGCTGTACTGGTTTAAAGTTAATCCACTATATAACAATAAAACTATACAAACTGTACTTCCTCGCCTTACCTGTTTTGTAACAGTCATAATAAAATAAAAACGGCAGCTTTAATAAGCTGCCGTTTTCCATATTTATGATTTATTTGCCGAGTCTTCAAAAGCTTCAATTGGAGCAGATTCCTGAACAACGGTTTCCTGAGGTTCAGGCTCTGTTTGAAGTTCGGATGGTTCCGCATTATCCTGACGTATATTGTGGCTATAATCTTTAGGCGGGCTAGGTTGTTTGCCTGCCATAATTTCCAACACTTGATCACGATCGATGGTTTCCCAATCCATTAAGGCTTTGCACATGGTTTCCATTTTATCGCGGTTTTCATCAAGGATTTTGTAGGCCACCTGATATTGTTCGTCCAAAATACGGCGTACTTCAGCATCAATATCTTGTTGCGTTTTTTCAGAAATGTTTTGAGAACGGGTAACGCTGCGTCCCAAGAACACTTCACCTTCATTCTCTGCATAAACCATTACGCCCATTTTATCGCTCATGCCGTAACGGGTTACCATCTCCCGCGCTATTTGCGTAGCACGTTCGAAATCATTGGACGCGCCGGTGGAAATACGGCCGACGAAGATGTCTTCGGCAATACGACCGCCAAACAAGATGGAAAGCTGACTCAACATTTGGTCTTTATACATGCTGATACGGTCGCGTTCGGGAAGCTGCCAAGTCAAACCGAGCGCACGGCCGCGTGGCATGATGGTTACTTTATGAACGGGATCAGTAAACGGCAGGCTTTCGGCAACAATCGCGTGACCAGCTTCATGGTAGGCAGTCGCACGTTTTTCGTCTTCATGCATTACCATGCTGCGGCGTTCGGGACCCATATAGATTTTGTCTTTGGCATCTTCAAAATCGCTTTGGTCGACTTTGGTTTTATTCCGACGGCCTGCAAACAGGGCGGCTTCATTAACCAAGTTTGCCAAATCCGCACCGGAAAAACCAGGAGTACCTCGGGCCAAAGAACCCAAATCAACAGATGCATCCAAAGGCACTTTTTTTGCGTGTACTCTCAAAATCTGTTCGCGGCCGCGAATATCGGGTAGTGGAACCACCACTTGTCGGTCGAAACGGCCAGGACGTTGTAAGGCAGGATCTAATACGTCCGGACGGTTGGTTGCGGCAATGACGATAACGGTCTGGTTGCTTTCAAAACCGTCCATTTCTACCAAAAGCTGGTTCAAGGTTTGTTCGCGCTCATCATTACCGCCGCCCAAACCGGCACCGCGCTGACGGCCGACAGCATCGATTTCGTCAATAAAAATGATACAAGGGGCGTTTTTCTTCGCTTGTTCAAACATATCGCGCACACGGCTTGCACCGACCCCGACGAACATTTCAACAAAGTCAGAACCTGAGATGCTGAAGAACGGTACGCCTGCTTCGCCTGCTATGGCTTTTGCCAGCAAAGTTTTACCTGTGCCCGGACTGCCCGCCAGTAAGATACCGCGCGGAACGCGTCCGCCCAAACTTTGATAACGGCTTGGAGCTTTCAGGTAATCAACGATTTCCTGCACTTCCTCTTTTGCCTCATCACAACCGGCAACATCAGCAAAGGTAACTTTGTTGGCATCTTTGTCCAGAAGGCGGGCACGGCTTTTACCGAAAGAGAATGCACCACCCTTACCGCCACCACCGCTTTGCATACGCATAAAATAAAACCATGCGCCAATCAACAGCAATACCGGCAACAGGCTGTAAAACAGGCTGGCGAGCATGCTTGGTTTTTCTTCGGGGATAACGTTGACGCGGACTTTATTGTCCAAAAGCGTTTTAACCAAATTATCGTCCAAAGGCGCATTGGTGAAGAAAGAGGTTTTATCGGTACGCTCCCCCCTAACTAGATAGCCGATGATAGCGGAACCTTCGATATTGACACTTGCCACTTCACCGTTGTTTACCTGTTGGATAAATTGAGAGTATTCGATTTGCTGCTTGTTTTCCTGCTTGCTGGTCAGAGCGTTGAATGCGGCCATCAGGCCGACGCACAAAGCAACCCAGAGCAGAATTGACTTAAAGGTATTCCCCACTTAGCCAGGCTCCATGATATAAAGATAAACGAAAGAAAGATTTTAAAACACGCTGCTTGTATTGTCAGCGTTTATTTTTTCCTAATAAATAAATCTCACTGGAACGATTGCGCGATGCCTCGGGCTTGCGCGTCTGCACCGTTCCGAAGATTTCACGCATGGCTGCCATATATTCCTGATAGCCCGCTCCCTGAAATACTTTCACCAAAAAGCTGCCGCCCGTTTTTAAATGATTGACTGCAAAGTCCAAAGCCAGTTCGCACAAGTAAAAGCTGCGTGCTTGGTCGGTTACAGCGTTACCCGACATATTGGGTGCCATATCGCAAATTACAAGGTCTAGCGGACGGTCGTCCAGCAAGGTCTCAAATTGCGCCAATACGTCATTTTCCCTGAAGTCTCCCTGAATAAAAGAAACACCTTCTATTTCATCCATGGGCAGGATATCCAATGCGAACACGCGCCCTGAATTGCCGACCAGTTTTGCCGCGACTTGCGACCAGCTTCCCGGCGCGCTGCCTAAATCCGCCAAAACCGTGCCGGGTTTGATTAATTTGTCTTTTTCGTTGATTTCCAGCAGTTTATATGCGGCGCGGGCGCGATAGCCGTCTTTTTGTGCCATGTGGACGTAATGATCGTTGACGTGTTCGTGAAGCCAGGCTTTTGATGATTTTGAACGTACTGCCATAATTTATTTAATGATATAGAGAAACGCCGTATTGTACGTTATTTTCCCCCGAGATTGCGCCAAATCGCGTACAATGCCGCATTATTCTTTCTTTTCAAGCATTAGAACATGACTGACAATAAATTAAGCACCAAAGAAATTTTGGAATTGAAAGCCCGCGCCCATCACCTTCATCCCGTTGTAATGGTGGGACAACAAGGCTTGACCGAGTCCGTTATCAAAGAAACCGATGCCGCCCTGACAGCGCATGAGTTAATCAAAGTCCGTGTATTCGGCGACGACCGAGCCGAACGCGTTGAAATTTGCAATGCGTTGTGCGAAGCCGTCGATGCGCAACTGGTTCAGCATATCGGTAAGCTGTTGGTGTTGTGGCGTAAAAACTTGGAGGCTTGAGAAAGCGTTTGGTTCCAAACAATGAGAGGTCGTCTGAAAAACCATCAAGGCTTTCAGACGACCTTCGTTTAATAAATCTTGAAATCAGTATAGAAACAACAGCAGATTATTTATCCCTTGATATAAAAGGTCGTCTGAAAACCCTGATTGGGGATTTTCAGACGACCTTTGTCTTTGCCGGTTGGTCTGTTCGGATATTAGAAATCCAATTCCGCTTTCAGCCAGTAGGTACGCGGCATGCCGACGACGGCGAAGCTGCGGTCGTATTGGCCGCGCTGTACCTGCCAATAGTTTTTGTTGAACAGGTTTTCCACCGAGCTGCTGACGGTCAGGGTATTTTTGCCGAGCTTGGTTTTGTAGCGCGCGCCTACGTCAACCAAGGTATAGGACGGCAGTTTATATTGGCGTTCAGTATCTTGGAAAGACTTACCGTAGTATTGGATATTGCTTTTCAAAGTCAGACCTTGGACAAATGGCGTATCCCATTCGATACCTGCTTTGGCAATAACACGCGGGCTAGCAACCTGATTACCATTTGTTAAAGTATTATTGTAACGCGGATAATCCTTCAACTGCGCTTTCAGATACATAATGCCAAAGCTCGGACGAAGGGTTTTATTCATCAGGTTGGCATACGTATTAAACTCAACACCACGGTTGATTTCTTTACCATGCTGCTCTTGCGTATTGCGCCAATAACCCGGACGGACGATTTGGAAAGCGTTCAGGCTGGTTACAACATCACCCCAGTTTTTTCGTACACCCATTTCAATCTGTTTGCTGACACGAGGTTTGGACATTTCTCCAGTATCCTCGTTAGTCGCACCCGGTTCCAAATCTTGCATATAGTTTCCATACACTACCATACCGGTATTAGGCACCCAAGCCGCTGCAAACATCGGACTGAATCGTTTTTTGCTGAACTTCACAGTAGAAGAGCGGCGGTTTGCATCAGTTTTTGCATTGCCTGTCAAATTTGGATGAGCAGTTTGTTTTACCCATTGATAACGTCCGCCCAAGGTTAAACGGATAGTATTATCCGCGAAACCCAAAGTATCGGATATTGCAAGGCTGGGAGTCTCATAAGTCGTATGCTCTGTGCCTTGTATATTGGCAGGATTGTTGCGGTGGGTAATAGGGAAAACAGGGTTGTAGATGTTGGTATCCAAGGCATCGCCGTTGCGCGTTCCCTGATCGTGGTCGCGGTGTCGTTTAATATAATCGAATGAGGTAGCCCAATTGTGAACAACCGGACCGGTTTCAAATTCACCACGCACTTTCAAATTACCGCTTGTTGTGCGTGAAAGGAATTCAAACGGTTGTGCGGCCTGCGCCGTGTAATTACCTAAATTACCGCCTTTTGCACGATTTTTCATGAGCAGTTGTGTAAACGAACCTTTATACACAGACTCCATATAACCTAAACCACCACTAACCTGCATATTGTAGTCAGTATCGTATTCGAAAGTCAGTGCATTCGTCATAGTCTTAGTTGTTTGCTCCTGCCAAGACGGGACAAGCAGGGTTTTGCCGCTCGGTGCGGCAGGCATGGCAAAGTTAAGATCCTGCATTTCATGAATACGCGCACGACCTCCCTCTGTATTACGGTGGTTATACATCGAATCGAAAGACAGACGTAATTTCTCACCACGATAATCAGTATTTAATGCAAATTCCTGATTATCTTCCTTATAACCTTTACGGGCGGTTTCACCTTTGCGGTATTTACCATTGAAACGGATGCCAAACTGTTTGTTTTCACCAAAACGCTGACCGATATCGATTGCGCCTTCGGTACGATTTTTACTGAAAACCGCTAAACCGATTTTTCGGTTGCCTTCATCGGATGCTTTTTTGGTTTCGATGTTGACAGAAGAACCTGCTGCACCTTCAGGGTCCATACCGACAGTGGAACT
The DNA here is from genome assembly GCF_003044445.1 of Neisseria mucosa. Taxonomy (GTDB): domain Bacteria; phylum Pseudomonadota; class Gammaproteobacteria; order Burkholderiales; family Neisseriaceae; genus Neisseria; species Neisseria mucosa_A. The sequence continues at coordinate 39,623 of NZ_POWX01000011.1, forward strand.
TGAAGCACCTTTAATCAACTGTGCAGAAGAAACGCCGGCAGTCGGGGTGTGGTAATAAGAATAAAGACCTGCCAAGCCATTGATGCTAAACTGGCGGGCATCAAGTTGCAAACCACGGACATAGACGCCTTGAATGGTGTTGCTTTCACCGCCGAACTGCATGGTAGAGGCATCGTTCTTGGCGATTGTATCGACTAATGTACGGGATGCGTTGTTTTCCAATACTTTTTCATCGTAATTGACAACCGTAATCGGCGCTGTGAAAGCATTGGCTTTACCAAGTAGTCCCAAGTTCACGCGGTCGCGCAAGTCGCCGTCGCTGGCGATGGAGTAAGAGCGGGCGGCTTTGACGCGTTTGGCGTCGGCGCGGACATGGACTTCCTGCAACTGCTGTTGCACTGGGGCTTCGGGCGTCGCTTCATCGGCGGCATAAGAAAACGCGCTCATAATCAAAAGCGGCATCAGGGCTAATTTGCTGTTCATAGATTCCTTCTGTCTCTGAGGTGGGTTATTTTTGTTGCAATAAGCGTTAAAAATCACAAAGTAATTTTGCTGCGGAATTATATTTGATAACATTCTGCTTTTCTATAAAAAGTGATGATAACTATTTGTAAAAACAAAAATACAACATAAACCAAAACTTTTTCTATCGTAATTGTTAATTATTTTATTAGGCGGAGAATCAGGGTTTCAGACGACCCCTGCCCGCTGCCTGCCTCAAGAGACAACGCACATGCAAAAATGGCAAATCGAGCTTTATTCCACGCCGTCTTGGCTGTTACAGACCTTATTGATGGTCGCCGCCGCCTCGGCGGTGATTCTGTTTTTGGCACGCGAAACGCGCTTCGGGCGGGAGTTTGCCTATATCCTGCGGCTGTGTCTGACGCCGAAAAGCGCGGTCAAAGTCTTGCTGCTGATTACGGCGATGATTGCGCTGCTGCTGACCGAAGTGCGGCTGAATGTATTGAGTACCTTTATGTCCAAAGGGCTTTACGACTCGATGCAGGATTTGAACGCCTCCGCGTTTTGGATGTTTGCAGCGATGAACGCGGGCGTGGTGTTGGTGCGGGCGTTTAACAACGTCGTCAACGACTTTCTCGATCAAGGCTTGGCGATTAAATGGTCGGAGCGGCTCAATGAAGTGCTGACAACGCGCTGGCTTGCCGACAAAAACTACTACCGCCTGCAAATGCGCCGCCATGCGCCGGACAATATCGACCAGCGTATCCAACAAGACGCGCAGGATTTCATCGCCTCGACCATAGAATTTGTACGCGGCATGGTCAATTCGGTCGTTACCTCGCTGGAATTTGCCGTTGTTTTGTGGGGCTTGGCGGGCATCCTGACCGTATTTGGCATCGACATTCCGCACGGCATCGTTTGGTTTGTCTATATGTTTGTGATTTTGGCGACCTTTATCGCCATGTGGATAGGCAACCCTTTGATTCGTTACAACTATGAAAACGAAAAACTCAACGGCGACTATCGTTATTCCCTCATCCGCGTGCGCGACCACGCCGAAAGCGTGGCGTTTTACAGCGGCGAACAACACGAACACGACCAGCTTGCCGACCGCTTCAAAGCCATCATCCGCAACCGTTGGCGCATCGCCCGCCAAAGCGTCTGCTTGAGCGGCTTTAACGATATGTTTACCAACGGAATCAAGCTCTTCCCCATTATTTTGCAAGCCCCGCGCCTGTTTGCCGGGCAAATCAAAATCGGCGACATCCAGCAGACCGTCCAAGCCTTCGCCCGACTGCAAAACGCCCTGTCCTTCTTTCGGATGTTCTACAACAAATTTACCGCCTACCGCGCCCGACTGGAGCGTCTGTACGGCTTTTTACTGAGTACGGAAGAACACCACAGCGCACAACAACCCGACATTACCGAAGTTTCAGACGACCTCTCGCTGGAAAACGTCGCCCTGTTCCGCCACAACGGCGAAATCCTGTTGAGCGGCATCAACGTCAACCTTAAAAGCGGTGATTCGCTGCTGATACGCGGCCCGAGCGGTTGCGGCAAAACCTCGCTGCTGCGCGCACTGGCGGGGCTTTGGCCGTTCGGCAGCAGCGGCAAAGTCAGCCGTCCGCCGCATCAAGACATCCTCTTCCTGCCGCAACGCCCGTACACGGCGCAAGGCAGCCTGCGCGACGCGATTTGTTACCCCGACATCGACAAACAGCATCCTGAGTTAGCCGAAGCCATGAATACCTGCCGCCTAGGTTATCTCGTTGATAAATTGGACAAAACCGACGACTGGCAACACAAACTCTCCCCCGGCGAACTGCAACGCGTCGCCTTCGTCCGCGCCCTGCTCTCGCAGCCCAAAGTCATCCTGCTCGACGAGGCCACTGCCGCCTTGGACGAACCGACCGAAGCCCTGCTCTACCGCGCTTTGAAACGCAAACTGCCGCAGAGCATCATCATCAGCATCGGCCACCGCAGCACGCTCAACGAGTTTCACGATTTCAGTCTTGATGTCGGCAACGTAGCTTGCGATTAAATTTATAGTGGATTAAATTTAAATCAGAACAAGGCGACGAAGCCGCAGACAGTACAGATAGTACGGCAAGGCGAGGCAACGCCGTACTGGTTTAAAGTTAATCCACTATAAAGCGACGAGGTCGTCTGAAAACCCGTCAGGGTTTCGCCAAAACGAGCGCAGCGAGTTTCGCTAAAACTTTTTCAGACGACCTTTCTGCTAAAATCACACGCTTCAAATACAAGGGAACCCGCCATGCACGAAATCAAATGCCCGCACTGCCACACCGCGTTTACCGTCAACGAAGCCAGTTACGCCGACATCCTGAACCAAGTCCGCACCCAAGAATTTCAAACCGAAATCCACGAGCGCCTGCAACAGGCGCAGATGCAGTTTCAAAGCGATATGCAGCTTGCCCAAGCGCAGGCGCAAAATCAGTTCGACAAAATCCTAGCCGACAAAAACCACGAAATCGCCGCCCTATCCAACCAAATCAACGCCTACGAAAAAGACAGCAAACTCGCCGCCGCCGAGATTGAAGGTCGTCTGAAAGCGCAAATCGCCGAACAAGATAAATTGATTGCCGAACTGAAAGCGCAGGCAAAATCGCTGGAAACGGCGAAAAACATGGAAAAAGAGCTGGAAATCACCAAAGCCGTTTCCGAAAAAGAGCGCGAATTGGGTAATCTGAACACGCAGCTTATGCTGCAATCCAAAGAAAACCAGTTGGAAAAACAAAGCCTGCGCGAAAAATACGAAGCCGAACTCAAACAAAAAGACGAAACCATCGCCTTCTACAAAGACTTCAAAGCCAGACAGTCCACCAAAATGATAGGCGAAAGCCTCGAGCAGCACTGCGAAACCGAATTCAACCGCATCCGCACCACCGCCTTTCCCCAAGCCGTCTTCGGCAAGGACAACGACGCCAAAGCCGGCAGCAAAGGCGACTACATCTACCGCGAAACCGACGAAGAAGGCAACGAAATCATCTCCATCATGTTCGAGATGAAAAACGAAAACGACGAAACCGCCACCAAAAAGAAAAACGAACACTTTTTCAAAGAGTTGGATAAAGACCGCAGAGAGAAAAACTGCGAATACGCCGTCCTCGTCTCACTCTTGGAAGCCGACAGCGAACTCTACAACAACGGCATCGTCGACGTGTCCTACGCCTATCCGAAAATGTATGTCGTACGCCCGCAGTTCTTCATCCCCATCGTCTCCCTGCTGCGCAACGCCGCGCTCAATTCATTGAAATACAAACAAGAATTGGCACAAATGCGCGCGCAAAACATCGACATCACGCACTTTGAAGAAGACTTGGACAAGTTCAAAACCGACTTCGCCCGCAATTACGAACTCGCCCACCGCAAGTTCCACACCGCCATCGACGAAATCGACAAAACCATCAGCCACCTGCAAAAAACCAAAGAAGCCCTGCTCTCTTCAGAAAACAACCTGCGCCTCGCCAACAACAAAGCAACCGACCTGACCGTCAAAAAATTAGTGCGCAAAAACCCGACCATGAAGGCCGCCTTTGCCGCGTTGGAGAAAAAAGAGGATTGAGGCTCGTATAAAGCCAAGGTCGTCTGAACACGATTTTCCCTGTTTTCTGACGACCTTTCCCGAGTCAAAGCCGTTTGAATATTTCCTGCGATACGGCTATGATGAACCCTGTCCCTACACATTGATAATGAAAGGAATCCCGCATGACCGCTTGGTTTATTGCCGCTGCCGCCGTCCTAATTGTCGAACTGTTTGTCGGCACTGTATATCTCTTGGTGGTCAGCGCGGCTTTGTTCGGTGCGGGATTGGTGTATTGGCTGACCGGTGATACTTCGATTGCCGTTGTTGCGGCAGCCGTTTTGTCTGCCGCCGGTATCTGGGTAGTACACAGCAAGTTCAAAAAAACTGCGCCCCGTCAAGAATTGAATGATGATTTGGACATCGGACAGACCGTTCATATCCTCCGCCACCTTCACGGCGATTGTTATGAAGTTTCTTATCGGGGGACGCGCTGGCAGGCGCAGACTGAAAATGCCGACGCCGTTCAGACGACCTCTACCGCCGTGATTACCGGTAAAAACGGTAATGTTTTACTCATTCGTTTGAATTAATTCAATAATCCGCCCTGTTGTGGTTTAAAAGGAAAAACAATGGAATTTCTATACAGCTTCCCCGTCATCCTGCTGATTGTCGTCATGATTTTCGGCTTCAAGTCGTTTATCGTCGTGCCGCAACAGGAAGTTTACGTCGTCGAACGTCTCGGCAGATTCCACAATGCGCTGACTGCCGGTCTGAACATCCTGATTCCTTTCGTTGACCGTGTCGCCTACCGCCACTCGCTCAAAGAAGTACCGTTGGACGTTCCCAGCCAAGTTTGTATCACCCGCGACAACACCCAGCTTACCGTTGACGGCATCATCTACTTCCAAGTAACCGACCCGAAACTCGCTTCCTACGGCTCCAGCAACTACATCATGGCGATTACCCAGCTTGCCCAAACCACGCTGCGTTCGGTTATCGGCCGCATGGAGTTGGACAAAACGTTTGAAGAGCGCGACGAAATCAACAGCATCGTCGTTTCCGCGCTCGACGAAGCGGCAGGCGCATGGGGCGTGAAAGTATTGCGTTACGAAATCAAAGACTTGGTTCCGCCGCAAGAAATTCTGCGTTCTATGCAGGCGCAAATTACTGCCGAACGTGAAAAACGCGCCCGTATCGCCGAATCCGAAGGTCGCAAAATCGAGCAAATCAACCTTGCCAGCGGTCAGCGCGAAGCGGAAATCCAACAGTCCGAAGGTGAAGCGCAAGCCGCCATCAACGCGTCAAACGGTGAAAAAATCGCCCGTATCAACCGCGCACAAGGTGAAGCCGAAGCCCTGCGCCTGGTTGCCGAAGCAAACGCCGACGCCATCCGCAAAATCGCCGAGGCAGTCCGCGCAGAGGGCGGTTCCGAAGCCGTCAACCTGAAAGTTGCCGAACAATATGTCGAAGCCTTCAGCAATCTAGCAAAAGAAAGCACCACACTGATCATGCCCGCCAACGTCGCCGACATCGGTAGCCTGGTTTCAGCCGGACTGAAGATTGTTGACGGCAACAAAGCGGCAAAATAAACCTTTCGTTTTGCCACGAGGTCGTCTGAAAACGAGTGCAATGCGTTTCACTACCATAAACAGCGAATTTGCCGAACCGTTTTTCAGACGACCTTTATTCGCATGATGGCAGACAGAATGCCCATCTGACCAAGCTTCAATATAGTGGATTAAATTTAAATCAGGACAAGGCGACGAAGCCGCAGACAGTACAGATAGTACGGCAAGGCGAGGCAACGCCGTACTGGTTTAAAGTTAATCCACTATACATTCTGATTGTTACCAAAGACCAATTCAATGACCCAGAAAACACACACCATCAAAACCTACCTCGTCGGCGGCGCCGTCCGCGATTATCTTTTGGGCTTGCCCGTCAAAGACCGCGACTGGGTAGTCGTCGGCGCCGACGCGCAAACTATGTTGGCGCAAGGCTTCCAGCCGGTCGGCAAAGATTTTCCCGTGTTCCTCCATCCAGACAACCACGAAGAATACGCCCTCGCCCGTACCGAACGTAAAACCGCCAAGGGCTACGCCGGTTTCAGTTTCCACGCCGACAAAGACGTTACGCTGGAGCAGGATTTGATGCGCCGCGACCTGACCATCAACGCAATGGCGCAGGATTCAGACGACCTCATCATCGACCCTTTCGGCGGACAACAAGATTTGAAGGCAGGAATTTTGCGACACGTCTCACCAGCCTTTGCCGAAGACCCCGTCCGCATCCTGCGTACCGCCCGTTTTGCCGCGCGATACGGGTTTGAAATCGCCGAAGAAACCATGAAACTGATGCGACAGATGGTGGAAAACGGCGAAGCGGACGCTTTGGTCGCCGAGCGCGTTTGGCAGGAATTGGCGAAAGGTCTGATGGAAAAAAATCCCCGAAAGATGATTGAAGTGTTGCGCGAATGCGGCGCGCTCAAAGTCTTGCTGCCAGAAGTCGATGCCCTCTTCGGCGTACCGCAACGCGCCGACTACCATCCCGAAATCGACAGCGGCATCCATACCCTGATGACGTTGCAACGCGCCGCCGATATGGATCTGAGCCTGCCCGAACGTTACGCCGCCCTGCTGCACGATTTGGGCAAAGCCAAAACCCCGCCCGAAATCCTGCCCAAACACCACGGACACGACCTCGCCGGCGTCGAACCCGTACGCGAAGTCAATCAGCGGCTGCGTGCGCCGAGACAATGCGCCGAGCTTGCCGAACTTGTCTGCCGCTGGCACATCATGTTCCACCAAGTCGAGCAATTCAAAAACAAAACCATCTTAACCGTCCTAAAAAAAACCGACGCTTTCAGACGACCCGAACGCTTCGCCGCTGCCTTAAATGTCTGCATTGCCGACACACAAGGTCGTCTGAATCGAGAAAATACGCCCTACCCGCAACGCGCGCACTGGCTCGCCCTGCTCGAAGCCGCCAACCAGGTAGATGCAGGCAAAATTGCCGCCGAGTGCCGCGCACAAGGGAAAGCACACCTTATCGCCGAAGAAATCGACCGGGAGCGGTTGGCACAAATCGCCCCGCTGCAAAAAGCGTATAAGGCAGAAAAATAGGAGGCTATTGATGACATCTTCGCGTTATAAAATCGAGCGCATGCCCGACTGCATTGCCGTATCTGCACGTGTTGTACAAAATTTATATTACTTGCACCGGTTCGTTTTACCTCATTTATCTCCAATTGGAGACTTGCATAAATGTTTGCGGATCTTACCGCTTTCCTTTAAAATTCCTCAATAAAAGAAGTTAGGTTTTCTATTGATGGGATTATTAAATTTGAGAATAAAATCAGAGAAGGACAATAATGCAAAAACAATTCGATTTATTAAATAATATATGCTCAATATTTTTTTCGGCTCCAGAAAAGTTTAATTTATTAGAGTATGAATATAAATTTAATCCAGAAGAAGCCTGGGTTGGAACGAAATTAATAACTAAACTTGACGGCAATCCAGTACAAATAACACTATCAGAGCAAAATGAAGACAAATTGATGGATTTATGTCAAGAACTACATGATGAAATGCAAGCTCATACCGGTGGTGATTGGAGAAAATTTATTCTGACTATCAATGAAAGCGGAGAAGCTAACACAAAGTTCATTTATGAAATCCAATCTGTTCTGGATGAACTTGAAGATGAAGATTATTTTGCTTAAGATGAAATATGGTTAATTTTTGATGAGTTTTTAAAACTTATTGAAAGTTAACCATATTTTTTAATTATTGAACGTTAGTATAGTTTTCTGTTGTCAGAAATTTCCGAATGGCAGTTTCGTGACAATATTCCCAAAGCTCCTGTTGTAAGAGGAAGGGAAGCTAAGTACCCAAACAAAAACTACTACCAAAATGGTATAAAACAACCAAAAAACGATATCCCCAATATCTTACGTATCCAAAAATGCAAACAAGGCGCATGGTCTTTCGATTATCAGGAAAAAACCATACTTATTGGCGATTTTTTTGACAGCCGTGATGCTCAGATAATCAATACTGAATTGAACCGGTTTATCCCAGTATCCGCTAAAGCCCGTCAACTTTCAGACGACCTTTAAAACAGCCGCCGCCATATCCGCTATAATCTGCCTCTCAGCTATTTAGTTCCAACCATAAAAATCATGACCATTCAGACCGATTTATTGCCTAAAATCAACAACGAAGATTACCAACGCCTCATCCTCAAACACAGCGTAGAATTCAGCGAAGGCGAAATCCGCCTGTTGAACGAAATCCTCGAAAAATTCAACTTCGACGTCGTTCAGGCGCAGGCATTGGCGCAGGCGGTGATGCAGCAGGTGCGCTTCGATCCCAACGCCTACCACATCGACAGCGACGACGAAGACACCACAGGCGTCTGCCCACACTGCATCAACCCGCCCATGCCGCCCCTGCGCGATTACCTCGTTTGGCGCGAAACACGCGGCTAAACCTCTTTTAAAAGGTCGTCTGAAACGGCAAACCGTTTTTCAGACGACCTCAGACACACCGGAAAACCCATGCTGCAAACCGACAACCTGACCGCCGCCCAGCCCCAGCGCATCATCACCGCCCAAAGCATCTCCTCGCAGGAAGAGTTGCTCGAGCGCGCCCTGCGCCCTAAAACGCTGGACGACTATATCGGGCAAGACAAAGCCAAAGAACAGCTCGCCATCTTCATCCAAGCCGCCAAAAAACGCGGCGAAGCACTAGACCACACCCTGCTCTTCGGCCCGCCCGGGCTGGGCAAAACCACGTTGGCGCACATCATCGCCAAAGAGCTGGGCGTCAACCTGCGCCAAACCAGCGGCCCCGTCCTCGAACGCGCCGGTGACCTTGCTGCCCTTCTGACCAACCTCGAGCCGCACGACGTATTGTTCATCGACGAAATCCACCGCCTCAGCCCCGTCGTCGAAGAAATCCTCTACCCCGCGCTCGAAGACTACCAACTCGACATCATGATAGGCGAAGGTCCTGCCGCCCGTTCCGTCAAAATCGACCTTCCCCCCTTCACGCTCGTCGGCGCAACTACCCGTGCAGGCATGCTGACCAACCCGCTGCGCGACCGTTTCGGCATCGTTGCCCGTTTGGAGTTTTATCAAAATCAAGACCTTGCCACGATTGTTAGCCGTTCCGCCCAATTACTGCAACTCGACATGTGCGAAGAAGGCGCAATGGAAGTCGCCAAACGCAGCCGAGGCACACCCCGCATCGCCAACCGCCTGCTGCGCCGCGTACGCGATTTTGCCGATGTGAAAAACAACGGCGTAATCGATGCCGCCATTGCCGATGCCGCTTTAAGCATGCTGGATGTGGACGCACAAGGTTTAGACGTCATGGACAGAAAATTCCTCGAAGCCATTCTTCACAAATTCAGCGGCGGTCCCGTCGGCCTCGATAACGTTGCCGCCGCCATCGGCGAATCCACGGACACCATCGAAGACGTTATCGAACCCTACCTCATCCAACAAGGCTTCCTGCAACGCACCCCGCGCGGCAGAATGGCAACCGAACGCGCCTACCTGCACTTCGGCTTGAAAATGGAAAAATAAGCGTATTGAAATGAAGAAAGGTCGTCTGAAACCGGATTTTTGGTTTTCAGACGACCTTTTTGTATCCATTCAAATGGAAGACTTGAGTAAGGATAAAGGCAAATGCTTTTCTCGCAAGCTAGTGTTTGTCCTCACCCTCTTTAGCAGTATCTTTCCCGCCGTCTTTATCTGTCTGAACCGGCGTAACCGGGAAAAACAAGATCAGCGGGTTTGCCTTAATCTGCTGCCAGAAGCTTTTGCACAAGTTGCCGACGCTGCCGATTTTCGTGCCGCGCGAGCGCAGGGCGACGAAGAGGGCGAGGGTGAAGCTGACGATGAGGTTGACCAAGCCGATGGCGAGGACGCTGCAAATGCCGAGCATGAATGTGCCTAAGCCGACGTTGCCGCTGACGGCTGCATAGCCGAGATTGGCGGAGGAGAAGGCGACGTGGCGGATGTCCAGCGGCAGTCCGAGGAGGTGGCCGAAGTAGCCGGTCATGCCCAAGAGCATACCGAAGATGAAGTTGCCGACCAGCGAGCCGTAGTGTTTGTGGATGTAGGCGGCGAGGACGCGGCGGGGTTTGGGGCGCATGATTTTGCGCAACAAGGGGTTGAAGGGCAGGCGTTGGCGCAGGTTGAGGTAGTCGGCGCGGTTGTCGAAGAAGCCTGCGATGATGCCGGAACAGAACAGCCACAAACCTGCGATGGCGGCATACCATAGGGTCGGATGATTGATGATGTCTATGGATTTGAACTGGTAGGCGGTGGTGTGTGCATCGAGTATGGGCTGTTGGTGCAGATGGGCATAGCCGAACGATATGGCGCACGCCAAGAGGATGGCGATGGAAACGTTGCCGAAGACGGCAACGCTTTGGGAGCGGCATACGTCGATAAGGAGCTTGGCGAGTTTGTTGTCCACTGCTTTGCCGCCTTCGTTGAGATCGACTTGTTCGGCGAAGCTGGCGGCAGTCATGGCGGGCTGTTTGGTGGCGACGGTGCAGTGCAGCATGTGGATGATCATGAATCCTATGCCGTAGTTTAGCCCTGCCAACAAGGAGGTTACGAAGGGGCTGAAGCCGAGTGAGCCGATATGGATTTTATACAGCGCCATCAGGGCGATAATGACGCCGCCGCCTGCCGCGGAGTAGAACATTTTGAAATATTCTTTGCGGTTGCGGGTGATGTAATGCTCGCCGTGGTGGCTTTTGTTTTCGGTAATGCTGCGGGCGAGCATACGGATGCTGCTGCGGCGCAGGTGGCGGGTGCTGTATTGCTCGACCGCGGCGTAGATGAGTGAATTCATCAGCGTAATGGTCAGGCGGTTGCGGTTGCCGGCATCGGTTTGGATGTCGGTGAGCAATTTCAGACGATCTATGGTCTGCTGGAGCCGTTCGAGCAGGTGGGCGACTTTGACGGACGAGCCTGATCCTGCGCCCGTCCCTTTTCGGCGCAGATAGTCGATCTGGCTGCAACATTGGTCGAACATGACTTCGAGGTGGGCGGTGTCGTAAGGGGTGGTGTCGTTGCGGTAGTGTTCGACCAGTTTGGCGGTTTCGCGCTGGAGAGCGACGAAGGGCGAATCGGCTTCGAGTAGGCGTGGGGCGATGCGGATGAGGTCGGGTTCGAGGGCTTCAGACGCAATCCAAATGGCGAGCATTTCAATGGCGCGCAGGCGTGCGTCAACCAACTGGCGGCAGGCGTTTTGCAGCAAGGTGGGATCGACGCTGGTACGGATAAGGTCGTACAGGCTCAACCATTGGCGGATGCTGAGGGTTTGCAGCCATCTGTCGTCGTTTTCCGAATGGAAAAGATAGAGGAACACTTCGCGCAGGTTGGCAAAATCTTTATAGGACGGGCTGAAACGTTCGTATATGCGTATGCCCATCTCGCGGGTGAAGCTGTGGCGCGAGAAGATGCCGAGTTTGATCAAAGCCGGATAGATGTGGACTTGCGAAAGCCAGTGGTAAAAGCGACCGCTGAAGTTTTTTGCGAGTGCCTCGTCTTGTTTGAGCGTGGCGATAATCAGGTCGAAGCGTTCTGCCGCCTGTTTTTTGCCGCCGCGCCGCAGGAATTTGATTAAGGCGTTTAGGATAAGGACGAAATCGGTGTCGGTCAGGCTTTGGGAAAGTAGAGGATGTAGATTTTGGTGAGTAATTTTTTCCATTGCAGTATTTTTACACAAAACGGCGGGTTTGATAAGTTCGGGTAATTTATGCAACCTGCTGTAAGCACATTCGATATTTTGGAGCAATGTTTGACGATTTCAACCCTCTTTGCTTTGAAAAGGTCGTCTGAAAACCGGTTTCAGACGACCTTTCGCTTATTTCAGCATCTCTTCGGGAATTTTGCAGACGGGAATCGGATTGACTTTGTGTTGCATGGCTTTGTGCAGGCGGGTGTAAATTTCCAAGACTTCGCGCTGCCTGCCTTCAAAATCTTCGGGGCGGCGCGTACCGTAAACGCTCATCGCCCATTCGAGTTCCGGATAGCTCGCGCCCATCTGTTCTTCGTCCGTGCGCTCCGTATCCCAAAGCCCGTCGGTCGGCACGGCTTTTTGGATGGATTCGGCGATGTCCAGTTCGGCGGCAATTTGATAAATCTGCGTTTTGGTCAAGTCGGCAATCGGGCTGATGTCCACGCCGCCGTCGCCGTATTTGGTGAAAAAACCGACACCGAAATCTTCGATTTTGTTGCCCGTACCGGTAACCAGCAAACCGTTTAGCTGCCCGTAATAATAAAGTGTCAGCATCCGCAGGCGGCTGCGGGCGTTGGCAAGCGCAAGCTGTTTGGCGGGGAACTCGGTTTCATCAACTTCGACATCGGCGGCAAAAGTATCGAAAGTCGGCGTCAAATCCACACTCATCCCGCTTACATTTGGAAATGCCTGCTCCAATCGGCGGATGTGTTCCTGCGCGCGGCTGACTTGGTCGGCTTTTTGGCGGATGGGCATTTCAAGCAGAAGGACTTTCAACCCCGTCCGTGCCGCTATGGCGGAAACGACCGCGGAATCGATACCGCCGGAAACGCCGACGACAAACCCCTTGGCGTGTGCGGTGGCGGCATAGTTTTTCAGCCAGTCGGCAATATGGCGGATAACGGCTTGGGTCTGCATAGTCAGGCTCCTGATTTGAAAGGGGGAATCATACCCGATTTTGAAAGGCTGCGGCATATGGATCGGACAGGTCGTCTGAAAATCAACTTCACAGCTTTCAGACGACCTTCCACTCGTTTTTATCGGCAATAAAATCTTACTGAGATTTCGCACAACCTTTCCCAATTTGAAACAATTCCCTGATTTTGTTATTATTCCTTCAAACAAAGAAATAATCATCATCAATTTTGTCTCACTCAGCCCTCATTACGGCCGATTCATCTGTGCGTTTTTACTCCCTTTTCCCCTTGTTTTTTTCATCCGGCAGGACGGTCTAAACGCCATTCATGTTTTGTCTGCGTTTATATAGTGGATTACCAAAAATCGGGAAGGTCTCGGATCTCGTCCGACAGACCATGTTTTATTCCCAGTTTTTGTTAATCAACCATATACGGCCTTGCGCCCGCGTCCGCCTGCCTCACCATCCTAAAAGGAGGTCAAGGTTTGTCTTTATTTCATTTTTTACGCAATCGGTCTTCGTTTAATCCTTTTGTCGTCTCGGTAACGCTCGCTTTCGTGCTGCTGGTCATCGGCATCGCGCTTTTGGTGCCGCAACAGGCGGAAACCGTCCTCAATGCCGCAAAAGCTGGCGTGTTCAAAAATTTCAGTTGGTTTTACATCTTGGCGTTTTCTGCCTTTTTCTTCTTCCTGCTCGCCCTTTCAGTCAGCAGCTTCGGCAACATCAAACTGGGCACCAACGAAGAAGAGCCTGAATTTAGCTTTTGGTCTTGGATTGCCATGCTCTTTGCCGCAGGTATGGGCGTCGGGTTGATGTTTTTCGGCGTGGCGGAACCGCTCACCCACTACCTTTCCCCCATCACGGAAGGCGGCGACGGGATCAAACAACAAGACGCTTTGCTCCATACGCTTTTCCACTGGGGCGTACATGCCTGGTCGGTTTACGCCGTCATCGCCTTGGCGCTTGCCTATTTTGCCTTCCGCTACAAACTCCCGCTCTCGTTGCGTTCCTGCTTCTATCCCTTGTTGAAAGAGAAAACCGACGGCAAGGCGGGCGACATCATCGACATTCTTGCGCTGGTCGCCACCCTGTTCGGTATCATCACCACGCTCGGCTTCGGCGCGACGCAGTTGGGCGCAGGCTTGGAACAACTGGGCTGGATTGAAGAAAATACCTTTTCCATGCAAACCGTCATGATTTTCATCGTCATGGGCATGGCAATCGCTTCTGCCGCCTCCGGCATAGGCAAAGGCGTGAAAATACTGAGCGAATTGAACCTGACCTTTGCCTTCGCGCTGATGTTCTTCGTCCTCGCCACCGGCCCGACCCTCCACCTGCTTTCCGCTTTCAACGACAACCTCGGTACTTACCTGAGCAACCTCATACAACTTAGTTTCAAAACGTACAGCTACGAACAAAACCACACCGAATGGTTCGGCGGCTGGACCATCTTATACTGGGCGTGGTGGTGTTCTTGGGCGCCTTTCGTCGGACTCTTCATCGCCCGAATCTCGCGCGGACGCACCATACGCGAATTTATTTTTGGCGTTTTGGCCGTTCCTTCCTTGTTCTGCGTCATCTGGTTCACCATCTTCGGCGACACCGCCATTTGGATTAACGACCACGTCGCAGGAGGCGCACTCGGCTCATTGACCGGGACGCCCGAAAAACTCCTTTTCCGCTTCCTCGAATACCTGCCGCTGCCGACCATTACCGGATTCGTCAGCCTCACAGTGATCGCCCTCTTCTTCATTACCTCCGCCGACTCCGGCATTTACGTCCTCAACAACATCGCCTCCCGCGACAAAAGCCTGATCGCCCCGCGCTGGCAGGCAGTGATGTGGGGATTGTTGATGTCTGCCGCCGCCATCGTCCTCTTGCGCTTCGGCGGACTGCCCACCCTGCAAACCATGACCCTCATCGTCGCCCTGCCTTTCGCCATGCTCATGCTGGTTATGTGCTTCAGCCTCATGCGCGGGCTAAACGCCGACCACAAATACTTCAGCACCGCCGTTACCGCTTCCAGCGTCTATTGGAGCGGCGACAACTGGCAAGACAGGCTTGAGCGTATGCTGAACCAAACGCAGGAACAAGACATCCTCAAGTTCCTCAAAACCACAGCCCTGCCCGCCATGCGCGAACTGGGCGAGGAGCTGTCCGACAAATACAGCCTGAGCGTCAACATCCAAACCCACTTCGACCGCGAAGAACCCGCCGTCGAATTCACCATCCACAAAGAGTCCCTGCGCGACTTCATGTACGGCATTAAAACCATCAAGCGCGAAGTGTCCGAACAACTTATCAAAGACGGCCACCTCCCGCACATCCGCCACAACGTAACCTACGAACCTTACACCTACTTCTTCGACGGCCGCAGCGGCTACGACGTGCAATACATGAACCGCCGCGAACTCATCGCCGACATCCTCAAGCAGTACGAGCGTTACCTCAACCTCCTGACCGATGTCGGACAAGAACTCATGTCGCACCAGCAAACCGAATTGGCGGAATAAGTTTTGTTTGAATAAGTTGCAACAAAGGTCGTCTGAAAACGGATTTCCCGTTTTCAGACGACCTTTCTTCATGTATTTGCAACTCCCGTAGCGTGGGCTTTGCCCACGAAAAGCCACCACCCAATCTATCTTTCAAAAACCCAAATAAAAACGTCGTCTGAAAACCCCAAATCCGGTTTTTCAGACGACCTCTTTCTTCCAAAATTAACTATTTTCTTTTCTTCAACAATCTCAACGCATTACCCACGACAAACAGCGAGCTGATGCTCATGCCTAATGCGGCAATCCAGGGTTTGACGTAGCCTAAGACGGCGAGCGGGACGGCGATGATGTTGTATGCGCTTGCCCAGGCGAGGTTTTGGCGGATGATTTCGCGCGTGCGGCGGGCTTGGGCGATGGTAGCGGGCAGGATGTTCAAGTCGTCGTTGAGCAAGACCAGATCGGCGCCGTCGCGTGCGACATCGGCGCCTGCTGCGACGGCAGCGGATACGTCGGCTTGGGCGAGGACGGGGGCGTCGTTGATACCGTCGCCGACCATCAAGACTTTTCTGCCTTGTTTCTGCAATTCTTCAACATAGGCAAGCTTGTCTTCGGGTGCGGCTTCGGCGCGGCAGGTGTCCAAACCGAGCGCCTGCGCGACTTGTGCGACGGCATTTGTGCGGTCGCCGCTGAGTAGGTGTGTGCGGATGCCTTGTTGTTTGAGGATGTTGAGCATGGCGGCGGCGCTGTCTTTGATTTGGTCTTCGAGCAGGAAAACAGCTTGAAAACCGCTTTGGTTGCCGAGAAACACCATGCTGCCTGCGTGTTGGATGTCGGCGGCTTCGTCAGGCAACACGCCGGCTATTCCAGCGACGAAATCGGCGCGTCCCAATGCCCAAACTTGGGTTTCGCCTTTGTAGGTCATTTGCGCGCTGACGCCTTGTCCGATGCGGTTGACGCGTTGGGAAACTGTGTATTCGGGCGCGGGGCTGGGGTCGTCTGAAAGCGTGTGGTTCAAGATGGCGCGGGCGATGGGGTGTTCGGATTGATATTCTAGAGCTTGTGCGGCGGCGAGCGCTTCTTCTGTTTTCAGACGACCTAAGTTGATGATTCGGCTGACGGAAAGTTGTCCTTTGGTCAGCGTGCCGGTTTTGTCGAACACGACGTTGTCGATTTGGGCGAGTGTTTCGAGGCTTTGTTTGCCGCTGATTAACACGCCTTCGTCGGCAAGCGCGCCTGTGGAGGCGGCAAGCGCGGTCGGCGTGGCAAGCGAGAGTGCGCACGGACAAGTGATAACGAGCAGCGCGACGGTAATCCACAAGGCGGTTTGCGCGTCGGCATACCATGTCCAGCCAATAAAGACAGGGATAGCAAGCAGCAATTCGCCGAACACGAAGCTGGAGGCGTATTTCTCAGCAAGCTCGGCGGCGCGCGGTTTTTGGGCGAGCGCGCGGTCGAGCAGTTTGACGATGTGCGACAGGCGCGTGTTGTTGCCGGTGCGGTCGGTTCGGATAACAAGCGGGCTGCCCGTATTGAGCGTGCCTGCGGTAACGCTTTCAGACGACCTTTTGACAACAGGCAGGCTCTCGCCTGTCAACATGGCTTCGTCCACTTCGCTCTCGCCGGACAACACCGTGCCGTCCACAGGAATGACCTCGCCCGGTTTGACGACGATCACGTCGCCCGCCTGAAGCTGTACAACCGCCGCTTCTTCGATTTCCTCGCTGTCGGGATAAGACGGAAGGCGGTGGCAGAACGCGGGAACGAGTTTTACCAGCCGCTCCGCCGCATCCCCTGCCCTGCGCCTTGCGATTTGTTCCATAAACCGCCCGCCCAACAGGAAAAACAGCAGCATGGCGATGGATTCGAAATACATCCCCTGCCCCGCGTTGACGGCAAGGCTGTAAATACCCGCGACAAAGGTCATCACGACGGCAATCGCAATCGGCGTATCCATGCCGACGCGGCGGTTTTTCCAATCGCGCCACGCGCCGCGGTAAAACGGCAACGCGCTGTAAAACACGACGGGCAGCACCATCAAAAAGCCGCCCCAGTGCAGGATTTCCAAAAACAGCGGCTCGATTTCTCCGCCGTAAAGATAGGTCGGTACGGCAAACATCATCGTCTGCATCATGCCCAAACCCGCCACCGCCAGTCTGACGATAAACTGTTTGCGCTCTTTCTGCGCCTGCGCCTCAACTTTTTGCGCATCGTAAGGCGCGGCGGTATAACCTGTTTTGCGGATTTTCAAAAGAATGTCCGACAGCGCGATTTTGCCCTCGTCCCAGACCACGCGGCAGCGGTGCGTACTGTAATTCAAATCCACGCGAACCACGCCCGCCGTCCGCAAAAGCTGTTGCTCAATCAACCACACGCACGCCGCGCAGGTAATACCGCCCAGCATCAACACCGCCTCGCGTTCATCCCCTTCCCCGACCTCGACAAAATCCGCCTGCACTTCGGGTAAATCGTACAATTTCAATTGCGACAACATTTCCGGCGGCGGCAATTCGGATTTTTCCGCGTCGGCGGTACGCTGTTTGTAATAATTGCCCAAACCTGCATCAATAATGCTCTGCGCCACCGCCTGACAACCCGCGCAGCAGGTTTCATGGTCTTCATTTTCGTAGCGGACGGTCAAATGGAGGTGTTCGGGGACTTCCAGACCGCAATGGAAACAGGTTCTTTCCGTTTGATTCATAATATGTGCCTGATGGTGTGCGGCAGGTGGTTTGCCGTTTGAAACTTGGATTTGAAATGTTTAAAAATGTAAACTTTATTAAAGTGTCGCTTTTTAGCAGATTTTTAAAAATATTTTACAAAACGTTCATTTTAAAACAATTTGCATATTTTTATTACTTTTATTTATATTTTTCAATAATGTATCCGCTTATCAACAGACGAACGGTTGCGTTCTGATACCGTATATCGTGCGAATTTACCGATTATTTTAATGTAAAAACGGAACTTTTTTAAAAAAACGCACCACATTTTTGTTGACCTACCCGACTGGAAGTTGCATACTATGCGCATATTCCGTACAAACAGTGCGACAAAAAATACAAAACATTACGCTTTTACACAAAAATTTTCATTAACTACTTACTCGGGAAAACATTATGATTGATCGCCTGCTACCTATCTTTGCCGTTATCGGCATCCTGTCCAGCGTCGCCTACCTGAGCTTGGCGGCATGGATGATTTACGAAAACGTTATGAAAAAACGCCGCCTCATCCCCCTCTAAGAGGGAAACCTTTTAAACGGCCGTTTGGAAATAAAGATAAACCCTCCCTGATTTATCTTTGTTTTCCAAACGGCCTTTATTTTTCAGACGACCTTTTGAAACACGCGGCGGCAGATACACCGGATTGAAATCGAAGTCCGCCCCGCCGCCTTTTCCATTGAGAAACAGCGGCAGTCAAAACATCCTGTTTTTATAGTGGATTAACTTTAAACCAGTACGGCGTTGCCTCGCCTTGCCGTACTATCTGTACTGTCTGCGGCTTCGTCGCCTTGTCCTGATTTTTGTTAATCCACTATATTCGGATTCTCAGTTTTCAGACGACCTTTTACCGCCGTTTTCCAACGCCCGTTCAATCATCGCCTCGCGCAAAGCGTCCAAGCCCAGACTTTTCGTTACCGAAATATTCACGCCGACGGCGCGTCCCGAATTATCCCGCAACACGCCCGCCTCGCGCACACCTTCCGGCAGCAGGTCGATTTTGTTGTACACGACAAGCTGAGGCACTTCATGCGCGCCGATTTCCTCCAAAACCACATTCACATCGTCCATCTGCCGCTCGAAATCGGGATTGGACGCATCAACGACGTGTAGCAACACGTCCGCCAAAGCCGTTTCCTCCAACGTCGCCGAAAATGCCGACACCAGCTTGTGCGGCAAATCGCGGACGAACCCGACCGTATCCGTCAGAATCACGCCCGCCTCGTGCGACAAAAACAAACGCCGTGCTGTCGTATCCAACGTGGCGAAAAGCTGATCTTTCGCCAACACGTCCGCCTTGGTCAGACGGTTGAACAGGCTGGATTTGCCCGCATTGGTATAACCGACGATGGCAAAGGTTTTCAGACGACCTTCCATCCGCGATTTGCGGCGCGTGGCACGTTGTTTTTTCACTTGCGCCAACTGTTTTTTCAACGCCGTGATTTTCTGCCCGATTAAGCGGCGGTCGGTTTCCAACTGCGTCTCGCCCGGCCCTTTCAAGCCGATACCGCCCTTCTGGCTCTGCAAATGTCCGTAGCCGCGCACCAGCCGTCCGCTCAAATGGTTCAACTGCGCCAGCTCCACCTGCAATTTACCCTCTTGCGATTGGGCGCGTTTGGCAAAAATCGCCAAAATCAGACCCACGCGGTCGAGAACGCGGCATTGCAGGATTTTTTCCAAATTGCGCTCCTGCGTCGGCGTCAATTCATGGTTGAACACCGCCAAGCCGATGTCGTGCAGCTTCACCGCCGCCGCCAGCTCCTCCGCCTTGCCCGTGCCGACAAAATAAGCCGTATGCGCCTTGTCGCGCTTGGCGGTCTCCCACAACACCAGCTCGCCGCCCGCCGCCGCGACCAATTCCGCCGCCTCGTCCAAGGTCGTCTGAAAAGTTCGCTCGCGCACTTCGTTCGCGCCCGAATAATCCGCACTCAACATCACCCCGACCAGCATCACGCGTTCGGGTTGCTCCAAAGATTTGTCGACGGGGAAAATGTTGCGTTTGGACAAGGAAAATCCTTTCTTTTTCAAAGGGCTTAAAACCCGTTTTCCATCATAATTTCGCCGGGGATACGGTTGCGGTGCATGGCGAAGCCCAAGTCCATCAGGGCTTGGAACGTGTCTTTGACCATCGCGGGATTGCCGCAGACCATAAAGCGCGTATCCGCTTTGGTAAACTTGAATCCCGCGTATGCTTCGAGGCTGCCGTCTTTCAGCAAATCGGGAATGCGCTTGCCGCTCAACGCGCCTTCGGTTTCCTCGCGCGTGGTGATGGGGACGAAGCGGAATTTGTGGAAATGCTCGCCAATCAGCGGATGGCCTTTCAACGCTTCAACACGTCGTCTGAAAATCAGTTCGCCGGCGAAAGAAACCGAGTGCGTCAAAACCAAGCGGTCGAAACGCTGCCAGATTTCGGGTTGCTCGATGATGGAGAGGAAAGGTGCGATGCCCGAACCGGTGCAGAGCATGACCAAATCCTTGCCGTCGGGGAAGCGTTCGGGCAGGAGGAAGCCCGTAGCGGTTTTATCGAGCAGTATGGTGTCGCCCTCTTTCATGGCGGCAAACCGCGCGGACATGGGACCGCCTTCAATCAAGACGGCAAAATATTCGAGCGTGTCGGCGTATTCGGCGGACACGACGGAATACGCGCGCCAGATAAAGCCTTCGCCGTCGCGAAAACCGAGCCGCGAAAACTGCCCCGCCGAGAAGCGGTAGGATTCGGGGCGGCTGATGGCAAAAGTCATCAGCTTGGGCGTATGGTGTTTAATCCACAAGACTTTTTCTTCGGTAAACTTGGCTTCGGGCGAGGCTGCCATAATGGGATTCCTTGTGTGTGCGGGATGGGAAACGGAAGGTATAGTGGATTAACTTTAAACCAGTACGGCGTTACCTCGCCTTAGCTCAAAGAGAACGATTCTCTAAGGTGCTGAAGCACCAAGTGAATCGGTTCCGTACTATCTGTACTGTCTGCGGCTTCGTCGCCTTGTCCTGATTTAAATTTAATCCACTATATTATACCCGTTCGCTTGACGTAAGGTCGTCTGAAAACCTGATTGTCCGGTTTTCAGACGACCTTGAAGCGGAACTGAAACTCAAATTTTACGGCTGACGGCGCAGGCGCATGGTTTTGCCGTTTTGCTCCAAAATCAGATCATTGCCGTCGAAACGATAGTTCCACACGCTTTTCATGTTCAAGAAAGCCTCTTCCAGCTTCATGTCTTCACACAGCATCATCGTCGTGGCAATCGGACCAAAATCAATTTTGCCCGCTCCGGCTTCCTGCGCTTGAAGCGTCAAATGATTGCAACCCATCTTGCCATGCGCCTTGGGCATTTTGCTCAAATCCAAAAAAGCCGTTCTGCCCGCCAAATCTTTTTCGGTGAATTTGTCGAAAGAAACCACAAACCATTTCGCTGCCAAAGCCGGCGTTGACGCTTGACGGGGTTCGGATGGTTTTTCAGACGACGTGACAGGTTGGGACGGCTGCGGTTTTTCAGCAGGCGAAGTACAGGCGGTCAGAATGATTGCGGTCATAAGGGTGGGGATCAGGGTTTTCATGATTTTGCCTTTCTAACGTGAGGTCAGCTAAAAGGTCGTCTGAAACCGCTTCAGCGAAACCCGCTACGCACTTTTCAGACGACCTCTTTATCTTACAGCGTCAAATCCAAAGCCTTGGAAATATCGTTCCAAATATCGTCCGCGTCTTCAATACCGATGGAGAAGCGCAGCAGGCCGACTTTGATGCCCATCTCCATTTTCACGTCGTGCGGTACGCCGCTGTGGGACTGGGAATAGCAATGGTTGACCAAACTTTCGACGCCGCCGAGGCTGGATGCCATTTTGACCAGTTTCATGTTTTTAATCACGCTGTTTGCCGCTTCGCGCGTGTCGTTTTTGAGGTAAACCGTGACCACGCCGCCTATGCCTTTGGGCATTTGTGTTTTCGCCAGTTCGTAATGTTCGTGCGACGGCAGGCCGGGATAGAACACTTTTTCCACGGCGGGATGGGCTTCGAGGCGGCGGGCGATGTCGAGCGCGTTTTTGCAGTGCGCCTCCATGCGCAAGGCGAGCGTTTTGATGCCGCGCAACACCAACCAGCAATCCATCGGGCCGGCAATCGCGCCGGTATGCACCATCATGTCGTGCAGCGGTTTCGCCAGTTCTTTGGTTTTGACGGCGACGATGCCCATCAAGACGTCGGAGTGGCCGCAAAGGTATTTGGTGGCGGAGTGGAACACGATATCGCAGCCCATCTCCAGCGGCTGTTGCAGATGCGGCGTGGCGAAGGTGTTGTCGATGCCGACCAGCGCGCTGGCGGCGTGGGCTTTGGCGGCAAGCGCTTTGATGTCCACCAGCCGCAAAAGCGGGTTGGACGGGGTTTCCAGCCAAACCAGTTTCACATTGTGCGCGGCAAGCAGCTCGTCCAAGCGGTCGGGGTTGCCCAAATCAGCAAAAACGACGTTCACACCCCACTCTTTATATACGTCAACCAGCAAGTCATACGCGCCGCCGTAAATATCGGCGACGGCGACGATGGTATCGCCCGGACGCAAGAATGTGCGCCACACGGCATCGATGCCCGCCATACCGCTGGAAAAGGCAAAACCCGCCGCCCCGCGTTCCAAATCGGCAACCGTGTATTCCAAAACCTGACGGGTCGGATTACTCAGACGCGAATAGCGATAAGGAACCTGCTCGCCGATTTCGTGCAGCGCGAACATACTGTTCTGATAAATCGGCGGCATCAGCGCGCGGTTGTGTTCGTCGCAATCGTAGCTGGAATGGATGACTTTGGTGGCGAATTTCATCTCGGTTCAACCTTGTAAAGATATGAATAATTCAGGATTTTATCACTATCCGAAAAATAGAAACAATCAATGCGGACACGGTTTGCAAGTGATATAATCTCGCATTTGCAAAACGGACGGCATGAATCCGTTTCCAAACGACACACATCCCAGCAATCCGACAATTAAGGACAAACAACGCATGAACGCCATTGCAGACGTGCAATCCAGCCGCGATTTACGCAATCTGCCGATTAACCAGGTCGGTATCAAAGACCTGCGCTTTCCGATTACTTTAAATACCGCCGAAGGTAGCCAATCTACCGTCGCCCGCCTGACCATGACGGTTTTCCTGCCCGCCGACCAAAAAGGCACGCATATGTCGCGCTTCGTGGCATTGATGGAGCAACAAACCGAGGCTTTGGATTTCGACAGGCTACACAAACTGACTGCCGAAATGGTTGCGCTTTTAGACTCTCATTCCGGCAAAATCAGCGTTTCCTTCCCCTTCTTCCGCAAAAAATCCGCGCCCATTTCCGGCATCCAATCCCTGCTGGACTACGACGTTACCCTGACGGGCGAAATCAAAAACGGTACATACAGCCATAATTTGAAAGTGATGGTTCCCGTAACCTCATTGTGTCCGTGTTCCAAAGAAATTTCGCAATACGGCGCGCACAACCAACGTTCGCACGTTACCGTCAGCCTGACTGCCAACGCCGAAGTCGGTATCGAAGAAATCATCGACTGCGTGGAAGCGCAAGCAAGCTGCCAGCTTTACGGACTGCTCAAACGCCCCGATGAAAAATACGTTACCGAAAAAGCCTATGAAAACCCGAAATTCGTGGAAGACATGGTGCGCGACGTAGCCACCGCGCTGATTGCTGACGGACGCATCGAAAGCTTCATCGTCGAGAGCGAAAACTTCGAGTCGATACACAACCACTCGGCTTACGCCTATATTGCGTATCCTTAAACAAGCGAAAAATAAACAAACGAAAAATCGAAAAGGTCGTCTGAAAACCGGAAAATCAGTTTTCAGACGACCTTTTGTGTTCGTGGATTGATTTTATAGAACTTCATTTAGGACAAGGGTGATGCCTCTCTTATTTAGTTTAAAGCTTCTACCCGGTTAACTATAGTGGATTAAATTTAAATCAGGACAAGGCGACGAAGCCGAAGACAGTACAGATAGTACGGAACCGATTCACTTGGTGCTTCAGCACCTTAGAGAATCGTTCTCTTCGAGCTAAGGCGAGGCAACGCCGTACTGGTTTAAAGTTAATCCACTATAAATTATCATAGTCGCCCCAATTCCCTTTGCAGGGCTTGGATGTTTTGCTGGCGGTCGAGCACCGCGCTTTGCAGACTGGTGATTTCCTGTTGGTTGACATGACCGCCTTTGGCTACACGGGCTTGCGCCAGAGATTTTTGCGCTTCACCCAACGCTTTACGTTCGTTGCTCAATTCTGTTTCCAAAATCGAACGGCGGCTAGTGCTGCCGGAGGATTTGGGCGCAGGCGTTGCTGCGACTTCAGGGGCAGGACGGATGGGCGCAGGTGCAGGATTTGCCTTAGCAGTATTTTTAGGTGCAGGTTTTACGTTACCGGCTCGTTTTGACGGCGTTTCGGCAGCAGATTCCGATATTTCAAAGGCGGGCGCGTCGTAGCGCGAGCTGCTGTATTTACCTATGGTCGGTAAATCCGCCGAATGGCAGTTTCCAGATGGACGCGATGTATAGATGACTTCGCCGTTGACTGTACAGGTATAGATCTTGGGGGAGGCTTGTGCGCCGGATACGGCGGCAAACATCAGCAATGAAGCTGCCAATGTGTGGAGTGATTGTTTCATGGTAAGGTCGTAATGTGAAATAAGTAATTGTTCGATAAATATTGCATTCAACTGTAATAGTATAACAATCCTGGTTTGTTCGCTCAAATTAGGGCGGACGACTTTTTATAGTGGATTAAATTTAAATCAGGACAAGGCGACGAAGCCACAGACAGTACAGATAGTACGGCAAGGCGAGGCAACGCCGTACTGGTTTAAAGTTAATCCACTATAAATTTCAAAGTTTGCAAACCGCCCTCTTAATTTTAGCGAAAGTTGCTTCACTCGTTTTCAGACGACGTTTGTGCGGCTTTATCCGATTTTTTGGCGCGAGATTTGGCGTTTTTGCTCTTTGCATCTTGCTCTTGCGCTTTTTCCCGAGATTTTTCTTTTGAACGCGCCTTCTTTGGTTTAGCTGCCTTTTCTTCGGTACCACTGCTTAATTTGTTGATTTTCAAACGATATGCACCGCCTTGGTGGCTGCTGATTTTGGGCAGGTCTGCGCCTGTGCAGTTTCCCGAAGGTTCGGATGTATAGGTTTTGCTGTTGCCTGAATGGCAACTGAAGACGGCTGCTGCGGTGTGGAGGGATAAGCCCAAAATGAGGGAGGATGCGACGATAAGTGCTCCTTGCTTGATTCGTGAACGCATGAGTTTTCCGTAGTTTGAGTTTTCAGACGACCTATTTTTGTTTTTATGCAGTCCGGCAATCTTAAATCACTATGCCAAACTGTATTTTTATAGTGGATTAACTTTAAACCAGTACGGCGTTGCCTCGCCTTGCCGTACTATCTGTACTGTCTGCGGCTTCGTCGCCTTGTCCTGATTTAAATTTAATCCACTATATCAGCTTCTGAAGGCGGATACGGAAACTCGGACAACAGGATATTTATATTTGTGTAAATTCTGCGTCGATTTCCGTCAGGATTTGCTCCAGCTCTTCTTGCCACAAAAGCCAGTTTTCTTCTATTTGTGTTAATTTTACTTTAATTTCTGTTAATTGTGTGAGTGTTTGTTGTAATTTTGTTTTATTTTCGTCCGAATAGGCTTCTTCTTGTGCCAAAAATGCTTCACATACCGTTTGAATTTCAGAAAGCTGCGCCATTTCTTTTTCGGCTTTGTCGATTTTCTGTTGTATCGGCTTACCGCGTCGGGCTTTTTCTTGACGGATTTGCGCTTCGATACGCTTGGTGTCCTTGCGGTTTTGGCTTTGCGCGGAAGCAGCAGGTGCGGCTGTGGCATTTTCCTGTGCCAACCGCCATTGACGGTAGTCATTTAAGTCGCCGTCAAAGTTTTTCAGACGACCTTTGTCAATCAGGAGGAAGCTGTCGGTAGTCGCTTCGAGCAGGCTGCGGTCGTGCGATACGACGATTAATGCACCTTGGAAACTTTGCAACGCGAGCGTCAGGGCGTGGCGCATATCCAAGTCCAAATGGTTGGTCGGCTCGTCAAGCAGCAGCAGATTTGGCTTTTGCCAGATGATCATGGCAAGGGCGAGACGGGCTTTTTCTCCGCCGGAAAACGGCTCGGTTTTCTGCAACGCCATGTCGCCGACAAAGTTGAAGCCGCCGAGGAAATTTCGGATTTCTTGTTCGCGCACTTCGGGAGAAAGCTGCTGAATGTGCCAAACAGGGCTTTGGTCGGCGCGGATGGTATCGAGCTGGTGCTGGGCAAAATAACCGATATTGAGTTTTTCGGAACGGATGATGCTGCCGGAGAGCAAATCAATTTTTCCTGCCAAGGCTTTGATAAACGTAGATTTACCGCTGCCGTTAACACCCAATAGCCCGTAGCGTGCACCGCTTTCCAGCGACAGGGTAATGTCGTGCAGGACGGTTTTGCCTTCGTACCCCAAATCAGCGTGTTCCAGCTTCAGCAAAGGATTGGGCAGATGGTCGGGATTGTAAAACTCAAAGGAAAACTCGCTGTCCAGATGCGCGGGAGCGATGCGTTCGAGCTTCGCCAACGCCTTCATGCGGCTTTGCGCTTGAACGGCTTTGGTGGCTTTGGCTTTGAAGCGGTCGATAAAGGATTGCAGATGTTTGATTTGCGCCTGCTGTTTGACATAGGCGGCTTGTTGCTGCGCGAGACGCTGCGCACGTTCGTTTTGGTAAAAATCGTAATTGCCGCCGTATTGCGTGAGTTTTTGCTGCGACAATTCAATGGTTTGGGTGGTTGCCGCATTGAGAAAATCACGGTCGTGGGAAATGATGATTTGCGTGCAGGGTAAAGAGGCAAGGTGGTTTTCCAGCCACAATACGGTTTCCAAATCCAAGTGGTTGGTCGGTTCGTCAAGTAAGAGCAAATCGGCGCGGCAAATCAAGGCTTGCGCAAGATTCAGGCGCATACGCCAGCCGCCGGAAAAGGATTTGACGGGACGGCTGTGTTCTTCTTGCGAAAAACCCAGCCCGTTCAACAATTTCGCCGCACGGGCCGGCGCGGTATAAGCGTCGATTTCTTCCAATTTGGCATGATATTCCGCCTGTTTCATGCCGTCATTTTGCGCTTCCGCCTGCGCCAAGGTCGTCTGAAAAGCCTGCAACTCGGCATCGCCCTGCAAAACATAATCCAACGCGGAGATGTCCAAGTCCGGCGTTTCTTGGGAAACGGAAGCAATCCGCCAATTTTTCGGAATCGAGATATCGCCGCCATCCTGAGTGATTTCACCCTTGATTAAGGCAAACAGGCTGGATTTTCCCGTCCCGTTTTTACCGATTAAACCGACGCGCTGACCGGGATTGACGGTGGCGTTGGCTTTGTCGAGCAGGACTTTCAAACCGCGTTGCAGGGTGAGGTTCTTGATTTCAATCATGATGGTAAGGGACGGGCGGAAAAATGGGAAAGGCGGTATTTTATAGCGAAAACAGCATTATAGTGGATTAAATTTAAATCAGGACAAGGCGACGAAGCCGCAGACAGTACAGATAGTACGGAACCGATTCACTTGGTGCTTCAGCACCTTAGAGAATCGTTCTCTTTGAGCTAAGACGAGGCAACGCCGTACTGGTTCAAAGTTAATCCACTATATGTCGCCGTCCGTTGATGCCGTAGCGTTTCAACGTAGATCCATGATGAAAAAGGTCGTCTGAAAACGGCGAATAGTGTTAACGAAACTCACTATGCCTGTTTTCAGACGACCTTTGATGTAACGAAACGGCTTAATGTCGATAATCCGCCGAATCTTTACGGATTTGCCGCAGGAATTTCTGCGTCCGTTCGTGTTTGGGGTACTCGAACAATTCTTTCGGACTGCCCTGCTCTACAATGACGCCGCCGTCCATGACGACGACGGTAGTCGCCACTTCAAGTGCGAACTTGATTTCGTGGGTCACGACGACCATCGTCCAACCTTCTTGCGCCAATTCTTTCATGGCGTTCAATACGTCTTGTACCAATTCGGGATCCAGCGCGGAAGTGGGTTCGTCAAACAACATCAGCTCGGGCTGAATCGCCAATGCGCGGGCGATGCCGACGCGCTGTTGCTGACCGCCGGAAAGCTGGTAGGGATAAAGGTCAACCTTGTCGCCCAAGCCGACTTTTTCCAGCAATTTCAGCGCTTCTTCGCGCGCTTGGGCGGCAGGTTTGCCCCGTACGGCAACCGGGCCCTCCATCACGTTTTCCAACGCGGTTTTATGCGGAAAAAGGTTGTATTGCTGAAACACCATGCCGGATTTGCGGCGCAGAGCCAAGATGTCGTGCTTTGTCGTTTTTTTAGAAAAATCGATTTTCAACGGTCGCTCATTGTCGAACTCGATTTGCCCGTCTTCGGGCATTTCCAGCGCGTTTAAACAGCGTAAAAACGTCGTTTTTCCCGAGCCGGAAGGTCCGAGGATGACGACCACCTGCCCTTTGCCGACATCCAAATCGATGCCGCGCAAAATGGTAGTTTCGCCGAAGGTTTTGCGGATATTGCGAATTTTAATCATGGCTTTCCCTTATTTGGCGACATAGCGGTCGAAGCGTTTTTCCAAGCGCGCCTGAATCAGGAACAGCACTTTGCAGAAACACCAGTAAACCAAAGCGGCTTCGATATACACCGGTAGATAGTCATAGGAGCGATTCGCAATCTGTTGGGTAACTTGGAATAATTCAGTTACCGTTACAACTGCTGCAAGCGAGGTATTTTTGAACAAACCGATAAATTCATTGCTCAAAGGCGGCACGGCGACGCGGAATGCCTGCGGAGCGACAATGCGGCGGAACGTCTGCATATAAGTCATACCGATAGAGAAACCGGCTTCCCATTGACCTTTAGGTACGGACAAAATTGCTGCGCGTATGGTTTCAGAAGCGTATGCACCGACATTGAGCGAAAAGCCGATGATGGCGGCGGGAATCGGGTCGATATAAATACCAACAGATGGCAGACCATAGAAGACCACTGACAGTTGTATTAAAAGCGGTGTTCCACGAATGACCGAAATATAGAATTCAACTACTTTAAGTAGAATTTTTTGAAGAATTCCACCTGGTGGCATGATTCTTACCAAAGCAACGGCTACAGCAATAATCATACCGATAACGAAAGAAGCAATCGCCAGAGGAAGAGATACTATAAAACCGGCTTTGACCATAGGCCAAAACGCGCTGATGAGCATATCAGCGCGTGTTTCAGTCATAAACGGCAGAGAGGCAAGGAAATTATTTAACACTGATGTCTTTTCCGAAGAATTGTTCGCCCAGTTTTTTCAGCGTGCCGTCGGCTTTCAGCTCAGTCATGGCTGTGCTGAATTTGGCCAATGCCTCATCATTGCCTTTATTGACAATCAAGCCGGAGCCAACTTTTTCGTCAGCCGGGGCAGACCAAACGATTTTTACACCAGCATCAGGTTTATTTTTCAGGTAGTCCAATACTGCCAATTCGTCGTTCAGGGTTGCGTCGGCACGTTTTTGTTCAATCAGGGTCAGAGATTGTGCCAAACCATCTACCGGTACGAGTTCTGCACCTGCAGCTTTGGCTTTTTCGCCATAGTTGCTGGTCAGGGATTGTGCGGTTTTCACGCCTTTGATGTCATTGATGGATTTGATGTTGCTGTCTTTGCGTACAACCAATACGGCACCACTCCAGCTGTAAGGCTCGGATTTGTCAAAAGTCGCTTGACGTTCAGGGCTGGTCAGACCGACTTGGTTTGCTACCACGTCGAAACGGCCGGCTTTCAAACCTGCCATCATGGAATCCCAACGTGTTTCTTTAAATTCAACTTTGATGCCCAGTTTGTCGGCAACGGCACGGGTAACTTCCACATCGTAGCCGGTCAGCTTGCCGTCTTTGTCGTGGTAGGTAAACGGCGCGTAAGTGCCTTCGGTACCGACGGTAATCGTACCTTTATTGTTGATGCGCTCGATTAAAGAACCGGAAGCGCCGGCAGATTGGGCGGGAGCAGAAGAAGACGCGCTGCCGCCCTCTCCGCCGCAGGCCGCCAAAAGCAATGCGGTCATGCCGCCGAGTACGAATTTTTTCAACATAATCTTCTCCTGAAGAAAAAGTGTGCAAGGGCAGCATTCTAAGTGAAATTACGGCAAACACAAAGAATACTTTCTTATAACGCTTATTCCGAAACGGATGGATAAAACAGAAAATCTCCGTTTTTCAAACAAAGGTCGTCTGAAAAAGGAGGCAGCTCCTCTTTTTTGCTTTCATATGATCCCCCTTTATCGTCCGCATCATGATTCGGCTTGATATTTAGTACCACACGCAGATTCAAAGGGAACTGCGTTCTGTTTTGCCTGCGGTTTGGAGCCTTAAATGAAAGCGCAGAGATAACCCGAACATAACAAAAGGTCGTCTGAAAATTTTCAGACGACCTTTTTCGATTAATCCGCCATTTGTATCAAGCTGTCGGCGAGGCGGTCGGCGGCTTGGCGGTAGCCTTTGCCTGAGAAGTGGACGCCGTCTTTGGCGGCAAGGCCTTGGTTCATCCAGCTTTTCATGCTGCATTCTCCGCCCATCGCGTTCTGCCACGACCAATACATGATTTTTTCATCGCGGGCGACGCGCTGCTGCATTTGTTGAATGCTGCTTAAAGTGGCTGGGCGTGTGCCGCAGCTTCCTGAAGTGCTTTTAAGGGATTCGGGTGCGCCGAGAATCAGGATGCCTGCGTCGGGCAGGCTTTGTTTGATTTGGCGGATGTAGCTGCCCCAGCTTTGTTCGGTGGCTGTGATGTCCAAATCGCGGGCGAAGGCTTCGTTGGTGCCGTAGGCGATGATAACGAGATCGGCGCGGGTTTGGGCAAGGTCATCCTGCCAAGAGGGACGCCATTTGGACCAGTGGGTCAGTTGCGCGCCGTTGATGCCGAGTGCGGAAACGGTTATGCCGCGTCCGGGATTTTCGATATTGATGTAGCCGATGTCCCAAGGCATGGAGCTGCTGAGGGTCAAGGGCAGGCGGCTGTTGCTGCGGATGATTTGCCAGCCGCTGCTTCCGGCGGGAACTTCACGTCCGTTGAATGAAAGGGTTTGTTCGGGCAGAACGGGTTTGGCGAAAACGGAAATCTGCTTCTCGCCGCTGCTGCCGTCTTTGGCGCTGATGGTAACGCTGCTGCCGTTGGATTTGGCGATGATGCCGCCTAAGGGGAAGTCGTCTGAAACGCTGCGGCTGCTGACGGTTTGCCATGAGCCGTCATAGCGGACGGCTGCGCTGCGCTGACCTTTGACGCTAGAAGGATAAACCCAGCCTATGCCGCCGTCGCCCCATTTTTGTTGGAGGCGCAGGCGCAGTTGTTCGGTGAAAAGGTCGCCGGCGGTGTGTGAATCGCCGATTTGGAGGACGCGGAATTTGCTGTCCGAGCTGCGGTCGAGTTTTTTGAGTTTGGAGAGCCATGTGGGACGGCTGCTGCCGTAGTTTTCCAGCAGCATATCGGCGGCGGGGGCGGCGGCAGACAGGCACAATGCGGTAAGGGATACGGACAGGGTTTTGATGTTCATGAGTTTCCTGTGTGTGGTTTCAGACGACGTCTTTTAACGCGGCGGACGGCTATTGTAACGAAAAAGACGGCATTGGATAAACAAAACGCCGTCCTTTTACTGCCGATACGGGCTTAACGTGCGGATAATTGTTCCGTGCGTTCTTCGCCGTTCACTTCAGGGGTCGTCTGAAAAACGATTTTTTCCATGATTTTATCCGCGAGCAGTTTTTGTCCTTCAGCTGAGAAGTGGATGCCGTCTTTGCTGCGGTAGCGGATGATTTTTCCATTGATGTTGACGGAGTCGGCGTAGGTGTCTGAGCCGTTGCTGAGGAGCTTGTCGGTCGGTATCCACAAGGCTTTTGGACTGATCTCGTCTGCTAAAAGTTTGTCGAGATATCGCATTTGCTTGTTAAGTTTTGCCTGTTTCATATAAGGAATGCCCATCCAAATGACTTGGACGTGGTGTTGCTCGGCGGCGGTCAGGATGCGGTTGACGCGGCTGAGGTATTCTTCCGACCATTCGGGTGAGGCGAATTTCAGGTATTTTTTGCCTTTCGGGAAGTCCCACGGGTCGTTAGGGCCGAGGAAGACGACCAAAAGGCGGATATCGGTTTGTTGTTTGAGTGTCTGCTCGATGGTGTTCGGCCAGTCGAAAAACTTGGGATAAGATAATCCGGTACTTTGTTTGCTTAGGTTCACCGACTGGATACCGTATTGTTTTTTAAGGCTTCTTTCGACAAAAGGCGCAACGCCCTGCATCATTGAATCGCCCGCAAAAAAGACCTTGTCGCCTTGTCCGAGAACGATATTGGCGGGCGGGGCGATAGGGAGACGGTGCGTGTCAGGCTGTCCGCCGTTTTGTGCCGTTTGGGGGTGGCGTCCGTCGGCGGGACGGTTTTTTTCGTGCGGTTCGGACGCATTGAGTACATTTTGTTCAGACGACCCGTCGCCTTGAGCGATTTGAGGCTCCGGTTCGGCAAGCATAGGCTGTCCTGCCAAACGCGCTTTGAGGTCGTCTGAAAAGGCGTATGCGTCTTGTTGCAACTGTGCGCCGGTGCGCCACCATTCATATTCGGACAGCGGTTCCAGCGGAGATGCCTGATGATAGGTTTGCTGCCAATAGGCATTGATGGAGTCTTGACTGAACCACGCCGCGCCGAAAGTGCAAACCAAAAGGGAAGCAAACAGGGAAATAAAGCGTTTCATATTCTGATTGTCCTTTTAAAAGTCGGCGTAAATAAAGCCTGGAATGCCCGACGGCGCCAATACGATAATCAGCACCAACGCCAGCGTCAGCGGTATAAACCACAGCCACATCGGCATTTTTTCCAACGCCGCCACCGCGCCGTCAAACAGGCGAAGCAAATACGGGTAGAGCAAAATCATCAGACCAAACGCGGCAAGCAGCAAGATATCCGCCTGCTTTGGAGCCGCCCAACCTGTTTCGTTGGCAAATAAGGCATCAAACACCATCTGCGTATCGGCGAGGCTGCTGGTGTTGAATACGACGAAAGTGAAGCAGACAAAATGAAAAGTGACGAACCAGGCGAGCGGACGCAAGATTTTCAGACGACGTGAACCGTCCCGACCAAAGATTTTGTCGCCGCAGTTGAGCAAAATTAATGCCACACCGTGCAGCGCGCCCCACAGCAGGAAATTCCAGCCGTAGCCGTGCCAAACGCCCGACAATACCATTGCCAACAGCAAGTTGAACTGCGTCAGGACGAAGCCGTGTTTGTTGCCGCCCAAAGGAATATAAATATAGTCGCGTATCCAAGTGGAAAGGCTGATGTGCCAACGGTTCCAGAAGTCGCGGATATTGAACGCGCGCAGCGGTGCGGCAAAGTTTTTCGGCAGGCGGAAACCGAGCAGCATCGCCATCCCGATAACCAAATCCGAATAGCCTGAAAAATCAAAGAAAAGTTGGAAAGTATAGCCGTACACACCCGACAACACGCCCCAGCCGTCAAATTGGGCGGGATTCTCGAAAACAGGCGATACCCAGCCTTCTCCCAGCGCGCCCGCCAGCCACCACTTTTTAGCAATACCGAGCAAAATCAAGCACACCGCCAGCGCGGGACGCACCAATGCGCGCGTTTCGGCAGTCCGAATCTGCGCCAAAGCACCCACCTGTTCGCCGTCTATGCTTTTAAACGCCGCGGCACGGATAATCGGTCCGGAAGTAATCGTTGGGAAAAAGCTCAAATGCAGCAGCAACTCATGCCACGCAAAGCGGTCGCCCATCGGATGGCGGCAGCAGTACACCAAATAAGCCAAAGATTGAAACGTGTAATAAGACAGCCCCAAAGGCATCAAGATATCGACAATCTCGCTCTGTCCTGTGTATTGGCGGATAAACGGACGGAAAAAATCGAAATATTTGAAGAAACACAATACCGCCAAAGCCGACGCTACGCCGAAGCCCAGCCAGAATTTCCGCACGTTTTCCTTTTCAGACGACATCAAAAGACCGAGCAGATGCACACAGGACGAATAGCAGGCAATCATGGCGGCAAAGATGGGATTCAAGTGATACAGCCAACCCATACCCGCCAGCAGAAGTAAAACATTCTGCACCGACGGCATACGGAAAAATGCCCAATAAAGAGGCAGAAAAGCAATAAAAAATACTGCGAATTCAATCGACAGCAACGGCATAAATGTTCCTTGAAATTTTTATTGTTCGGATAATTCGAAATAATAGGTTTAGCAGTTTAAACTAAAACTGCATATTGTAAATAAGTATTTGAATTTATGAAACTAACGTTAATCCCAAAAAATGGCCGTTCGTCAAAAGAGTGGGCGAATCAAGGCTTTTTGGACAGCACATCAATTTATTTATAATTATTTTATATATAAATACCTATCCTCTTTGGAAAGAACGATATAGCGGATTAAATATTAAACCAGTACGGCGTTGCCTCGCCTTGCCATAATATTTGTACTGTCTGCGGCCTCGTCGCTTTGTCCTGATTTAAATTTAATCCACTATATTATGAGCCTCTCTTAAAATATTACACAATAAAAAACAGCCGATACCTTCCCGTATCGGCTGTTCCGTTTACTGCTTCATTCATATCAGCCTTATTGGTGCTTAGGCAGCTCTTTCAAAGTCAGCGGCTTGATGTACCAAATATCGCGGCAGTAGTCGGCGATGGAACGGTCTGACGAGAAGAAGCCCATATTGGCGATGTTAATCAACGCGGATTTACGCCATGCGGCAACATCGCGGTAGTGTTCGTCCGCTTTGTATTGCGTGTCGATGTAGCTGCGGAAATCCGCCATCAGTTGATAGAAATCGCCGTAAGGTTGCAGGACGTCGTTATAGCGGTTCGGCTCTTCGGGGGAGAACGTGCCGCTGCTGATTTGGTTGACGACGCGGCGCAGGTCGTGATCGCGTTCGATGTAGCCCAGCGGGTCGTAGCCGTTGCGGCGAAGTTCTTCCACTTGTTCAACGGTGTTGCCGAAGATAAAGCAGTTGTCCGCGCCGACTTTTTCCAGAATTTCAACGTTCGCGCCGTCCAGCGTACCCATACAGAGCGCACCATTGAGGGCGAACTTCATGTTGCTGGTGCCGGATGCCTCTGTGCCTGCCAATGAGATTTGTTCGTGCAAATCGGCGGCGGGGATGATGATTTGGGCGAGGCTGACGCTGTAATTCGGGATATAGACGACTTTAATCAGGTCGCGGATGCGTTCGTCGTTGTTGATGGTTTTCGCTACGTCGTTAATCAGGCGGATGATTTTTTTCGCCATGTAGTAGGCGGATGCGGCTTTACCGGCAAAGATGAAGACTCGTGGCTGCCAGTCGAAATCCGGGTTTTCCAAGATTTTGTTGTAGCGGTCGACGATGTGCATCACATTCAACGCCTGGCGTTTGTATTCGTGGATGCGTTTGATTTGAATGTCAAACAACGCATCCGTGTTAACCTTGATGCCCAATTCGGTTTCGATGTATTTGGCGAGGCGTTCTTTGGCGGCTTTTTTCACTGCGCCGAATTCTGCCTGCACGCTTGCATCGTCAACTTTTTCGTTGAGCTTGGTCAGATTGTCCAAATGCAGGCGCCAGTCTTGTTCGCCCAAGTGTTTATCGAGGAAGCGGGTCAACTCGGGGTTGGCGATGTTGATCCAGCGGCGCGGGGTTACGCCGTTGGTCACGTTGGTGAAGCGTTCGGGGAACACTTTGGCAAAGTCGGCGAAGATGGAAGTGGTCATCAGGTCGGAGTGGATTTTCGCCACGCCGTTGACTTTGTGCGAACCGATGACTGCCAGCCATGCCATGCGGACACGGCGGCCGTTGTTCTCATCGATGATGGACACGCGGCGGACGAAGTCGTCGTCGAAGTTGCCGATGGCGCGCAGGGCGTTCAAGAAGTAGGCGTTGATTTCAAAGATGATGTCCAAATGGCGCGGCAGCAGGCGACCCATCAAATCGACCGGCCAGGTTTCCAAGGCTTCGCTCATCAGGGTGTGGTTGGTGTAAGAGAAAATCTTGCAGCACATATTCCATGCTTCAGTCCACGCAATGCCTTCTTCGTCAATCAGAATGCGCATCAGCTCGGGAATCGCCAGTACGGGGTGGGTGTCGTTCAAGTGGATGGCGACTTTGTCGGCAAGGTTTTTGATGCTGGGGAAACGGCATTTATGGCGTGCCACGATGTCTTGTACGGATGCGGAAACAAGGAAATATTCCTGTTTCAAGCGCAGTTCGCGACCGCTGTCGGTGGAGTCGTTCGGATAGAGGACGCGCGAGATGTTTTCATCGCTGTTTTGCGCACGGACGGCGGAAGCGTAATCGCCGCGGTTGAAGTCCGCCAAGTCGAAGCGGTTGCCGGCGTGTGCCGTCCACAGGCGCAACGGGTTGGCGATGTCGCCGCCGTAGCCGGGGATGATTTCATCGTACGCCATCGCGGAAATTTCTTCGCTCGGATGCCATTCTTTTTTATCACCCATATTGATGACCTGTCCGCCGAAGCTGACGGCGTATTGTTTGTTCGGACGACCGATTTGCCATGCCAAATCCTGGTCGAGCCACAAATCGGGTTTTTCGACTTGCTGCCCGTCCACGATTTCTTGTTTGAACATGCCGTATTGATAGCGGATGCCGTAGCCCATGGCAGGAATGCGCAAAGTGGCGAGCGAGTCGAGGAAGCAGGCGGCAAGGCGACCCAAACCGCCATTGCCCAAGCCGGGGTCTTGTTCTTGTTCGCAGACATCGGCGAACTCTTTACCCAATTGTTTGAACGCTTCTTCAAATTCGGCATAAACGCCTTCGTTAATCAAAGCGTTGACGAAGGCGCGTCCCAACAGGAATTCCATGGAAAGGTAGTAAACCATGCGTTTGCCGTTGTCGATGTGGGCGCGGCGGGTTTGCAGGAAGTCTTCGGCAATCAGGTCGCGCGCGGCGAGCATGGCGGCGTTGAGCCATTGGTGTTCGGTCGCCTCTTTCGGATCGACGCCCAAAATGAAAATCAATTTATAGACGATGGACTTGCGGATGGTTTCGGCATCCGGTTTCGGCATGACGTAATCAAAACCTGAAATGGGTTGTTTTTTCTTAGCCATGATAGCCTTTCTCTGTTGAGGATGGGGTGATGAAGCGGGGAATTTATCGGTTTGTATAGTGGATTAACTTTAAACCAGGACGGCGTTACCTCGCCTTGCCGTACTATCTGTACTGTCTGCGGCTTCGTCGCCTTGTCCTGATTTAAATTTAATCCACTATATCTTCTGACGGTCTGAGGTCGTCTGAAAAACAAAATGCCTTTATTTTCCGTCAAGCAAAGTCAATCAAGTAAATTTATTACTAATCTTCAGCATTATAACTGAGACAGCATGAATAACAGGGTTTTCATTTAAAAACATATCACTAACTAAAAAATATTACTTATCCGGCGATGCGTTTGTACGATGCAAAACCCAAATACCCATATGTTCGACTGTCAGTTTGCCGTCTTGATTATAATTAAACTTCTCAGATGGTACGCAAGAAAGCTGCCAACTTCCTTGAGGCAGGTTAAATAACTGTCGGCTACGTTTGGCGTTGACCAACAGTAGCCACTCATCGTCCAGCATAATTTGCATGGCTTTTGCGCCGCGATTGTGCCAACAAATCTCGCTCATCGGTTCGCCTTCTGCATTGAGCCAGCCGACACGCTCTTTTTCCCACCAGACGTCATCACCCAGTAATTTAATTTCTTGACGCAGGCGGATTAAATCGCGCGTATAGTTTTGCAACGCTTCATCTGCCTGATGCCAATCCAGCCAAGTAATCGGATTGTCCTGACAATAGCTGTTGTTGTTGCCCTGTTGGCTGTTGCCGAACTCATCGCCCGCCAGCAGCATAGGCGTACCGTTGGCAAGGAACAGCGAGGCAAGCAAGGCTTTGGCGGTGTAGGAGCGGTCTTCTAAAACCGCCGCATCTTCGGTTTCGCCCTCGATGCCGTGGTTGTAACTGATGTTTTCGTTATGCCCGTCGCGGTTGTCTTCGCCGTTGGCGTGGTTGTGTTTTTCGTTGTAGCTGACCAAATCGCGCAGCGTAAAACCGTCGTGTGCGGTGATGAAATTGATACTGGCGGAAGGATGGCGGCCGCTGTGGTTGAAAATATCAGACGACCCCGCCAGACGTTCGGCAAACGCGCCCAAATTGCCGCTTTCCCACACCCAAAACGCGCGCATATCGTCGCGGAAACGTCCGTTCCACTCGGCAAAAGGCTGCGGGAAATTGCCCAAGTGATAGCCGCCTTCGCCGATGTCCCACGCCTCGACAATCAGTTTGCAGCGTGCCAACACGGGGTCTTGGTACACCACCTGAAAAAAGCGTCCGTAAGCCTGAAAATCGGGTTCCCGCCCCAATACCGTTCCCAAGTCGAAGCGGAAACCGTCCACATGAAACGTTTCCGCCCAATAGCGCAGGCTGTCCGCCGCCCAACGGGTTACGTCGCGGCGGACGATGTTCAACGTATTGCCGCAACCCGACCAGTTTTCATAGCTGCCGTCGGGCTTCAGCCAATACCACAAAGCATTGTCTATGCCGCGCTGGCAAAGCATCGGGCCTTTTTCGTCCTGCTCGGCGGTATGGTTGTACACAACATCCAAAATCACTTCCAAACCTGCTTGATGCAAGGCTTTGACCGCCTGCTTCAACTCTTCCGCTGCGCATTCGGCATCGGCGGCATAAGACGGCTCGACGGCAAAATGGGAATAAGTGTTGTAGCCCCAATAATTGCTCAAGCCCATTTTTTGCAGGTGGTATTCGTCCAAATGCTGGTGTACCGGCAGCAGCTCGACGGCGGTAACGCCCAAAGTTTTCAAATAATCAATCACGCGCGGATCGGTCAGCGCTTGATACGTTCCCGCGTGTTCCAAATCGGGGAATTGCTTGGTAAAGCCTTTCACATGGGCTTCGTACACTATCGTCCTGCCCCACGGATGGTTCGGGCGGCGGTCGTCGCCCCAATCGAAATCATCGTCGCCCACCACCACGCTTTTGGGTGCCACCGCCGCATTGTCCCGCCCGTCTTCCGGACGAAACCATGCCATTTCCTCATCATCCCGATAACTCGGTTTGCCGTCGATTTTTTTGGAATACGGGTCAATCAACAATTTATTCGGATTGAAACACGAGCCGCCCGGCGCATCAGCGCGTCCGTAAACACGAAAACCATACCGCTGCCCTGCCCCGACCTCCGGCACAAAGCCGTAAAACACCGACCCGCGCCGCGAAGGCATTTCCAAACGGGTTTCCCCTCCCTTGTCAAAGAGGCACAGCTCAACTTTTTCGGCATGGATGGAAAACAGCGCAAAATTCGCCCCTTCCTCAGTCAGCGACACGCCCATCGGATAAGGCGCACCTTCTTCAATGCGCCATGGTTTGGTTTTCATTTTGTTTGTCCTGATTTGATGGAAACGCGTTTGGCGGCGTTTCCGGATATGCGTTCTTTTTATAGTGGTGATACTCAAGTTGAAAGAGGTCGTCTGAAAAACGAAATCCCGTTTTCAGACGACCTCTTTTAGCCATAAACCTTTGTTTTCATATCAAGGCCGTCCGAATCCGTCAGATGCTAATTCGGCAACCTCACCGCCAGCTCGGCGGGCCATGCCCCTTTGTCGTCGGTTTTCACAAAACCGTTGCCCGTCAACCCGCCTTTCAGCAGACGGTTGTATTTCACCGCCGTCTCGCGCGGCACTTGCAATTTCACTTTAAACATCAGCTTCGCGCGTTCATCGACCGTTTCCACCGACTTAGGCGTAAATTGCGCGTCCGTCGCGATAAATTTGATTTTGGCGGGGAACACCGCATCAATGCCGTCCAAACGGATACGCGCCTCATCATTGACTTTCAGACGACTTATGCTGTCGGTCGGCAGAAAAATATTCATCGAAACATCGGCAGGATCAAGCAGGCTGACCACTTTCGAACCCGCCGCGACCACGTTGCCCGCTTCCGCAATGGTGTATTCCACCCTGCCGGCTATCGGCGCGCGGATATTCATATCATCGTTGGCGGATGTGGCCGATTTGACTGCCGCCCTCGCCTGTTCCACACCGGCGCGCGCTTCCGCTTGCGCGGCGGCACTTTGCGCTACCGTCGCCCGCGCTTCGTCCCGCGCCGCTTCGGCTGCTTTGACCGCCGCAACAGCACGCTCATAATCCGCCTGACGCTTGGTGACTTCCGATTGCGACACCAGCTGGTCGGCAAGCAATTTGCGCGCATTGTCCAGCTCCATTTTCGCCACGCGCAGCTGCTGCCTGTTCGCGTCCACATTTGCCTGCGCGCGCGCAACCGTCTGTTTCATCTGCGCTTCGGCAGCTTTGGCGCGACCGACCGCCTCTTCTTGCCGCAATTCCGCCGCCCGCGCTTCTTCCAAACGGCTGTTGCTGGTTTCAGACGACAGTTCCGCCAGAATATCGCCCTCTTTCACAACTCCGCCCTCTTCCACCAATACCGCCTTCACCCGCCCCGGATACAGGCTGGCGACATCGATGCGGTTCAATTCCAGCCGCCCGTTGGATTGTGCGATCCATGCAGGCAAGGTTTCTTTTTGGTTTTGAAGGACATACCACACACCGCCCGCAACCAGCGCGACGGCAAGAGAAGCAATAACAGCTTTTTTCATGTTGCGTTACACCTTAATCGTCAAAACGGGCGCGCCTTAGAGCGGTATTGCGGAAACAGCGCGGCAAACGCCCAATCTATCCTTTGGTGGATGGACGAATCGGTCAGCAAATCCTCATGCCGCCCGTTCATCTCATCGGTCAGTATCCCCAGCATCCGATAACGCGTGTTCATAATCATCGGCGAGATAACCGCACCGTTGA
Source organism: Neisseria mucosa (assembly GCF_003044445.1). GTDB lineage: Bacteria > Pseudomonadota > Gammaproteobacteria > Burkholderiales > Neisseriaceae > Neisseria > Neisseria mucosa_A. The sequence goes on from NZ_POWX01000011.1 coordinate 80,368, forward strand.
GAAACTCAAACTGGTTCAACAATTCCAATTGCGACACATCTTCCCTGCCGTTGCACGCTTTAATATGCCGAATCATCCCATAGGCAAGCATCTTATGCTGCTTTTTCAACGCCTTGGTAATCAAATCCACGCCCTCTTCGCTGTCCAGCAGCATCCTGTGTATCCACGCCAAATGCTCGCGTATCGTTACCGCCAGCCGCCAGACAATCTGATACAGCCGCTCCGTATCTTCGATATTTTGGGCAAAATCGAACGACACCCGCCCCAAAGCCCGATTGCTGTACTCGATCAACATTGCCTTCACAAATTCGTCTTTATCAGCAAACATCCTGTTGAACGTTTCCAAATTCGAATTTAAATGCTCCGCAATCGCCTGCTCCGACAGCCGCTTGTAGCCGCATCGGGGATAAAAATGAATGCCTGCGGAAATAAATTGCGCACTGGTCACACCGTCCATTATCTTCACCTCATCTGCCTGTATTGTTGTCATAGGACAAATATCCAAGACTCAAATGAAACAAAAATCTTCTGAAATATCAAGCTGTCTGCGGACGCTGCCGTCAACCGTCAACGCATCATCCGAACCCTGCCCGATATAAATGCCAACCTACTCTTATTTTATAAAGCACGCAAAACGCCCCGACTCAATCATCCTGTCTGTTTTTTTATTTCACTATATAACAAACTGCCCCCGCCTTCAATGCAGCCAACCTCTCAATCATCATTAAAATCCGATAGTTAAATCTGATTTAAGAGGATATGGCTCGTCTGAAAAAACGGTTTCAAGCGATTTAAAGGCAAGCACCAAAATAAATAAACGCCTTATCAATATCTGAATGTTTGGAAGTAGCTATAAAAAATCGTCTGAAAACTGACTTCCCGTTTTCAGACGACCTTTGCTTACTCTTTGGCAAATTGCTGCGTAAAGCGGATAAATTCTTCTTTTTTCGCTTTTGCCTTACCCGAATCGATGGCTGCTTCGGCGGCTTTGACACCGTCCGCCAACGAAGGTACGACATTGCCGGCATAAAGCGCGGCGGCGGTGTTGAGCAGGACGATGTCGCGTGCCGCGCCATGTTTGCCGCTCAACACTTCATCCATTTTCTCCAACGATTCTTGCGCGTTGGCGACTTTGATTTCGTCCAAATCGCGGCGAATTTCAATGCCGAAATCGGCGGGGCTGATGTCGTATTCGCGGATTTCTCCGTCTTTCAGCTCGGCAACGCGGGTTTTGCCGGTCAGCGTGATTTCGTCCAAACCTCCTTCACCGCACACGACCAAAACATGCTTGGAGCCAAGCTGTTTCAATACGCGCGACAGGATGCCGCACAAGTCGATGTGGAACACGCCCAAGAGCTGGTTCGGCGCACCGGCAGGGTTGGTCAGCGGGCCCAAGATATTGAAAATACTTCTAAACCCGAGCGAACGGCGCACGGGCGCGACGTGGCGCATCGCGCTATGGTGGTTTTGGGCAAACATAAAGCCCAAACCTGTTTGACGGATGCTTTCGGCAACTTGCTCGGGCGTAATGTTCAACACCGCGCCCATCTGCTCCATCACGTCCGCCGCGCCACTGGACGAAGAAACGGAACGCCCGCCGTGTTTGGCGACTTTCGCACCTGCCGCCGCCGCGACAAACATGGAAGTCGTGGAAATATTGAAGGTTTTTGCGCCGTCTCCGCCCGTACCGACAATATCGACGAGGTCGTCTGAATTTTCCAGCGGCACTTTGACGGCAAATTCGCGCATGACAGCGGCTGCGGCGGTGATTTCCGATACGGTTTCAACTTTAATCCGCAGGCCGGTCAGAATGGCGGCGATTTGTTCGGGCGGCACCTGCCCGCTCATAATCTGGCGCATCAGGTCGGTCATTTCATCGTAAAACAATTCATTGTTGCTGATTAATCGTTCAATGGCTTGTTGCGGTGTAATCATGGTTCAATCCTTTTTACGGGTATTTTTACGTCAAACGTCGTCTGAAAATTTTCAGACGACGTTTGGTTTAAGCGGCGGACGCTTGGAAGTCTTTAAATTCTTCCAAAAAGTTTTTCAACATATCGTGTCCGTGTTCGGTCAAAAGGGCTTCGGGGTGGAACTGCACGCCTTCGATGGCGTATTCCTTATGCCGCACGCCCATGATTTCCTGATCTTCCGTCCATGCGGTGACTTCCAGACAATCGGGCAGCGTATCGCGGGCGATGACAAGGCTGTGATAACGCGTGCAGGTAACGGGATCGGGCAAATCTTTGAACATGCCTTTGTTCAAATGGAACACAGGCGAAACTTTGCCGTGCATCATCGTTTTTGCCCGCACCACATCGCCGCCGAACGCTTCGCCTATCGTCTGATGTCCGAGGCACACGCCCATAATCGGCAGCTTGCCGGCGAAATGGCGCATGGCAGCGACGGAAATGCCCGCTTCTTTCGGCGAACAAGGACCCGGCCCGATAACGAGATATTGCGGTTTCAAAGCTTCGATTTCTTCGAGCGTGATATCGTCGTTGCGGCGGACGACGACTTCCTGACCGAGTTCGGCGAAATATTGGACGATGTTGTAGGTGAAACTGTCATAATTATCAATGAACAAAAGCATGAGTATGCGGCCTTTTTAGGGTTGTTTGACGGCAGCGATGTTTTCAGGCGAATTGATAAACGCCCACATCTGCTCTTCGGTTCGGAAAACGCCGTTACGGACGATATAATGCAGCGGATGCTTAATCAGCGCATCTGCTTTGCGGACAAATACACGCATATTGCTGCTGTTTGCTGCCATTTCCAACACTTTGGCGGCAAAGGCGGGGCGGTGCAACTTGTCGTGCATCAGCGGATGACGGGCGATGTATTCGTTCAGAGGCTTGCCGCTGCTGTGGAAATCCGTGTGCAGCGGGTCGAGGAATACAATAAAAAAAGGCATCTTGCCCAAATAATCGTCTGCATCGTTCATAAGCGTTTCGGACGGAATATTTATATCGACATAATAGCACAGTTAACCGCGATACTCGGAAAGCTGCGCCTGCCCCTCCGATTGAAAGGTCGTCTGAAAATAAACGAAACGGTTTTTCAGACGACCTTTTTATTGACATCTTTTTCTCTATCAATACTCGGGCATCATCTCACCTTCACCACCCATACTGTTTGCCGCATTAACCCGTTCCTGCGCGGCTTTCACTTGATTCTCCAAACCTTTAATCCGTTCTTGATAGCGGGCGTAGTTTCGCTCGTTGCCATAACGGACCTGTTTGCCCTCTTCCAGATTTTTCTGTGCCTGAGCCAATTCGTTTTGCGCTGAAGATGAGCCGGGTATTGCGCTGGCTGGTGGAGGTGGCATTTGTTCGGATGGAGCTTTTCCTGAAGCAGCGTTTGCTGATGCCGAGTGTGCGGACGGTGCGGCGGAGGTATAAACCGAAGGTCTGCCGATATTGCCCGGTTTGCAGTTTTTGCCGCCGGTCTGCGTATAGGTTTTACGCCCTGATTTGTCGATACATTCAAATACGGGGGATGCCGTTGCTACGACGGAAAATGCGAGCAGTAATGTGCTTAAAATCAATTTATTCATTCTTATACCTTTCATCAAATCATCAAAACCATATCCACCATGCCACCAAAGCAATGATCATCACCAAATTCGCAATAATAATCGGCTTCCATTGCCGAGGTGCGTGGCGTAATTCTGCGCCCGATCGCGTGCGGCGGATATAGAAAAACGGACTGAGCAGCATGGATGCGGCGCACAACAGAATAATCACGGCGTAATAGATTTTTTCGGTTTCCATTTCCTCCGCCCCCGTTTCAGACGACCTATACAAAATATGCTACAATCGCCGGCGATTATAACACCCTGTTTATCTATATTTATAAAGGTTTTACCAATAATGATTTCTACCAACGGCATTACCATGCAGTTCGGCGCGAAGCCGCTGTTTGAAAACGTATCCGTCAAGTTCGGCGAAGGCAACCGCTACGGCTTGATCGGCGCGAACGGTTCGGGCAAATCCACCTTCATGAAAATCCTCGGCGGCGATTTGGAACAGACTGCGGGCGAAGTCGCGATTGAAAACGGCGTGCGCTTGGGTAAGCTGCGCCAAGACCAGTTTGCCTACGAAGACATGCGCGTGCTGGACGTGGTGATGATGGGGCATACCGAAATGTGGGCGGCAATGACCGAACGCGACGCGATTTACGCCAACCCCGAAGCCACCGAAGACGATTACATGAAAGCCGCCGAACTGGAAGCCAAGTTCGCCGAATACGACGGCTACACCGCCGAAGCGCGCGCCGCCGAACTGTTGAGCGGCGTGGGCATTTCTGAAGATTTGCACAATGCGACCATGGCGGAAGTCGCCCCTGGCTTCAAGCTGCGCGTATTGCTGGCGCAAGCCCTGTTCTCCAAACCTGATGTTCTCTTGCTTGACGAGCCGACCAACAACTTGGACATCAACACCATCCGCTGGTTGGAGGGCGTGTTGAACCAATACGACTCCACCATGATCATCATCTCGCACGACCGTCACTTTTTGAACGAAGTCTGCACGCACATGGCGGATTTGGACTACAACACCATCACTATCTACCCGGGCAACTACGACGACTACATGCTCGCTTCCGCCCAATCGCGCGAACGCGCCCTGAAGGACAACGCCAAAGCCAAAGAGAAACTGCAAGAGCTGCAAGAGTTCGTCGCCCGCTTCTCCGCCAACAAATCCAAAGCCCGTCAGGCAACCAGCCGTCTGAAACAGGCAGACAAAATCAAAGCCGAGATGGTCGAAGTGAAACCTTCTACCCGCCAAAACCCGTATATCCGCTTTGAAGCCGATGAAAAAGCCAAGCTGCACCGTCAGGCGGTGGAAGTCGAAAACCTGGCCAAACGCTTTGAAACCCAGTTGTTCAAAAACCTGAGCTTCATCCTCGAAGCCGGCCAGCGCCTCGCCATCATCGGCCCCAACGGCGCGGGTAAATCCACCCTGCTGAAACTCCTTGCCGGCGCGTTCAACCCCGAATATTCAGACGGCCTCACCCCCGATGCAGGCACCATCAAATGGGCGGAAAAAGCCAACGTCGGCTATTATCCGCAAGACCATGAAAACGACTTCGACGTCGATATGAACCTGAGCGAATGGATGCGCCAATGGGGCCAAGAAGGCGACGACGAACAGGTCATCCGCGGCACTTTGGGGCGTTTGCTCTTCGGCAGCAACGACGTGGTGAAAAAAGTGCAGGTTCTCTCCGGCGGTGAAAAAGGCCGTATGCTCTACGGCAAACTTCTGCTGTTGAAACCCAATGTACTGATTATGGACGAACCCACCAACCACATGGACATGGAAAGCATCGAATCGCTGAACATGGCGCTGGAGAAATACAACGGCACGCTGATTTTCGTATCGCACGACCGCCAATTCGTCTCCTCGCTCGCCACCCAGATTATCGAGCTGGACGGCAAGGGCGGCTACGAACACTATCTGGGCGATTACGAAAGCTATCTGGAGAAAAAAGGCTTGGCTTAATTACGCCGTTTTAATCAATGTCTGAAACACCAACGTCGTCTGAAAGACTGAGACCTTTGCAAAATTCCCCAAAATCCCCTAAATTCCCACCAAGACATTTAGGGGATTTCTCATGAGCACCTTCTTCCGGCAAACCGCCCAAGCCATGATTGCCAAACACATCGACCGCTTCCCAC
>NZ_POWX01000012.1 GCF_003044445.1 Neisseria mucosa
GTGGGAAGCGGTCGATGTGTTTGGCAATCATGGCTTGGGCGGTTTGCCGGAAGAAGGTGCTCATGAGAAATCCCCTAAATGTCTTGGTGGGAATTTAGGGGATTTTGGGGAATTTTGCAAAGGTCTCATCAAGTGTATCGGTTGCAAATTATCCGTTCTATCTGCGGCTTTCTTTGAAACAGGTTGGAGAAAGGTCGTCTGAAAGCCGACAACATCAGCTTTCAGACGACCTTTTTCTGTTTTTAAACCCGAATCAGTCAAACAGTTCGCCCACTTTGTCCCAGAACGATTTTTTGCGCGGGGTTTGGCTGCGGTCGAGACCGGTCGAGATTTTTTCGAACTCTTCCAGCAATTCTTTCTGGCGGTCGGTCAGGTTGACCGGCGTTTCCACCAAAACGTGGCAGTACAAATCGCCCATCGAGTTAGAGCGCAGGGATTTGATGCCTTTGCCTTTGACGCGCATACGGCGGCCGGTTTGCGTTTCTTTCGGGATGCTCAGTTTGACTTTGCCATCCAAGGTCGGGACTTCGACTTCGCCGCCCAAGGCTGCGACGGCGAAGCTGATAGGCAACTCGCAATGCAAATCCAAGCCGTTGCGCTCGAAGATTTTGTGTTTTTTGACGCGGACGTTGACGTACAAATCGCCTGCGGGCGCGCCGTGCGTACCCGGTTCGCCTTCGCCGCTCAAGCGGATGCGTTGACCGTCGTCGATGCCGGCGGGAATGTTGACCTCAACGGTTTTGCTGGTTTTGGTGCGGCCTTCGCCACGGCATTTGACGCACGGGTCTTTGATTTCCTTGCCTGTGCCGTGGCAGGTCGGACAGGTCTGCTGCATTTGAAAAATGGCTTGGCGGACGTGTACCGTACCGGAGCCGTGACAGGTCGAACAAGTTGATGCGGACGTACCGGGTTTTGCGCCGCTGCCGTGGCAGACATCGCATTCTTCGTAGGTTGGGATGTTGATGCGTTTTTTGATGCCTTTGGCGGCATCTTCCAGCGTGATTTCGACGCCGACCTGCAAATCCGCGCCTTGATAGTTTGGCTGACGGCCGCCGCCCCCGCCTCCGCCGAACATTTGGCTGAAGATGTCGGAAAAGTCGAAGCCTTGCGCGCCGCCGAACCCGCCAAAACCGCCGAATCCGCCTGCGCCGCCGCCCATGCCTTGTTCGAACGCGGCATGGCCGTATTGGTCATACATGGCGCGTTTTTCTTTGTCGGACAAGGTGTCGTAGGCTTTTTGAACTTCTTTAAATTTTTCTTCCGCTTCTTTGTCGCCGGGATTGCGGTCGGGATGGTATTTCATCGCCAGCTTGCGGTAGGCTTTTTTGATTTCGTCGTCGCTCGCACCGCGCGCCACGCCGAGTGTTGCATAAAAATCTTGGTTGCTCATGATAGTGATGGTTGTTGATATGTGTAAAAACTAGACCGGATATATGGGTGGGGTGGGGAAAACTCAAGTGTCTGAATGTGAGGTCGTCTGAAAAATACCGTTCTGTTTTCAGACGACCTTTGTCAAACCGACCTAACGACAACCTGCTATAATCCCTCTTTTATTTTTCTCAGGGCGGACGGGCGATTCGAAACGGGCTGGATTTTGGCACAGAAATGCCGGATTCAAGGCAAAAAACGCAGCAAGATTGGACATCTTGCGAGTATTTTTAACGCAGAAGGCGGCAATTTATGGAATAAAATACCGCCGTTATCGAATCGTCAGCCCGCCCTCACATTTTCAAGCGAAAAACAGAATGACCATGCAAGAACATTACCAGCCCGCCGCCATCGAGCCTGCGGCGCAGAAAAAATGGGACGACGTCCGTATTTTCAACGTCTCCGAAGACGCTTCCAAACCCAAATACTACTGCCTCTCCATGTTCCCCTACCCCAGCGGCAAGCTGCACATGGGGCATGTGCGCAACTACACCATCGGCGACGTATTGAGCCGCTTCAAACGCTTAAACGGCTTCAACGTCATGCAGCCTATGGGTTGGGACGCGTTCGGCATGCCGGCGGAAAACGCGGCGATGAAAAACAACGTCGCCCCTGCCGCTTGGACGTACGACAACATCGAATACATGAAAACCCAGCTCAAAAGCCTGGGTTTTGCGATTGACTGGGAACGCGAAGTCGCCACCTGCAAACCCGAATACTACCGCTGGGAACAATGGCTGTTTACCAAGCTGTTTGAAAAAGGCATCGTCTATCGCAAAAACGGCACGGTAAACTGGGACCCCGTCGACCAAACCGTCCTTGCCAACGAGCAAGTCATCGACGGGCGCGGCTGGCGTTCGGGCGCGTTGATCGAAAAACGCGAAATCCCGATGTATTACTTCAAAATCACGGATTACGCCGAAGAGCTGCTCAACGATTTGGACAAGCTGGAACACTGGCCGGAACAAGTCAAAACCATGCAGCGCAACTGGATCGGCAAATCTCGCGGTATGACCGTGCGCTTCGCCGTTTCAGACGACAGCAAACAAGGCTTGGAAGGCGATTACGCGAAATTCCTGCAAGTTTATACCACCCGCCCCGACACGCTGATGGGCGCGACTTATGTCGCCGTTGCCGCCGAGCATCCGCTGGCAACCGCCGCAGCCGCCGACAAACCCGAATTGCAGGCATTTATCGCCGAATGCAAAGCGGGTTCCGTTGCCGAAGCCGACATGGCGACGATGGAGAAAAAAGGCGTGCCGACCGGCCGCTACGTCGTCAACCCGCTCAACGGCGACAAGCTGGAAGTGTGGATTGCCAACTATGTATTATGGGGTTACGGCGACGGCGCGGTGATGGCTGTTCCGGCGCACGACGAACGCGATTTCGAGTTCGCCACCAAATACAATCTGCCGAAAAAACAAGTCATTGCCGTTGGCGACAACGCATTCGACGAAAACCAATGGCAAGAATGGTACGGCGACAAAGAAAACGGCGTATTGGTCAACAGCGGCGACTTGGACGGCATGAATTTTCAGACGGCCTTCGACGCCATCGCCGCCAAACTGCAAAGCCAAGACGCAGGCGAACCGAAAACCCAATACCGCCTGCGCGACTGGGGTATTTCGCGCCAACGCTACTGGGGCTGCCCGATTCCTATCGTCCATTGCGAAAAATGCGGCGACGTTCCCGTCCCCGCCGACCAACTGCCCGTCGTCCTGCCTGAAAACGTCGTACCTGACGGCATGGGTTCGCCGCTGGCAAAAATGCCCGAGTTTTACGAAACCACCTGCCCATGCTGCGGCGGTGCGGCAAAACGCGAAACCGACACCATGGACACCTTCATGGAATCAAGCTGGTACTTCTTCCGCTACATGTCGCCTAAGTTCGCAGAAGGCATGGTATCGGCTGAAGCCGCAAAATACTGGGGCGCGGTCGACCAATACATCGGCGGTATCGAACACGCGATTTTGCACCTCTTATACGCGCGCTTCTTCACCAAACTGATGCGCGACGAAGGTCTGGTCAATGTTGACGAACCGTTCGAACGCCTGCTCACGCAAGGCATGGTCGTCTGCGAAACCTACTACCGCGAAAACGCCAACGGCAGCAAAGACTGGATCAACCCTGCCGATGTCGAATTGACTTTCGACGACAAAGGCCGCCCCGTTTCCGCCGTCCTCAAAGCCGACGGCCTGCCCGTCGTCATCAGCGGCACGGAAAAAATGTCCAAGTCCAAAAACAACGGCGTCGATCCGCAAGAGCTGATTAATGCCTACGGCGCGGATACCGCCCGCCTGTTCATGATGTTCGCCGCACCGCCCGAACAGTCCCTCGAATGGAGCGACAGCGGCGTCGAAGGCGCACACCGCTTCCTGCGCCGCCTGTGGCGTACCGTTTACGAATACCTGAAGCAAGGCGGCGCGGTCGAAGCGTTTGCAGGCAACCAAGACGGTTTGTCTAAAGAACTCAAAGACCTGCGCCACAAACTGCACGCCACTACCGCCAAAGTCAGCGACGACTACGGCCGCCGCCAGCAGTTCAACACCGCCATCGCCGCCGTGATGGAACTGCTCAACCAATACGACAAAACCGACACCGGCAGCGAACAAGGCCGCGCCGTCGCCCAAGAAGTATTGGAAACCGCCGTACGCCTGTTGTGGCCCATCGTGCCGCATATCTGCGAAACCCTATGGAGCGAATTGAACGGCGCGAAACTGTGGGAAGCAGGCTGGCCGACAGTCGACGAAGCCGCCTTGGTCAAATCCGAAATCGAAGTGATGGTTCAAGTCAACGGCAAACTGCGCGGCAAAATCACCGTCGCCGCCGACGCCTCCAAAGCCGACCTCGAAGCCGCCGCACTCGCCACCGAAGGCGCGGTGAAATTCATGGAAGGCAAACCCGCCAAGAAAATCATCGTCGTACCGGGCAGACTGGTGAACATCGTGGTGTAAAGCCAATTCGGCATTGACCGTTGCAATAAGATAAGGTCGTCTGAAAACTTGGAAACAGGGTTTTCAGACGACTTTTTTACATTTTTCAGCGGAAGATTTTGGGAGGCGAGGTATGTGCTGAGATGACGGCATGGAATTTTTGTTTAATTGATGGGCTGTTTTATAGGAAAAGCCTGCGTTTCAGGTTGAAAGACAGCTAACCGTAGCGTAGGCTTTGCCCACAGATTATTTTTGGGAAAGCAAAGGTCGTCTGAAAACTGAACTGCACCCCAAAAGTTGGACATCCCCTCCAACTCACAAGGTGCAGTTTTTTTATGAGCAAATATACATTACACTTCAAATACCAAGCCGTACTCCACTACCTGCATATACGCAGCCAACAGCGTACCGCAGATCATTACGGCATTTCCCGAACCCACCTGCGACGATGGATACGCGCCTATCAGGAAGGCGGCATCGGCGCACTCGAACATCCCCAATCCAAAACCATGCCCCAACACCGCAAAAACCCCTTCATCGCCGACAAACCCGACCACGAAAAAACACAGGCAGAGCTTATCGAAGAGTTGTGCTATATGCGCGCAAAGGTTGCCTATCTAAAGGAGTTAAAAGCCCTCAGCCAAAAGCGGACCGAAAAGGACAAAGCCAAACCGTCCAAACACTGAGGGCGCAACACCCGCTCAAATACCTGCTGCACATCGCAAACCTGCCCAAAAGCAGCTTTTACTACCACCACCAAGACCGGCCTGACCCCGACGCAGCCGACAAAGCCCTCCTTGTCGAAACCTACAAACGGCATAAAGGACGCTACGGGCAAAGGCGCATTGCCGCAGCATTGGGTTGGAACCGCAAAAAAGCAGCGCGGTTGATGAAGCAGATGGAACTGAAAGCCCTCATACGGGCGAAAAAAGCCTACCGCCATCCCGCCATGGGCGAAATATCGGAACACCTCCTCAAACGCCTATTCAAAGCTGAAAAGCCTAACGAAAAATGGCTGACCGACGTTACCGAACTCAAAGGGAAGGACGGCAAACTGTACCTCTCGCCAATCTTGGACTTGTTCAACCGCGAGATCGTCGCCTACGCCATGAGCCGCAATGCTAACAGCGAAATGGTGAAGGAAATGCTCGAAAAAGCCGCACCCCGTCTGACTGATAAGGGAACGATGCTGCATTCCGACCAAGGTGTGCTGTACCGTACGGCGGGGTATAGGGAATTGCTTGCGGAGCATTCCATGGTTCAAAGCATGTCGCGTAAGGCGAACTGCTGGGACAATGCGCCGATGGAAAGCTTCTTTGCGGTGTTGAAGACGGAGTGTTTCTATAACGCAGGTGAATTGACGGTAGATGAATTGATGAAGCAGATAGATGACTATATGGATTACTACAACCGGGAGCGTTGCAGTTTGAAATTGAAAAAGCCGAGTCCTGTCGCATACAGAACCCAGCTTGCACAGAGCGCCTGAATAGGCTTTTATGAGTGTCCAAGATTTGGGGGCCAGTTCAAACCTGCGTACCGGTTTCAGACGACCTTTTATGGGTTTTCACCGTTTTCCGTCTTTCTGCCATTGTGATAAAGTAGCCCGACCTTTTGTTCAAAATACGCGGATTCCACCACACAGCTTATGGAAATATCCTGTCTTAACAGCCAACAGCTCGTCAACATGGTTCAACAGGGCGAAGGGGGCGACTATTTGGACGGCAGCTACCGTTTTGAAACCTTGTGCAGCGGCATTTCCCTGCACGGCGGCAGCCTGACCGCGCGCAAAACGTTTCAAAGCACGCGCCTGTCGGAGCCATACATCGCGTTTGTCCTGCTGCTCGAAGGCAGTTTGGATTTTGGCATCAATCGCGAACGTTACCGTATTGAGGCTGAAGGCGGACATGTCCTATTGATTGCGTGCGACGAGGAAATCTTGTTCAGCCGTTATTTGTATGAAGGCGGGCATACGGCGAAACTGACGCTCAAGGGGCTAGACCGCTGGCTGGTGCGCCCGCAATATGCGGGTTTGCTGCAGGCGGTTTATCGGGAAAAAGTCAGACATTGGCCGCTGGACAGCGGTCTGCGCCGCCTTGCTTTAAGCAGCTTGAAGGGGGCGGAGCAAGGTGGATTGGCGGACGACTTACAGCGTGAAGCGGACGTGTTGCAACTTTTGGCAGGACTGTGGACGGATTTTCTCAACCGCTATCCCTATACCGAAACCGCCGCCGAACCGCCGCATCCTTCGGAAAGTTTCATCCGTCTGCTCAACCAGGCATTTGAGGCGGGCGCGCACCAAGTATCCGCGCTTGCCGACGCGCTGCATATCAGCGAGCGGACGCTGCAACGCCGCCTGAAAGAATCGTTCGGTACGACGGCGAGCGAGTGGCTGCGGCACAAGCATATGCAATATGCGCTGTATGCTTTGGGTACGGACAGCGTCAGCATAGGCGAAACAGCCTACCGTTGCGGCTACGCCCATGTTTCAAGCTTTACCAAGGCATTTCGCGAATATTTCGGCTGCACACCGGCGGAGTTGAGAAAACGAGGTGAGTGATAGGGCAAATAGTGAGGGGGTCGTCTGAAAACTATGTTTCAGGTTTTCAGACGACCTTTGTTGACATGAACCTGTTAGATGTTTGACAACGTTTGGAGTGGAAGGATTTGGGATGCAGCACATCGTAGCGTGGGCTATGCCCACGAAAGACAAAATCTTGCCGAGACTATTCTGCTTTGTCTGCTCCGTGGGCAAAGCCCACGCTACGGCCGCTAAAAATAAGTGGGGCACAATATAAAAAACAGAGGTCGTCTGAAAACCGTATTTCTGGTTTTCAGACGACCTTTTCCTTACGCCTTATTGTGTTTCGCGAACTTTATTCGCCGTAATAGGCTTTGGTCAGGATTTCCTCCATGTCGGCGACCAATGCCAAACGCGGGTTGGCGGGAGTGCATTGGTCTTCGAAGGACAGCATTGCCAGTTCTTTGCGGCCGTCGATGAAGGTTTTTTCGTCTATGCCTTGTTCTTTGAACGACATTTTGATGCCGACGTTGACCGCCAGTTCATGACAGGCGCGGGCGAAGGATTCTACGCCTTCGGCAGGGGTGGCGCACGGCAGGCCTAAGGTACGGGCGATTTCCTGATATTTCAGGTCGGCTTTGTAGTAGTTGTACTTCGGCCAAGTGGCGGTTTTCTGCGGGCGCGTGCCGTTGTAGCGGATGACGTGCGGCAGCAGGATAGCGTTGGCGCGGCCGTGCGGAACGTGGTATTTGCCGCCGATTTTGTGCGCCATCGAGTGGTTGATGCCGAGAAATGCGTTGGAGAACGCCATGCCTGCGATGGTGGAAGCGTTGTGCATGTGTTCGCGCGCTTCGGGGTCGGACGCGCCGTGTTTGTAGGAGCGTTCGAGGTATTGGAACACGAGCTTGATGGCTTGCAGGGCGAGGCCGTCGGTAAAGTCGTTGGCGAGCACGGAAACGTATGCTTCTACGGCGTGGGTCAGTACGTCCAGACCGGTGTCGGCGGTTACGCTGGCGGGGACGGTCATGGTAAACGCGGGATCGACGATGGCAATGGTCGGGGTCAGCGAGTAGTCGGCGATGGGGTATTTTTTGTCGCCGTCGCTGATGACGGTAAACGGCGTGACTTCGGAGCCGGTGCCCGATGTGGTTGGGATGCCGATGAATTTGGCTTTGCGGCCCAACTCAGGGAAGCGGAAGGCGCGTTTGCGGATGTCCATGAATTTTTGAACTAAATCCTCAAAATCGACTTGGGGTTGTTCGTAGAAGAGCCACATGGCTTTTGCCGCGTCCATCGGCGAGCCGCCGCCCAGCGCGATGATGGTGTCGGGCTGGAAGCTGCGCATCAAATCCGTGCCTTTATAGACGGTTTGGACGCTCGGATCGGCCTCGACATCGGTGAAAAGCTGGATGGTGACTTTGTTTTTACGTTGGTGGAGCTGGTGGGTTACTTTATCGACGAAGCCCAAATCGACCATCGAACGGTCGGTTACAATCATGACTTTTTCGCAGTCTTTCATGTCTTGCAGGTATTGGATGGAATCGCGCTCGAAATAGATTTTGGCGGGTACTTTGAACCATTGCATGTTGTTTCTCCGACGGCCTACTTTTTTGATGTTTAACAGATTGACTGCGCTGACGTTGCCGCCGACAGAGTTTTTGCCGTAAGAGCCGCATCCCAAGGTCAGGGACGGCAGGAAGGCGTTGTAAACGTCGCCGATGCCGCCGAAGGTGGAGGGCGAATTCCAAATCACGCGCAGGGCTTTGACGCGGGTGCCGAAGGTTTTTGCCAATTCTTGATCAGCGGTATGGATGGCGGCGGAGTGTCCCAAGCCGTCGAAGGCGACCATTTGTTCGGCAAACTGCAAGCCTTGTTCGGTGGAATCTGCTTTGAGCATCGCCAGTACGGGCGAGAGTTTTTCGCGGGTCAGCGGCTCGTTGGGGCCGACTTCGCGGCATTCGGCGATGATGATGTTGGTTTTTTCAGGGACTTTAAACCCGGCCTGTTCGGCAATCCACGCCGCCGGTTTGCCCACAACGGCGGAATTGAGTTTCGCGCCGCCGCAGTTGGCGCAGTTTGCCGTAACGCCGAAGATGAAGTCTTCGAGCATGGCTTTTTCTTTTTTGTTGGCGAAGTACACGCCGTAGGATTTGAACTCTTCGACCAACTCTTTATAAATCTCTTTATCGGCGATGACGGCTTGTTCACTGGCGCAGATCATGCCGTTGTCGAACGCTTTGGACATCACGATGTCGTGTGCCGCCTGTTGGATGTTTGCCGTTTTTTCGACATAGGCAGGCACGTTGCCCGCCCCGACGCCGAGCGCGGGTTTGCCGCAGGAATAAGCGGCTTCCACCATCGCATTGCCGCCGGTCGCCAAAATCGTCGCCACGCCCGGATGCTTCATCAGCGCGGAAGTGCCTTCCATAGACGGTTTTTCAATCCACTGGATGCAGTTTTCCGGCGCGCCAGCGGCAATCGCGGCATCGCGCACGATTTGGGCGGCGTGGGCGGAACACTGCTGGGCGGAAGGGTGGAACGAGAAAATAATCGGATTGCGGGTTTTCAGCGCAATCAGGGATTTGAAAATGGTGGTGGAAGTCGGATTGGTGGTCGGCACGATACCGCAGACGACCCCGACCGGATCGGCGATTTCGGTAATGCCGGTTACATCGTCCTCGCTGATGACGCCCACGGTTTTCAAATCGCGCAGGCGGCGCACGACGTTTTCGCAGGCAAACAGGTTTTTGGTCGCCTTATCTTCAAATACACCGCGTCCCGTTTCTTCGACCGCGTGCATGGCGAGTACACCATGTTTGTCCAGCGCGGCAATGGAGGCTTTGGCAACGATATAATCAATCTGCTCCTGATTCAGCTTGCGAAACTCGTCCAACGAGCGCAAACCCTTTTCAACCAAACTGTTGACCTCGGCTACGGCGGGGCTGACGACATTGTCGGCTGATGCGTTCATGGTGTATCTCCTTGATATAAGGTGGCAATAAAGTCGATAAATTTTCACTACGATTACTATAAGTAATTTTGTTACATTTCTCTTTGACTTACATCACAAACCATGCATGCTGTTTTCAGACGACCTCTTTCAGGATTTTTCTGTTTTTAATACATTGAAATAAAATCATTTTAACGAGTTTGATAAAAGGGGTCGCCGAGTTTCCTCCTTTGCCATATCGCTATTGTTTTACCTGCT
Source organism: Neisseria mucosa (assembly GCF_003044445.1). Lineage (GTDB taxonomy): Bacteria > Pseudomonadota > Gammaproteobacteria > Burkholderiales > Neisseriaceae > Neisseria > Neisseria mucosa_A. The sequence goes on from NZ_POWX01000012.1 coordinate 10,088, forward strand.
GCAATTCATATGGAAACGAAATTCGTCGGATTTTGTATCAAAATTACAAATGAATCAGACAAAGCTAAATAAAGAAAAAAGGAAAAAGGTCGTCTGAAACCTTGAAGTCAAAGTTTCAGACGACCTTTTGATGATTGGAAGAAAAATCCGTCTAGTCAATCGAATAGCCGCGAAGGTATTGCGTGCGTTCGCGCGTCATGCGGGTGTCGCATTGGAGCTTGAGGTATTCGGCATGAGCAGGGCTGTCAGCCTGGGCAGCAGCCTGTTGACAGTTTTGGATCTTGTTCTGAATCCAGGCACGCTGTTCGGTGAGCAGTTCCTTTTGAACAGTATGTTCCATTCCGTCCCATATTCTTTGAATTTCGGAATCTGCATTGCGGTTTTGGCTGCGTGCATTGTCCAGATCGCTTTGCGAGAACGACGGCTCTTCGCGTTTCGCTTCTGTATCAGGATGCAGGATTTCGGTTTCCAATCCTGCTGCCTGCGGCACGCCCGATGCTTGGCTTGCAGCATTGTTTTCCAGAATATCTTCCGGAGAAACGACAGGCGGCTCATCGTATTTGCCTTTCAACAACTTCATAGCATCTTCTTTGCTGACTGCCTTGCCGTCAATCATCACAATACTTTTAACACCGTAGGGCAGCAGCAGCGAGGACAGCGTGCGCGCCGTCATGGAGACAGTGTTGTCTTCCAAAACGGCGTTGCCGTCTTTATCAGGCGTATAACGTACGGAAGTCGAAAGCGTATTGTCGGCAAATTTCAAATTGCTGCCTGTCAGCTTTTGTTCCAGTATTTCGGCCAAAGTCGTTTCGCTGTAAATCAAAGGGCTATTGTCTTCCGCTGCATTAAGGACATCGGCAGGAACGCGGATACTTAAATCCGCACCGCACATGGTTTTGTTGTCTTCATCAATTTGTTGGGCATTGTTTAAGCCGATTTCCAGTTCGGAACCGGCAGCAATGACTTTGTCCGCATCGACAAATTGGCGGCTGTCGTTGCGGGCGAATGCGCGCGCTTCTTGGCGGATAATGTTTTGGATTTGTGTTTTAATGCTTTGGATGGCGGCGGGATGATTGCATTCCAAAGCCTGCTTGGGCTCATCCTTGCCGCACGCGGCCAATATCAGGACGAGCGGCAAAGCCAGCAGTTTTTTGTTCATAAAATATCTCCTTGATGCGGTTGCAGACCAGACCGGACTGCTTTTCAGACGACCATCATAACAAAAGCACTTGCAGCAAGTAAATGTTGCAAGTGCTTTTTCAACGAACCGTTATAAACGCTTACTTATTTGGTGATAACGTTTACGAAACCGGAAAGGATTGCCGCGTTAATCAAGTCCACGAAGAACGCGCCGACCATAGGCACAATCAAGAAGGCTTTGTGCGAAGGGCCGAAAGTCTGCGTGATGGACTGCATATTGGCAACGGCGGTCGGGGTTGCGCCCAAACCGAAGCCGCAGTGGCCTGCCGCCAAAACCGCCGCATCGTAATCGCGTCCCATAAAGACGTAGGTAACAAATGTCGCGTACAGAATCATCACTACGGTTTGTACGGCGAGGATGATGGTTACAGGACCCGCCAGACCGGTCAATTCCCACAATTTCAAGTTCAAAAGTGCCATTGCGAGGAAAAGCGACAGGGATGCATTGCCGAATACGTCGATGGCGCGGTCGAACATATTGACTTTAAACGCAGAAGTCAGGATGTTACGAATAACGACACCGGCAAACAAACACCATACGAATTTCGGCAAGTCATACAGATATTCTTTATCGTAGCTGTCCACAATTTCGGCAAATGCCAAACACGCTGCAAACATGGCAAGTGTTTCGACTGCGGATTCGGCGGTAATCAGGCGAGTGCGCTTTGCTTGCTCAAATACGTCATCAGTCTGCTCATCAGTATTCTCTTTGCCTGCGCTTTGTTCAATCGGTTTGCGTCCCAATTTGTTAATCAGACGACGTGCAACCGGACCGCCGATCAAGCCGCCGAATACCAGGCCGAACGTTGCCGAAGCCATACCCAATCCGGTAGCACCGACCAAGCCGAATTTGCTTTCAAAGTCAGGACCCCATGCACCTGCCGTACCGTGTCCGCCGGTCAGAGTAATCGAGCCGGTAATCAGGCCGATAAGCGGATCCAGTCCCAAAACCTTCGCCAAGCCGACGCCGACAAAGTTCTGCACGATGATAAACGCACCGACAATAGCGGTGAAAATCACCAACGGCAGACCGCCCGCTTTCAGACGGGAGAAGTCCGCGCTCAAACCGATAGAGGTGAAGAAAATCAGCATGAATGCATCTTGCAGCGGTTTTTCAAATTTGAAGCTCACGCCGTAGGCTTGATGCAGTGCAAACAGGACAATCGCAGCAATCAAGCCGCCTGCCACAGGCTCGGGGATGTTGAAATCGCGCAGGAATTTGACTTTGTTTACCAAAACCTTACCAATCAACAAAACCAATGTGGCGGCAATCAACGTGTAGTAACTGTTAAATTCCCATTCCATAATCGTGTTACCTCTCAAAATCTCAAAAATGTTTTTCTTAAATCCGCCTTGCGGAATCAAACTGTTGGATATTAGGGTATGGGTTAAAGATTGTCAAAGACTAGTGAGGATTTCGGGCATTTTTATACGGAATACTCAGCAAATAAATGAAATATTTTTTTCAATCATGGCATTACTTTTGACTACTTATTGATTGATTGTGAATGGTTTATAGGTGTCAACTAAACATTGTTGACAATATATAAACCAGTTCCTATAAAAACGTCGTTATCCAAAACAGCACTTTCTTAGTTTTCAGACGACCTTTGACACACGTCTGTCATTATTGCCAGAATCACATGGAAAAGTTAATATCCGTTAAATTAAGGCAACCGCCGTCATACATAACAACTTACAAAGGAGCAAACTATGAACTTTCTGACTGCCGTCAGCCGGCAAATGACCCGATTCACCGCCCTGATTATCGTCCTTGCCTCTGTCGTCGCCTTTATCGAGCCTGCTACCTTTTCATGGGTAAAAGGCGACACACAAGTCGTTGTACTCGGCATCATCATGCTCGGTATGGGCATGACCTTGGGCAAAGAAGACTATCAAATTCTGGCTAAACGTCCGCTCGATATTTTCATCGGTGCAGTCGCCCAATACACCATCATGCCGCTGCTCGCCATCGGTATTGCCAAAGCCTTCAACCTCTCGCCCGGATTGACGCTGGGTCTGGTTTTGGTCGGTACTTGTCCGGGTGGGGTTTCGTCCAATATCATGAGTTTCCTTGCCAAAGGCGATGTTGCCTTTTCGGTCGGCATGACCACCGTTTCCACCGTCCTTGCCCCCGTTATGACGCCGCTGTGGATGACTTACCTTGTCGGACAAACCGTCGAAATGGATGGCTGGGGCATGTTCAAGTTTATGTTGCTCGTTACCCTGTTGCCCGTCGTTATTGGCTCTGCCGCCAATATTTTGCTGCACAAAAAACACTGGTTTGAAGATGTCCGCGCCATTATGCCCGCTGTTGCCGTTGCCGCCTTTGCCTGCATTGTCGGCGGTGTTGCCGCCGTCCACGGCCACCGTTTTGCCGAATCTGCCTTAGTTATGGTGCTCGCCATTGCCGCACACAATATCGGCGGCTACATCCTCGGCTATTACAGCGGCGCGCTAACCGGTATGAACACCGCCAAAAACGTACCATCGCTATCGAAGTCGGCGTACAAAACGCCGGTCTCGCCACGGGTTTGAGCGCCAAATTCTTCCCGGGTAACGCCGAATCCGCCGTCGCCACCGCCGTCGCCTGCGTCTGGCACTCCGTATCGGGAACCGTCTTGGGCAACTTATTCGCTTGGTGGGATAAGCGCAAGCAATAAGTTTCGGTGGTCGGTTCAACCTTCGGTAAAGAATCAAAAGGTCGTCTGAAAAACATGTTTCAGACGACCTTTTATCATGATCCCGACAAACAACTTTAGACTGGACGGCAGGCAATCATATAATTCACTTCTGTCGAATCGCATAAAGAATAGCGGCGGGTCAAAAGATTGTAGGTCATGCCCTTAGTGTCAATCACGTCCAACCCTGCCTGTCTGCACATCCGCGCCAGCTCGGCGGGCGTAATGAATTTTTGCCAATCGTGCGTCCCTTTGGGAACGACGTTCAACACATATTCCGCGCCGACAATCAGATGAAGATACGATTTAGGATTGCGGTTGATGGTGGAGAAAAACACCATGCCGTCGGGCTTCACCAGCTCCGAGCAGGCTTTGATGATGGCGGCGGGATCGGGAACGTGTTCCATCATTTCCATACAGGTTACAACATCGAAACTGTGCGGCTGTTCGGCGGCGAGATCTTCGACACGGATGCAGCGGTAATCAATGTTGTCCATGCCTTCGGCAGCAGCATGGGCTTGGGCGGTTTGCAACGATTTTTCTGCCATATCGATGCCGGTAACGTGCGCCGCGCCGCGTTTTGCCATGCTTTCCGACAAAATCCCGCCGCCGCAGCCGACATCCAAAACACGCTTGCCTGCCAACTGCGCGAATGAGTCGATATAACCCAAGCGCAGGGGATTGATATCGTGCAGAGGTTTGAACTCGCCGTTTTTATCCCACCATTTATCCGCAATTTGGCTGAATTTAGCGATTTCGTCCGCATCGACGTTGTGTTGTCCGGCTGCTTCCATCATGATTTTCCTGATTCGGATTTCGGGTTGAAGAGAGGTTTGATTTTATAGCAAAGCAGCAGGATGGAACAGAGACAAACTGCCGCCAGCCGCCAAAAGGTCGTCTGAAAACGCCGCTTATCCTTTTCAGACGACCTTTGACTTGTTTTTACCCCTTCCGCCTTGTTTGCTACGACCTTTCCCATTAATTTATATAAACTTGCCCACGCATTGCCGAAGCAGCAAATACCCCATTCCCCATTCAAAAGAAAATCCAATGAAACCATTTATCCGCGCCGCATCCCTGCTCTTCCTTGCCGCCGCATCCGCGCTTGCCTCAGGCAAAGACTTTATCATTTACGACTGTATGTACTACGTTGGCAAACCCGATCTGACTGCCGACAAACTGTCCAAAGTATTCCTGATTTACGAATCCGAGCTGGTGATGCCCGATCCTGCCGGCAAGCGCAAACACGGCATATTGAACGAAAAGCGCATCCGCGAATTGGCGCGTCAATCCTATCGCGAAGGCTACCGCACCATTTCTACCGACATCGAAACCTGGTTTGCCGAAAAAGACGGACAAATCCTCACGCCTCAAGAACTTAAAACCGACTTTGCCCGTATGTACCAGATTTTCAAAGAAGAAAATCCCCGCACCTACATCAGCAACTACGGTTTGCCCGACGAACACTTACACGCCATCCGCTACTACCAAACTCAGTCAGATAACGAAGCAGTATTGGCAAAATGGCGGCAGTTCAGCAAACGTCGTCAGATGAGTGCAGCCATCAGCGACTACGCCAATCCCGTGTTCTACATCACCACGCCCGATTTGGCGCAATGGGAAAAAGACGTCCAAACCACGGTTACTGACATCAAAAAACGCTATCCCGATAAAAAAATCATCGGCTATCTCTGGCCGCAATATTATTCCGCCACTGGTAGTCCTTATTTCAAACAATTTATTGATGCCGAACGTTGGAAAAAAATGCTGGAAATCAGTAAAAAATATACTGATGGTGTGATTATCTGGTCTGACAAACGTGATGAACACAACAGAATCGTCCCATGGACTGATCCTCGCATTCAAGCAATTCTCAAAGCGACCAAATCATTTATCGCTGACCATCCGAAAGACATTCAGGTAGAGAAACTCCAGCCTCCCGGAAATCGTTAAAAACCGATTCCTTTTGGTTAAATCCATAAAGGTCGTCTGAAAGATATAAATTGTAGAAACTAGTAGCGTTGTTTACAGTATTTCCAGGAGAATACTGAAACATGAACATGCACAAAAACACCCGTCTCACCCCGCACCACCGACAAGCCATTTGGCTGGCCTACACGCAGGAGAAGGAAAGCGTCACCTCCCTGGCACGCCGCTACCAAGTCAGCCGCGTCACCATTTACCGCGCACTTAAAGCCGCAAGAGGCAGACTGCTCAAACCCCAAACCAGTACCAACAACCGTTTCAAACAGGCAAAGTACGGAATGAAACGCCTGGCCAAGGTAGAACGCGGCATTCAGGAAAAACTTAAAAGGCAGGCCAAACGCTACAATAAATCCTACCCCGGAGAGCTGGTACATCTCGATACCAAACGGCTGCCGCTGCTCAAAGGGCAGAAAGCCGCCGATAAGCGGGATTACTTGTTTGTCGCCATCGACGATTTCTCAAGGGAGCTATACGCCGCCATTTTGCCGGACAAAACCGCAGACAGTGCCGCCAAGTTTCTGACTGAACACCTGATTGATCCCTGCCCATACCTGATTGAGTGCGTTTACTCCGACAACGGTACGGAATATAAAGGCTCGGCCAACCATGCTTTCGGTGTAGCCTGTTATGAGAACGGGATTGGTCAAAAGTTTACCCGGGTTGCCCGTCCGCAGACCAACGGTAAGGCGGAACGGGTTATCCGCACCCTGATGGAGATGTGGCATGAGAAACAGTTGTTTGACAGTCCGGAACACCGGCGAAAGGAGTTGTGCCGCTTTGTTAATTTCTATAACACTGTGATACCGCACCGCAGTTTGAACGGCGATACGCCGTTTGAGGTCTTGCAGGCTTATTTTTCTCAACCTGTGGTGTAAACAACGCGACGTTTTCCTACATATAAATGGTTTTCAGACGACCTTAGATATAGGAAATTGTCATATTGTTTATACTTTTTTTCTACCTCAAACAGCTTTTGTTTTTGCTTAAATGTTTCTTTAAATAACTATCCAGCGTTGTCAAGAACAGAGCGTGTTTCCTACGTCTATCGACATTCTTGATAATACCGAATCACTTCCCAATCAGATCTTCAAACAAAACGGAAAGTGTAACAGTGATGTTAATTTTTACAACACACATGAATAACAAAAAACCGAACGGGATACCCGTTCGGTTTCATAAAAGCAACAATTATTGAACTTTAATTTCTACATCAACACCGGCTGGCAAGTCCAGTTTCATCAGTGCGTCGGTAGTTTTGTCAGTCCAGTCCACGATGTCCATCAGGCGCAAGTGGGTGCGGATTTCCAATTGTTCACGAGAAGTTTTGTTCACGTGTGGAGAACGCAGAATGTTGAAACGCTCGATTTTAGTCGGCAACGGAATCGGACCTTTTACAACGGCGCCGGTACGTTTTGCAGTTTCAACGATTTCTTGAGCAGAACGGTCAATCAGGCTGTAATCATAAGCTTTCAGGCGGATACGGATTTTTTGGTTTGCCATTTATCAATATCCTTCAATTAAGCGATAACAGAAGAAACCACGCCCGCACCTACGGTACGACCACCTTCGCGAATTGCAAAGCGCAGACCTTCTTCCATAGCGATAGGTGCAATCAGTTCTACAGTGATAGCCACGTTCTCACCAGGCATAACCATTTCTACGCCTTCTTCCAAAGTAACCGCACCGGTTACGTCGGTAGTACGGAAGTAGAATTGTGGACGGTAGTTAGCGAAGAACGGAGTATGACGACCACCCTCTTCTTTGCTCAATACGTAAACTTCTGCTTTGAATTTGGTGTGCGGAGTGATGGTACCCGGTTTAGCCAATACTTGACCGCGTTCCACTTCTTCACGTTTGGTACCGCGCAACAATACGCCTACGTTGTCACCCGCCTGACCTTCGTCCAGCAGTTTGCGGAACATCTCAACACCGGTACAAGTGGTTTTTTGGGTTTCTTTCAGACCTACGATTTCGATCTCGTCACCAACGTGGATAACACCGCGCTCTACACGGCCGGTTACTACTGTACCACGACCGGAGATAGAGAATACGTCTTCGATAGGCAACAGGAACGGTTTGTCCACGGCACGCTCAGGAGTCGGGATGTAGCTGTCCAATGCAGCAGCCAGTTCGAAGATTTTTTCTTCGTAAGCAGCGTCGCCTTCCAAGGCTTTCAGTGCAGAACCTTGTACGATCGGGCAGTCGTCACCAGGGAAGTCGTAGCTTGACAGCAAGTCACGGATTTCCATTTCAACCAATTCCAACAGCTCGGCATCGTCAACCATGTCGCATTTGTTCATGAACACGATGATGTAAGGTACGCCCACTTGGCGGGCCAACAGGATGTGTTCGCGAGTTTGCGGCATAGGGCCGTCAGCAGCTGAACATACCAGGATTGCGCCGTCCATTTGTGCGGCACCGGTAATCATGTTTTTAACGTAGTCAGCGTGACCCGGGCAGTCTACGTGTGCGTAGTGGCGGGTTTCGGTTTCGTATTCTACGTGTGAGGTATTAATGGTAATACCGCGGGCTTTTTCTTCGGGAGCGTTGTCGATTTGGTCGTAGGCTTTTGCAGCACCACCGAATTTTTTAGCCAAAATAGTAGTCAAAGCAGCAGTCAGAGTGGTTTTACCATGGTCAACGTGACCGATGGTGCCAACGTTTACGTGCGGTTTGCTACGTTCAAATTTTTCCTTAGCCATGAGCTAATTCCTTTACATTAAAGATCGATTAAAGAACAGAGGTCGTCTGAAAAATCATTTCAGCCTTTCAGACGACCTATTTTGCCTGATTAGCCTTTACGGGCTTCAGTTACAGCAGCAGCTACGTGGGCAGGAGCTTCAGAATATTTCTTGAACTCCATAGAGTAAGTAGCGCGACCTTGGGTTGCAGAACGCAGGTCGGTAGAATAACCGAACATTTCTGCCAGAGGTACTTCGGCGCGAACTTTCTTACCACCGATACCGTCATCATCCATACCCAATACAACGCCGCGACGACGGTTCAAGTCGCCCATTACATCACCCATGTATTCTTCAGGGGTTTCCACTTCAACTGCCATGATCGGCTCAAGCAGAGCAGGATTGGCTTTACGCATACCTTCTTTGAAGGCTTGAGAAGCTGCCAATTCGAACGCCAGTTGAGAGGAGTCAACGTCGTGTGAAGAACCGAAGATCAAACGTACGCGTACGTCAACCACAGGGTAGCCTGCAACGATACCGTTAGGCAGGGTATCGCGGATACCTTTATCGACAGACGGAATGAATTCGCGAGGAATCACACCACCTTTAATTTCGTCAATAAATTCGTAGCCTGCACCACCCGGCTCCATAGGTTCCATTTTGATCACAACGTGACCGTATTGACCTTTACCACCGGATTGTTTAGCGTGTTTGTATTCAGCTTCAACTTCTTTACGGATGGTTTCGCGGTAAGCCACTTGAGGCGCACCGATATTCGCTTCCACTCCGAATTCGCGTTTCATACGGTCAACAATAATTTCCAAGTGCAATTCGCCCATACCGGAAATAATGGTTTGACCGGACTCTTCATCCGTACGGACACGGAAAGAAGGGTCTTCTTTAGCCAGGCGATTCAGGGCAATACCCATTTTCTCTTGGTCGGCTTTGGTTTTCGGCTCAACGGCAATATGGATTACCGGCTCGGGGAATTCCATACGTTCCAAGATAATCGGTGCATTTTCTGCACACAGGGTTTCACCGGTAGTAACGTCTTTCAGACCGATGGCAGCTGCGATGTCGCCAGCGCGTACTTCTTCAATTTCAGTACGGTCTGCAGCAGTCATTTGTACCAAACGACCGATACGTTCGCGAGTACCTTTTACAGAGTTCAATACAGTATCACCGGATTTCACTACGCCAGAGTAAACGCGGATGAAAGTCAGCTGACCAACGTATTTATCGTTCAACATTTTGAACGCCAATGCGGAGAATTTCTCTTCATCGCTGGCTTGACGGCTGTCGGCTTCTTCAGTGTTAGGATTAACACCTTGGACCGGAGGAATATCGGTAGGAGCAGGCAGCAATTCTACAACTGCATCCAACATACGTTGAACACCTTTGTTTTTAAATGCAGAACCACACAACATCGGTTGGATTTCGCCTGCCAGAGTACGTTGACGCAATGCGCCTACGATTTCTTCCTCAGTCAGCTCATCACCGCCCAAGTATTTATCCATCAATTCTTCGCTGGCTTCTGCTGCGGCTTCAATCATGTTTTGACGCCATTCTTCGGCAGTTTCAACCAATTCGGCAGGAATATCGCCATAGGTAAAGGTTGTACCTTTATCGGCTTCATTCCAAATGATAGATTTCATTTTCAACAGATCGACAACACCGGTAAAGCTATCTTCTGCACCAACCGGGATTACGATAGGTACAGGGTTTGCGCGCAAACGGGTTTTCATTTGCTCGACAACGCGGAAGAAGTTGGCACCTTGACGGTCCATTTTATTTACAAATGCCAAGCGTGGTACTTGGTATTTGTTAGCTTGACGCCATACGGTTTCGGATTGAGGTTGAACACCACCCACCGCGCAGTAAACCATTACCGCACCATCCAATACACGCATAGAACGCTCTACTTCTACGGTAAAGTCAACGTGTCCTGGGGTATCGATGATGTTGAAACGGTGTTCAGGGAATTGTTTCGCCATACCGGACCAGTAGGAAGTTACGGCAGCAGAGGTAATGGTAATACCACGCTCTTGCTCTTGTTCCATGTAGTCGGTAGTAGCCGCGCCGTCATGTACTTCACCCAACTTGTGAGTCAAACCGGTATAGAACAAAATACGTTCTGTAGTAGTGGTTTTACCCGCGTCAATATGGGCGGAAATACCGATGTTGCGGTACAGGCTGATCGGGGTCTTACGAGCCATTTTATTAGCCTTTCAAAATTAGAAACGGAAGTGAGAGAATGCTTTGTTGGCTTCAGCCATGCGGTGTACTTCTTCACGTTTTTTCAACGCACCGCCGCGACCTTCAGACGCATCAATCAATTCGCCTGCCAAACGCAGGTCCATGGATTTCTCACCACGTTTGCGGGCCGCATCGCGAACCCAGCGCATTGCAAGAGCCAGACGGCGTGAAGGACGAACCTCAACAGGAACTTGGTAGTTTGCACCACCTACACGGCGGCTTTTCACTTCCACGATAGGTTTGGCGTTTGCAATGGCTTCGTTGAATACTTCGATTGCTGCTTTGCCGGTTTTTTTCTCGATTTGCTCCAGCGCACCGTAAACGATACGTTCAGCAACGGATTTTTTACCGTCAATCATCAATACGTTCATGAATTTAGTCAGCTCGACGCTGCCGAATTTAGGATCAGGCAACACATCGCGCTTGGGGACTTCTCTACGTCTTGGCATTTTAATTTCCTTTAATCTATTCAGTTGGGTCAATTCCCATGAATACCCAAAAGAGCATTCACTTACTCGGCCGTTGTTCAGCTTAGGCGGCCGACGTGCCTATTTAAGTCCCTGCAATTATTTAGGACGCTTAGCACCGTATTTAGAACGGGCTTGTTTACGATCTTTAACACCTGCAGTATCCAAGGAACCGCGTACAGTGTGGTAACGTACACCCGGCAAGTCTTTTACACGACCGCCGCGAATCAGTACGACACTGTGCTCTTGCAGGTTGTGACCTTCACCACCGATGTATGAAATGACTTCAAAACCGTTGGTCAGGCGAACTTTACATACTTTACGCAATGCAGAGTTAGGTTTTTTAGGGGTAGTTGTGTATACACGGGTGCATACACCGCGTTTTTGCGGGCAAGCCTCCAGTGCAGGCACTTTGTTTACGTACACAGGCTTTTGACGGCCTTTGCGTACCAATTGGTTGATAGTTGGCATATTTTCTCGTCCTGTTGAGTTAAATACTTGCCGACACCATGTCGGCAAGAGTGGAATTATATTTTTATTGCAAGAGTTTAGTCAAGCAAACAGCGGATAAAAGTTGGTATTTTGTATTTACTAAGAACTATTTAGCAACTGAGGTCGTCTGAAATGGATAAAGAGTTCTCAAACTCTGCGCTCCCTATTTCAGACGACCTTTATCAAAAATAAGTCGGTTTGCAACTCTTTAAGGGCCCCCTTCCTCCCGTACTTTTCACGACAACCTTGGCAAGCCACACGGGTCATCTGAAAAAGAAAACCGCAAGCTGTGTTGGCTTGCGGTTTTCTTTCAAACAAATATCCTACGGATTATTCATCTGCTGCGTTAATTTCGGAAGTTTCTTGCTCTACTTCCTGCCATTGCTGGCGGCGGCTGCGGTGATAAGTCAACCCGGTACCGGCAGGAATCAGACGACCTACGATTACGTTTTCTTTCAAACCACGCAACTCATCCTGTTTGCCCATGATGGCAGCCTCGGTCAGAACGCGGGTCGTTTCTTGGAAGGATGCGGCAGAAATGAAGCTGTCGGTAGACAGAGAGGCTTTGGTAATACCCAACAATACGTTTTCGTAACGTGCCGGCTCTTTACCTTCTTCCAATGCTTTTTCATTGGCTGCCATGACATCGCCACGTTCCACTTGTTCGCCGGTAATGAATTCAGTTTCGCCTGAATCGACAATATTCACACGGCGCAGCATCTGACGGATGATGACTTCGATGTGCTTATCGGAAATCTTCACACCTTGCAGACGGTAAACCTCTTGCACCTCTTGGACAATGTAGCGTGCCAGTGCTTCGATACCTTGCAAACGCAGAATATCATGCGGATCAACAGCTCCGTCGACGATGGTTTCGCCGCGGTTTACCACTTGACCGTCGTGTACCAGAATTTGTTTCTCTTTGGAAATCAAAGTCTCGTATGCTACGCCGTCCACGTCAGTGATAATCAGACGTTGCTTGCCTTTGGTCTCTTTACCGAAGGAAACGGTACCGGTAATTTCTGCCAGCATACCTGCATCTTTCGGCACGCGTGCTTCAAACAGCTCGGCAACGCGCGGCAGACCACCGGTAATGTCGCGGGTTTTGGAAGAGGCTTGCGGGATACGCGCCAATACGTCACCTTTACCGATTTCCTGATCTTCGCGTACGGTAATCACTGCGCCCACTGGGAATGCCATAGATACCGGAGTGGAAGTACCCGGGATGCAGATTTCCAGACCGTTTTCATCCAACAGTTTCACAGTCGGACGCAGCAGTTTGGATGCGCTGCTGGAGCGGCGTTTGCCGTCAATAACCACCAAAGTGGACAAACCGGTTACATCGTCAGTTTGTTTAGCAACGGTTACACCCTCTTCCACGTTTTCGAATTTCACCCAACCTGCGTGTTCGGTAATCATCGGACGGGTATGCGGATCCCAGGTTGCCAACGTTTGACCGGCTTTGATGGCTTCACCGTCTTGAACCATCAAGATAGCACCGTAAGGCACTTTGTGGCGCTCACGTTCACGGCCGATGTCATCATGAATAACGACTTCGCAAGAGCGTCCGATGACAACCAATTCGCCTTTGTTGTTGGCAACATAACGCATTTGGCTGCTGAATCGTGCCGTACCGTTGGATTTGGCTTCAACTTGGCTGGCTGCTGCCGCACGGGATGCCGCACCACCGATGTGGAACGTACGCATGGTCAACTGGGTACCCGGCTCACCGATAGACTGAGCGGCAATCACGCCGACTGCCTCACCGGCATTAACCAATTTGCCTCGGGCCAAGTCGCGACCGTAACAGTGCGCACACAAGCCATGACGGGTTTTACAAGTAATTGGGGTACGGACTTTGACTTCATCGACACCGGATTGGTCAATCATATCCACCAGTTTTTCAGTCAACAACGTACCAGCTTCAACCAAGGTCTCGCCACTTGACGGATCGACAACGTCAGACGCGGTAACACGACCCAAAATACGATCGCGCAATGCTTCAATCACATCACCACCTTGTACGACTGCCTTCATGACAAAGCCGTCTGAAGTACCACAATCGTCTTCAACAACGACCAAGTCTTGAGTTACGTCTACCAGACGACGGGTCAGGTAACCGGAGTTCGCAGTTTTCAATGCGGTATCCGCCAAACCCTTACGCGCACCGTGGGTCGCAATAAAGTATTGCAATACGGTCAGACCTTCGCGGAAGTTTGAGGTAATCGGCGTTTCAATAATCGAGCCGTCTGGTTTTGCCATCAAGCCACGCATACCGGACAACTGTTTAATCTGAGCCGCAGAACCACGAGCACCGGAGTCGGCCATCATATAGATAGAGTTGAATGACTCTTGATCGACTTCGTTGCCGTCACGGTCGATAACTTTTTGTTTGGACAAGTTATCCATCATCGCTTTAGCGATTTTATCGCCAGCACGACCCCAAATATCCACCACTTTATTGTAGCGTTCGCCGTTGGTTACCAAACCTTGACGGTATTGGTCTTCGATTTCTTTAACCTCGGCATTGGCTTCAGCCAACAAGGCCGCTTTTTCTTTCGGAATCTCCATGTCGTCAACAGCAATGGAAATACCGCCTTTGGCTGCGAATCCGAAACCGGTATACATCAAGTGGTCGGCGAAGATAACCGTATCGCGCAAGCCGCACAGACGGAACGATGCGTTAATCAGCTTGGAAATTTCTTTTTTCTTCAGCGCTTTGTTGATGTATTCGAACGGCAGGCCTTTAGGCAGGATTTCGCTCAACAATGCACGACCGACAGTCGTTTCGTAACGGGTAACGACTGGTTCGAATTCGCCAGCTTCGTTTTTCACCCATTCGCGCAGACGTACGGTAATTTTCGTACCCAGCTCAACCTGTTTGGTATGGTATGCACGATGCACTTCTTTCACATCAGCAAACAGACTGCCCTCACCTTTGGCATTGATGCGGTCGCGGGTCATGTAGTACAGACCCAATACGATGTCTTGGGAAGGTACGATAATCGGTTCACCGTTTGCAGGAGACAATACGTTGTTTGAAGCCAGCATCAGGGTGCGCGCTTCCATTTGTGCTTCCAGGCTCAATGGAACGTGTACCGCCATTTGGTCACCGTCAAAGTCGGCGTTAAACGCGGCACATACCAACGGATGCAACTGAATGGCTTTACCTTCAATCAGGATAGGTTCAAACGCTTGAATACCCAAACGGTGCAGGGTCGGCGCACGGTTCAGCATAATAGGATGTT
Organism: Neisseria mucosa; assembly: GCF_003044445.1. GTDB lineage: Bacteria > Pseudomonadota > Gammaproteobacteria > Burkholderiales > Neisseriaceae > Neisseria > Neisseria mucosa_A. Next base: position 25,099 of record NZ_POWX01000012.1, read on the forward strand.
CGCGAATGACTTCTTCCAAGATGTCCCATACTTCCGGTACTTCTTGTTCTACCAATTTTTTCGCTGCTTTAACAGTAGAGGCCAGACCTTGTTTTTCCAGTTTATGGAAAATGAACGGTTTGAACAGTTCCAAAGCCATTTTTTTCGGCAGACCGCATTGGTGCAGACGCAGGTATGGACCTACGGTAATCACGGAACGACCGGAGTAGTCCACACGTTTACCCAGCAGGTTTTGACGGAAACGACCGCCCTTACCTTTAATCATGTCGGCCAACGATTTCAGCGGACGTTTGTTGGCGCCGGTCATGGCTTTACCGCGACGGCCGTTATCCAACAGCGAGTCAACCGCTTCTTGCAACATACGTTTTTCGTTGCGGACAATGATGTCAGGAGCGTGCAGTTCCAGCAAGCGTTTCAGACGGTTGTTACGGTTGATGACGCGACGGTACAAATCGTTCAAATCGGAAGTGGCAAAACGACCGCCATCCAACGGAACCAGAGGACGCAAATCAGGCGGCAATACCGGCAGCACGTCCATAATCATCCACTCCAGTTTCATACCGGAACGATGGAAGGCTTCCAATACTTTCAAGCGTTTAGCGATTTTTTTGATTTTGGTATCAGAACCGGTCGACTCAAGCTCTTGGCGCAGGATTTCGATTTCGCCTGCCACATCCAAGGTGCGCAACAATTCGCGGATACCTTCTGCACCCATTTTGGCATCGAAATCGTCGCCGTATTCGTCCAGTTTGTTGTAGTAGTCATCTTCAGTCAACAATTGACGGCGTTGCAGCGGAGTCATGCCGGGGTCGGTCACAACAAATGCTTCAAAGTACAATACGCGCTCGATGTCGCGCAAAGTCATGTCCAACACCATACCCAAACGAGAAGGCAGGGATTTCAAGAACCAAATATGTGCAACAGGTGCGGCCAATTCGATATGACCCATGCGTTCGCGGCGTACTTTGGACAAAGTCACTTCCACGCCACATTTTTCACAGGTTACACCTTTAAATTTCAAGCGTTTATATTTCCCGCACAAGCATTCGTAGTCTTTGACCGGACCAAAGATTTTGGCGCAGAACAGACCGTCACGCTCAGGTTTGAACGTACGATAGTTGATGGTTTCAGGCTTTTTAACTTCGCCGTAAGACCATGAACGGATGGTTTCGGGAGAAGCAATGCCGATTTTGATGGCATCAAACTCTTCTTCCATGCCGGCAGTTTGCAACGGATTAAATAAGTTCAACAAATTCATTTTTGCTCCTTGAAGGAAGTATTTTTACCGCGTGGCGGATTTTCGATATTAGAAACGGTACGTTGCGGTTTCAGACGACCTGATATGTTCAGATTCCGATTCATTCTTAATTCTGCAACCGCTTTTTCAGACGACCTAGAGAGGTCGTCTGAAAATTTCTGTTTAGTAACGTTCCAAATCGATATCCAAGCCCAGTGAGCGAATCTCTTTAACCAATACGTTGAAGGACTCAGGCATACCGGCATCGATTTTGTGTTCGCCTTTGACAATGTTCTCGTACATTTTGGTACGGCCTGTTACGTCGTCGGACTTCACGGTCAACATCTCTTGCAGTGTGTAGGCTGCGCCGTATGCTTCCAGCGCCCAAACCTCCATCTCACCGAAACGTTGGCCACCGAACTGAGCCTTACCGCCCAGAGGCTGTTGAGTAACCAGACTGTACGGACCGGTAGAACGCGCGTGCATTTTTTCATCAACCAAGTGGTGCAGTTTCAGATAGTGCATCACACCTACTGTTACCTTGCGGTCAAACGGTTCGCCAGAGCGTCCGTCATACAGCGTGATTTGGGTTTTGCTGTCGTTAAAGCCCAGTTTTTCGACTTCAGGATCATCGCTCGGATAAGCCAAGTTCAGCATTTCGCGGATTTCGGATTCTTTCGCACCGTCAAACACCGGCGATGCAAAAGATGCGCCTTTACGCAGGTTGGAAGCCAGTTCGATGATTTCTTCATCAGTCAGGGCATCCAAATCTTCTTTCTTACCGCTGCCGTTGTAGAGTTTGTTCAAGAACTCGCGCAGCTCGCTGGCTTTGCGTTGCTCTTTCAGCATACGGTCGATACGTTCGCCGATACCTTTTGCCGCCCACCCCAAGTGAACTTCCAAAATCTGACCGATGTTCATACGGGAAGGTACGCCCAACGGGTTCAGTACGATGTCCACAGGACGACCGTCCGCCATGTACGGCATGTCTTCCACAGGCAGAATGCGAGATACCACACCTTTGTTACCGTGGCGGCCTGCCATTTTGTCACCGGCTTGCAGACGGCGTTTGATGGCGATAAAGACTTTCACCATTTTTTGTACGCCAGGCTGCAATTCGTCGCCTTGAGTCAGTTTTTTCTTCTTGATTTCGTACAACTCGTCCGCTTCTTCGCGTTTTTGTTGCAGACTCAATTTAATCAGTTCTAATTGTTTGGCCAGGTCTTCATCAGACAAACGGATATCGAACCAATCGTGTTTGCTAGGCAGACCCGCCAGATATTCTGTCGAAATTTCGCTGCCTTTGGCCAGCTTCATCGGACCGCCATTGGCTTTTTGGCCGACAATCATACGCTCAATACGGTCGAATGCGTCGTTATCAAAAATACGCAACTGGTCGCCCAAGTCTTGACGGTAACGTTTCAGCTCGGAATCAATAATGGATTGGGCACGTTTGTCGCGTTGGATGCCTTCACGGGTAAAGACTTGAACGTCGATAACCGTACCGCTCATACCAGTAGGCATACGCAAAGAGGTGTCTTTTACGTCGGATGCTTTTTCGCCGAAGATGGCGCGCAACAGTTTTTCTTCCGGAGTCAGTTGGGTTTCGCCTTTAGGCGTTACTTTACCTACCAACACATCGCCTGCTTCGACTTCCGCACCGATGTAAACGATACCTGATTCGTCCAAACGGTTTTGCATACGCTCGGACAAGTTCGGAATATCGCGGGTAATATCTTCCGCACCCAGCTTGGTATCGCGGGCAACGACATTCAATTCCTCAATGTGAATCGAAGTATAGCGGTCGTCCGCAGCTACTTTTTCGGAAATCAGAATCGAGTCTTCATAGTTATAACCGTTCCATGGCATGAAGGCGATGGTCATGTTTTGACCCAAGGCCAATTCGCCCAAATCAGTGGATGCACCGTCAGCAATCAAATCGCCGCGTTGCAAAACATCGCCAGCTTTGACCGCAGGACGTTGGTTGATATTGGTAGATTGGTTAGAACGGGTGAATTTCACCAAGTTGTAAATATCGACACCTACTTCACCGGCAGTCGCTTCATCGTCATGAACACGAATCACAACACGGTTGGCATCGACATACTCAACCACACCGCCGCGACGGGCAACGATTGCAGTAGCAGAGTCAACGGCAACTGAACGCTCAATACCGGTACCAACCATCGGTTTTTCAGGACGCAGGCACGGTACGGCCTGACGTTGCATGTTGGCACCCATCAATGCACGGTTCGCATCATCGTGCTCCAAGAACGGAATCAGGGATGCCGCTACGGATACCACTTGACCGGTTGCCACGTCCATATATTGCACACGGTCAGGCGTTGCCATAATGGTTTCGCCTTTTTCACGACAAGTTACCAGGTCACCAATCAAATTACCGTCTTTGTCCAAATCAGCATTCGCCTGAGCAATCACATAGCGGCCTTCTTCAATGGCAGACAAGTAATCGATTTCCTCAGTTACTTTGCCGTCGATAACGCGGCGGTAAGGAGTTTCCAAGAAACCATAATCATTGGTACGCGCATAAACGGACAATGAGTTAATCAAACCGATGTTCGGACCTTCAGGCGTTTCAATCGGACATACGCGGCCATAGTGGGTCGGATGCACGTCTCGCACCTCGAAACCGGCACGTTCACGAGTCAAACCACCCGGGCCTAACGCAGATACACGGCGTTTATGGGTTACTTCAGACAAGGGGTTAGTCTGATCCATAAACTGACTCAATTGGCTTGAGCCGAAGAATTCTTTGATGGCAGCAGAAACAGGTTTCGCATTAATCAAATCATGCGGCATTAAGTTTTCTGATTCTGCCTGATTCAAGCGTTCTTTTACGGCACGTTCCACACGAGCCAAACCACTGCGGAATTGATTTTCAGTCAACTCACCTACCGAACGCACACGACGGTTGCCCAAGTGGTCAATATCGTCCACTTCGCCATGACCGTTACGCAATTCAACCAAAGTAGCAATTGAGGCAACAATATCTTCGACGCTCAGAACATAACCGCCTTTTTCGGCAGCACCTGCGAAAGTTTCGTTCAACAAACGGCCATACCAAGACTGCTGTTGTACTTCAGACAATTTTTGCTCATAAGTACGCGTATTGAATTTCATACGGCCTACGCGAGACAAATCGTAGCTGTCCTCACTGAAGAACAAGCGGTTAAACAATTGCTCGACAGCTTCCTCGGTAGGCGGCTCGCCCGGGCGCATCATGCGGTAAATCGCAACACGCGCTGCTTGCTGATCAGCAGTCTCATCAGTGCGCAGAGTATTGGAAATATAGCCACCCTGATCCAATTCATTAATGTAAAGCGTAGTAAGCTGTTTTACACCATGGATATCAAATTTTGCCAACAACTCTTCAGTGATTTCATCGTTGGCCACAGCCAATACTTCACCCGTTTCAGGATCAATCAAATCCGCGGCCAAAGCTTTGCCAATCAAGCTTTCCGGCTCCACATCCAAACGGGTTAATCCCGCATTGCTAATATCACGGACATTTTTTGCGGTAATGCGTTTACCTTTAGCAACCAATACGTTGCCCTCTTTATCCAAGATATCAACTTTGGCAGTTTCACCTTTCAGACGACCTACAACCAAATCGGTTTGAACACCATTTTCAGACAGATAGAACGTTTCTTTATCGTAGAAAATATCCAAGATCTGCTCATTGTTGTAGCCCAAAGCCTTCAACAAAATCGTAACCGGCATTTTACGGCGACGGTCGATGCGGAAATACAGCAAATCTTTCGGGTCAAATTCGAAATCCAACCACGAACCACGGTAAGGAATGATTCGGGCAGAGAACAATAATTTACCGGAGGAATGGGTTTTACCACGGTCATGCTCAAAGAACACACCGGGAGAACGATGCAACTGAGAAACAATCACACGCTCGGTACCATTAATGACAAACGAACCGCTTGGAGTCATCAATGGGATTTCGCCCATGTATACTTCATTTTCACGAACTTCTTTGACTGTCGGTTTAGACGCTTCCTTGTCTAAAATAACCAATCGGATACGCGCGCGCAGGGGGGCGGCATAAGTGATTCCTCGCAATTGACATTCAGGAATATCGAACAAAGGCTCACCCAACGTGTAATGCACAAACTCCAGACGCGCATAACCGTTGTGGCTTACGATAGGGAAAATAGAATTAAATGCAGCCTGCAGACCATCGTCAGTGCGCTGATCAAAAGCATTTTCTAATTGCAGAAATTTCGCATAAGAATCAATTTGTGTTGCCAACAAAAAGGGAACGTCCAATACGTTCTCTCGTTTTGCAAAACTCTTACGGATACGTTTTTTCTCGGTAAACGAATAGTTCATATACACTCCGAAAAGCAATTTTAAAGAAAGAGGTCGTCTGAAATAACGCCAATTGTTTGTGTGTTATTTACATTTATTTAAACTTAACTAGCGAATAAATTGCAAATAAATGTAAATAACCTATTAACCTAATAACAACAAGCAAAATAAGGCTGGCAGAAAACTGCCAGCCTTCACAGGAAGCATCAAATTATTTGATTTCGACTTTAGCGCCGGCTTCTTCCAATTGTTTTTGGATGTCTTCAGCTTCAGCTTTAGAAACACCTTCTTTAAGAGTTTTAGGTGCACCATCAACGATGTCTTTAGCTTCTTTCAGACCCAGACCAGTAATTGCGCGAACTACTTTAATCACGCCAACTTTTTGGTCACCGGCAGAAGCTAATACTACGTCAAATTCAGTTTTTTCTTCAGCAGCAGCTGCACCACCACCTGCAGGACCTGCAACTGCAACTGCAGCAGCAGAAACACCGAATTTTTCTTCAAAAGCTTTAACCAAGTCGTTCAATTCCATTACGGTCAAAGAACCAACTGCTTCCAAAATGTCTTCTTTAGTAATAGCCATGCTATTTATACTCCAAATATTGTATTAAAAAATAATTGATTAACAGAAACAAAATTGATTAAGCGGCCTCTTCGCCTGCTTTTTTCTCTGCCAAAGCAGCCAAACCGCGTGCAAAGCCTGATACAGGAGCTTGCATAACGAACAACAGTTTGGACAACAGCTCTTCGCGGCTCGGAATAGAAGCCAACTCAGCAACCTGAGCAGCATTCATCACTTCACCATTGTAAGAACCGGCTTTAACTACAATTTTGTCATCTTTTTTCGCGAATTGGTGCAGCACTTTAGCAGCAGCAACAGCATCTTCAGAAGCAGCATAAACCAACGGACCAACCATTTGATCAGCCAAAGCTGCGAATGAAGTACCTTCTACTGCACGACGAGCCAATGTGTTTTTCAGAACGCGCAAGTAAACGCCTTCTTTACGCGCATTAGCGCGAAGCTCTGTCATACTGGAAACACTGATACCGCGATATTCAGCAACCACAAGAGTCTGAGCGTTAGCAATTGCTGCGCTGATTTCCTCTACGGCTACTTTCTTGGTTTCAATATTGAGACTCAAGGTCTACCTCCCACTGTTTATAAACAGGATACCGGAATGATATCCCACCAGCGCGGTAACCTAAAAAGACATCTTGCAAACAATCTTGCAATGTGTTTCAGGACTACCGTCTGCGTAGGGCAGTTACGATTAAATCTTGCGATCCCTACGGTCTTGGACATCTACTTAATTCTAAGTAGCCCAAATTCAAGCAACTCAAAATAGAGTTGCTTGAAAATTTCTTAGATTAGTTATTCACGCTTGACGTATCAACGCGAACACCTAAACCCATAGTGCTGGATACAGCAACTTTTTTCAGGTACTGACCTTTAGCAGCAGCGGGTTTAGCTTTAACGATAGCGTCCAGCAATGCATCAAAGTTCTCTTTCAAATCAGCTTCAGCGAACGAAGCACGACCGATAGTTGCATGAACGATACCAGCTTTATCTGTACGGTATTGCACTTGACCTGCTTTTGCATTTTTAACTGCTTCAGCCACATTAGGAGTAACAGTGCCCACTTTAGGGTTTGGCATCAAACCACGCGGACCCAAGATAGTACCCAACTGACCAACAATGCGCATTGCATCAGGAGAAGCAATAACGACATCAAAGTTCAGGTTACCTGCTTTGATCTCAGCTGCCAAATCTTCAAAGCCAACAACATCAGCACCAGCTTCTTTAGCGGCATCAGCATTTGCACCTTGAGTAAATACTGCTACGCGAGTTGTTTTACCAGTACCTTTAGGCAGAACAACTGAACCACGGATAACTTGGTCAGATTTACGCGGATCAACACCTAAGTTGAAAGATACGTCAACAGACTCGTCAAATTTAGCAGTCGCTGCTTTTTTGACCAAAGCAATTGCTTCATCAATTGCATATAATTTATTGGCTTCAACAGAAGAGCGCAAAGCTTTCAAGCGTTTAGATACTTTAGCCATTATACAACACCCTCCACATCCAAGCCCATTGAGCGAGCAGAACCAGCAATAGTGCGAACAGCAGCATCCAAATCAGCTGCAGTCAAATCGGGTTCTTTAGTTTTAGCAATTTCTTCCAACTGAGCACGGGTCAATTTACCCACTTTATTTGTCAGAGGATTAGAACTACCTTTTTGCAGACCAGCAGCTTTTTTCAACAGAATAGAAGCCGGAGGAGTTTTCATCACAAAAGTGAATGATTTATCCGCAAATGCAGTAATGACAACTGGAATCGGCAAACCAGGCTCCATGCCTTGAGTTGCAGCATTAAATGCTTTACAGAATTCCATAATATTCAGACCACGTTGACCCAAAGCAGGACCAACTGGGGGAGATGGATTGGCTTTACCTGCAGGAATTTGCAGTTTGATGTAGCCGATAATTTTCTTTGCCACTTATAGGACTCCTAAAAACGGGTATAGCGCGGAACCATTTCCGCTTCCCAAAAAGAATTCAATATTATATTTGTTTAGAGATTTTTTTTCAAGAGATTTAAAAACTTAAATCTTTTCCACTTGACCAAACTCTAGCTCAACCGGGGTTTCACGACCAAAAATCTGAACAGAAACTCTCAATTTATTACGCTCATAATTTACTTCATCTACAATACCATTGAAGTCAGCAAAAGGCCCTTCGTTCACACGAACTTGCTGTCCAACTTCAAATTCAACCTTAGGTTTAGGCTTCTCAACTCCAGAACGAACCTGTTGCAAGATTGCATCAGCTTCTCTTTGAGAAATCGGAGTAGGCTTATTTGCCGTACCACCAATAAAACCTGAAACACGGGGGGTGCTTTTCACCAAATGCCATGAGTCATCAGTCATTTCCATTTCGACCAAGACATAGCCTGGATAAAACTTACGCTCACTAATGGTTTTTCGACCATTTTTAATATCGACCACTTCTTCAACAGGAACAAGGATCTGACCGAAATAACCTTCCATACCTTCGCGAGCAATGCGCTCTTTTAATGTCTTTTGGACATTTTTCTCAAAGCCGGAATAAGCCTGCACAACATACCAACGTTTTGACATTTTTACCCCCTCTTCAACAACACATCAAAAAACAGCCATGAAATAGCACTGTCTGCCGCATAAATAAATACTGCCAAGATTGAAACAAATATGACAACGAAAATCGTCATCTTAACTGCATCATCTCGCGCAGGCCAAACAACTTTTTTAAACTCAGACCATGAGTTTCTAAAATAGGAAAGCAGCCCTTCTCGCTTAGGTGGCGTAGAATGATTGCCGGACGTTACAAGCTGACCCGACTTTTCTGCTTTATGTTCAGATGTATGTTCAGTCATCTTTACTCACTTACCACAGCATCAAAGTCGCACTACCTCACTCATGCAATGGTTTAAATTAATTACTAAAAAAGAAATGCAAAAAAATTAACCGGCACAGGGCCGGTTAATTTTTTATTTGGCAGGCCAAGAGGGTCTCGAACCCCCAACCCTCGGTTTTGGAGACCGATACTCTACCAATTGAGCTATTGGCCTCTAAACTTAAGCGATAACAGAAGAAACCACGCCCGCACCTACGGTACGACCACCTTCGCGAATTGCAAAGCGCAGACCTTCTTCCATAGCGATAGGTGCAATCAGTTCTACAGTGATAGCCACGTTCTCACCAGGCATAACCATTTCTACGCCTTCTTCCAAAGTAACCGCACCGGTTACGTCGGTAGTACGGAAGTAGAATTGTGGACGGTAGTTAGCGAAGAACGGAGTATGACGACCACCCTCTTCTTTGCTCAATACGTAAACTTCTGCTTTGAATTTGGTGTGCGGAGTGATGGTACCCGGTTTAGCCAATACTTGACCGCGTTCCACTTCTTCACGTTTGGTACCGCGCAACAATACGCCTACGTTGTCACCCGCCTGACCTTCGTCCAGCAGTTTGCGGAACATCTCAACACCGGTACAAGTGGTTTTTTGGGTTTCTTTCAGACCTACGATTTCGATCTCGTCACCAACGTGGATAACACCGCGCTCTACACGGCCGGTTACTACTGTACCACGACCGGAGATAGAGAATACGTCTTCGATAGGCAACAGGAACGGTTTGTCCACGGCACGCTCAGGAGTCGGGATGTAGCTGTCCAATGCAGCAGCCAGTTCGAAGATTTTTTCTTCGTAAGCAGCGTCGCCTTCCAAGGCTTTCAGTGCAGAACCTTGTACGATCGGGCAGTCGTCACCAGGGAAGTCGTAGCTTGACAGCAAGTCACGGATTTCCATTTCAACCAATTCCAACAGCTCGGCATCGTCAACCATGTCGCATTTGTTCATGAACACGATGATGTAAGGTACGCCCACTTGGCGGGCCAACAGGATGTGTTCGCGAGTTTGCGGCATAGGGCCGTCAGCAGCTGAACATACCAGGATTGCGCCGTCCATTTGTGCGGCACCGGTAATCATGTTTTTAACGTAGTCAGCGTGACCCGGGCAGTCTACGTGTGCGTAGTGGCGGGTTTCGGTTTCGTATTCTACGTGTGAGGTATTAATGGTAATACCGCGGGCTTTTTCTTCGGGAGCGTTGTCGATTTGGTCGTAGGCTTTTGCAGCACCACCGAATTTTTTAGCCAAAATAGTAGTCAAAGCAGCAGTCAGAGTGGTTTTACCATGGTCAACGTGACCGATGGTGCCAACGTTTACGTGCGGTTTGCTACGTTCAAATTTTTCCTTTGCCATGGCAAATTTCCTATCTTTAAAATACTGAGAAAATGGTATTTGGTGCCCATGGGCAGATTTGAACTGCCGGCCTCTCCCTTACCAAGGGAGTGCTCTACCCCTGAGCTACATGGGCCAATAGACTATTGGAGCGGGTGAAGGGAATCGAACCCTCACCGTAAGCTTGGAAGGCTTCTGCTCTACCATTGAGCTACACCCGCAGACTTACTGCATCAATGCTCCAACACATTGGAATTTGGTGGTGGGAGAAGGATTCGAACCTTCGAAGCTCTCGCAACAGATTTACAGTCTGCCCCCTTTGACCGCTCGGGAATCCCACCAAAAGAGAACGCAAGTTTATTAGCGCCTCAGCTTTTCGTCAAGCTCTTTTTTAATTTTGTTTTTTAAAAATCACTCAATTTATTGCTTTAAAAAAGAATTTATTTGAACTGAATGATTTTTTCGTATTTTGCCATCAGCTCTTCATGCGTCTCCGGATGCTCTTCATCAATCAGGATGCAGTCTACAGGACATACCTGCTGGCATTGCGGCTCATCGTAATGACCTACACATTGCGTACACAAATTAGGATTAATTTCGTAGATTTCTTCACCTTGCGAGATGGCGTCATTGGGGCACTCCGGCTCGCAAACATCACAGTTAATGCACTCATCTGTAATAAAGAGCGACATTTCTTTTCCTTTTTCATTTAAATTATCAAAACCGATTGGGCGCGGATTATAGCACAAACGCGTCAAAAACAATCCGTTTAGGCGAATGTTTACACCCTGGTAATGATTCTCAAATCTCTTACTATTCAGCTACTTGGACAAATTGCAAAAGCACAAAACTGCTCTTGCCCGCCTGTCCTTCGCGATAAAGCTCCAACCACTCGGGAAAATCGGGCAGTTCCCCTGCTTCAATATAGACCATTGCCCCGTTTTTCAAGCTGTTTTTCAAAGAAGTAAACAAATTTTCCCAACCCTGCCACGCAAACGGCGGATCCAAAAAGACCACATCAAACTTTTCAGACGACCTCTGCAAATACGCAAGACCATCGACATTAAGGATTTCCAGCTTATCCAAACCCAATACTTTGGCGTTTTGCCGCAGCATATCGGCAGTTTTACGATTATTATCCGCCAGCACTGCCCTTTTCGCGTTACGGGACGCAGCTTCAAATCCTAGCGCACCGCTTCCTGCAAACAAGTCCAACACATTCATACCGGTCAAATCCTGACCGAGCCAATTAAACAGTTTTTCGCGGACACTGTCAGGCGTCGGACGCAGACCGTCTGCATCTGCAAAAACCAATTTCCGCCCCCTGCATTGTCCGCCGATGATGCGGACTTGATTTGAATGTTTGCTGTGTTTGCTCATAATTAAAACGAAATTAAAACGAATCGTCCGACAGTTTCAGACGACCTCTTAAAGAATGACAAAGCAGCCATTATACCGCAGCGTTTTTTCATTTAAGGCCGCATGAAAACAAATCTACCCATCGCAAAAATTTATTTTTTATGATGGTAAACTTACAAAATTTTATAAATTATAAAATATTTCCTCAAATAAAAAGGTCGCTTACGTTTGCCATTAGAACTTTCCCACCGCTTTTTCAGTCTATTTGCCATAATACTTAATGAAAATATGGATGGCTGACAATGCCACTTTGGAAAATTATTTTGGGTGTTTATATCAGCGGTGTGATTGCCTTCACCGCCCACGCCCATTTTTTTGATGAATATTACCGCCACTTGGGATTGATACCGAACTTGGGACGCGGTCTGCTTTGGTTCGTCTTTTGTCTGCCCTTGATTGGCAAAACTGTCGCTTTGATAGTCAGTTTGTTCTTTCTTGCCACGTTGGTTTTCGCGAGACGTTGAGTCCTTTCTTAATAAGACTGAAAAGGTCGTCTGAAAATTTTTTCAGACGACCTTTTCTCTTTCAAACCAACCTAATCTCACTCTTTCGGTGCAGGCGGTTCAATCTGCTCTTTCCAACCGCATTCTTTTTGCGGGCAGACTTTTTCCACGCCCCAGCGTTTGGTGGTTTTGATGGTTAAAACCGGCCAATGGCAGTTCGGGCATTCTTCGGCGACGGGCGGATTCCAAGTGGCGTAGTTGCAGTCGGGATAGGTGCTGCAACTGTAAAACAGTTTGCCGTAGCGGGATTTGCGTTCGACGAGGTTGCCTTTTTTACATTGCGGGCATTGGACGCCGGTGTCTTTCGGTTTTTCCAGCGGCTCGACGTGTTTGCATTTGGGGTAGTTGGCGCAGCCGATGAATTTGCTGCCGGTGCGGCTGTATTTGTACACCAGCCGTCCGCCGCATTTGGGGCACTCGCGCCCGTCGAGTTCGGCTTGTTCGGCTTCAGCTTTGGCGATGCGCTCGGCGGCTTCTTCGGCGGTTTCGTTGACGTTGCGGGTGTAGCTGCACTCTGGATAACCGGCGCAGGCAACGAAGCGGCCCATTTTGCCGAACTTGATTTGCAGTTTGTGTTCGCCGCATTTGGGGCAGGTTTCGTCGAGTTCCTGCGTGGTGAATTTGGCGCGTTCGATGCCCTCTTTTTCTTCCACTTGTTTGATGAACGGTTTCCAGAATTTGTCCATCACAGGAATCCAGCGGCGTTTGCCGTCGGCGATTTCGTCGAGCTGGTCTTCGAGTTTGGCGGTGAAGTGGTAATCGACGTACTGGGCGAAATGTTCGGTCAGGAATTTGTTGACGATGTCGCCTGTGTCGGTGGGCATGAAGCGTTTTTGCTCAAGGGTAACGTATTCGCGGTCTTTGAGCGTGGAGATGATGCTGGCGTAGGTCGAGGGGCGGCCGATGCCGTATTCTTCGAGAGCTTTAACCAGCGTGGCTTCGTTGTAACGCGGCGGCGGGGTGGTGAAGTGTTGCTCGCCGTAGAGTTTGTCCACGGGCAATTTGTCGCCTTCGCTCATTTCGGGCAGTTTTTTGCTGTCTTCGCCTTCTTCATCGTCGCTGCTTTCTTCGTAAACGCTGAGGAAGCCTGCGAAGGTTTGCACTTGTCCGGTTACGCGGAATACGCCTTTACCGACGGTAATATCGACGGTGGTTTGGTCGAATTTGGCGGGCGTCATCTGACAGGCGACGGTGCGCTGCCAAATCATTTGATAGAGTTTGAACTGGTCTGCGCTCAGGAAGGGTTTGACACTTTCGGGCGTGCGGTACACGGAAGTCGGACGGATGGCTTCGTGCGCTTCTTGGGCGTTTTTGGATTTGGTTTTGTATTGTTTGGCGGCACTCGGCAGATATTCTTTGCCGATTTTGTTTTCGATGTAATGGCGGATTTCGGTTAATGCTTCATCTGCCAAATTCACGCTGTCGGTACGCATATAGGTAATCAAACCGATGGCACCCTGCCCTACGTCTATACCTTCGTAAAGCTGCTGGGCGGTACGCATGGTGCGGTCGGTAGTGAAGCCGAGTTTGCGCACGGCATCCTGCTGCATGGTTGATGTCGTAAACGGCGCGGCGGGATTGCGGCTGCGCTTTTTCTTTTCGATGGCGGTAACGACGGCCTCTTTGCCTTCGAGTTCTTTCAACACATCGGCTTGCGCGGCTTCGTTCGGCAGGTCGAATTGTTCGAGTTTCGCGCCGTTGTATTGGACGAGTTTGGCGGTAAACTTGCTGCGGCCTTTGTGGCTGTCGAGATGCACCGTCCAATATTCCTGCGCTTCAAACGCGCGGATTTCGTTTTCGCGTTCGCAAATCAGACGCAGGGCAGGACTTTGCACACGGCCTGCACTCAAACCGCGGCGGATTTTTTTCCACAGCAACGGCGAGAGGTTGAAACCGACCAGATAGTCCAAAGCTCGGCGGGCTTGTTGCGCATCGACCAAGTCCATTTCGATTTCGCGCGGGTTGGCGACGGCATCGAGCACGGCGTTTTTGGTGATTTCGTGGAACACGACACGCTGCGGCTTGATGTTTTTCAGGCCGCGTTTGGATTTGAGGATTTCAAAAAGATGCCAGGAAATCGCTTCGCCTTCCCTATCCGGGTCGGTTGCGAGGTAGATGTTTTCGGCTTCTTTGGCTCCCGCGACAATCGCATCGACGTGTTTGGCGTTGCGTTTGATCAGCTCGTATTTCATGGCGAAGTCGTGTTCGGGATCGACGGCACCGTTTTTGGGGACGAGGTCGCGGACGTGGCCGTAGGAGGCCAGAATTTCGAAATCGCCGCCAAGGTATTTTTTCAGGGTTTTGGCTTTGGACGGTGATTCGACGATTAAGAGGTTTTTCGCCATTGTTTGTTCTCTTTTAATGTATTGGATGATGCGTTTCAGACGACCTTTCTGAACAAGCTGCGTCAAAAGGTCGTCTGAAAAGGTTTAATGCATGGTTGCTTTGCCGTTGAGCGCGCCCATCAGGTCGTCGCCGATTAAGACGGGCAATTCGCTTTTGTGCGCCCACAACAAGAGCAACACCAGCACTTTCGCCGTATCGAGCGTGATTTCTTCGGGCGGGATGTGCATCAGGGCGTGGATGACGATTTCGCGCTGCTCGTAAGTGATGGCGCGTTCGGCAACCAGATACTGCATCAGCCCCATGACTTCCTGCGGCAGGTTTTCCACTTCCTCGTTGCAATACACGCGCAGGGCATGGCTGTCAAACGGCGCAGCGGCGAATTCGGACGTGTTGAACAACACTTCCATCATCATCAGCGTATTGCCGATTTCCGTTACGTCAAAACCCGCATCTTCCAACAGGCGGCCCAAATCCTCCGGCGGCGGGCAATTGTCGAAATCTTGGAAGTGTTCGATGAGATAGGCGATGACTTCTGTCATGCTGGTTCCTTAATGAATGAATCGAATTATGCTTTTATGCGCTGATAGCGTCCGCCCGGCAAGGCGGCGACGATGCCGTCGAGTTCGTATTCCAGCAGTCGGGCGTAAACGTCTGCCGCCGCCCATGCGGTTTGCTGCGCCAATATATCGGGATGGACGGGGTCGTAACCCATCGCGTTCAGCAACTCGTCTTCTGACGTCGGTGCGGCAACCGTATTGGCTTGCGCCGGCTGTTTTTGGACATGAAGGTCGTCTGAAAACGGCAAAACAGGTTCAGACGACGTCTCTTTAACGGCAGTGCGTTTTTCCGTTTTTTTGTTTTTCTTATTTATAGAATATGATGGAACTGCCGCATTTTGCAATAGTCCCGGACATTCGTGAAGGATGTCGTCCAAACATTCCACCAGTTTTGCCCCGTCTTTAATCAGTTTGTGACAGCCTTTGCTGTGCGGATTATCTATCGAACCGGGTACCGCCATCACCTCCCGCCCCATCTCCGCCGCCAGCTTGGCGGTAATCAGCGAACCAGATTCCAACGCGGCTTCGACCACCAGCGTAACCTGCGACAACGCGGCAATCAGGCGGTTGCGGCGCGGGAAGTTGCCCGCAAACGGCCGCGTATCCAACGGAAACTCGCTGACAATCAATCCTTTTTCCGCGATTTCATAGGCAAGGTTTTTATTGGACGGCGGGTAAATGCGGTCTATGCCCGTTCCCCAGACGGCGATGGTGCCGCCGCCTGCCTGCAACGCGCCTTGATGGGCGGCGGTGTCGATACCCGAAGCCATGCCCGACACAATGGGAATATCCTGTTCACTCAACGCCCTGCCGAAATCTTTGGCAATCCGCATCGCCTGCGGCGTGGCATGGCGGCTGCCGACAATGGCGGCGGAAGGTTTGTGCAGCAGTTGCACGTTGCCGCGCAAGAACAAAACCGGCGGCGCGGTAATGCCCTGCGTCAACATTTCAGGAAAATCTCCGTCTTGCAGCAGCAACAAACGGCAGCCGTCCTGCGTTTCCCATTGCAACGCCGCTTCCGCAGCCTTTTGCGCCAACGCCCGTTTTTCCGCTTTGCGCCAAGATTCGGCTGCTTGCTTGTGGCGCACTATCGCGGCGATTTGCTCCGCCGGAGCATCCAGCGCGGCTTTCGCGCTGCCGAAACGTTGCAGCAGGAGCAAGAAACCCTCTGCGCCGACATAAGGCATAAACGCCAGTTGCAGCCAGGCAAGGCGGTCGTTTTCCGTCATGAATTGTGTCCCCTTGTTGTTTTCAGACGACCTTTGTTCGGGAGGTCGTCTGAAAGCGGATAAATGTCAGTATTTAAAGATACAGCCGGCGAACTTTAAACCGATACAGCGTTCCCGTGCCAGCTTCCGGTTTCGTGTCCGCTCACCGTTATGAGAATGCTGCCGAACAGCCGACAGCCCGTTAGTAACTTTTGTAATATTTTTATATTCTACACGATACGGCAGAAATATCCGTTATTTGGATGCTTGCCGCACCTTACGTCAAAAATGAGTCGGCTATACGGCAAAAGCGAACAGATTAATGGCAAACAAGGTCGTCTGAAAACATACCGCGGCGTGCCGTATGCTTTCAGACGACCTTTTATCCTACTGCCGCCCTACTCTTCTGCTTTTTCCGCTGTGCTGCGGCGGGAAACGCTGATGCCTAATTGTTTGAGTTTGCGGTAGAGGTGCGTGCGCTCCAAGCCGACTTTTTGGGCGACGCGGCTCATGTTTTGCCCCTCTTGGGCAATGTGGTATTCGAAATAGCGGCGTTCCAATTCTTCACGCAGTTCGCGCAAAGGCATATTGAAGTTGAAACCGCCGACGATTTCGGTAGCGACTGTCGCCCGTTTTTGCCCCAATGCGGCAACGACCGCCTGCTCGTGGACTTCTTGTCCGTCCGCTTCCAGCATCAGGTTTTTCACGACGCTGCGGAGCTGGTCGAAATTGCCCGGCCAGTTGTATTGGCACAGGACGGTCAGTGAGCCGTTGCTGAATTTGACGGGCTGGATTTTTTCGCTGTCCGCCAATTCGGTCATAACTTGGTTGACCAAGAAGGCGATGTCTTCGGATTGGCTGCGCAACGGCGGGATGCTGATGACGTTGCCGGAAAGCAGTTCGGACAACTTGGCATCGGCTATGGCGTCTGCCGGGCTTTCATCGGCGGCATGGCTGCCGGCGACGATGACGCGCACGTTGTAACGGTCTGCCTTGCCGAGGATGAAACTGATGCCGTTTTGGATGTTTTTGCTGTACTGCGCGGCATCACCGAGATAGAGCGTGCCGCCCGATGCTTTTTGCAGCAGTTCCAAAGGCGCATCGGCAATGAGTTCGACGCGGCTGAGTCCGACCCAAGGCGTGCCGCTTTTGTGGAAATAGCGGGCAACGATTTCAAACGGCGAACCGGTTTCGCCGCTGAGCAGCACGGGGCCGCTTTTTTTCACGGCAGGCTCAAGTTGTTGCTTGAATTCTTGAATGGCGGGGCTGTTGCCGAGTTTATCGAAGGACAAGCCCGCCGCCATCTGCATTTCGCCGTGTTTGAGGGCGCGGTCGACGGTAGAGAGCAGCTTTTGCAGGGCAATCGGTTTTTCCAGAAAGTCGAGCGCGCCGATTTTGGTGGCTTCGACGGCGGTGTCGATGCTGGCGTGTCCGCTCATCATCACCACGGGCATGTTGAGCTGTCCGTTTTTCGCCCACTCTTTGAGCAGGGTAATCCCGTCGCAGTCGGGCATCCAGATGTCCAACAACACCATGGCGGGACGGGTCTGGTGGCGCAGTTGGCGCGCCTCTTCGGCGTTCTCCGCCAAAGCCACGGAATAACCTTCGTCTTGGAGGATTTCCGAGAGCAAGTCACGGATACCTACTTCGTCATCTACAATTAAAATATCACTGCTACGCATAAGTTTCTACCAATCGGGGTAAGGCTATTTTCACACACGCGCCGCCTTCGTTCTGATTGCTCAGGCTGATGCGGCCGCCGTGCTCTTCGATAATTTTCTTCACAACGGGCAATCCCAGACCCGTACCTGTCGGCTTGTCGGTAACATACGGCTCGAAAGCATTATGCAGCATTTCCTTGCTGAAACCTTTGCCGTTGTTACAAACGGTCAATAAAACCTGTCCGTCGTTATCTTCACCGACGCTGACATTCACTTGCGGAACTTCTGCCTCTTCCGCCGCCTCTGCCGCGTTTTTGAAAATATTGTGCAACACCTGCCGCATGGCGGTGGTATCGGCGGAAATCGGCTGCGGTTTGTCGGACAAGTTCGGAACAAAGCGGCACGCCCCGCCTTCGTATAGCAGCAACACTTCTTCAACCAAGCGGTTCAAATCGTGTTTTTCAAAATTCAGCGACGGGGCGCGGGCGTAATTGCGGAAGGCTTCGACCATTTCTTTCAATGCCGCCACCTGTTTGACGATGGTGTCGGTCGAACGGCTGAGGATTTGGGCGTGTTGTTCGTCCAATTTATCATGCAATTTCCATGCCAATCTCTCGGCGGAAAGTTGGATAGGCGTGAGCGGATTGCGGATTTCATGCGCCAACCGTTTCGCCACTTCGCCCCAAGCGGCTTCTTTTTGGGCGCGGATGAGGACGGTGATGTCGTCAATCACCATCACCACGCCGTTGTCGTTGTCGTCGGGCAGGATGGTGGCTTTACCCAAGAGAATCCGCGCGTCGTCGGGGGCGGCGTATTCGACTTGGACGGGCTTGGCGGCATTGGCGGTTTCTTCAATGGCGGCAAACACTTCGGCAAGCAGGGTCTGCTGCGGCGATTGTCCGCGCCAGTCATGCCAGTTACTGCCCCAAAGCGGCACCAATTCAATGCCCAAAATCCGTTCGGCGGCTTTGTTGAAGGTTTTCAGACGACCTTCGGCATCTAAGGTAATCACGCCCGTGGTCAAACTTTCCAACACGCATTCGAGATAGTGGCGCGCCGCTTCTTCGCGCAGGCGGTTGTTCTCGTCGGCTTCTTTGGCGATGGCAAGCTGTTCGGTCATGTGGTTGAACAACTGGGTCAACCTGCCGAATTCGTCGTTGCGGAACACGGGGCGTTTCTGGCTGAAATCGCCCTGCGCCACCGCCCTTGCGCCTTCTGCCAACGACAATACCGGTTCGACGAAACGACGGGCGAAATACAGCGCCATTACCAAGGCAAGGAAAATCGCCAACAGCGCGGCAACCAGCAAAGTCGCCAAGAAGAAGGTTTGCAGGCCTTGTTTGGTATAACTCAATTCGGCGTATTTCGCCCGCGCCGCTTCAATCAGCGTCGCATCTTGCGCCACATCCTGCGGGATGGGCTGACGGAAAAACAAGGCGTAATCGCGTCCGTTGTGCGCGCCGATCAACATCCAGCCTTGCGCGTACAAGACATTTTCTATGTTTTCCAAACTGCGTATCGAGCCGGTCTGCTCCAGCTTCTCCCATCCTTCTTTGTCGAGTTCGGGTTGGTTTAGTTTCAGCGGATTGACACTTTTCTCGGTTTTGTGGGTTTTGACATCATAGAGCGAAAGCTGGGTAAAGCCGCCCGATTTGGCGGCATTTTTCAGCGCCTTGCCCAAATCGCCGTCCACAGACGCGGTGCTGATCAGGTCGATTTGCACCGGCGTAGCATTACTGACTGCGTTGTCCACTGCCAGATTCAGCGCGGATTTGCTCAAGTTCAGGCTGCGTTCGAGGGCTTCGTGGGTATCGTTGCCGAACCACGAATTAATCGTGCCGTTGATGAACTGCGCGGAAATGCCGAACAGAAACACGCCCGGCAATACCGCCACCAGCGTAAACATCCCCGACAGCCGCCGCGCAATCTGCGAACCGAACACGCCCTTGCTTTTGTCGCGCATAAGGAGCAGGACGTAGCGCGTCAAAACCGATGCCAACACCAGCATCAGCAGCGCACACAGGGCGATAATCCACCAGAAATATTCCGCCAGCGGGCTGGTGCTGCCCGTTGCAATGGTCAGTCCGTAGAGCAGTCCCACCGCCGCCAACACGGCAATCAGGAGAAAGCGGCGCATGGTTTACTCCTGAGAGATGGTCAGAGACTTCCAGCCGGAATCCAAGTGCCAGTTTTTAGAAGTCAATGCGTTGATTTGGAAGGGTTTGGGCAGCTTCGCCGTCGAGAGCAGCAGGCGGATTTCGGCTTGCGTATCTTTCGCTGCAACGCCGCTTAACGCGCCTTTGGACAGCACTTTCCAGTTGGCGACCGCCCCTACGCCGCGCAAGGCGGTATCGAGCGTGTCGTATTCGGTGGAAAACGTGCCGACGGTTATACGGTAGCGGTTGGTCAGCGGATGGAAGGAAAGTTTGTAGTGGATGGTGTTGTCGCTGTTGAGCAGCTGGTCAAACTTGAAGCGGTAAGACGGCATGGAAGGCGCAGAAAGCTGCCAGCTCAAAGTGAAATTCAACGGCACGCCCTGCCGGAGTGCCTGTTTGAGCTGGTCGGGCAAATCGGTGCGGAAACGGCTGCTGACGGAAAGCTGTCCGGTCTCGGTCAGTTTCGCCTCGGAGCGGGTCACGCTGATGCCCTCCGCCGCCGCATTCAGCGACAGGGCGAGCAACAGCGTTCCAAACAGCCGTTTACTGCTTTTTGATAAGCGCGTAATAAAAGCCATCTTGATGTTTGTTCGGTAAAAGCACACGCGATTCGATCAGCTCGGCATCGGCGTGGCGGTTGAGGAATTTTTGCAACTGAACGTCGTTTTCTTCGACGAACACCGAGCAGGTGGCAAGCAGCATTCTGCCGTTTTTCGTCAGGGTTTGCCAAAGCGCGTCCAGCAATGCCTCCTGCTGACGGGCGGTTTTGGCGGCATCGGTCGGACGGCGCAGCCATTTCACGTCGGGATTGCGCCGCGCCACACCCGAGGCGGTACACGGCACGTCGGCAAGGATGGCGTCGAAAGGCTTTCCATCATACCACGCCGCCAAGTCCTGCGCATCGGCGCAAGCCAGAGCGGTCGTCTGAAACCCCAAACGGTCGAGATTGTCCTTCACCCTTTTCAGACGACCTTCGTCTATATCCAAAGCGGTAACATGACAATCCGCCAGTTCCAACATATGCCCCGTCTTCCCGCCCGGCGCGGCACACGCGTCCAAAATTCGCTCACCGTCTTTAGGGTTTAACAGATACGCCGCCTGCTGCGCGCCGAAATCCTGCACCGACACCAGCCCTTCGGCAAAACCAGCCAGGCGGTTCACCGGCACGGCTTCTTCCAGCGTTACCGCATATTCGTCCAACGCCTTGGCCGCAATCCCTTCCGCCGCCAGCTTTTCCAAATACGATTCGGCATTGCCGTGGCGTCGGTTGACCCGCAGCGTCATCGGAGGATGCGATTGCAGCGCAGTGGTGATGTTGTGCCAATGTTTCGGATAATGGTTTTTCAGGTATGCCACCCACCACAGCGGCAGGTTGTGCTTCGCCACATCGTCTTTTTTGCACGAAGCCGCGAGCTTGTCGCGTTCGCGCAAAAAACGCCGCAAAATCGCGTTGGCAAACGAACGGTACTGCCCGCGCCCGATTTTCGCGATACTCTCGACCGCCTCGTTGACCACGGCATGAGGCGCGTTGCGCGTGTAATGCAGTTGGTACATCGCCGCCAAAAGCAGGCTTTCAAGCTGCGGATTGTCAATCGGCTTTTTCAGCATCTGCGCGAGCATATGTTTCAAGCTGCCCAAATAACGCTGGCAGCCGTAGGCAATATCCTGCAACGCGCCGTTTTCCTGCGCCGTCAGCTCGGGATGCGCCGCGCGGATTTGCGCCAACACATCCTGAAGGTTACGCCCTTCGGCGACTGCCGCAATGCTGTCGGCGGCGAGTTTTTGGGCGAGGGACATACTCATAAATTCAATTCCTTAAATACCTGCTGTGGTTCGATTTGTTCGTTAAAAATGTAAACGCCGCACAAGCGGTTCGGGCGGTGTTCGGGGCAAGATTCAAATTGTGTTAATCCGATTGCCCGCTCATGACAATATCCATATAGTCCGTTCTTTTCAACACACATAAGGATTCATCATGACTTTGCGCGCCCTTTCCCTGCTTGCCGTTTCCGCCGCACTCGTTTCCGGCAGCCTGACCGCCGCGGCAGCACCGCACAAACATTCCCGCGCCATCTCCCAAGCGCAAGCCGTCAAAATCGCCAAGAAACGCGTCGGCGGCGGCCGCGTTACCGACATCGACCACAGCGACGGACGCTGGGAAATCGAAATCCGCAGAGGCTGTACCGAATACGATGTGGACGTTTCTTCACAAAGCGGCCGCGTCATCAGAGTCGACACCGACAACCACTGCGACGATTAATCGATTCTTGATAATGGATTCTTATAGGAAGCCGGACTGTATAGTGGATTAACTTTAAACCAGTACGGCGTTGCCTCGCCTTAGCTCAAAGAGAACGATTCTCTAAGGTGCTGAAGCACCAAGTGAATCGGTTCCGTACTATCTGTACTGTCTGCAGCTTCGTCGCCTTGTCCTGATTTAAATTTAATCCACTATATATCCAGCTTTTCTGTTTTCAGACGACCTCAAGTTGCCTAAGGTCGTCTGAAAACATTTAATCTGCCGTTTTGCCTGATTCGGGACTTTCAGACGACCGCCCCGTCCCGTTCCAACAATGCCCGATAGCGTTCGGCATCCTGCGGCGAATAGCAACAGAAAACGATTTTTTCGACAGACGGACACTGCGGCAAAGTTTTTTTCAAAATCGCCAAAGCGGTTTCGGCAGCCAAGTCGGCGGGGAAACGGTACACGCCTGTGCTGATACAGGGGAAGGCGATGCTGTGGATGCCGTGTTCTTGCGCCAACAGCAGGGAATTTTGATACGCCTCCGCCAGCTTGACCGCTTCGCTGCGGTGTCCGCCGAACCAAACCGGCCCGACGGTGTGAATCACAAATTTCGCCGGCAGCCGGTAGCCTTGGGTGATTTTCGCCTCGCCCGTACGGCAGCCGTTCAACTGTCTGCACGCTTCCAGCAACTCTCGTCCCGCCGCGCGGTGAATCGCGCCGTCCACACCGCCGCCGCCCAACAACGAGGCATTGGCGGCGTTCACGATGGCATCGACTTCAAGTTTCGTAATATCGCCTTCGACTACTTCAAACACTGCCATGATCTACTCCTAAACTTGGGGAATCTTGTCGTCAGTTTAATAAAAACCAAACGTTTCCCTGCCGATATTTTCAGACGACCTCTAAATCATCAGAAGAAAGGTCGTCTGAAAATTAATAACCGGCCCGCTGTTTTTTGATACAGCACCTACCGCCAACCGTCATTCCCTTGCAGGCTGGAATCCACCTTTGAACTTCAACAACGTTTTTCGAGCACCCGTTTCTTGGAATTTTCAATGGATTCCCGCCATAGCTCATCCTTGCGTAGGCGAGGAAGGCATGGCAGCTAAGAAATGGAGGGATGGGCTGGTTCTAAATTAGTTTACGAAACGGCTTCTACAAAACTGTTCCAACCTCAATCTTATGTCCTGCCGCAAACGCCGCAATCGGCATCCGTTTGCTGCCGGAAGGCTGCAATTCGGTAATCTTCAGTGCGTTCTCGCCACAGGCGACAACCAAGCCGTCAGCCGAGCAAGACAACACTTCGCCCGCCCTGCCTTGTTGTGCCACTACTTCAGCCCGCCAGATTTTCATTGGTTTGCCCTGATATTCCACCCACGCAGCGGGGACGGGGTTGAAGGCACGGATTTTGCGTTCAATCACTGCCGCGCTTTCGTTCCAATCGATACGCGCTTCTTCTTTGCTTAATTTTTGCGCATAAGTCACGCCTTTTTCTGGCTGTTTGACGCTTTTCAGACGACCTTCTGTTTTTAATTGTTGCAAATCAGCAACAATCGCCGCCGCACCGAGATTCATCAGCGCATCGTGTACTTCATTCGCCGTATCGGTCGGTTGGATGGCGTAACGGTGTTCGCTGACCACATCGCCGGTGTCCAAACCAATGTCCATCTGCATGATGCACACGCCCGTCTCGGCATCGCCCGCTTCAATCGCGCGCTGAATCGGCGCTGCGCCGCGCCAACGGGGCAGCAGCGAGGCGTGGATGTTGAGGCAGCCGTGTTTCGGCGTATCCAACACGTCTTGCGGCAGAATCAGTCCGTAGGCGGCAACGACCATCACGTCGGCTTCAACCTCTTTGAGCATTTGCAGGGCTTCGGCGTTGTTGCGCAGTTTTTCAGGCTGCGCCACGCGCAAACCCAACTCCAATGCGGCCTGCTTCACGGGAGACTGGGCAAGCTGCATCCCGCGTCCTTTAGGACGGTCGGGCTGGGTCAACACCAGCGGGATTTCAAAACCGGCGGCGGCTATGGCTTTTAAGGCGGCAGCGGCAAAATCGGGCGTACCGGCAAAGATGACTTTCATGGGGAAACTCCTTGGAAATGGGTTTCAGACGACCTATAGTGGATTAACTTTAAACCAGTACGGCGTTGCCTCGCCTTAGCTCAAAGAGAACGATTCTCTAAGGTGCTGAAGCACCAAGTGAATCGGTTCCGTACTATCTGTACTGTCTGCGGCTTCGTCGCCCTGTCCTGATTTAGTTAATCCACTATATATAGCGCAACGGCAAACATTGCGACAGGTCGTCTGAAAGTTTGAAAAACAACGGCTTGCTGCCGTTTTCCTCTTTCAGACGACCTGTTCGACCGTATCATTCGGCTTTTAGATGGTGTGTTTCTGACGTTTTTTCAGTTTGGTCTTAATCCGACCCTGTTTGAGCTGCGACAGGCGTTCGACAAAAACGATGCCCATCAAATGATCCAACTCGTGCTGCACGCAAATCGCCAACAGCCCGTCCGCCTCCAGCGTGAATTTCTCGCCTTTTTCGTTCAAAGCCTCGACCTTGACGCGTTCGGCGCGGGTAACGGTGTCGTAAATGCCCGGCACGGACAGGCAGCCTTCTTCGTAAGTGGTTTCGCCGTCTTTTTCAATAATGACGGGGTTGATAAACACGCGCGGCTCGCTGCGGTCTTCGGTCAAATCCATCACAACCACGCGCTCATGCACATCGACCTGCGTCGCCGCCAGCCCGATACCGCGCGCTTCATACATGGTTTCAAACATATCGGCAACCAGCTTTTGGATGCGCTCATCGACTTGCTCGACAGGCTTCGCCACGGTGTGCAGACGCTCGTCGGGATATTGCAGGATATTCAGTAAAGCCATAATTTTCTCTTCGTTTTTCAATACTTGGGACGCGCATTCAAACACGTCCGGCAGCAGATTGTGTGTGTTTTCATACAAATTTTGCGCCTGTCTTCACAATTCCCGTGATGACACTAACATTCAATGATAAAATATGCGTCAATGAATTTCTGTTCAATGCGCACGAAACGCCTATTGACGTTTTTTAAAGGGGGACGGCGGTTTTTTGCAAACTCCCGGCCATTTCATTTTCTCCGTTTATCATTTAAAGACAAACCGAATCAATTTCAAGGGGAACGGTTATGCAACAACGTATTATAACCCTGCTTTGTGTCGCGGGCATGGCAATTTCCGCCCACGCTCAAGCAGCTTCATTAAAAGTGCGCCCCGATGCGCCGCAACGCTACGTCGTGAAAAACGGCGACACACTCTGGGGCATCTCCAGCAAATATCTGTACAGCCCGTGGCAGTGGAACCGCCTTTGGGGCGCAAACCGCGGCGAAATCCGCAATCCGCATCTGATTTATCCGGGTCAGGTGTTGGTTTTGCGCTACGTCAACGGCCGCCCGCAACTGGGCTTCGAAAACGGCTCCGCAGGCAATGACGGCATTCCGGTCATCAAACTCAGCCCGCGCGTCCGCGAAACCTCTTCAGGCTACGGCATCCAAACCGTCAACGTGAACTTCTACCGCATGTTCATGCAACATCCGCAGTTCATCGACCAAATGAAGACCCAAGACGCACCGCGCCTGATCGACGGTCCTGACAACCGCATCATGTACAGCAAAGGCGAACGCGTGTACGCCTACGGCGTTACCGAACCCGGCCGCTATCTGGTTTACCGCGCCGTCAAAGACCTGACCGATCCCGATACCCGCAAATACCTCGGACAAGAAGTCGTCTTCAGCGGCATCGTCAGCACCCTGCCCTACACCAACAGCGCGCTGGACTCCGCTTCCGACGAAGACCGCAAATACCTGAAAGACGGCGAATACTACACCCGCCTGCATCCGCTGGCGAAAGTACCGACCCAAACCGCGCAGCCTATGATTGTGGAAGAAGCCGTTTCCGAAATCCGCAAAGGCGATTTCCTGCTGAAAATGGACGGCGAAACCGAGCCTTTCCAAATCATGCCGCACGCGCCGACGCAACACATCGACGGTAAAGTCATCTCCATCCTCGACGGCGTACACGAAGCCGGACAATTCCAAACCGTTACCCTGAACAAAGGCTCCGCCGACGGCTTGGATAAAGGCACGGTCTTGAGCATTTACAAACGCGACCGCCAAGTGAAAGTCGATTTGGAAGAAGGCAAAAAAGGCCGTAAGAACATCGTTAAATATGTTTCCATCCCTGCCGAAGAAACCGCATTGGCTATGGTATACCGCACCGGCGAACATCTCTCGTCCGCCATCATTTTGGAAAACCTGACTAGCATCAACATCGGCGACACCGTATCCGAACCCGGCCGCGACTTGGACAACATGTCTGACGACAAACCGCACGTCCGCAACGAGCCGCAAGATTCCCACGATACGGAACACAACCAATACAATATCCACAGCAATATCAATAAATATTGATGGATTGCCGGCAAAAAAACGTCGTCTGAAAATTTCAGACGACGTTTTTTCATAAAATTTTGAATAAGCAACACCGTATTGTCATTCCTACTCAGGCGTGAGTCTGATCCTGAGTTTTTCAGAAAAATATGAAGATTGCCGCAATCCCAAGCCTCCAAATACCCGCCCGCGCGGGAATGACGATGTCGGCATTTCCTGTTATCGCCCGCTCTATCTGCCCAATCCGATTTATCCTCAAGATAACTTGTTTCTTAAATTTGCCGATAAACTTCTGCCGCTCATCCCCACCAAGTCATAAGCAGACATCTTATTGCCTATCGAATCAATCATGCATCAAACAGGTCGTCTGAAACCTTTTCAGACGACCTGTTTGGCTATGGGCGCGGTGTTAACTGCCTGCGCCGACGGTGTAAACCTTACCGATGCTGTCGGAGTCTTGCAGGACGGTGGCGACGGCGGCGGCGAGTCCGTTTCGGCTCATGTAGTTTTTAGGGATGCCGTCGGGGTGGTCGGTCAGGATGTGGCGGTTGTCTTCGCTGTTGTCCAAGCCGCAGGGGCGGAGGATGCTCCAGTTCAGGCTGCTTTGTTTGAGGTAGATTTCGGCTTCGGTTTTGGCACGGACGGCTTCGCCGAGGGCTTGTTTGAAGGGTTCGCTCATCATGTCCCATTGTTCGCCGCAGCCCATGCTGGTAATCAGGATGAAACGGGCTTGCGGGTTGGCGGCCTGGGCTGCGGCGATGATGTTGATGTTGCCCAGTGCGTCGCTGCGTATGCCTTGTTCGTTTTTGCCGCCGACGAAGCTGATGACGCTGTCGGGGCGGTATTGTGCGAACACTTTGTCGAGCGCGTCGGCATCGAGCGCGTCGGCTACGGTCGTCTGAATGCGGTATTCGCTGAAGAATGAATCTTCAGACGGCTTTCTTAATACGGCGACGGTGTCGGCGGGATGGGTGAGCGTGCGGATGAATGCGCGGCCGGACGGGCCGTTGGCGCCGAAGATGAGTTGCATGGGGACTCCTTTGTGTGTCGGATGGTAAGGGGTTCAATAATTTGTCCACTTTGTTGAGGAAGAGTTGTGTGGGGTAAGAATTTTTGATTTTTCAGACGACCTTGTTGTGTTTGATGCTGCGTGGTCGTGGGCATAGCCCACGCTACTTCTTTTTGGTTTTCTTTTGCGGCAGAGCTGAGGTCGTCTGAAAACGGGTAAAGTAGGTTTCATGACAACTGCCGTAGCGTGGGTTTTGCCCTCTCCCATCCCCTCTCCCGCGGGGAGAGGGGATGGGTGGGCAGGGAAACTGTAAGTGGCATGGAAGCAAAAAATGAGGGGCAGTCGTAGCGTGGGCTTCGCCCGCGACTTTGACCCAAAGGTCGTCTGAAATCTGTATTTGGGTTTCAACAAAACTCGCTGCATTC
This sequence comes from Neisseria mucosa, assembly GCF_003044445.1. Classification (GTDB taxonomy): domain Bacteria; phylum Pseudomonadota; class Gammaproteobacteria; order Burkholderiales; family Neisseriaceae; genus Neisseria; species Neisseria mucosa_A. The sequence goes on from NZ_POWX01000012.1 coordinate 53,407, forward strand.
GTTTTAACTTCGTTGATACTACTTTTTCAGACGACTTGTTGTGTTTGATGCTGCGTGGTCGTGGGCATAGCCCACGCTACTTCTTTTTGGTTCTCTTTCGCGGCAGAGGCAGAGCTGAGGTCGTCTGAAAATGGGCGAGACAGGTTTTATAACAACTGTCGTAGCGTGGGTTTTACCCGCGGAATTGACTTGCCGGTTTGGTGCTATGCCCTCTCCCACGGGGAGAGGGGATTGAGGATACTGAGATTCAACCATTTTTGGATTCTCTGCCACTTGGAGTCTCCCTGCCAATTTATCCCCTCTCCCCGTGGGAGAGGGTTAGGGAGAGGGCGGTAAGCGCGAGCTTACTTTGGAAACAAACACCAATCTTGCAGGCAGCCTGTCGAATTTCATCGGATATTTATAGTGGATTAACTTTAAACCAGTACGGCGTTGCCTCGCCTTGCCGTACTATCTGTACTGTCTGCGGCTTCGTCGCCTTGTCCTGATTTAAATTTAATCCACTATACAATGCCGAAAGATGATTTCGTTTGCGCAGGAATGCGGCAATTTCTATCGGTTTTCAGCCAAAGGTCGTCTGAAACCTCTTTAAGCTGCCTCAAACAGTTTTCTCATGGCTTCGATTTGGTGTTGTTTGAGTTCGCCTGCTTCGTCGCGGCCGACGAAGATTTTGAACATGGCGCCGCCGTTACGGTTGATGAAGTTGAGCGAGCAGGTGTCTTTGCCCATAAACGGACGCTCTAAAAGGTAGATGGCGGCGCAGTTTTCGTAATAGATATGACCGTGTACGCCGCCGTCGGTTTCGGGGTGGTCGAAGTTGTAGAAGCCGCGACCGACTTTGCCGCCGGGCAGTTTGCCGGTGACTTCGACGATGGCGTCGGGGGTGTGGGCGATGAAGGTGACGGCTTCGTCCCAGGCGGCGACGGCTTGGAGGATTTCGACGATGCGGCTGCCTTCGGTTTGGCGTATGCAGTTTTCGGGCAGGCAGCGGATGACGTCTTCAAAGCTGCATTGGTTTTGCGCGGCGAGCATTTCGAGCACTTGGCCGGGATTTTTTTCCAATGATTGGCGCAACATGATTTGTTGTTCGGATGAAAGTTTTTGCATGGTTTGATCCTTTTCTTGAGTCGGAAGGGTGAGCATGAGTTTGCGGATGAGGGTGGGCGACCAGTAGCGGCCGCTGGTGTTCAGGCGGATGAGGCCGTCTGAACCTTGTTCTTCAAAGAGTTGCATTGCCTGCCATTGGGCAATCAGTTTCTGCGCGGCGGCGTTGCCGTCAAACAGCGAGGGATTCAGACGACCTGTTTCCATATCGTGCTGCACTTGTCCGAGCAGGATTTTGTTCGGGCTGTGGCCGCTCATGAAGGCGATGTTTTTTTCGCCTGTCGGCGTGGCGAGGTAGCTGTCCAAATCGCCCTGCACCTGATAGCTGAAGCCGCCGAAGTTGCCGCCTGCGCCGGAGCCGAACGCCCAGCAGGGGATATTAGATTTAACTAGGGTATTGTAGCGGTTGCGTTCGCCGCGGCCGGGGTAGGCGAAATGGCTGTTGCTGACTTGGTTCCAGCCTTTTTGTGCCAGCGTTTCGACGGCGTAGGCGTATTGGTCTGCCTGAACGTCGAAACCCGGCGGGGCGGGAAATGCGCCTTTTTCCACCATGCGGTTGATGGGCAGCATGGGATAGAGGTTGAAGGCGTAGGTATCGAGTCCGGACAAAGGCAGGGCGGTGGCGCGTTCGAGGTCGTTTTGCCAAACGGCGTCGGTTTGGTTGGGCAGGCCGAACATCAAATCGACAACGATGACGGCGTTGATTTCACACAGTTTTTCCAGATAGGCAAAGGCTTCGTCGCCGCCGTGTTTGCGGCCGAGGCGGCGGCGGATGGCGGTGTCGAAGGTTTGCACGCCGATGGAAATGCGGTTGGCACCCGCTTCGACGCAGGCTTGGGCTTTTTCGATGTCGAAATGGCTCATGCGGCCTTCGATGGTGAACTCGCAGTCGTCGGCAATCGGCAGGTATTGGTAACAGGCGCGGATGAGTCTGGCAAGGTCTGGGGTTTGCAGCGCGGTGGGCGTGCCGCCGCCGAAATAGACCGCGCGGATTTTGCCGTTGCCTTGGCGGATTTCTGCTTCCGCCGCCATTTCTTCGATGATTTTTTCGGTGTAAACGCTGCTGTAACTCTCTTTCCACGCGTTGCGGTAGAAGCCGCAGAACACGCAGTGGTTGGCGCAGAAGGGGATATGCAGATAGGCGAGCGCGTCGGAATCGGCGGCATGGGGGAGCTGCTGCCGCCAAATATTTTGCCATTGCGGACGGGGAATCGGTATGCCGCCCCATATCGGCATCAGCGCCTGCCGTTCGGGAAAGGCTTTGGGCGCGGATTGGCGCGGTGTCCAAACAAGCTGCTGTTCCATATTTGATTAAAAATGATTATTAACCAGATTTGAAAATTAAATCACTAGCAATCGATAGTGTCAAGGGACGATAGCGAGGGGAAACAGAAAATGAAAAGTATCGGTAACTGACTATAGTGGATTAACTTTAAATCAGGACAAGGCGACGAAGCCGCAGACAGTACAGATAGTACGGCAAGGCGAGGCAACGCCGTACTGGTTTAAAGTTAATCCACTATAAATTTTGAGGTCGGCATTGTGCGGGATGGCTTGAGGTCGTCTGAAAAATCAAAGGCTTGGTTTGCTGTTTGGTTTGGGTGTCAGGCATTTAACCCATGACCTGTTTTCAGACGACCTCTTGGGTTTACCTCAAAACTTAAGCTGCACGCGGGCGGCAAAATTGCGTCCGGTTTCGGTGTATAAATCCATCACGCTTGAGCGGCTCATGCCGGCGACGTCTGCGTGTTGCCAGTATTTTTTGTTGCCGATGTTGTAAATGTTCGCGCCGATTTCGACGTTTTTAGACGGCTTGTACCACGCGCCGACATCCCATACGCCGTAGCCCGGCGCTTGGAAAACGCTGTCGCTGCTGACGCGGCTGTGTTTTTTCGACCAGCGCAGTTTGGTATCGACGCCCCATTTTTCTTGCGCGTAGTCCACGCCCAAAACGCCGTTGAGCGGGTAGGCGGAATCCAGCGGCGTGCCGTCTTGCTGCTTGCCGCGCATCCAAGCGATGCTGCCGGAGACTTGCCAGCCCGGCAGGAATTTGTAGGCGGCAGAGGCTTCGGTACCGTAGGTTTTGACCCTATCCAGATTTTGATATTGGTACTGGATAATCGGGCGGCCGCCTATGGAGGCAGTGCCGACTTCGGTACGGTCGATGAAGTTTCGGTAACGGTTGTAGAACGCGGTAACTTGCGCGCGGGCGCGTTCGTTTTTGAACTTCATGCCCAATTCAAAGCTGTTGGAGCGTTCGGATTTGAGATTCGCATTCGGGATGACGGCATAGCCGTAGGTCGTGTTGGCAAACGCCATGGTCGCGCTGTCAAACGGCGGCGTGCGGAAGCCTTGTGAATAAGTGGCAAAACCGGTGAACTGCCCACCCATCGGTACACTCAGGCGCAGGCTGGGCGTGAGCGCGGAATCGTTGAAGCGGGTTGCCGTGCCGTCGGGATTGGCGTTGAGATAGGCTTGGTCGGTTTCAGTGTTCAGTTTGTCTTTCTCGTAACGCAGGGCAGGGGTCAGGACGATGCCGTTGCCGAAAGTCAGGCTGTCTTGCGCGTACAGACTGACGGTTTTGCGTTTGCTGTCTGGGAAAGTTTTGTTCGGATAGGTGCTACCCGCATAGGTTTTGCTGACGGCGCCAGTTAAGTTATCCACCGTCAGGCTGTCACGCGGACGGGCGGTTTCGGTGTGTTTGTATTCGGCTCCGGCAACGACGGTTTGTTTGACCGCGCCGTCAAATGCCCACACGCCGCGTCCGGTCAGACCGCGTATCACCTGCTCGAAACCGTAATCCGAATAGCGGGTCGAATTGCCCAGTTGGCGCGCGCCCATGCGGGTAATGCTGACATCGACGGCATCGTCTTCCGTGCGCAGTTTTTGCTGATAGGCGGTCAGGTTCGCTTCTTTCAGACGACCCTCGCCAGAGTAGCGGTAGCCCGCTTCAATGCGTTGGCGGCGGATGCGGTCGCGGGCGTTGCTTTCCGAAGTCGCCACCGTTACCGGTCCGCGCGATTGCGAACCCAAGCCGTTTGCCAACACGGTGTCGTTGGCGTGGTAATACTGTTCGTACAAGGTTTCAAAACGGTGGCGTTCGTTGCCGATACTGCCTTTCGCCAAAATATTGTAGGCATTGTTTTTCTGCGGATTGGTGGCGGTGCGCGAAGTAGAGTAGCTTTTGTCGCCGCCCATGTTTTCCGTTTCGTGCCCTTGGCGGCGCGTCAGCATCAGCAGGCCTTCGGCGTTTTCATGGAAACCGGCGGCTGTTGCTGTTACACCGTGGCTGCGGTCGCGGCTGCGGTAGCCGTGTTTCAAACCGAAATGCCCGCGTTTGTCCGCATCGACAAAATCACGCGGCGAGAGCGTGACCATGTTCACCACGCCGCCGAGCGCATCGCTGCCGTAGAGCGCGGAATAAGGGCCTTTGACAATATCGACCTGCTTGAGTGTGTCGCTTTCAACCATATCGCGTCCCGAGATCGCGCCGTTGGAGCCGCCGCCCGCGTAGGACTCGGGAATGCGTACGCCGTCCACCATCATCAGGATGCGGTTGCCGTCTATGCCGCGGATATTGATGCCCGCATGACCGCGGCGATTGTTGTCAGACGGCACACTGACGCCGGGTTCGTACAAAACCATGTCGTCCAAATTCTGCGCTGACGCTTGGTTTAGGGTCTTGCGCCCGATAACCGACACATTCGGCGCGGCTTTGTCCAACGTTTGCGCGTTGCGGTCGGCGGTAACCAAAACGGGCGCCAGCTCTACTTGCTGGGCAGGCTGAACATCCGCTGCATACAAATAATGTTGGGAAAACAATGCGCTTAAAGTACAAACGACGGCTTTTTGTTTCATGAAGCGTACCTGTAAATCAAATAATAATCGTTTCTATTTATATTGTAATTTTGAGGAATGCGCAAGTTTTATGGCAGATCTAAGTGCATACGACAGTCAATATCCAAGACCTTTACCACACAAACAAAAGGTCGTCTGAAAACCCGTATTTCAGGTTTTCAGACGACCTTTTTACTGCTGAAACAGCTAACCGCTCAATTAGTCATGACCGATATCGACGGTTTTCTCTTTGTAGCGCGTATCGGGGACGAGGACGATTTTTTCGTCCACTTTGCCGATGGCTTTCACGTCTTTGCCCGGGTAGTCCAACTGATGCAGGAAGTAGCGGATACAGTTGAGGCGGGCGCGTTTTTTGTCGTCGGAGCGGATGATGACCCAAGGCGCGTCGCCGGTGTGGGTGTGGAAGAACATGGCGTTTTTGGCTTCGGTGTAGTCGTCCCAACGGTCGAGCGACTGGATGTCCACAGGGGAGAGTTTCCAGTGTTTCAGCGGGTCGTCGCGGCGGGAGATGAAGCGGCGCAGTTGTTCTTCGCGGGATACGGAGAACCAGAATTTGAAGAGGTGGATGCCGCTGGCGACGAGCATACGTTCCAATTCAGGGGTTTGACGCATGAAGAGCAGGTATTCGTTGGGTTCGCAGAAGCCCATCACGCGCTCTACGCCGGCGCGGTTGTACCATGAACGGTCGAAGAATACCATTTCGCCTGCGGTCGGCAGGTTTTGGATGTAGCGTTGGAAATACCATTGACCGCGTTCGGTGGTGGTCGGTTTTTCCAGTGCGACAACGCGCGCGCCGCGCGGGTTCAAATGTTCCATAAAGCGTTTGATGGTACCGCCCTTGCCTGCGGCGTCGCGGCCTTCAAACAGGCTGACGATGCGTTGGCCGGAGTCTTTGACCCAGCTTTGCACTTTCAGCAATTCGATTTGCAGCTTTTGTTTTTCTTTTTCGTATGCGGCGCGGCGCATACGTTGCTTGTAGGGGTAATTGGCGGGGAGCGGCGCGCTGCTGGAGTCTTCGTCCGTACCGCGTCCTTCGTGTTCCAAAACAGCTCTTTCAAAAACTTGTAACTGGTCTTGTTTTTCGCCCAATTCAACGTTTTCGAAGGGTTCTAACTGATGATCTGCCATAGGGTCTCCTTATTGCTTAAGTTTGAAATGATATGGTGTGGTATGGTTTGATTCTACTCCTTTGCCCCTCAGCGGACTACATAAAATTACACTGCGCCATTTTTTTCGGCGCGGTCTGCTAATTTGTGTAAAAACGGCGTATAATCAGACTATTTGCACCACAGCCATGCCCTATTTCGCCCTGTTTGACGATGCCGTGAGCGGCCGCGCAAAACTCTATCAAAATCATGTGGAAAGCCGCCTTTTCCATCATAACGAACTGGATTCGCTGGACGATACGCTGCAAAAGGGCTGGCAAAAAGGGCTGCATGCTGTGTTGTTTGCAGACTACGAATTCGGTTTGCCGCTGATGGAGATGGCGTCCGAACGCGTTGGCAACCTTGTCCTGCACTGGTTTGCCGACTGCGCCGACATCGATGCCGAAAGCTGGCTTGCCCGACATTCAGACGACCTCCCCGCCGGCATCTCCACGCCGCAATCCTCCGTATCCGAAGCCGATTATCTCGAGCATATCCGCCAAATCCACGAAGCCATCCGGCGCGGCGACACCTATCAAATCAACTACACCACCCGCCTGCACCTGCAAGCCTACGGCAACCCCGTCAGCCTCTACCGCCGCCTGCGCCAACCCGTCCCCTATGCCGTCTTGTCCCACCTGCCCGATGCGGCAGGGAAATCCGCGTGGACGCTGTGTTTCTCGCCCGAACTCTTCCTCAAAATCGGTGCGGACGGCACCATCAGCACCGAACCGATGAAAGGCACCGCGCCGATTTTGGGCGACGGGCAAGACGAACACCGCGCCGCCGAGTTGCAAGCCGACCCGAAAAACCGCGCCGAAAACGTGATGATTGTCGATTTGCTGCGCAACGACCTCGGCAAAATCGCCCAAACCGGCAAAGTGAGCGTACCCGAGCCGTTTAAAGTATCGCGTTTCGGCAGCGTCTGGCAGATGACCAGTACCATCCAAGCCCAAGCCCTGCCGCACATTACCGCCGCCGACATCCTCCGCGCCGCCTTCCCCTGCGGCAGCATCACTGGCGCGCCCAAACGCATGAGCATGCAGATTATCGAATCGCTCGAAGCTGAACCGCGCGGCCTCTACACCGGCAGCATCGGCTACCTGAAACCATGTGAAAGTGGACTGGGATTTGAAGGCATATTCAACGTCGTTATCCGCACCTTATCGCTCAAACCCATTTCAGACCCGATTTCAGACGACCTTCCATTTTCAGACGACCTAGATAGTGGATTAACAAATCAGGACAAGGCGACGAAGCCGCAGACAGTACAGATAGTCCGGCAAGGCGAGGCAACGCCGTGCTGGTTTAAAGTTAATCCACTCTATCACGGAGTGTACGGCGTTGGTTCCGGCATCGTCATCGACAGCGACCCCGCCGCCGAATATCGGGAATGCGGCTGGAAAGCCCGTTTCCTCAACGAATTGCGCCCCGCTTTCGGCATCTTCGAAACCATGCGCGTGGAAAACAGGCAATGCCGCCTGCTCGACCTGCATTTAGGTCGTCTGAAAACCTCCGCCCAAGCCCTCAACCTACCCCTGCCCGACGACTGCGAAACCCAAATCCGACAATACATCGCCAAACTGCCCGACGGCCTCTTCCGCCTGAAAGCCGAGCTCGTTTCAGACGACCTCATCCTCAGCCATGCCGCCACCGCCGAGCTGCCCGCCCCGCAGCGCGTCATCCTCGCACCCCAATCCCTCCCGCGCCGCGACTACCTGCGCCGCTTCAAAACCACCCGCCGCACCCTGTACGACCAAGCGTGGCAAACCGCTGAAACACAAGGTGCATTCGACAGCCTGTTTTTCAATTCAGACGACCTCCTACTCGAAGGCGGCAGAAGCAACGTGTTCGTCAAATACCAAGGGCAATGGCTTACCCCGTCTCCGGATTTGGACATCCTCAACGGCGTCATGCGCCAAGCCGTGTTGCAGCAGCCGCAAACCTACTTGGGCGCAGACGCAGTCATCGAAACGCACATTACCCGTGACATGCTGGAACACGCCGAAGAAATCCGCCTCTCCAACGCCTTAAGGGGCGTGTTTGAGGCGGAGTGGGTGAAAAGTTGATTGGTTGAACAACGGACAAAGTGAATAAGCAAAAAAGGTCGTCTGAAAACGAGCGTGAACGAGTTTCTCGAAAATTTGGTTTCACGTTTTCAGACGACCTTGTTTTTACCTGCAATCCGCCCCCTCTTCCGTCTGGCGGGAGAGGGTGGCTCTGCGGGTTGAACGAATTTGATTTTATAGTAGATTAAATTTAAACCAGTACGGCGTTGCCTCGCCTTGCCGTACTATTTGTACTGTCTGCGGCTTCGTCGCCTTGTCCTGATTTAAATTTAATCCACTATACCTAAAACCGTAAAGCCACCCCATCCTAACCTTCCCCTGCCAGACGGGGGAAGGGACAAAGCTACCTTGTGGCAACGAGTAGCGTGGGTTCTACCCACGATATAAATGCAAGAATAACCGCTAAATTCAAATTGTGGACAACAGGCTCTCGGACGAGACCCACGCTACTCATTAACTTCCAAGCCCCCATTAATCTCATAAAAAGGTCGTCTGAAAACCGGAATTTCAGTTTTCAGACGACCTTTCTGCTTATTAACTCATTGATGTTAAATAAAAACAAATTCCCGCTTGTAGGTTAAAATCAGGCTATGCTAATATGCACAACAACAGGTTTTTCCAGAATAATCTGTGTTAGAATGCAGACTTAGATGGAAAACTCTATCCGAACTCGGTACAATACCGACGAATTTATTTCTCTTAAACAACCCGCCGCAAGGCAAAAGGAACGACTGATATGTCAAACATCGAACAACAAGTTAAGAAAATTGTTGCTGAACAACTGGGCGTAAACGAAGCCGAAGTCAAAAATGAATCTTCCTTCCAAGACGACCTGGGCGCAGATTCTTTGGACACCGTAGAATTGGTTATGGCTTTGGAAGAAGCTTTCGGTTGCGAAATCCCCGATGAAGAAGCCGAAAAAATCACTACCGTACAACTGGCTATCGACTACATCAACGCCCACAACGGCTAATCGGCCGCACCAAACACCCCAGCCTCTGCTGCGTTAGCGCAATAGAGGCTGTTACCTTATATATGTGGGGCAAAATCCGTTATAATAGCCGCCCGGAATCCGATTCCGAACCGCTATTATCATTTTCAGACGGCATCTTGCCGCATCCCACCGAAAACCAACAGCGAGATTATCATGAGTCAGAGAAGAGTAGTCATCACAGGCCTCGGCCAAGTATCACCGGTCGGCAACGACGTCGCCACCGCATGGAGCAACCTGCTCGCAGGCAAAAGCGGCATCGGCCGGATTACCCGCTTTGACGCATCCGACATCAACAGCCAAATCGCCGGCGAAGTGCGCGACTTCGACATCGGCCAATACATCAGCGCGAAAGAAGCCCGCCGCATGGACGTGTTCATCCACTACGGCATCGCCGCAGCGCTGCAAGCCATCAGCGATGCCGGTTTGGACGAATTGGAAAGCCTCGATAAAGACCGCGTCGGCGTGAACATCGGTTCCGGCATCGGCGGCCTGCCCAGCATTGAAGCCACCGGTAAAGCCGTTATCGAAGGCGGCGCGCGCAAAATCAATCCTTTCTTTATCCCCGGTTCACTGATTAACCTGATTGCGGGCCACGTTACCATCCTCAAAGGTTACCGCGGCCCCAGTTACGGCATGGTTTCCGCCTGTACCACCGGCGCGCACTCCATCGGCGACTCCGCCCGACTGATCAAATACGGCGACGCGGACGTGATGATTGCAGGCGGTGCCGAAGGCGCGATCAGCACTTTGGGCGTGGGCGGCTTCGCAGCCATGAAAGCCCTTTCCACCCGCAACGACGATCCCACCACCGCTTCCCGCCCGTGGGACAAAGGTCGCGACGGCTTCGTTATCGGCGAAGGCGCGGGCGTGCTGGTGTTGGAAGAATTGGAACACGCCAAAAAACGCGGCGCGAAAATTTACGCCGAAATCGTCGGCTTCGGCATGAGTTCCGATGCCTACCACATTACCGCGCCGAACGAAGAAGGTCCTGCGTTGGCGGTTACCCGTGCGTTGAAAGATGCCGGATTGAATCCCGAAGACGTCGATTACGTCAACGCACACGGTACGTCCACTCCGTTGGGCGATGCCAACGAAACCAAAGCGCTCAAGCGCGCACTGGGCGACCACGCCCGCAAAGTCATCGTCAACTCCACCAAATCCATGACCGGCCACTTACTCGGCGCGGCAGGCGGCGTGGAAGCGCTGTACAGCGTGTTGGCGGTACACGAGCAAAAATCCCCGCCGACCATCAACATCTTCGAACAAGATATCGAAGCAGGCTGCGATTTGGACTACTGCGCCAACGAAGCGCGCGACGCGAAAATCGACGTTGCCATCTCCAATTCCTTCGGCTTCGGCGGTACCAACGGTACGCTGGTGTTCAAACGTTTCAAAGACTGATGGAAGCGGTTTGAAACAAGACAAAAGGTCGTCTGAAAACCTGAAACAAGGGTTTTCAGACGACCTTTTTATCCGGTTCCTGTGTTGCGGCAGGCACGACCGTATCCGCTTGCGGCAAACGGTGCAGTTTATACCAATCATACAGCCGCTTCAGACACAATAAGGCAATCAGCGGCATACAAAATGCGCTGGCCAAATAGCGCGGGTTGCCGAAATTGAACACGGGATACCCCATAGCAGCGGAAATCAGCGCATTGCCCCATTCCCACAGCGACGGCACGCTGAATGCCAATACCGCCAGCAGCCCCAACGTGCGGAAAATGCCGATGGGCAGGATACGGCGTTTTAAAACCGTACCGTTAAGTTGGAGCAGGATCAGCAGTCCGAAGCCGATAATAACCATCATGCCGCCGTTGGCAATAATTTGCAGGCTGTTGAATGCAATATCGGGGGTAACGGCAAGTCCGCCGTCAGAAGGCGTGCTTTGCTGCAAATTAAGCCCTTGCGAGATATTGAGGACAAAGCCGTAAACCATATCGGCTAAGACGATGAAAATAGGCAACGAGGTGATCAGTTTTTTCATGGCAGTTGTGTGATGGGAAGTGGGGGCGGCATTTTTACCGAAAGCGGCTTATGGTAAAGCAGCGGGCAGCGGGAGGCAATAGCGTCGCCGTCCCTCTTCCGATTATGCCGTTCGTTATTCGGGCGTGTTAAACCATATGGTTTACGTTACAATCATATCGTCTTAAGACAATACCGCACAGCGCTTTCAGACGACCTTATTCTGCCACCGACAGGAATCTTTATGCACGCATCCGTCCTCAGCCGTTTTGCACCGGCTTTATACATTTTGATGTTTTTTGCCGGTTTTCTAACCGCCTGCGTCTGGTTTAACCCCCAAGACTATCTCGCCGACCTTGCCCCTGTCATCACGGCATTTGCCGCTATCGCGCTGGTTTGGCTTGCGTGGGCTTTCGTCTCGGTCAGAATCAAGGCAAAAAGCGAAATGCAGCATCGGGAAAAACTGATACAGCGTGAAAGCGTCCACCCCGTCCTGCATGCCGCCATCCGCCCGGTAGAAGACAAACCCGGCATGATTGCCTTCGTTATCCGCAATCACGGTAAAGGTATGGCGAAAAACATCCGTCTGAAAGCCACCGCTATTTCTGACCACCCTTCCGCTTCGGCTGTCGCCGCCGCGCTGGCACGGCTGCCGGTATTTGCCGAAGGAGCGGACATGCTGGCGGCAGACGAAATTTACGCAGGTATTTTCGCCGACATCCATACCCTTGCCAAAGCAGGAGAATTCGGCGGAATCGTCCGCGTGGACGCCGACTGTGAAAACGTTCTCGGCGATGCCTGTACCTCGCAGACGGATTTGGACATCAGCCTGCTGAAACAGGTCGGTACAATCGAAATACCCCGCAAAAAACTGCTGTATTGAGCATCTGTATTGAGCATCAAGCAATATAACCCGCTCCGGCAAGCCATCCGCTCCGCATTCCGCATGACGACACGGCATATTGCGAAAAGGTCGTCTGAAAACCTGTTTCCAAGTTTTCAGACGACCTCTTGCTTTATCTGCCGTTTGCGTGTCGATTATTTAACGCGCAACACTTCCAGCGTATTGGTCGAACCGGATTCGCGCATTTTCGAGCCGCTGGTGATGATGTATTGGTCGCCGGAACACAGGATTTGGTGTTCGACCAGCATGGCTTCCACTTCGTTCAGCGCAGTATCGTGGTCGGTACTGGTCGCCAAAATCATCGGACGCACGCCGCGATACATTGCCATGCGGCGTTGGGCGGAAATGCTCGGGGTCAGGGCGAAAATCGGCAGAGTGATGTTGTGGCGGCTGATTTCGAAAGCGGTTGAGCCGCTTTCGGTCAGGGCGACAATCGCTTTGGCGTGAACCGCACGCGCCACGCCGACCGCACCGCCGGCAATCGCCAAGTTGGTGCTGACGGCTTCGGGATACTCAACCTGTTCGGCAACGCCGTTGAGCGAGTCCTGTTCTTTTTCGGCTGCCGCGCAAATAATCGCCATTTGGCTGACGGTTTCAAAAGGATACGCGCCGACGGCGGTTTCGGCGGAACACATCACCGCATCGGTGCCGTCCAATACCGCGTTTGCCACGTCGCTGACTTCCGCGCGGGTCGGTACGGGGTTGGTAATCATGGATTCCATCATTTGGGTTGCGGTAATGCTGAAGCGGCGCAACTCGCGTGCGCGGCGAATCATGCGTTTTTGCAGGGCGGGGACGGCTGCGTGTCCGACTTCGACCGCCAAGTCGCCGCGCGCGACCATGATGCCGTCGCTGGCGAGGATGATTTCGTCCAAGTTTTCAATCGCTTCCACACGTTCGATTTTAGACACCAAACCGGGGCGAACGGCAGTGCTGCCTTTCATTTCTTCTTCGACTTTGGCGCGGGCGATGTGCAAATCTTCGGCGGATTTCACAAAGCTGATGGCGAGGTAGTCGCAACCGATGGCAATCGCGGTTTTCAGGTCGCGGAAGTCTTTCTCGGTCAACGCACCTGCGGACAAACCGCCACCGCGCTTATTGATGCCTTTGTTGCTTTTCAACACATGGCTGTTTTCAACTTTAGTAACAATCTTACTGCCGTCAACAGATTCCACGGTCAAGGTCAGCAGACCGTCGTCCAACCACAAAACATCGCCTGCGACGACATCATCAGGCAGGTCGCGGTAGCCCAAACCGACCGCGTCGCGCGTGCCTTCGCCTTCGAGTGCGGCATCGAGTACCAGCGTTTCGCCTTTGTTCAATTCGATGCTACCGCCGGCGATTTTGCCGACACGGATTTTCGGACCTTGCAAGTCGGCAAGGATGGCGATTTCCTGTCCGGCACGTTTTGCCGCTTCACGCACGATGCGGGCGTTTTCCTGATGGAATTCAGGTGTGCCGTGGCTGAAATTGAAACGGACGACATTCAGACCGCCTACACGGATCATGTCTTCCAACAACTGAACATTGTTGCTGCCCGGCCCCAACGTAGCGACGATTTTGGTGTTGTGGCTGATGCGGGTTACATCGCGTTTTGCATTACTCATGTGAAGCGTCCTTTCGGTCAATCCGTTGATAAATGGCATACGGCTTGTTGGAAAGCTACAAAATTTCATCCAAACGTCGTCTGAAATTTGTAGGGTAAAATCCTGCGTTAAGACAGTTAAGCCGTAAATCATGATACAAATTAATATTTTGGCATTCTACTCCCAAAGCCAAGTAACTGGTGGAAAATTACAGAATTTTCTGACTTAGGCTAAATTTGGCAGGCTTATACGGATTATGAAAAAACAAACTGTTCTTCTGCAACTTTAAAGCCTGCTTTCAGACGACCTCAGCCTGTTTTGGGTTTATAATTTCTTTTTTCCCAACTGATTTCCCCTGTTTACCATGATCGATTTAGAAACCAAACGCCTTGAAACCCAAGCCATGCTTGATAATGCCGAGCTTTTGTTCGACCAAGACCAATGCCGTGCCGCGCTGCAAAAAGTGGCGGACGAGATTACGCGCGACTTGGGGGACAAATATCCGCTCCTGCTGCCTGTGATGGGCGGGGCGGTGGTGTTTACGGGGCAGTTGCTGCCGCTGTTGCGCTTTCCGTTGGACTTTGATTATGTTCATGTTTCCCGTTACGGCGACAAGCTGGCGGGCGGGGCGTTCAACTGGAAACGTATGCCCGACCCTGAGCAGATTCGGGGTCGCCATGTGGTTGTGTTGGACGATATTTTGGACGAGGGACACACGATGTCGGCGATTCAGTCCAAGCTCTTGGAAATGGGGGCGGCAAGCTGCCGTGCGGCTGTGTTTGCCAACAAGTTGATCGACAAGGAAAAACCGACCAAGGCGGATTATGTCGGGCTGGATGTTCCCAACCGCTACGTCTTCGGCTACGGCATGGACGCGGCGGGCTGCTGGCGCAATTTGGGCGAGATTTACGCGCTCAACCAAGGCTGATGCGGAATGAAAAAAGGTCGTCTGAAAACCTTTTCAGACGACCTTTATGCCACCATATCGCGCTATGTGGCGGGTGAACGGACGATACTTTCGCCCACACCGGCCGAATAAAATATCATCAGGGAACACATCATGATCAACCTCTTAATCATTACCCACGAAGCCGTAGGCGAAGCCTACCGCAGCCTGACCCATCATTTCTTCCCCATGGGCATGCCGGAAAACATCCGCATCCTCGGCGTAGAGCCTGACGAAGACCAAACCGACATCATCAACAATGCCATCGCCGCGTTGCAAGAGTTTCCTGAAAACCACGGCGTATTGATTATGACCGACATCTTCGGCGCGACGCCGTGCAATGCCGCCCGCAGGCTGGTTCGCGCGGGCAAATCCGCCATTCTGACCGGACTGAACGCGCCGATGATGATTAAAGCGACCCAATACTCGCCCATGGCGGAAGACCTCGCCGCCTTTACCGAAACGGTCAGGGAAGCCGCCGTCAAAGGCATTTTCGCCATCACTGCCGAACCGGAAGATTTGGTGTGCAAACAGCACGCCGAAGCCGTCTAACCCGACCAACACGTTTTCAGACGACCCCGCACACCCGAAAGCCGAACATGCAAAAACAACAAATCGAAATCATCAACAAACTCGGACTCCACGCCCGCGCTTCCAGCAAATTCACCCAAACCGCGTCTCAGTTTCAAAGCGAAGTCTGGGTAACGAAAAACGGCAGCCGCGTCAACGGCAAAAGCATCATGGGCTTAATGATGCTCGCCGCCGCCAAAGGCACAATCATCGAGCTGGAAACCGACGGCTTGGACGAAGTCGCCGCCATGAAGGCATTGGCTGATTTAATCAACGACTACTTCGGCGAGGGCGAATAATGAGTATCGTGCTGCACGGCGTGGCGGCGGGCAAAGGCATCGCCATCGGACAAGCCCACCTGATTACGCGCGGCACGGCGGAAGTGCCGCAATACGATGTTTCAGACGACCTCATCAACGCCGAAACCGCCCGTTTCGATGCCGCCATCAAAGCCACGCGCAAAGAGTTGGAACAGCTGCGCAGCGCGATTCCCGAAAATGCCCCGACCGAGCTGGGCGCGTTTATTTCGCTGCACCTTATGCTGCTGACCGACGTTACCCTCTCGCGCGAACCCGTCGATATTTTAAAAGAACAGAAAATCAACGCCGAATGGGCGTTGAAACAGCAAAGCGACAAGCTTGCCGCCCAGTTCGACAGCATTGAAGACAACTACCTGCGCGAACGCAAACAAGACATGCTGCAAGTCGTCCGCCGCATCCACAACAACCTCGTCGGGCAAAGCAACGACCTGAATTTGACCGAAGGTCTGTTTGAAGACACCATCCTGATTGCCCACGACCTCTCGCCCGCCGACACCGTCCTCTTTAAAGAGCAGCGCATCACCGCTTTCGTTACCGACGTCGGCGGCCCCACCAGCCACACCGCCATCCTAGGTCGCAGCCTCGACATCCCTTCCGTCATCGGCCTGCACAACGCCCGCAGGCTCATTACCGAAAACGAAACCGTCATCGTCGACGGCATCAACGGCGTCCTCATCATCGATCCAGACGAAGTCGTCCTCAACGAATACCGCCGCCTCGCCCGCGAATACCGCCTCCACAAGCGCGAACTCAACAAGCTCAAAAAAACCGCCGCCACCACCGCCGACGGCATCAACATCGAGTTGCTCGCCAACATCGAATCCGCCGAAGACATCAAAGCCCTGCACAATTTCGGCGCAGACGGCGTCGGTCTCTTCCGCAGCGAATTCCTCTATCTCAACCGCGACACCATGCCGTCTGAAGACGAGCAGTACGAAGTGTACAGCGCGATTGTGAAAAAGATGAGAGGCAAAAGCATCACCATCCGCACCGTCGACTTGGGCGTGGACAAAAATCCCCGCTGGTTCGGTCAGAACACCACGCCTAACGGCAGCCTCAACCCTGCCCTCGGACTCACCGGCATCCGCCTGTGCCTCGCCGAACCCGTCATGTTCCGCACCCAAATGCGCGCCATCCTCCGCGCCGCCGCCCACGGTCCCGTGCGCATGATGTGGCCGATGATTACCTCCTTGTCCGAAGTGCGCCAATGCCTTATCCACCTCGACACCGCCCAACGCCAGCTCACCGAACGCGGCGAAACCTTCGGCACCGTCAGCGTCGGCTGCATGATTGAAATCCCGTCTGCCGCCCTGACCGTCGGCAGCATCCTCAAACTCATCGATTTCATCTCCATCGGCACCAACGACCTGATTCAATACATCTTGTCGGTCGACCGCGGCGACGACAGCGTCAGCCACCTCTACCAGCCCGGCCACCCCGCCGTCCTCAAAATGCTGCAACACATCATCCGCACCGCCAACCGCATGGAAAAAAGCGTCTCCATATGCGGCGAAATGGCAGGCGACACCGCCTACACGCGGATGCTGCTGGGCATGGGGTTGCGCCGCTTCTCCATGAACCCGAACAACCTGCTGCCCGTCAAAAACATCATCCTGCACAGCAACACCGCCCTGCTCGAAACCGAAACCGCCAAAATTCTCCGCAGCGAAGACTCGGAAAAAACCGAAAAGCTGCTGAAATTGCTCAACAGCGCGGAACACGAAGAAGAGCGGTCGGAAGAAGACAGCCCGATAGCGCAGGCGTAAACAGGGTTTCTATAAACCCAAAGGTCGTCTGAAAACCAAATTCGGTTTTCAGACGACCTTTTTATCGAACCCGAATCAGCCCCCCCATATCGCCATGCCCACGCAGGAAGGAATCCAGACTTAGCTTTTTAGGAATGTTTAAAGATTGCTGGAATTTCTAGACTCTCAACTCCCACCTCTGGCCAGCCTTTTATATCGAATCCGAACCCAATCCCTCGCACCGTCATTCCCGCGCAGGCGGGAATCCAGACCTCCATTTTTAAGAAATATTTAAAGATTGCCAAGATTTCAAGCCTCTAGGCTTACGTTGCAGATCATCCTTAATATTTCCGAAACGGCAAAGGTCGTCTGAAAATTTTCAGACGACCTTTGCTATAATCACTCCCTTTGTTTTATTTGAAATTTTTCCAACGCCATGCCCCATCCCGATTTCTCCCAAACCCTCTCCAAAGACCGCCATTTCCTGCGTTCCGCCTTCAAAAATCCTAACAAATACGGCGGCTTGTCCAAAGTCGAAGAAAAATACCGAAAATCGCACGAAATCTTTTTGAAGCGTTTGGCCGCATTGCCCAAACCCGAGTTCGACAACACCCTGCCCGTTCACGAGAAGCTCGAGGAAATCAAAAAAGCCATTGCCGAACATCAGGTAACGATTATTTGCGGCGAAACCGGTTCGGGCAAAACCACGCAGTTGCCCAAGATTTGTCTGGAACTCGGGCGCGGGGCGGCGGGCTTGATCGGGCATACCCAGCCGCGCCGTTTGGCCGCGCGTTCGGTGGCAGAGCGGATTGCCGAAGAGCTGAAATCCGAAATCGGCAGCGCGGTCGGCTATAAAGTGCGCTTTACCGACCACACCTCGCGCGATGCCTGCATCAAGCTGATGACCGACGGCATCCTGCTGGCGGAAACCCAGACCGACCGCTATCTCGCTGCCTACGACACGATTATCATCGACGAAGCGCACGAACGCAGCCTAAACATTGACTTTCTACTGGGCTACCTGAAACAGCTTCTGCCGCGCCGCCCCGATTTGAAAGTCATCATCACCTCGGCAACCATAGACGCAGAACGCTTCTCCCAACACTTCAACGGCGCGCCCGTGCTGGAAGTGAGCGGGCGCACCTATCCCGTCGAAATCCTCTACCGCCCGCTGACCAGCAAAGACGAAGACGACGCGGAAGTGGAGTTGACCGACGCGATTGTCGATGCGGCGGACGAATTGGCGCGACACGGCGAAGGCGATATTTTGGTGTTCCTGCCGGGCGAACGCGAAATCCGCGAAGCCGCCGAAGCCCTGCGCAAGTCCACGCTGCGCCGCAACGACGAAATCCTGCCCCTGTTCGCACGCCTATCGCACGCCGAACAGCACAAAATCTTCCATCCCTCCGGCGCGAAACGCCGCATCGTACTGGCAACCAACGTCGCCGAAACCTCGCTCACCGTCCCAGGCATCAAATACGTCATCGACACCGGCCTCGCACGCGTCAAACGCTATTCCGCACGGGCAAAAGTGGAGCAGCTTCATGTCGAAAAAATCTCCCAAGCCGCCGCGCGCCAACGCTCCGGCCGCTGCGGACGCGTCTCCGCAGGCGTGTGTATCCGACTGTTTTCAGAAGAAGATTTCAACAGCCGCCCTGAATTCACCGACCCGGAAATCGTCCGCAGCAACCTAGCCGCCGTCATTCTGCGCATGGCAGCGTTGAAACTGGGCGACGTGGCAGCATTCCCGTTTTTAGAAATGCCCGATTCGCGGTATATCAATGACGGGTTTCAGGTGTTATTGGAATTAGGGGCGGTGGAGGTCGTCTGAAAACAGGCAGATCGGACATTTATGCCCAAAAAATTTTAAATTCAAACGAAATTTTAAATTTGGAAAATATTATGAATAACAATCAAACAATTAAACAATCTTTTGAAAACAACCTACGCCATTTTGTGCAAGATTTATCTAATAAAATTAGTGATTCGCACGGAAAATGGTCAATTAAGGGATTTATAGACATTTATAAAAATATCTACACGATTTCTTCCGATACAAAGATTATTTCTAAAATTCTAGAAATCCATTTATTTCCATTATTAGTACAATTTGCAACTAAATATGGTTACAAAATTGTATTGGCTGAACATCAAAATTATTACCCAGATATTTCGTTCGTGGATATTAAAAATGAAAATATACGTTTTGCATTGGATTTAAAAACCACGTATCGCAAAACCGAAACTTTATGTAACGGGTTTACATTAGGTTCGCACGGAGAATATTTTACGGATAGAAATAGTACCAAGAATATCCAATTTTCCTACAACAGCTATTTAGGGCATTATTGTTTAGGTGTAATTTATAATAGGACATCACCAGAAAAAATAGATGAAACAAAAATTTTTAAGTTAAAACAACTTAATACAATTAGTTCTGTAATTGGAGATTTCCAATTTTTTGTTGCAGAGAAATGGAAAATTGCCAGCGATAAAAGAGGCAGTGGAAATACTGCCAATATCGGCAGCATTGAAAATATTCAAGATATTTTGAATGGAAACGGAATGTTTTCAAAATTAGGAGAAGAATGGTTTAATGATTATTGGATAAATTACAGCAAAATTAAAGACAGCAACGGAAAACTGATTACTAATTTATTGGATTTTGTAATGTACAAAAATGGTGATACTAGTTTAATTGTCAAGAAAAATAATAAAGGTAGTAAAAAATGAAAGTAATTGTACCACCCATTAAGTCTCAAGGAATAAAAACCAAACTTGTTCCTTGGATTGCTGATTATGTACCTAAAGATTTCTCAGGCACTTGGATAGAACCTTTCATGGGCACCGGTGTTGTTGCATTTAATCTTGCGCCACACAAGGCTTTGGTATGCGATACTAATCCGCACCTTATCCGTTTTTATCAAGCTATTCAAACAGGTGAAATCAATGCCAATATAACAAAATCTTATTTAAATAAGGAAGGTGCTTTACTTTTGGAAAATGGTGAGCAGCATTACTACAGCGTTCGAGATCGGTTTAATTTGCATGGTAACCCGCTGGATTTTTTATTTCTAAATCGCTCAGGTTTTAACGGCATGATTCGGTTTAATAAAAAGGGAGAGTTCAACATTCCGTTTTGTCGTAAACCGCAACGCTTTGCGCAAGCATATGTAACCAAAATTGTAAATCAAGTTGATACAGTAAGTAAAATCATCGCTACAAAATCTTTTGAGTTTATCTGCCAAAGTTTTGAAGAGACTATTTTACAAGCTAAAGCAGGAGATTTAATTTATTGTGATCCTCCTTATATTGATCGCCATTCAGATTACTTTAATACTTGGACAGAAAAAGACGAACAACATTTGCATCACTTGTTAGATAACCAAGGAGTATCCTTTATTCTATCTACATGGCATCATAACCGCTATCGTAAAAACCAATATATCAATGATTTGTGGTCTGATTTTTCTATTTCAATTAGAGAGCATTTTTACCATGTTGGTGCAAAAGAGGGGAATCGAAATTTAATGATAGAAGCGTTAATCAGTAATTTATCTTGTGCAACATAATGCTCCGATTGATGTGCATTTGAAATAGCAGATAAATTTGTTTGCTTGTTTAGATTTAGGAAACATACGTAATTAAGGCACTTATCCTCGAATCACAAAATCATGTCGGGCATCAATGTTCAACCTACAACATCTATTAAAACCATGCAAAACACACCTAGACAACTCCCCCCTCCCCGTTACCGCCTGACCAAACTCGGCGAACAAATGGTGCGCCTGCCCATCGACCCGAAAATCGCGCGTATTTTGCTGGCGGCGAAGAAGCACGACTGCATGGCGGAAATATTGGTGATCGCGTCCGCGCTGTCGATTCAAGACCCGCGCGAGCGGCCGCTGGAAGCGCGCGATGCCGCCGCCAAGGCACACGAGCGTTTTACCGACAAGCAGTCCGATTTCCTTGCCTATCTGAACATTTGGGACAGTTTCCAGCGCGAGCGCGACAAAGGTTTGTCCAACAAGCAGCTGGTGCAGTGGTGCCGCCAATATTTCCTGTCGCACCTGCGGATGCGCGAGTGGCGCGAGCTGCACCACCAGCTTGCCCAAACCGCGATTGAAATGGGTTTGACCACCAAGGAAGCCGCTTTCAGACGACCTCCCGAAGTCAAGCAGCTCACGTCGTCTGAAAATGCAGGCGACCAAGACCTATCCGCCAAACTCAAACAAAAACAACTGGATAAGAAACAACACCGCGCCCAAATCCGTGCCGTCAAAGAAGCGGGCTACGAACAAATCCACCGCGCCCTGCTCACCGGCCTCATTGCCAACGTCGGCATGAAATCGCCCGACGGCAACGACTACACCGGCGCGCGCGGCAGCCGCTTCCACCTTTTCCCCGCCTCCGCCCTGTTCAAAGCCAAGCCCAAATGGGTGATGGCGGCAGAACTCGTTGAAACAACAAAACTTTATGCCCGCGACGTAGCCGCTATTCAGCCCGAATGGATTGAGCAGGAAGCGCCGCACCTCGTCCGCTACCACTATTTCGAGCCGCATTGGGAACAAAAACGCGGCGAAGTCATCGCTAGCGAACGGGTAACGCTCTACGGCCTGACCGTCTTGCCGCGCCGCCCCGTGTCCTACGGCAGAATCGCCCCCGAAGAAGCCCGCGAAATCTTTATCCGCAGCGCGCTGGTGGCGCAGGAATGCGATTTGAAAGCGGAATTTTTTGTCCACAACAAAAAGCTGATTAAGGAAATTACCGAACTCGAACACAAATCGCGCAAGCAGGATGTACTGGTCGATGATGAAGCCCTGTTCGCGTTTTATCACGAACGGCTGCCCGATTTTTATACGGCAGACGCGGTTTCAGACGGCCTGCATCCTACAAATCAGCAGCAAACTGCCCCCTCCTACGCGAGGGAAGATCGGAGAGAGGGCAAAACAGTTGCCGCACAAACCAACTTTTCCTCAACCTCAGCAAGCCCTCTCCCTACCCCTCTCCCACAGGAGAGGGAACAGAGTGTCGCAGCTTCAACACTTTCAGACGACCTGCGTCCTGCAAACCCTCAGCAAACTACTCCCTCCCCCGTGGGGGAGGGCCGGGGAGAGGGCAAAACAGTTGCCGCACAAACCAACTTTTCCGCAGCCGCAGCAAACCCTCTCCCTAACCCTCTCCCGCAGGAGAGGGAACAAGGTGCTGGAGTTTCAACGGTTTCAGACGACCCCAAAGCTCAAAAGCTACCCGAAAACTCCCTATGCTACGCTGACGGTCAACCTATCCTGCTGGGTGACCGTGTAACGATCGACAGCAAACAATGGCACGGCAAAATCGTTGCCTTGATTGCCGAGCAGCAATGCGACCCGTCCATAGGTTCCGCCGAAGAATGGGCGACATTACAAAGCGGCGTAATGGCGCAATTTGACGAAGCAGGCTTGGTGCACTATCCCGATGCTGAGACTGCCGACGAACTCATCTTATTGGCACGAGCGGATACGAGTATCCGACCTACACACTTTTCAGGTAGCCTAAAAGACAACAGGCAGCCTGAAAACCACCTTTCAGACGACCTCAAAGGCAGCCTGAAACCCCATATTCGCCCCGCCACAACTAGCGATGCAGCCGCCCTTGCCGAATTATTCCGCCTCGCCGTCAAACATATTTCAAACAGCCATTACAGCGAGCAGGAAAAAAACGCATGGCTACAAGGCGCAGACGATGCCGATTTCTGGCAAAAACACATCGACGGCGGCAATGTCCGCGTCGCCACGCACAACGGGCGCGTGCTCGGTTTCATTGAATACCAGCCCGAACAAAGCCACCTAAATTGCCTTTATACCGACCCGCACCACCAGCGGCAGGGCATCGCTACCGCGCTACTGAATGCCGTTTTGCCATCGGCAGACAGCGGCAAAACCATAACGGTAGACGCATCCAAAGCCGCATTGGCATTTTTCCAAAAACAAGGCTTTGTGCGGCAACACGAAAACCAAATCCCGCGCAACGGCTTGGTTTTGACCAATTACCGCATGGTTCGTCAGGCAAACCATGCCCAAAAGCAGCCTGAAACCGTAGGTCGGATTCTTGAATCCGACAAAACTTTTGACGCTGCACAAACGTCGGATACGAGTATCCGACCTACACGCCTTTCAGACGACCCCAAACCCAAAAAGCAGCCTGCACCCCCAAAAGGTCGTCTGAAACCCCTACCCCTCGCCGACATCCGCACCTTCCAAGCCTGGCTCAAAACCGCCGAGCGCGACAACCCCCGCCTGCTGTTCCTTAGCCGCGACGACCTCATGCAGCACGCCGCCGCGCACATCACCGAAGAACAATTCCCCAAACACTGGCAAACCGCAGACGGCAAATTCAAACTCA
The DNA here is from genome assembly GCF_003044445.1 of Neisseria mucosa. Taxonomy (GTDB): domain Bacteria; phylum Pseudomonadota; class Gammaproteobacteria; order Burkholderiales; family Neisseriaceae; genus Neisseria; species Neisseria mucosa_A. Next base: position 76,994 of record NZ_POWX01000012.1, read on the forward strand.
GCTACCGCTTCGAGCCGCACCACCCGCTCGACGGCGTTACCCTCACCCTGCCGCTTACCGTGCTCAACCGCATCAGCTCCGCCGCCCTCGAATGGCTCGTGCCCGGCATGATACGCGAAAAAATCCAGTTGCAAATCAAAGCGCTACCCAAACAAATCCGCCGCATCTGCGTGCCTGTGCCCGAATTCATCACCCAATTTTTAAGCCAAAACCCCGACCGCAACGCCCCCATCCTGCCCCAGCTCGCCCAAGCCATCGCCAAAACCGCAGGCGACATCCGCATACTGGAGCAAATCAACCAAGACGAATGGGCCGCGTTCAGGCTGCCCGAACACTGCTATTTCAACCTCCGCATCATCGACGACGGCGGACAAGAATTAGCTATGGGGCGCGATTTAATCCAAATCCAACAACAACTTGGCAAAGCCGCCGCCACCACCTTCCGCGACAACACCCAAGAATTCGAGCGCGACAACGTTACCACGTGGGACATCGGCACCCTGCCCGAATCCATCAAATTCGCCCGCGGCAAACAACAGCTCACCGGCTACCTCGGCCTGCAAAAAGAAAAAGACGGCCGCATCGCCCTGCGCCTGTTCGACACGTCCGCCGCCGCCGAACAAGCCCACCGATTAGGCGTGATCGAACTCATGAAACTACAACTAAAAGAACAAGTTAAAGACCTGAACAAAGGCATCCAAGGCTTCACCCAAGCCGCCATGCTGCTCAAACACATCAACGCCGACACCCTGCGCGACGACCTCACCCAAGCCGTCTGCGACCGCGCCTTTATCGGCGAAGACGAGCTGCCGCGCAACGAAAAAGCCTTCAAAGAACAAATCAAACGCGCCCGCAGCCGCCTGCCCGCCGTCAAAGAAGCCCTCAGCCGCTACTTGCAGGAAACCGCCGCCGCCTACGCCGAACTGAACGGCAAACTCGGCAAACATCCGCTCACCCACCTCCTGCGCCAACGCCTGCAAACCCTGCTCGCCGCCGGCTTCGCCACCCGCACCCCGTGGGCACAATGGCCGCGCCTCCCCATCTACCTCAAAGCCATGACCCTGCGCCTCGAAAAATACAGCAGCAACCCCGCCCGCGACGCAGCCCGCGAAGCCGATATTCAAGAACTGGAACAAATGTGGCAGGAAAAAACCGACGGCTTGATAAAACAAGGACAACCGATTTCAGACGACCTCGCCGCGTTTAGATGGATGATTGAAGAATTGAGAGTGTCGCTGTTTGCGCAGGAGTTGAAAACGCCGTATCCGGTGTCGGTGAAAAGGTTGTTGAAGGAGTGGGATGGCTTGAATAAAGGATAAAAGGAAAGGTCGTCTGAAAATTTCAGACGGCCTTTGTAAATTAAGAATATTTTTTTAGCTTCGTAAAGGGAATAATCTTTGAATTTTTCCTTTCAAAAAAATCAACATTTAATCCCAGTAAATTAATTAAATCTTTCTGACCTAAACCAAAATAAGATTTCATATTTTCAATATCCAATATTTTTTCATTAATCAATAACTCAATCGTTCTTTTCAATAATACTGGTTTTTCAGGCTGCCTATCTTTATCACCTGGTTCAGATTTTGCCCCCCATCTAGCAGACCTTCGCTTAAATAAATTTGTTTTAGCATCATCGTCTATTAAACCTAGTTTATGCAATCTCATAATAATTGCAGCAACAGATATGCCCCAATACTGTTTTTGAATAAGCAAGTCATCTAATGTTGTTGGTATGCGAATTTTAGATACGAAACTATCTTCAGGCAACAATAATGCCCCTGCGAACGCATGGGCTTGCTCTTCCATAGTGTTATAAAAAGTATCCCTTAGTTTATCTGGTATATGCTTATGCAAAATTAAATGACCTAATTCATGAGCCAAATCAAATCTGCTTCTGAAATAGTTGTCCTTATCAGCAGATAATAATATTAGTGGTATTTTTGTTTCTTTGCCCCATGTAGACAGTCCCTCAATAGTAGAAATATCTGTTATTTCTCTAACAACTATAACACCAGCTCCCTCTACTGCTAATAATAAATTTTGAATTGGAGCTTGCCCAAGCCCCATTATTTCTCTGAATTCTAAGGCAGCAATCTCAATATCAATTTGTGAAATTTCCTTTGGATTAACAAATTCTCGCTTTGGTAATATTTGCTTTGGAAAATCAACATATTCAGAAAGATACATTACACTTTCTTCTAGCCAGCTTAACCGTTCTTTCAACATTAAGCGTGCGTGTTTATATGCTGATGCATTACTACGAAATAAAGGTATTTCAATACCAGAGATAATTGGTCGCGTAAACCATTCGGCAGTAACATCTAATATATTAGCTAATCTATTCAACGCATCTATATCCGGCATGTGCTGCCCATTCTTCCACTTACTTAGAGTAGAAGTGGACACCCCAACCATTGCCGCAAGTTGTGCTTGAGTTAAGCCACGAATTGTCATGATTTGCTGCAGTCGCTCACTATTAAAGCCTGAGATACCATTTTTGCTCATTCTGAAGTACCATACATTTGCTTACCACTTTTCAGGGCTGGAGTTGCCAAGTCTTTTTGTTCTTGTGGCTGAATTATTTGTTCAAAGTTATATCTTTCTATAAATTTCTCAATAGACTCAATAAACAACCAATTATTCATAAACTTATCGCAAACAGCTATTTGAATAGATATGGGTCTTTCTAATTGAGAATCTGCATTTTTAGAAAAGCTGCTTATAAAGAATACAGTTCCTTCTTTTGGACTTTCTTCATCAAACAAATTTCCATAGACCAAATTCTCCATAAAAGCATTTTTTTGCGCGAGTAATTGGCGTGATTTACTTCTTTTTAAGCTATGCCAATTATCATCGTTGGCAGTTCCACGAGCAATATTCCAAATACCTATTCGTCCTACAACAATCTTATTCCCACTCAATTCCGATACATTAATACCATGAGTTAAGAGTGCTGAATGAAAGGCTTGGTTTTGTTCAAAATGTCTCATTTGCCCTCGTGCATTTTTAACATGTCCTTTATCTAACTGTTTAGTTCCATTATAAGCTCGCTCAGCCCCCACAATTAATGCTTCCTGTATTGCAAGAAGCAAATCTTGGGGAATATTTGTAACTAATAGATTAGCAATCTCTTTTGATTTTGTGAAAGTCATAACAAACCCACTCTGAACTATAAATTTCGTTAATAGGGATTTTACGCCTAAAAAATTTCGTTTTCAAGAATATTCTATCCATCTTCCAATACAGCAGCTACCTGCAATCCCACAAAACCCGTCTGTAGGGTGTGTGCGGTACGCACGCACGCGGTCTCTTTAAACCATAGCCCTTCCCAACCACTCCAAAGGTCGTCTGAAACCCATTTCCAGACGACCTTTTGCCACTTCGTAAAACAAGGATTCCCTCTACCCTCTCCCCAAACGTCGTCTAAACCAGTAAACTTCCCATGTTTCAACAACTTCTTGGAAGCAAACCATGTCCGGTATCTACCTACCCCGCCTATTTCCGCCCCACATCGCCGAACGCGGACTGCTGTATTTTCAGCAGGGCAAGGTTCGCGATGTCCAAAAAACTTCCGCCGGGCGTTATCGGGCGGAGGTGTGCGGTTCGGAAAACTATTCGGTATGGCTGAAGCTGGATAGTGATTTGTACATTAAGGACGGGGGCTGCGATTGTCCTTATGGCTGGGCGTGCAAGCATATGGCGGCGTTGTGGTATGCGGTGCGCGAGCAAACTCAGGATAACCAGTCGGCAGAACCCGACGCGCAGCAGCCTAAAAAGCGCGGCAATCCGTATCGGCAGCAGCTCTCTCAAATCTTTTCCCGAACCCGATATTATGATTACTACGAAGCCGCTGATTTGGGCTTCAGGCTGCAAAACTGGTTGGAAGATGTGGCGCAGGAGGGGACGGCGGCGTTGCAGCAGGCTTTGCCTCTGTTGATACCGCGTTTGCAGGATGCTTTTGAAAAGGCGGACGATTCAGACGGTATGTTGGGCGATGCCATGTATATGGCACTCGACCTGCTGGAAGAGGCGGTTATGGAAAACGTCCCAAAGCGTTTGATCAATTTTTTGGACAAATGCTTGGACGACAACCGCTATTTTGAATACTCCGAGGCAGGCAATAAAATCTACCAAATCCGTGCACAAATATGGCGGCTGCGCGGCGAATGGCAGGCGTGGCAAGATTATGTGGCTAAACGTTTGGCTGTTACCAAGTCGGGTTGGGAACATGAATTTTGGGCATTTGAGGGTTGGCAGGTTTTGCAGGCGAAAGGCGATACTGCTGCCGCGCAGGATTATTTCAGACGACATCTGCACCTGCCGCAATTCAGACAAATTGCGGTAGAACAAGCTGTCGGTCAACAAGATTGGGCGGAAGCGGAGCGCCTCTTGCGCGAAGGCATCAGCATTGCCGAAGATGAAGGAACCCCCGGCACGGCGCATAAATGGAAGCTGCAACTGTTTGATGTATTGAAGAAAACCGGTAAAAATGTCCGCGAAATCGCAGCGGATTTGGCGTTTTCCACCAGCCTTTCATTGCCGCATTACGAGGCGTGGAAAGCCACGTTTCCCGCCGCCGAATGGCCGCATGAATTTAACCGCCTGCTTGCGCGCTTGTCGGGTGAATATTCGCTGCAAGCTGAAATATTGGAGCATGAACAGGAATTCGACCAGCTGCTCGCCCTATTGCAGCAACACCTTTCGTTGTACATGATGGAACGTTTTGCCCCGTCTTTCCCCGAGCCGTATCACGATCAAATCGTAGCTTGCTACCTGAAAATCTTTGCGGTTGAAATTCACGAAGCAAGCAACCGTAAGCAATACCGCCAGCTCTTCAACCAATTAAAGATCCTCCGCCGCCAATATTCCGCACAACGGCAGGCGATGGAAAACTTTGCCGACGAAATCAGGGAACGATATAGCGAAAAACCGCGCCGGCCTGCTCTGTTGGAAGAATTGGATCGGGCGGGGTTTTAGGAAAAAGCTATTCATCCACACCCTGACGATGAATTTTTACAGGCAAGCCTGCAATCCTTACATGTAGAAAACAGTAGTGCTGTTTCAGTATTTTCGGGAAAATACTGAAACAAGAACATGCACAAAAACACCTGCTTCACCCTATACCACCAAACCATTTGACAGGCCTATACACAGGAAAAGGGAAGCGTTACCTCCCTAGCCCTCCGCTACCAAGTCAGCCGCGTCACCATCTACCACGCGTTTAAGGCCTAAGGAGTAAGTCACAATATTGCAGGAACTGCCGAAACGGTACATTGCCCTGTTTCACTCTGTGAGACGGGAAGAAGATCGGTTCAACAAACAAAAACGCCCATTCCCTTCCGGGACTGGACGTTTTTTAGTTTGACCATCGTATTCACCTGCAATTTCACGAATACGCGGATAGGTTTATTTTTTAGGTGATGGGACGGCGTTTTTAGCTTTTGTGTTTGCAGGTGCGGGCGCGACGGTTGCTTCGGCCTTCAGTTTGGAGAAGATACCCTCGCCGATGCCTTTAACGTTTTTGAGCTCTTCCACCGATTTGAAGGCACCATGCTG
>NZ_POWX01000013.1 GCF_003044445.1 Neisseria mucosa
TTTTCCCTGTTTCGGCGGGCTTGGCGTTTTTGATTTGTCAGTCGTTCAGCTTCATTTTTACGGTATTTTTTCGAGGTATTTTTCAGATACCGCAAAAGATACCGTAAATTTTAGGTTACTTCAATTAGGCTGAATTAGATGATAAATAGATGCCAAAACCAGCGGAAAGCCTTGTATTTCTTGGCTTTGGTTTACAGCATTAGACTGCGATAGACAAAAAAATAACCGCTCTAAAAGCGGTTGTGGTGCCCGGAGCCGGAATCGAACCGGCACGGCCGGTTTAGGGCCGACGGATTTTAAGTCCGTTGTGTCTACCTATTTCACCACCCGGGCGCAGACTGTTTTATATTGAAATTTGGAGGCGGGGGCGCGGATTTGAACCGGCCTGTATAAGGGTTGCACCCCTTATAGCATAAACACTCTGCCACCCCGCCATGAAATGAGTGGAGGCGAGAGTCGGAATCGAACCGGCGTAGACGGATTTGCAATCCGCTGCATAACCACTTTGCTATCTCGCCAAACAAACTACCAAGTAGTGTTCAAACTGGAGCGGGAAACGAGTCTCGAACTCGCGACCTCAACCTTGGCAAGGTTGCGCTCTACCAACTGAGCTATTCCCGCATATCCAAATGTGCCTGAAGTATGGAGCGGGAAACGAGTCTCGAACTCGCGACCTCAACCTTGGCAAGGTTGCGCTCTACCAACTGAGCTATTCCCGCATGGGACACATCTGAAAATTAAACTGTGGAGCGGGAAACGAGTCTCGAACTCGCGACCTCAACCTTGGCAAGGTTGCGCTCTACCAACTGAGCTATTCCCGCATCGGAGAAACTTTATAGCAACTTAAGACAGGATTCGTTTGGAGCGGGAAACGAGTCTCGAACTCGCGACCTCAACCTTGGCAAGGTTGCGCTCTACCAACTGAGCTATTCCCGCCGAACGTCTGTTTTTACTGCTGTTTCCGAAGAAGACGCAATTATTATGGATTTGAAACTTGTCGTCAAGGGGTTTGTTTTATTTTTTATTTAATTTCCTGCCACGCCATTTTCAGATAATAGAACATTGACCAGAGGGTTAATACAGATGCGATAAACATCAATATGTTACCTGTCAGGTAAAAAATATTGTCAAACTGATTGGAGGCTAAGAGCAATAAAAATATGGCGACCATTTGCGCGGCGGTTTTAAATTTGCCGATGGTGGCAACGGCAACGCTGCTGCGTCTGCCCATTTGCGCCATCCATTCCCTCAAAGCGGAAATGGTGATTTCCCTGCCGATGATGATGATGGCGAAAATAACATAAGTACGGCCAAGGCTGACCAGCAGCAATAATGCGGTCGCTACCATCAATTTATCCGCAACGGGATCGAGGAATGCGCCGAAATCGGAGGTTTGCTTCCAAAGCCTTGCCAAAAAACCGTCAAACCAATCGGTTACAGCGGCGAGTGCAAAGATGATAGCGGCGGTCCAATTGACGGTTTCCGGTGCAATCCACCCTTTGGGTAGGAAAAACAGCAACGTAAAGACCGGAATCAGCAAAACGCGCATCCAAGTCAGAAAAATCGGTATGTTCCAAGGCATGATTTACCTTTGATGTGTTTATGATAGTTAATTTGCCTATTATAACGGACTTGCTTGTCTGTCTGAAAGCTTGTATTCGAACCATCTTCAGCCAATAAAATCTCTCAAGTCTGTTTGTTTTTTCGATAAAACCTGCATTGAGGCAGCCATTCTTTTTGGCACGGGTCGTCAATAAATGACTTTAAAACGCTTTGAAAGGTTTGATTTTTGGCGTTGTATATGTTGCCTTTTAGATAACACGACGCGTAATAATGCGCCAACAAATCCGCCTGCTGCTCCATATTCAGCATACTGAAATGACAAATATCGGACAGCTTGGGATAGAGATAGGCACGACGCCGGCGATAGCCTCCGCTGACAAACAAAAACAATCCGCCCAACCAAGTTTTAAAGCCTTGCTGATACTGCCAAACATGGGTCAATTCATGAATCATCCATATTTGATAGGAAGCAGAAGCGAGGGCGAAGTCGTCAGGGCAGTTATTACGCGGGAAATAGATGTTTCCATTGGGTGAAACGGCAACCTGCATGGTTGGCAGACAAGGAATGCCGCGATAGATTTTGACGCGCGCGTAATCGATACTGTCGGCAAAAATCAGCTTTGCCATTTTGATTTCGTTGTCCGTCAGCCTGCGCCAGCGTTTGCTCATATCTTGTCCTTGTTTCTTTCATGACGACAGAGGTTGTCTGAAAACGATTGTTCTGCCTTAACAGTCATTCAGCTACGTTTACAACCGATACTGCCATATCCCCTACCCGCTTTATAGTGGATTAAATTTAAATCAGGACAAGGCGACGAAGCCGCAGACAGTACAAATAGTACGGAACCGATTCACTTGGTGCTTCAGCACCTTAGAGAATCGTTCTCTTTGAGCTAAGGTGAGGCAACGCCGTACTGGTTTAAAGTTAATCCACTATATTTGCGCCAACATCATCACAAACCTTACAGCATGAAGGTCGTCTGAAATTTTTCAGACGACCTTTTGAACGTGTCAAACAAACTATTGTCCTGAATCTTTCGGTTTCTGATCGGCATTACCAAACAATTTGTCCATAGGGGTCAAATTGATCGCATTGCCTTGGCTGACGATCCATTTGTCTTCCACCCGCCAAACACCTGAACTGTCTTCCACGCGCAGATACCAATGGTTGGTCGGTGTCAGGGGTTTGAAAGTTGCTTCATACTCCATACGGCCGTTTTGGGCTTCCGTACTGACGGCGCGCAGTTTGACGGTTTGGTCTTCCGATTTTTTAGTCGGGTGCATCAAGAGAAGATTCAAAGGCTGCTTGGAATCGAATTCTCCGCTGACGAACACTTTGGCAGCATCCTTATCCGGACTGATCAGCACTTGCACCTGTATATGACGCTTCACCGCTTCTTCATCGCGGTGAAGCTGGATGTCGATGTGTTTGCCGTCTTTGTAATAGTCGTCCGTTACCAAGTCGGTTGTATGCTCTTTGGCAACAAAGAACATGGAGACACTGGCAATCACGACAAAAATAGGACCCGCCATCAATACCCACGGCCAAATGTGTTTGTACCAAGGTTTGACTTGTTTTTGCTCGGACACGTTTTATTCTCCGATAAAGGTTGCTTCTTCTTCCAAGATGATGGGTTCACCATCTGCTTTGCCGGTTTCGCGATAAGTGAAGGTAAACTCAATTGGATGGCTGCCCTTGTTTGCATATTCAGGAATAGTGGAAACTTGGACGGGAATGGTCAACGTTTCGCGCGGTGCGATTTTTACGCCACCTTCCGGCAGTCCGGTCAGGGCAATTTCTTCAAAGCCTTTGACTGCCGCAGTCATCACTTGTTCGTTTTCGCTATTGTTGATAATGCGCAGGTTGTAAGCGTTTTCCAGCCAACCTTTGCTGTTTTCGCGCACCATCACGCCGCGGTCTTTCAAAATATCGACTTCGACCATTTTACGGGTCGAAAGTCCGACCAAGAAAGCGATGATGACCACCAACAAAACAGCACCGTATCCCGCTACACGCGGACGTTTCAAGCGTTTTTTGATGTCGCTTTCAGGATATTCGTGTTCCAACGCGCCTTCGGTCGTATAGCGTATCAAACCGCGCGGATAACCCATTTTATCCATGATTTCGTCACAGGCATCGATACACGCCGCACAGCCGATACATTGGTATTGCAAGCCGTTACGGATGTCGATACCGACCGGGCAGACTTGGACGCACATGGCACAGTTAATACAATCGCCCAACCCGCTTTCTTCTTTATTGACGGTTTTCTTGCGTGCGCCGCGCGGTTCGCCGCGTTCGGCATCGTAAGAAATAATCAGCGTGTCTTTATCGAACATCGCACTTTGGAAGCGTGCATACGGACACATATGCAGACACACTTTCTCACGCATGATGTGGGCAAAGAAGAAAGTGACGAAGCCGTAGAACGCTGCGGCAAACATCGCTCCGCCACCTGCCATCCCGGTAAACAAGTCGGGAACAAACTGGCGGATCGGAACGAACCAACCGACAAAGGTAATACCTGTCCACGCGCAAAAGAGGAAAATCAGCAGGGCTTTAGTGGCTTTGATGCGGATTTTAGTGAAATTCCACGGCGATTTTTCCAGCTTCAGGCGTTTGTTGCGGTCGCCTTCAACCAAGTTGTCGATCCACAGCATGATTTCGGTGTAAACCGTCTGCGGGCAGGAATAGCCGCACCACAAACGTCCGGCAATCGTCGTCCACCAAAACAGCCCGAAAGCGCAAATCATCAGCAACAGGGCGAGGTAAATCAAGTCGCCCATACCCAGCGACAATCCGAAAATGAAGAAATGTCGGTCCGGAATATTGAAAAGCACCGCCTGACGGCCGCTCCAGTTGAACCACGGAATCACATAAAACACAAACTGGGTCGCCAATACGGCGGCAATACGCAATTTGGCGAACCGCCCTTCCGCTTTTTTCGGATGGATGCGCTCGCCTTCCGGATGGATTTGAATCACGCTGGCTCTGGGATTAATCGGCTTGGGAGGCGCCATTTTCGCAGGTTTTGCCGGTTTTTCAGACGGCTCTTTGGGCGCAGCCGGCGTTTCTTCTGTGGCAGCGTTTTCAGCTTGGTTTTCTGTTGACATTTTCGGTGTTCCTTCAGGTGTTTTTCAGAGGCCTTTTATTCTGATTACTGGCTTGATTGGTTTTTCAGACGACCTTTTGTTTACGTCGGAATCATATCATTTGCACTTTATCAAAGCAAAAAGCCATCTTTAGCTTTTATATGCCGTCCGTCTTGATTTTTCTGTCGTTTCAGTCCGAAATCGGCGATATTCAAGCAGTTGCATATAACCGATAACACTATATTTATAGCCAATTGCTATATATCCGATAAAAATTTATAAACTACTGTTTCAAAACGAAATAACAGTTAATCTCATCTACTTTGTCTGTTTCAGACGACCCCTTATGCGGGCAACTTTTAAAACAGGACAAGGCGACGAAGCCGCAGACAGTACAGATAGTACGGAACCGATTCACTTGGTGCTTCAGCACCTTAGAGAATCGTTCTCTTTGAGCTAAGGCGAGGCAACGCCGTACTGATTCAAAGTGTTTCCACCAATATGCAGAAAGGTCGTCTGAAAGCCGCCCGCGTCCTTGAAAGCCTGCCCGAATCGGGCGATAATCAGCGGGATTTTCTTTAACGTTTCAAACCAATACAGCAAGGAAGGTACAAAATGTCTCAACTGGCAAACGCAATCCGTTTCCTCTCGGCCGATGCCGTTCAAAAAGCAAATTCCGGCCACCCCGGCGCGCCGATGGGTATGGCCGAAATGGCGGAAGTATTGTGGACGAAATTCCTGCACCACAACCCCGCCAACCCCAAATTCTACAACCGCGACCGCTTCATCCTCTCCAACGGCCACGCGTCCATGCTGTTGTACAGCCTGCTGCACCTGACCGGCTACAACCTGAGCATTGAAGACCTGAAAAACTTCCGCCAGCTGCACAGCAAAACCCCCGGCCACCCCGAATACGGCTACACCGACGGCGTGGAAACCACGACCGGCCCGTTGGGACAAGGCATTGCCAACGCAGTGGGCATGGCATTGGCAGAAAAAATCCTTGCCGCCGAATTCAATAAAGACGGTTTGAACATCGTCGATCACTACACCTACGTCTTCATGGGCGACGGCTGCCTGATGGAAGGCGTATCCCACGAAGCCTGTTCGCTCGCCGGCACCTTGGGCTTGGGCAAACTGATTGTTTTGTATGATGACAACAATATTTCCATCGACGGCAAAGTGGACGGCTGGTTTACCGAAAACATCCCGCAACGCTTTGAAAGCTACGGCTGGCACGTCGTTCCCAACGTAAATGGTCATGACACCGCCGCCATTCAAGCCGCCATCGAAGCTGCACGCGCCGAAACCGGCAAACCGTCCATCATCTGCTGCAAAACCTTAATCGGCAAAGGCAGTGCCAACAAAGAAGGCAGCCACAAAACCCACGGCGCACCTTTGGGCGCGGACGAAATCGAAGCCACACGCAAACATTTGGGCTGGACTTACCCCGCATTTGAAATCCCACAAGAAATCTATGCCGCATGGGATGCGAAAGAACAAGGTGCGAAACTGGAAGCGGAATGGAACGAGCTGTTTGCGCAATACCAAGCCAAATATCCTGCCGAAGCCGCAGAATTTGTGCGCCGCATGGATAAAAAACTGCCGGACAATTTCGATGAATATGTTCAAGCCGCATTGAAAGAAGTGTGCGCCAAAGCAGAAACCATCGCCACCCGCAAAGCCAGCCAAAACAGCATCGAAATCCTCGCTAAAGAGCTGCCCGAACTGGTAGGCGGTTCTGCCGACCTGACCCCGTCCAACCTGACAGACTGGTCAAACAGCATCTCCGTTACCCGCGAAAAAGGCGGCAACTACATCCACTACGGCGTGCGCGAGTTCGGCATGGGTGCCATCATGAACGGTCTTGCCCTGCACGGCGGCGTTAAACCGTTTGGCGCGACCTTCCTGATGTTCAGCGAATACGAACGCAACGCCCTGCGTATGGCGGCACTGATGAAAATCAACCCCGTCTTCGTCTTCACCCACGACTCCATCGGTCTCGGCGAAGACGGACCGACCCACCAACCCGTCGAGCAAACCGCCACCCTGCGCCTGATTCCGAACATGGACGTATGGCGTCCGTGCGACACTGCCGAATCCTTGGTAGCGTGGGCTGAAGCAGCAAAAGCCAAAGACCACCCGTCCTGCCTGATTTTCAGCCGTCAAAACCTGAAATTCCAAGCGCGCAACGAACAACAACTGAACGACATCAAACGCGGCGGCTACGTCATCAGCGAAGCCCAAGGCAACGCCCAAGCCGTCATTATTGCTACCGGCTCAGAAGTCGAGCTGGCTTTGGAAGCGCAAAAAGCACTCGCCGCGCAAAACATCACCGTGCGCGTCGTTTCCATGCCGTCCACCAACGTGTTCAACCGCCAAGACGCCGCCTATAAAGCCGCCGTCCTGCCCGAAGGCCTGCCGCGCGTTGCAGTAGAAGCCGGACACGCCGACGGCTGGTACAAATACGTCGGACTGAACGGCGCAGTCATCGGTCTCAACCGCTTCGGCGAATCCGCCCCTGCCGATCTGCTGTTCAAAGAATTCGGCTTTACGGTGGACAATGTTGTCGATACTGTAAAATCAGTGTTGTAAACATAAACCATCGCATCAAAGGTCGTCTGAAAACGGAAGATAAGGTTTTCAGACGACCTTTTTCATTCAAAACTGCCAAAGCTGATTAAACGAAAAATCTAAATACCCATACAGCGGCGCAACCCTTTCTGCGCAAATGAAAGTAGCGTAGAAATGTTGGATAAAGCATCGTCTCCCCCTTCATTCCCGATAATCTTTCGCCATATCTTGAAAGCTGCACCGCCAAACCATAAAATCACGCCTTACCCAATTTGATATAACTTATACATCCAACCCGTCTTACTCGCCAATCATGATTACCCGCCTTGCCGCCTACCGGAAAACCCTCCTCACCTGCCTGATTTTATGGGTATCTATCGTCGCCGTTTTTTCCGCCGAACGTTTCTTCATGCTGCACCATTTTGTTTCAGACGACATCCGCAGCCGTTATGCGGGCGATTTGGCGGCTTTGTTTGTCAAAGGGCTGCTGTTCGACATTAAAATCGCTTCCATTACCGCCGCTTTCCCCTTCCTGATCGGGCTGTTCGGACTGACTTCGCAAAAAACCGCCGCCTTTACTCTCCGCCTCCTGCCTACCGTCGCAACCGTCCTCTCCCTGACACCCTTTGCCGCCGCGCTGGGCAACTGGTTCTATTACAGCGTTTACGACCGTCAATTTGACGTCTTCGTCTTCGGACTGGCGGAAGAAGACACCAGCGCCGTCCTGAAAACCGTCTGGTCGGACTATCCCGTTATTTCCTGTCTGGCAGCCTTGATTGCCGCAGCTTTCGTTTTTAGTAAAATGTTCAGCCTCATCCGCCGCAGCACCCGCTTTCAGACGACCTCATGGGGAAAAACCGCTTGGATTGCCGCCATCCTCTTGCCCACTCTTGCACTTGCCGCAGGCATACGCGGTTCGTTCGGCAAATTCCCCCTACGCCAGACCGCCATGCAGATTTCCGCCGCACCCCAAATCAACAAACTCGTCCCCAACGCCCTGACCTCACTAAGCTGGGCGGTCAACGAATACCGCAACAGCAACGACTTCCATCCCGTATCCGACGAAGACGGTAGCCGGCTCATCAGTACCCTGCTCGATAAAAAAACCAATGCCGACTTGACGCAGCTATTTGCTCAAACCGCCCCCAATCCCGCTGTCGAAAAACACCGTCCCAACGTCGTTTTCACCGTCATGGAAAGCATGAGCGCACACCTCTTGAACATGGATAATCCCGAACGTGATCTCTTGGGCGAACTGGGCAATCATTGGCAGCAAGACTGGGTATACCGCAAATTCGTTTCCGAGGGCGACGGCACCAGCGACTCCCTGCACCGCTTCTTCGTCCGTAGCCCGCGCCTCAACCTCAGCCAATCCCTTGCCAAAAACAAAACCTTCCCCGGCAATATGTTCAACCCCTATCTCGATGCCGGCTACCGCGTCGTCTATATTACTGCGGGCAACGGCGGCTGGCGCGATTTCGACACCTTCCTGCGGCACTTGGGCGTCAATGAAATCATCGATGAAAACACCCTCAAAACCCGCTATCCCGAAGCAAAATCCGGCACATGGGGCGTACCCGACGAATTCATGTTCCGTTATGCCGAAGAAGAACTCGCGCGCGCCGAAAAAAGCGGCACACCCGTATTCATCATGATGATGTCCGTGACCAACCATCCACCCTACCACCTGCCCGCACCGCACCAGCTCAAAAACTTCCGTTTGGAAGAACAAGAGCAAAAACGCCTTGCCAATCTCGCCTCAGGCAAAGAGTTGAATGAAATTTTCAACACCTTCCGATACAGCAACGACCAACTCGGACGCTTTATCGGCAAAGTGAAAACCATCGCACCCGACACCATTATTGCCGCCACCGGCGACCACAATATGCGCGCCATCGGCTATCCCGAATCCGCCGATGCCGCACTCGGTCACAGCGTCCCCTTCTATCTTTACGTTCCGCAAGCCTACCGCGGCAGTGCCGAATACCATCCCGAACGCGCAGGTTCGCACAAAGATATCCTGCCGACCCTCTACAACTTAAGCCTGTCCAAAGCGCGTTACTACCAAACCGGTTGCAACCTCACCGCCCCGCAACCCGATTCCCCTTGGTGCGGCTACGGCTACAACCCCGAAGTCATCATCACCGAACGTGGCTTCTATCACCAACACAGCAAAGCATTCCACAAATGGGACAACCAAAACATCCAAACCGCCGAAAGCCGCCCAAGCACACCGGACGGCGAAGACCAAGCCATTATCCGCCGCGCCTCGGCATATACGCCGTTTCTTGAATGGCAGATCAACCGGATTGTCAGTACCCAATAAATCTGTTTATAAACATCAAAGGTCGTCTGAAAAGTTTCAGACGACCTTTTTATACCCAAACCGCCTTTGCTATAACGGCATTTACTTCACTTATCAAACTTGCCCATAAAACATTTTAAACCTACAATGCCGCTGTTTATCACATCTCCGAGCCAATCATGTTTTTCGTTCTATCTCCCGCCAAAAACCTCAATGAAAAAGACCCCGCGCCCGTCAAAGAATTTACCCAACCCGACCTCTTGGCGGAAGCCGAAATCCTGATGCGCCAACTGCGTAAACTCGCCCCACAGCAAATCGCCGAGCTGATGCATGTCTCTGACAAAATCGCCCTCTTAAACGCCGAGCGCAACGCCGAATGGCATACGCCGTTTACCCTCGACAACGCAAAACAGGCAGTCTTTATGTTCAACGGCGACGTTTACGAAGGCATCGCTGCAGACACGTTAAAACCTGAACAAATCCAATATCTGCAACAACACGTCCGCCTGCTTTCCGGTCTCTACGGCGTCCTACGCCCACTGGATTTGATGCAGCCCTACCGCCTGGAAATGGGAACGGCGTTTGCCAACACGCGCGGCAAGAATCTGTACGAATTTTGGGGCGACACCATTACTAACCTGCTAAACGACACCCTTGCCCAAGCCGGCAGCGACACCTTGGTTAACCTCGCTTCGCAAGAATATTTCAAATCCATCAACACCCAAAAACTCAAAGCCCGCTTGATTACTCCCGTTTTCAAAGACGAAAAAAACGGCAAATACAAAATCATCAGCTTCTACGCAAAACGCGCGCGCGGACTGATGGTGCGCTATGCGGCGGAACACAATATCGCCGACCCGGAAATGCTGAAAAATTTCGATTACGAAGGCTACTCATTTAACGCAGCGGCGTCCAATGAGTCCGAATGGGTGTTCATGCGCAAAGAACAAACCAAGTAAAAACAAAAAACTAAATATTAACCCTAAAATTTCGCTTGGCAAACCCGACAAATTTTATTATTATTCCTGCTTCAAGAGACGGAAGCGTGGCAGAGCGGTTTAATGCAACGGTCTTGAAAACCGTCGAGGGTTGATAGCCCTCCGTGAGTTCGAATCTCACCGCTTCCGCCATTTCTTGAAAACAGCAAAACCAAATAAAAATGAATTGAAGCCTTGTGCAACAGCATTTTTATTTGGTTTTACTTTATTCTAGGGAAACGTGGCAGAGAGGCTAAATGCAGTAGACTCGAAATCCGCTGAGGGTGCAAATCCTGCTCGAAGCTTCCCTAATCCCACCATATTGCCAAATTAAAATAACAAGCTGCCGTAAAATGGTAGCTTTTTTGTTATCCGACTTATTGGTTTTTATTGTGTGTTCACATAGAAAATATTCACCTGCCGTCACTTCTGATTAAAAACAACATACTATATAAAAGGTCGTCTGAAACCGTTTGACTCAACGTTTTCAGACGACCTTATATATTACGCCCCGTGAAAGGGGCAATTAACCAAACTTAACAAACCCTTTTCATTAGCCAAGTGAAAGGGGCTTTTTTATGTCAGCAAACATTATTTTCAGTTCGTCTTACTGGCGAATATTCAAATCAAAAAATTCATGTGTTTTGTGCTTTTACCGATTCCAAGTAGGAAAATCCCATGAACTGGAAACGCAAGAAACGTTTCCCGATTTATTGGAAACACTGAAACAAATAGATTCGGCAGGCTCTTACTATCCTGTCATTTTAACTTCGGACGGTTCGCCGTTTATTGTTCTTTAACAGTTTGTCGGAATGAAGGGCTTTCGGTCGCAGACCGTCGGACGCGCGCCAGCGCGGCAGACGGGAAGCGGCAGAAAGCCCCCCCCTTGACTAACAGGGGGGGAGCAAAAACCAAAGCCCCGAAATTCCAAAAGAGGGGAGCAGATGAGCCAAATAGAATATTTCTCCCATTTCATCACAGATGAACGGGGGAAACTAATTGAAGTTCCGCAAAGGCGGGGCATACAGGACGGCGTTTTCATAGACTGGCTTTCTATAACATTCCATGAAGACACATTGGTAAAAATCGCCGGATGTCCGTTGGTATCAGATACCGAATACATGTACGTCTTGAGCAGGAAGTTGGAAGAAATTTTAGGTTTCGGTATTACCCGAAAATGCAAGTCCAAAGGTAACAAGTTTTACGAATCCATGTATCGGCTCGGATCGGACGATGTGGATTACGGTGAAGTCCATTATGGTGGACAGCGGGATACCGTTTTGATTGAGTTGAAAGGCGTCGGGTGCAATCTCGCACAAGCGGGTTGGGAAGCAAGGATGAGGCAGTTTTTAGAAAACGCCGTTCGACCCCGAATAACCCGAATCGATTTGGCTTTAGATTTTTTCGACGGCCAATACACCCCCGAACGAGCCTTGTTGGACCATGATAACGGCTTTTTCGACAATCACAATATGCGTCCGAAGTCCGAAATGGTCGGGTCGGCATGGCGTAAAGAAGACGGCACAGGTAAGACGTTCTATGTCGGTCGAAAGAAAAATTCCCGATTTGTCCGCGTATATGAAAAAGGTCGTCAGCTTGGGGACAAAGAAAGCCCGTGGGTCAGGTTTGAAATACAGTTTAACCACGGAGATATAGAAATACCGTTTGAGATTCTGACAGACGAAGGCGGTTACTTTTGCGGCGCATTTCCCATATGCAGCACTTTCAAAAATATGCCGCAAGAAAAAAGGTTTGAGCCCAGAAGCAAAGTACTGAATCTGACGTTCGGCCACAAATTGAAACACGCAAAGAACGCCGTCGGCAAGCTTGTCAATTTCATGTCCGATTTAGGTTTTACGGCTGAAGAAATTGTCAGGCAGCTAAAAGCAGAACAAGGCTATCCCAAAGGTCTTGAGCCTGAAAAATACGATTTGAATGAATTGAGGCAGGCAGAAAAAAGCGGGTTCATACACGAATCGGCGGAGGCGGCACTTGATTTTGAAGTCATGGCTTTAGATTTAGATTCGGTCGGTTTCAAGCTGTCAGACGGCTACGACCCGCATAAACGTCTTTTTGACGTCCAGTATGAAGCAGACAGAAAACGCAAAGAAGACGAAGCGTATGAACGATGGTTGCAGCGCAACTATGAAGAAGGTTTACCGCTCGCCGAGCAGATGAAGCGAAGGACGGCGCGATGGCATGAAGAAACAGCGCGAAACCGTCTTAAAAATTCCAAGTATCGGCAGTATCACGGTGAATATAGGGCTTATACCAAAAAGCCCGTCAAATTTGATTGGTATGATTTTTAAGAAAGGAAATATCCATGTTTAACCAAAACCAGATAATCACTTATCCCGCAACCTTTTTAGGTGCCAAAAAATTCAAAGGCGAAATTGACGGCTCGCAGATTGACAGTTGTTCCGTCTTGGTCGCCACACCGCTCCCGTCTCAATCGGGTAACGCCGTCGGTTTCACCGCCGCGCAGATGAAGTTCGGTTCGAGCGACAACTTTGCAAAGCTGGCAAACCTCAGTTTCCCTTGCGAAGTCATGATTACCGTAGAGATGACCTCGACAGGCAAAGGTATGGTTCCCACACTGAAAGAGTTCCAAGTTCAAACAGAGGCAAAGCCGAAAGGCTAAATCATGAAATATAAAGAACGGTTCATAGTTCAGGATTTGGAATCACACGAATTCATCTATCCCGATCCGTTTGGCGATACAGGTTTTACCCAGAACCTAAAATCTGCCGGGCATTTTGAAAGCTATGAAGACGCATTTAATGCCGGAATGGAAGAAATAGGCGGTGGATTTCAAATCTTTGCGTTTTACCTGAAAGAAGAATAAGTTGGCAGGCTCGGCGGGCGGTCTGTAAAACCTTTCACAAAGCCCGCACACAAGGAAGCAGCATGAAAATTAGTATTCCCGTATTAATAATCGGCTGGGTGGTCTGTATGTTTCTGTTTCTTGTCGCCCTGCTGTATTTCACGAATTAAGAATTCAGGTTAAAGGCTTCGCCTGAATCCAGTCTAAAGAAGCCGTCTTACTTTAAACAACCAAAAGGAAAAAACGATGAACATCATCAAAAAACACGCCGCAAAACTGGCAATCGCAACCGCATTACTGACACCGTTTGCCGCAAGCGCAGAAGGATTTGACGCAGCTGCAATCGGTACACAGGTTGCAAGCGTCATCATGGGTTTTGTCGCCATGGTTTCAGCCGTCGGCATGGCTGCTATTACTGTTATCTTGGCCATCCAAGGCTTCAAAATGGCTTGGTCTATGATTAAAGGCGTGAAATAAGTTTAAGGAGGGCGAACAGATGGGGTTTCGCGTTGGAATCAACTGTTTTGACACTCGATTACAGGCGGACGATTATCTGTTGTCAGCCCTCCCTCCGACCATAACGGCGGAAGGCAAAATCATCAGAGCCGAAAGACAGCAAAACGGTTGGACGCTTGAAGGCCAGCCGGTAAAGTTGAGTTATCCCGAATGCTCGGCGGTAGAGCAGGTAAAAGACGGCGCCTCGGTGGGTGCGGCGTTTCTGCTTCTTCTTGCCAGTATATACGCGTTCAGGTTGCTGGTCGGATTTGTGAAAGATTTCGGCAGGATACAGGGTGATTCGTAATGTTGATTGATTTTTGGTTTCTGCTGGGCTTTGCCGCTGTGGTATCGGTGGCATGGATATTCAAATGACGTGGCGATATAATCTAGACTTTCTGAACAATTACGAAAGTTAGGATTATGTTTTACATTTCGGAAGAAGAATTGAGATTCAAAAAAGATACGAATCCCGATTATTTGAATGAAAAATTGTGTCATGTGTTTATAGCTGAAATGTTCAGACTTAAAGAAATTTATCCAATTTCTGATTTTAAGAACATTGTAAAGAATGCAGCCCAATATTTTTTAAATAGAACATATCTTAATGATATGTTAGTTTTTTTTGAGGATGGCTCGTATTTGAAATTTCAGTTTCTAGAACATGGCTTTGAATGCAAAGAGTTCTACGATGGTCAAATTTCAACGGCTTATTATTATGGCCGTTATTCTATTAGGATTTAATTTCAAAGTTCAAGCGGAATTGGTTGTTGAGCCGAATGGAAGAATGCGCGTTCCGACAGGAGGTTTTAATCAAAATGGCGTCAGAACTTGGCGGTATTTGGATAATGGTCGTGGCGGTATGGGCGGGAATATGTTCTATCATGAGATAGGCAGTAAATCATTAGCTGTCCGCGAAGCCTCAACCGGTCTCCGTTCCGCCTCAACCGTACCCGTTACTATCGAACACCGCGTCTCCAAATCCACAGTCTTCAGAAACTTGCTCGCACGTGCAAGGGTCGGCGGCAAATACGCCGTCCAACGCGCCGCGGGCAAACTCGGTGCAGGTCTTTTAGGCGGTCCCGCCGGGTGGGCAATAACCGCCGCTCTAACCGCCTATGACCTTGCAGCCCCACACGCGGCAAGCGAAGGCTATTACTACGATGACAAATATCAGGATTTTGTAAAAACAAAGACCTTCGTATATTGCGTCGCAACATCAGGACTTTGTACAGACCAGAGGGTCGAAGAAACGGTCATGAATCCCAGAGCAGTATATGCCGATATGGAATCAAACCCATCAGATGCCGAAATCAATAAAAAACTGTGTTCTCAATTAGATGTTCAGCATTTCGGTTTTGAATATCCCGATCGTTTCAGCAAAAAAGACACAAAATTCAACAGAAAGAACAATACTTGTGTGGTTGAGTTTAATGTTTTGAAGGAAGTCGGATTTTTGCAGCTGGGCAAAACGACCACATCGGAAACACGTGTAATGGAACGCGTCCCAAAAGTCAAAGAACCCATACCGCAAAGCGTATTTGACAAAGCAGTCCAACCGTCGGCAGACGCCAGCCCGTCGAAATATGTCAACGCAACCGCCAATCAAGACGGTAGTGTACCCGGTGAGACGCAAGGCAATCCAACCGTACCGAATGGCACAGTCGTAACCCTTGGCCCGGCAACAGGGCAAGACGGCAGACCCTTTCAGATGACCATTAGTTTCATGACAGGCGCGAACGGTAACACATCGGCAACCGTAACTACAACCCCGCGACCAGACCTCACACCGGGCAGCCCTGCCGCACCAAAAACAAACCCAGTCCCCACACCGGGAAGCGGCAATCCAGGTGCAGACGGGAAGCCAGGTGCAGACGGGAAGCCAGGTGCAGACGGGAAGCCGGGTGCAGACGGGAAGCCGGGTGAGGACGGGAAGCCGGGTGAGGACGGGAAGCCGGGTGAGGACGGGAAGCCGGGTGAGGACGGGAAGCCGGGTGAGGACGGGAAGCCGGGTGCAGACGGGAAGCCGGGTGAGGACGGGAAGCCGGGTGAGGACGGGAAGCCGGGTGCAGACGGGAAGCCGGGTGAGGACGACAAGCCGAAAGAGGAAGACAAGCCAAAAGACGGCGGGCTGTTGTGCGAAGTGTTCCCAAACATTCTCGCGTGCGACAAACAGCCCGAAGCGGGTGAGGAGCCTGATTTGACGCTCCCGGAAGAAGTGATAAACGTCGAGTTTGAGAAATCCAGTGCCTTCCAAGAATCAGCGGAATGCCCCGCTCCCGTGACATTCAACGTTACGGTATTGGGCGCAAGCAAAACCTTCGCCTTCAGCTTCGAGCACGCCTGCGAGATAGCCTCAAGGCTGCGGTATATGCTGGTTGCGCTGGCGTGGGTGGTAGCCGCCTTCTTCTGCATTCGCGCGGTATCGCGAGAAGTGTAGGACGGCGGTGGAGAGGAAGCATAACCACGAAGCGCGGCAGACAGGACGACAGCCCGACCGTCGGGCAAAGGCAACATCGGAACAAGTCAAGGGGAGGATGTCTGTAAGGAATTGTAAAGACGGCTTTATCGTCTTTATAATTCCTTACGGATACCCCTTGACGCACGGACAAAGAAACACACTCTGCCCGTGGGCAGGGTGATAAGGCGCGCGCCTTTTGCGCCGTTCCCCCTGCCCGCGCGGCGTCGCAAGTGAGACGGTGGGGGTGCGGGGGCGGAAATCCCCCGCGAAACGTTCCGAAACGGCAACTTTTGCCAAAACAGGTAGCCGTTGAACACACAAGGCAAAACGCAACGAATCAAATCCATTTCAAATCAGACAGACACATTTCAGACGACCTCAAAAGGTCGTCTGAATCACAAACAGCCCTTAAAAAATAAACCGTAAATAAGAAAGGAAGCCCAAATGAAACTGCTCGCAGCACTGCTCCCGCTGCTTTTGAGCGTAGCAGGCAGAATCATGACAGCCTTAGGGCTGATGGCAGTAACCTATAAAGGCGTGGACATCATGGTGAGCCGTTTCCAACAGGCGATAACCGACAGCGTTACAGGCGCACCGCAGGCCATGCTGCAACTCTTTTACATCAGCGGCGGCGGTACAGTCCTGAACATACTGTTTGGCGCAATCGCCTTTATCCTGTCATTCAAACAAATGACGAAACTGGCCACAGCAATAGGGAAGAAAAAATAATGGCGGAAATATGCTTGATAACAGGGACGCCCGGTTCGGGTAAAACCCTGAAAATGGTATCCATGATGGCAAACGACAAAATGTTTCAGCCTGACGAGAATGGAATAAGCCGCAAGGTTTTTACAAACATTAAAGGCTTGAAGATACCCCATACCTACATAGAGACCGACGCCAAGAAACTGCCGAGGTCAACGGAAGACCAACTGTCCGCACACGACATGTACGAATGGATAAAGAAGCCCGAAAACATCGGCGCGATCGTCATTGTTGACGAAGCACAGGACGTTTGGCCGGCACGCTCCGCAGGTGCGAAAATTCCCGAAAACGTATCATGGCTGAACACACACAGACATCTTGGCATAGACATATTTGTCCTGACACAAGGTCCGAAACTGTTGGATACCAACTTGAGGACGCTTGTAAAAAAACACTACCACATAGCCGCAAATAAGATGGGTATGCGGACGCTCTTAGAGTGGCAAATTTGTGCAGACGACCCTATAAGAATGGCGAAGCAGGCATTCTCCAGCATTTACACATTGGACAAAAAAGTGTACGACCTGTACGAATCCGCCGAAGTCCACACGGTCAACAAAGTAAAACGTTCAAAGTGGTTTTACGCCCTGCCCGTGATACTGCTGCTTGTTCCCGTCTTTCTCGGATTGTCCTATACCATGCTGAAAAACTACGGCAAACAGCCCGAACAGGAACAGGCGCAGGAATTGGCGGCATCCGATGTAAACCAAGCCGCAAGCGGAGTACAAAGCGAAGAACAGGCACAAACCGCCGCACAGCAGACAGGCGGCGACCTGACAGCCGAAATGTTCGTTCCGAAACTTGCAGAAAAACCCGAAAGCAAACCAATCTACAACAGCGTCCGACAGGTCAAAACCTTCGAGTACATCGCCGGTTGCGTCGATGGCGGCAAAAGCGGCTGCACCTGTTATTCCGCACAAGGAACGCCATTGAAAGAAATTACTAAAGCCATGTGCAAGGACTACGCCAGAAACGGCTTGCCGTTCAACCCATACAAGGACGAACAACAGGCAGCACAACAGCAACAGAACACACCGCAGACCGCCTATACGCCTGAAAGCGGCCAAGTTCTTACAATGGGCGGACAGCCCCCAAAAAATCTAATGTATGACGGTTATACAGAAGCGGGGCAGCAGTTTGCGCAAAGAGGCGGAGTAGTCGCCACGCCATAGAAAAAAGGTCGTCTGACATATTTCAGACGACCTTTTAAGCAATAAAATTGCTTCCGGAAAGGATTAAAAAAGCAAATTTAGGCAAAATACAGCGCAACCGGAAGCAATAAAATTCCAAAGCAGAAACCCGCAAACCGTTTTAAAAAAGACGGTTTACGGGTTTTTGTTTATGCGCAAAACAAAGACCGGGACGGTTAGGCAGACGAACGACCCGGGCAGAAAAGCCGATAAAAAGAAATGCCGACCGTCTTTTACCATCCTTGAAATTGAATATCATCATAGCCGCAACAGGCTGAATAAATAAGGAAAATCCCATCATGAATACAATCGGATTGGACATATCGCAAAAAACCATAGACGCAACACTGCATAAGACCGACGGAAGCACATATCACACCAAGGTCGGCAATAATCGGGAAGGCTTCCAAAGCCTCAAGGACTGGATAAAGGCGAACAAGGTTAGAAAATGCGTCATCGGCATGGAAGCAACGGGCATATACTACGAAGCTGCCGCCGAAAACCTGTCCGAAACCCACACCGTTTACGTCATAAATCCCCTGAAAATCAAAGACTATGGCAAAAGTCAGTTTAATCGCACGAAAACCGACAAAGCCGATTCAAACCTGATCGCCGAATACACCAAACGGCACTCGGACAAAATCATACCGTATAGCAAACCCAAAAACCGCTACCTGCAAAAACTCATCACCCTGAAGCAGCAACTCAAAGACCATCAGAAACAAATCAAAAACCGCCTGCACAGTACCAAAGACGAACTGATACAGACAATACATGAAGACCTTATCGAAACCTATCAGGAAAAAATCGACCAAACCCAAGCCGCCATAGACGCACAAATCAAAGAACAGACCGCAACCGACAGCCACTACCGCAACCTGCAAACCATAGCAGGCATAGGCAAAGACACCGCCGCCATACTATATGCCCAACTGACAGACAAAACCTTTCAAACCGCAAACCAATTCGTATCATACGCAGGACTAAGCCCGCAGACCGAACAGTCCGGGACGAGCGTCCACAAGAAAGGCAGATTGAGCCGCTATGGACATCGCCGGGTTAAACGCTCCCTGTATATGCCCGCACTGGTCGCCTATCGGACGGGTGCATTCCCGCAGCTCGTCCGCAACCTGACGAATGCAGGCAAGCCCAAAATGGTCATCATCGTCGCCATCATGCGCAAACTGGCGAAGCTGGCCTATTACATTGTAAAAACAGGCAAGCCATACGACAGCACGCGGCACAAAGCGGCATAGGAAAGGCAAACCAAACAAAAAGAAAAACGGTTACAGAAATGTAACCGTGTATTGTCATACCGTCAAAAAGTGTAAAACAAAATAATCATATAAAATATAAAGTTACAAATATATTCCATTTGACTTGTTGACGGGCAACATATCATCTTTTTAGTTTGTCCAAAGCTATATCACGAAATCCAGCAGATAAAAGTCTTCTTTACCCACGCCGCATTCCGGGCATTTCCAATCGTCGGGGATGTCTTCGAATTTCGTGCCGGGGGCGATGCCGTGTTCGGGGTCGCCGAGGTCTTCGTCGTAAATCCAGCCGCAGGGGCCGCACATGTATTGTGCCATGGTTTGTTCCTTCTGATATTTGAGGTCGTCTGAAAACAGTTGGCAAAAGGTTTTCAGACGACCTTTTGTTTGGTCTGTTTCAAAACCTTACGCCGCTTCCAATGCCGCGATTTCTTTGCGCAAGTGTTTCAACGCGGGGGTAACGATGGCGACGAACATGGCTTCGCGGACGCGGCGTTGGGCGGGGCTGCGCATGAGATAGCCTTTTGCGCCCGCGTGTAAGGCGGCAGATTGGGCGGCGGCAAGCGTCAGCTCGGAGGCGGCGGCGCGCAGTTTCAGCGTGGCGAGGTTGTCGGGGGTGTTGTTCCACGCCAAGTCCGCCAGTTGCTCGGTGGTTTGCCATGCTTCGTCCAAAGCGGCTTTGAGGCTGTCGTAGCTGTCGTCGAGGTAGCTGTTGACATCGGCGTTGACGACGTTGGCGATGCGGATGATGCCGAGGCTGCCGTCGATTACGCCCGCGCCGATGCCGATTTGCAGCAGGATGAAGCCGGATTTGATGGTGGCGATGTAGTCAGAGAACTGTTCGGGCGAGGCAATTACGTCTTCGTCAGGAATGAAAACGTCTTTGAAATTCAGGCTGAACGTGCGCGTGCCTTCGAGGGCGCAGAATTCGGGGCAGGCTTGCAGGGTTACGCCTTCCCATTGTCCGCCGGTGATGAACATGACGTAGCTGTCGCCGATTTGGGCGGTATTCGCCCAGATGTGGTCTTCGCCGATGTTGGATACCCACGGCAGCGCGCCGTTGACTGTGTAGCCGCCGTCCACGCGCTCGGCTTGAAGATTGTGTTTTTCAATGCCGGCAAGGTGTTTGACGGTATTGGACATGCCCGTCCCCGCCAATACTTTGCCTTGCAGGATGTCGGCAAGGTATTTTTCTTTGACGGCTTGGTTGGGCGTTTGGTGCAGATACCACGCGCAAGCCGCCTGACACCATGCGCTGAACGAGGTCGCGCCGCATTCTTTGCCGACTTCGCGCAGGACGGCGATTTGCGCCGCCAAACCTAAGCCGTTGCCGCCTTCCGCTTCCGTACCGACTGCGCCGAATCCGCCGATGGCGCCGAGTTCGCGCATAAAGTCTTCGGGATACAAACCATTGCGGTCGATTTCGTCCACTAAGGGTTTGAGTTTGGCTTTGACGAGTTCGGCAACTTGAGACAATAAGGTTTCACGGTTCATGGTCTTATCCTTGAAAATGTGTGCGGACGGCGCGGGAGGGCGTTCCGTTTGAAAGGGGAAGTAGTCCGTTACAGGGACGGCATTTTTGAAAAAGGTCGTCTGAAAAGGGGCAAACGGTTTTGCCGACGCTTTTCAGACGACCTTCAGTCAGAATCAGGCGAATGCCTGCAATTCAGGGTTGATGTCTGTTTGCGCCACGTTGTTGACGTAGTTGCACAAAGTCGCCAAGGCAACGCCCATTACGACTTCGACAGCCTGCTGCTGGTTGTAGCCTGCGTCGAAGAAGGCTTTGAGTTCGGCATCGGATACCGCGCCTTTTTTCGCCATCACGGCTTGGGTAAACGCAGCGAGCGCGCCCAGTTTGGCATCGTCAAATTCGCCTGCCGCCAACGCGCGCGAGGCTTTGATGGATTGTTCGGACAGAAGTTTTTTCAGGGTTGCCAGCTTAGTGTGGCCTGCCACGCAGAAACCGCATTCGTTGGTACGGGCGGCGATGATTTGGATGACTTCGACTTCACCGGGAGTCAGGCTGTTGGCGGCGTTCAGTTTGCCGACTTCTTGATAGAACGCCAACGCTTCGGGCGCGTTTGCCAATACGCCGATGAGGTTGGGGATGAAGCCGTTGTTTTTCAGCGCGGCTTCGACGCGGGGTTTTGCTGCTTCGGGAGCGGTTTCGACGGTGTGTACAGTTAAGCGTGCCATAATTTATACCTTTGTTTTCAGTGTATTGAACGGAATGTGGCATACTACTCCGATTGTCGTTTTTCGGGAAAGACTGATTGGTTATGTGCTGCAAACCAAAAGTTATAAGCAAAAAAAGGTCGTCTGAAAACCGAATACAGTTTTCAGACGACCTTTCATTCACTTATACCATCCCAACCTTATCATTCAACCCAGTTTTTCTTCTTACTGGTTTTGCCTATACCTGGATTGAAGCTGTTGGTCGGGTCGAGTTTTCGGTAGAACTGTTTGAGCGCGGGTTTCGCTTCGTATAAATGGCCGACGTTGTGTTCGGCAGGATACTGCGCGCCGCGTTGGTCTAAGAGATAAAGCATTTCGTGTTCCAATGCCATGCAGTCGTTGCCTTTTTTGATGATGTAATCCTGATGGAAAACGTGGCACATGAAATGTCCGTAGTAGAGTTTGTGGATGATTTTATTGTCGATTTCTGACGGCAGTTTTTCAAACCAGTCGCGGTCGTCGCGGCGCAGGGCGATGTCCAGCGCGACCAAATCTTCCACCTCGTCGTCATGCACGGCACGATAGCGGATGGCGGCGGAAGCGACGGCAAAACGGTGCAGCATGGCAGCTTGGGTTTCTTCTGCGTTGCATTCGAAAAACGCGCCGCTGTGGTGTGCAAAATACTCTTTCAGGAACGCGCGCGCTTCATCGACGCCTTTTCCGCCCATTTTCAGAATCAGATGGTGTTCGTATTTGTCGCGGTAATCGCGCATGGATTTGGGCAGGTGATCGGGCAGGTATTTGCTGACGAACTGCATGACCTTGTCGGAAAAATGTTTGGGCAGGAAGCTGACTTTTTTGCCGAAGCGGTCAACTTTGGCTTTGAAATCAAATAATTTCGGCAGTTGGTGCGTACCGAATTTTTTGATGACGTAGAACGTGTCTTTGCCGTACACGTCGGCAATATCGAAAGCGTCGCGATGGATGTATTCGCCGGAAACGGGCAGGCTTTCAAATTCGCCCAAGGCAGCGCGGCGGATGTCGGTCAACTCGTTGATGTCGTTGGTGCCGATGTAGAACACGGCGGTTTGTTTTTCTTGCGGGAAGGTGTCCAAGCGGACGGCGAATACCATCAGTTTGCCCGCGCAGCCGGACGCTTCGTAATGGCGCGCCGGGTCGGCATTAAAACGCGCGGCGGTCGGCTCGTCCACTTGGCGAACATGGTCGCAATAGGCGTGGTCGTGTCCTTTACCCGCGTCTTGCGTGATGTCTTTTCTCTGATAATGATGACCTTGAAGGTTGGTCAGGATTTCTTCGGGCGCGTCGCCCAAATCTATGCCCAAATGGTTGACCAGCTCCAGTTTGCCCTCTTCGTTGATTTGGGCAAACAGCGCCATTTCCGTGTAGGCAGGGCCGCGCTGCACCAATGCGCCGCCGGAGTTGTTGCACACGCCGCCCAAGACGGACGCGCCGATACATGAAGAGCCGATGACCGAATGCGGTTCGCGCCCCAAAGGTTTCAGCAGCAATTCGAGCTGGTTCAAGGTCGAACCGGGCAGGCAAACGACTTGTTCGTTGTTGTTGATGGTTTGGATGATGTTCATCCGCATGGTGTTCACGATCACGATGTCGCGGTCGTAATCGTTGCCGTCGGGGGTCGAGCCGCCCGTCAAACCGGTATTCGCCGCCTGCGTAATCACAATCACGTCCGCTTCGACGCAAGCCTGCAAAATTTTCCACATTTCCAGAATGGTTCCGGGGCGCACCACCGCCAACGCCCTACCCTCGCCGAAACGGTAGCCTTGGCGGTATTGTTCAGTTTTCGCGGGGTCGGTGATGATGTATTTTTCGCCGACGGTTTGGGTCAGGCTGCTGATTAATTGCGAGGCGGTCATGGCACTCTCCTAAATAGTCTGTTTATATTACTTCGGACATCGAAATCGAAACATTGTAGTAATGCCCAAGGGTAAAGTAAAGGTCGCCTGAAAACGAAATCCGGCTGGAAAACAGGCATCGTAAGCCTATTGAAGCCAAGTTCCGCCTTTTCAGACGACCTTTCCCCATCCCGAATTCTGCAAAAGCAAAAACACCGAAGACCAATCAATCTTCGGTGTTTTTTAATAGGGTGGCGAGCCAGACCCCCGGCACTGACGCATCGGAGTGGGCTGCTGGCTTCCGCCCCTGACCCGTTGTTCCGAATTACCATGCGGGGAGACCCGCCGTAAGAGATTGGGATTATAACTGTTTTACGGGAAAACTCAAGCGCGCCGGTGTCAAAGGTCGTTTGAAAAGTTTGTTTGCGGTAAAATTGTCAACAATATCCGCCTTTTTAAAAATCATTCCTATTGAAACATTTTCGCCTTTGACGTTGAAAAACATCGAAATTTAAACTACATTAACACTTTCTACCAAGTTGTCTGATTGGCCCGAAAATCGTTTTAACTTCGTTGAAGCTGCGCTTTCAGACGACCTTTTTCCTAAAAACACAGCGAAATCATGCAGCAGTTTCGTGTAATTTCGCCGTACCAATAATCTTACGGACACACCGCCACCATGACCACGACTACCGCCCCGCAGCGTATTCGGGAAATTCCCTACAACTATACTTCCTACACCGACCGCGAAATCGTCATCCGCCTGTTGGGCGATGAGGCGTGGCAAATCCTGCAGGACTTGCGCGGACAGCGCAGGACGGGGCGTTCGGCGCGGATGCTGTTTGAAGTGTTGGGCGACATTTGGGTGGTCGTGCGCAATCCGTATCTGGTCGATGATTTGCTGGAGCATCCGAAACGCCGCGCCGCGCTGGTGCGCGAAATGCGCCACCGTTTGAACGAAATCCGCAAACGCCGCGACGACAATCCGCAAGTCGATGTATTGGTTGCGGAGGCGGAAAAGGCGGTCGAGCGTTTTGACGGCGGCTTTGACGAAACGCGCCAAAAGCGGCGGCAGATTTTGGAACGTTTGAGCAAAATCACCAAGCCGCACAATATTATGTTCGACGGGCTGGCGCGGGTGACGCACGTTACCGATGCGACCGACTGGCGCGTCGAATATCCGTTTGTCGTCGTCAATCCCGATACGGAGGCGGAAGTCGCGCCTTTGGTGCGCGCCTTAATCGAGCTGGATTTGGTCATTATCCCGCGCGGCGGCGGCACGGGTTATACCGGCGGCGCCGTGCCTTTGGATGCAAACAGCGCGGTCATCAATACGGAAAAGCTGGACAAGCATCGCGGCGTGGAATTTGTCGAACTGGCGGGCTTGGACGGCAAACATCCGATTATCCATTGCGGCGCGGGCGTGGTAACGCGGCGGGTGGAAGAAACCGCGCATCAGGCGGGTTTGGTGTTCGCCGTCGATCCGACTTCCGCCGATGCGTCCTGCGTGGGCGGCAATGTGGCGATGAACGCGGGCGGCAAAAAAGCCGTGCTGTGGGGGACGGCGTTGGACAACCTCGCCTACTGGCAGATGGTCAACCCGCAGGGCGAATGGCTGCGCATCGAGCGCGTGCGCCATAATTTCGGCAAAATCCACGACGAAGAAACCGCCGTGTTCGACGTGCATACACTGGATTCAGACGGCATTAATGTTGTTAAAACCGAACGTTTGGAAATCCCCGGCCACAAATTCCGCAAAGTCGGTTTGGGCAAAGACGTTACCGACAAATTCTTGAGCGGCCTGCCCGGCGTGCAGAAAGAAGGCACGGACGGCATCATCACCAGCGTCGCCTTCGTGTTGCACAAAATGCCGAAATACACGCGCACCGTGTGTATGGAGTTTTTCGGCACAGTCGCCACCGCCACTCCTTCTATCGTCGAAATCCGCGATTTCCTGCTCGCCCACGACAGTGTGCGGCTGGCGGGTTTGGAACATTTGGACTGGCGTTATGTCCGCGCAGTCGGCTACGCCACCAAAGCGGCAGGTAAGGGGCGGCCGAAAATGGTCTTGTTGGCGGACGTGGTTTCAGACGACGAAGCCGCCGTAGAGGCAGCCGCCGAACACATCTGCGAACTTGCTCGCGCCCGCGACGGCGAAGGCTTTATCGCCGTGTCGCCCGAAGCGCGCAAAACTTTCTGGCTAGACCGCAGCCGCACCGCCGCCATCGCCAAACACACCAACGCCTTTAAAATCAACGAAGACGTGGTGATTCCGCTGGAGCGGCTGGGCGAGTATTCGGACGGTATCGAGCGCATCAACATTGAGCTTTCCATCCAAAACAAACTCACCTTGTGCGCCGCATTGGAGCAATATCTTTCGGGCAAACTTCCCATCGACAAAATGGGCACGGACCTGCCGACCGCCGAACTTTTGGGCGAACGCGGCAAACACGCCCTTGCCCACGTTTCCGCCGTCAAAGAGCGTTGGGACTGGTTGCTCGCCAATCTCGACACGCCGCTTGCCGACTACAAAGCCCGCTACGGCGCTGCCGTTCATGCCGCACCTGAAGCCAAAGACGACGAGAGCTGTTTCACCGCATTCCGCGACTTCCGCCTGCGCGTGTCCGTCAAAGACGACGTAATGAAACCGCTCGCCGAAATCTTCAGCGGCAAAACCGACACCAAAATCATCGAAGGCTTGGGCAAAATCCACGCCAAAACCGTACGCGGTCGCGTCTTCGTCGCCTTGCACATGCACGCCGGCGACGGCAACGTCCACACCAACATCCCCGTCAATTCAGACGACGCCCAAATGCTTCAGACCGCCTACCGTTCGGTCGAACGCATCATGAAAATCGCCCGCTCGCTCGGCGGCGTGATTTCGGGCGAACACGGCATCGGCATCACCAAGCTCGAATTTTTGACCGATGAAGATTTGCAGCCGTTTTGGGACTACAAAAACCAAGTCGATCCCAAGCACACCTTCAACCGTCACAAACTGATGAAAGGTTCGGACTTACGCAACGCCTACACGCCGTCTTTCGAGCTTTTGGGCGCGGAATCGCTGATTATGGAAAAATCAGACCTCGGCACCATCGCCGATTCCGTCAAAGACTGCCTGCGCTGCGGTAAATGCAAACCCGTCTGCTCCACCCACGTCCCACGCGCCAACCTGCTGTACAGCCCGCGCAACAAAATCCTCGGCGTGGGGCTACTGACCGAAGCCTTTTTATACGAAGAGCAAACCCGCCGCGGCGTTTCCATCAAACACTTCGAAGAACTCATGGACATCGGCGACCACTGCACCGTGTGCCACCGCTGCGTCAAACCCTGCCCCGTCAACATCGACTTCGGCGACGTAACCGTAGCCATCCGCAACTACCTTGCCGATTCCGGTCATAAACGCTTTGCACCCGCCGCATCGATGGGTATGGCGTTCCTGAACGCTACCGGCCCGAAAACCATCAAAGCCCTGCGCGCCGCCATGATACAGACCGGCTTCCCCGCGCAGAACTTCGCTTACAAAATCGGCAAACTCCTGCCCGTCGGCACCAAAAAACAAAAAGCCGAACCCAAAGCCACCGTCGGCACCGCTCCGGTCAAAGAACAAATCATCCACTTCATCAACCGTCCTTTGCCCAAAAGTGTGCCTGCCAAAACACCGCGCTCCATGCTCGGCATAGAAGACGACAAAAGCATCCCCATCATCCGCAACCCTGCCGCGCCCGAAGATGCCGAAGCCGTGTTCTACTTCCCGGGCTGCGGTTCGGAGCGTCTGTTCAGCCAAATCGGACTCGCCGTCCAAGCCATGCTCTGGCACGTCGGCGTACAAACCGTCCTGCCGCCCGGCTATATGTGTTGCGGCTATCCGCAGGACGCGGGCGGCAACAAGGCAAAAGCCGAACAAATGAGCACCAACAACCGCGTGGCTTTCCACCGTATGGCGAACACCCTCAACTACCTCGACATCAAAACCGTCGTTGTCAGTTGCGGCACCTGCTACGACCAGCTCGAAAAATACCGCTTCGAAGAAATCTTCCCCGGCTGCCGCATCATCGACATCCACGAATACCTGCTCGAAAAAGGCGTGCAACTGAACGGCGTGAAAGGTCAGCAATACCTCTACCACGACCCCTGCCACACGCCCATCAAAACCATGAACGCCACCCAAATGGCAAGCAGCCTCATGGGGCAAAAAGTCGTCTTAAGCGACCGCTGCTGCGGCGAATCCGGCATGTTCGCCGTCAAACGCCCCGACATCGCCACCCAAGTCAAATTCCGCAAACAGGAAGAAATCGAGAAAAACCTCAAAGAGCTGCCGCAGGGCGAACCCGTCAAAATGCTCACCTCCTGCCCCGCCTGCCTGCAAGGTCTGAGCCGTTACGCCGACGACAACAACATGCCCGCCGACTACATCGTCATCGAAATGGCGAAACATATTCTCGGTGAAAACTGGCTGGACGAGTTTGTGAAAAAAGCCAACAACGGCGGCGTGGAGAAAGTGTTGCTGTAAGGTTTGTATGGTTTCAGACGACCCCAAAGGTCGTCTGAAACTGTTATCCAAGAAATCGGCGGATACGATTGGGAAGGATAGGGGGAGGCGGTCATGTTTTGGTTCTGCCTACAATCCATGTTCCGAAACAATCCATTCTCGATTTTCAGACGACCTCTACGTTTGAAACAGACAAAACACCATTCCTTACTCCATACTTCCGACTATAAAAAAAGGTCGTCTGAAAACCTTAAACCAAGATTTTCAGACGACCTTTCTTTATCCAAGGCGGCAAATGTTTGCCCAATTCAGCAAAGCTACTGCCTAAAGCTTACATCCCGCCGTAATTCGGTCCGCTTGCGCCTTCGGGGCAAATCCAAGTGATGTTTTGCGTCGGGTCTTTGATGTCGCACGTTTTGCAGTGGACGCAGTTGGCGGCGTTGATTTGCAGGCGCGGGCTGCCGTTTTCTTCGACGATTTCATACACACCGGCCGGGCAATAGCGCGTTTCGGGCGAAGCGTATTCTTTGTAGTTCACGTCTATCATCGTTTGCGGATTTTTCAGCACCAAATGGTCGGGCTGATTTTCTTCGTGCGCGAGGTTGGCGAGGAAGACGCTGCTTAAGCGATCGAAGGTCAACACGCCGTCAGGTTTCGGATAATCAATCGGCTTGCACGCGGCGGCTTTTTTAAGCTGCTCGTTGTCTTTGCCGTGATGTTTCAAAGTCCACGGGGCTTTGCCTCTGAAAATCATCTGATCGATGCCGGTATAGATCGAACCGAGGTAAACGCCCCATTTGAATGACGGACGGACATTACGCGCGGCGTAAAGCTCTTGATACAGCCAGCTTTGTTCAAAACGTTGCTGATAATCCGCTGCCTCTTTGCCGCTATCGAAACCCTCCACTTCTTCAAGGTTTTCCAACAAGGGGAACACTGCTTCGGCGGCGAGCATGGCGGATTTCATCGCGGTATGAATGCCTTTGATGCGCGGCATATTGAGGAAACCCGCCGCATCGCCGATTAAAACGCCGCCTTTGAACGAGAGCTTCGGCAGGCTTTGCAAACCGCCTTCAATCAGCGAACGTGCGCCGTAAGCGATACGGCGACCGCCTTCGAAGGTTTTGCGGATTTCGGGATGGGTTTTGAAGCGTTGGAACTCTTCAAACGGCGACAGATAAGGGTTTTGATAATCCAAACCGACCACAAAACCGACGGCGACTTTGTTATCGTCGAAATGGTAAACAAACGCACCGCCGTAGGTTTTGCTGTCCAGCGGCCAGCCCGCGCTGTGTACCACCAAACCGGGCTGATGTTTTTCAGACGTCACTTCCCAAATCTCTTTGATGCCCAAGCCGTAAGTTTGTGGCTGGCTGTTTTGGTCGAGTTGGAAACGTTCGATGACTTGTTTGGAAAGCGAACCGCGGCAACCTTCGGCAAACAGGGTTTGCTGCGCCCAAAGCTCCATGCCGGGCTGGAAACTGTCGGTCGGCTCGCCGTCTTTACCCACGCCCATATTGCCGGTTGCAATGCCTTTGACCGAACCGTCTTCGTGATACAGCACTTCGGCGGCGGCAAAGCCCGGATAGATTTCCACGCCCATATTTTCCGCCTGCTCCGCCAACCAGCGCACAACTTCGCCCAAGCTGACGATATAGTTGCCGTGATTGTCGAAATTGGGGGTAACGGGCAGATTGAACGCTTTTTTCTCCGTCAGGAACAACACTTTGTCCTGCGTTACCGCACGCGTCAGCGGCGCGCCTTTTTCTTTCCAGTCGGGAATCAGCTCATTCAGCGCAATCGGATCAATGACCGCGCCCGCCAGCGAATGCGCACCTGCCTCCGAACCCTTCTCCACCACGCAAACGCTGATTTCGCGCCCGTTTTTTTCGGCAAGCTGCTTGAGTTTGATGGCGGCGGACAAACCCGACGGGCCTGCGCCGACAATCACGACATCGTATTGCATACTGTCGCGGGTGATGGATTCTGTCATGGCGGTTCCTGTATGTTTATTATTGAATTGCAAACTTGTGATTATACAACGGGAACATATAGTTACAAAATACAACAAAGGTCGTCTGAAAACCATGTTTTCGGTTTCAGACGACCTTTTGACTTTTTTCTATTTAAACCAATCAAGCGGTTTTATTTTTTCATCGCATCAGTCAAGGCTTTGACGTTGTAGCGGTACATGCCGATATAAGTATTGGCAGGTGCGCCGCCGAGTGCGTCGGAGTAGAGTTTACCGCTGACGTTGACGCCGGTTTCTTTGGCGATACGGTCAACCATGCGCGTGTCTTTGATGTTTTCAGTGAACACGGCTTTGATGCCTTCGCGTTTGATTTGGCGGATGATGGAAGCCACTTGTTTGGCGGACGGCTCGGCTTCGCTGCTCACGCCTTGCGGGGCGATGAACTCAATATTGTAGCGTTTGCCCATGTAGGAGAAAGCGTCGTGTCCGGTCAGAACTTTGCGCTTGGCGGCGGGAACGGCGTTAAAGGCGGTTTGGGCGTCGCTATGCAGTTTTTTCAGCTGCACTTGGTAGTTGCCCAAGCGTTGTTGGTAGTAGGTTTTGCCTTCGGGGTCTGCCTGAATCAGAGCGTTGGCGACGTTTTGGGCGTAGGTCGTCATCAGGACGGGGTCGGTCCAGACGTGCGGGTCAAATTCGCCGTGGTCGTGGTGGTGGCCTTCGTGATCGTGGTCATGGTGATGACCGCCTTCTTCGGCTTTAAGCGCCTGTATGCCTTTGGTCGCTTCGGCAAAGGGAACTTTGCTTTGTTTGACGGCGCGCTGAACATCAGCCGCTTCCAAACCCAAGCCGTTGAGCAGGACTAATTTCGCACTACGGATTTTTTTGATGTCGCCGCTGGTCATGTGATAGGCGTGGCTGTCTTGGTTGGCACCGACCAAATTTTGCACGGCAACACGGTCGCCGCCGATTTGTTTGGTAACGTCGCCCAAAATGCTGAAGCTGGTGACGACGTTCATCGGGGCTGCGTAAACTGCGCCGGACATTAATGCAGC
Source organism: Neisseria mucosa (assembly GCF_003044445.1). Lineage (GTDB taxonomy): Bacteria > Pseudomonadota > Gammaproteobacteria > Burkholderiales > Neisseriaceae > Neisseria > Neisseria mucosa_A. The sequence goes on from NZ_POWX01000013.1 coordinate 31,087, forward strand.
GATGACGCCGAGTTTCCAATGTTTCATGTTTTTCTCTCTCCAATTGATATAACGTAACAATCCGTCATTTTAAAACAGCAAGACGGAATCTTCAAGCAGCCCCACTTATAGATACTTCCCTAGCCTAAAAGTTTTTATAGTGGATTAACTTTAAACCAGTACGGCGTTGCCTCGCCTTGCCGTACTATCTGTACTGTCTATGGCTTCGTCGCCTTGTCCTGATTTTTGTTAATCCACTATAGATACTGCAATTTTAAGTTTTCAGACGACCTTCGAGCCTATTGTTTTCGTGGACGGAGTCCACGCTACGGCACTTGTGTTGCCAACAGACCGCGTAGCGTGGGCTTTGCCCACGAGCCACTCAAGATTTCAGACGACCTGTCCGTCAATTATCTTCGTGGGTAGAACCCACGCTACCGATATCCCGCGCCAGTGAAAACCGATAGCCAACCCAAAAACAAAGGTCGTCTGAAAACCCGATTTTTGAGTTTTCAGACGACCTTTTTGTCTATCGTTTTCGTGGACGGAGTCCACGCTACGGTGCTGGTGTTTCCAACAAACATCGTAGCGCGGGCTACGCCCACGAACTATTAAAGATTCCAGCAAGCAACCCACCAAAAATCTCAGACAAAAAAAGCAGACCCATCAGGTCTGCTTTCAATCTTTCCGATTAATCCAGATTCAAAACGGCGGAGGTGTAAACGTCCTGTACGTCGTCCAAATCTTCCAGCGCGTCAATCAATTTCTGCATTTTGACGGCATCGTCGCCGGAGAGTTCGGTTTCGTTTTGGGCGCGCATGGTGACGTCACCGTCAACGGATTTGTAGCCTGCGGCTTCCAATGCGGCTTTCACGCCCGCCCAGTCGTTCGGGGCGGTGATGACTTCGATGGAGCCATCGTCGTTGGTGATAACGTCTTCCGCACCGGCTTCCAGAGCGGCTTCCATCAGCGCGTCTTCGTCAACGCCGGGTTCGAACACCAAATACCCCTGATGCACGAAGTTGAACGCTACGCAGCCGTCGGTACCCAAGTTGCCGCCGTTTTTGGTGAACGCATGGCGCACGTCGGCGACGGTGCGGGTTTTGTTGTCGGTCAGGCAGTCCACCATCAGCGCCGCGCCGCCGATGCCGTAGCCTTCGTAGCGCAACTCGATGTATTCCACGCCTTCCAAGTTGCCCGTACCTTTGTCGATGGCGCGTTGTACGTTGTCTTTGGGCATATTGTTTTCAGCAGCTTTTTCCAAAGCCAGACGCAGGCGCGGGTTGGCGCCGGGATCGCCGCCGCCCATGCGGGCTGCAACGGTGATTTCTTTAATCAAACGGGTGAAGATTTTGCCGCGTTTGGCATCTTGACGGGCTTTTTTATGCTGGATATTCGCCCACTTACTGTGACCTGCCATGATAAATCCTTTCGATTTTCCGCCTTATCCGGCGGGCTTTTGCTCATTTTCAAAGGGCGCATTTTAACATAGGTTGGATATGCCTAAAATATTTCAGACGACCCTCATCCTGCCAAAGGGTCGTCTGAAAACGCTGCCTGCGCCTGAAAAACGCAAAAATCTTGTCTTTGCCCAAACCTGATCTTTTTTTCGTTTGCCTCACAAAAGGTTTACGGTATCATGCAGACCTGCTTCAGGATTGTTGACAACTTGGGGCGAAACGGACGAAACCGGCCTGCTCGCCGCGCCGTCCGACACAACGGCATTCAACGGAGTAACCGCCGCAGAATGCCGTCATCTGTTCATTTTTCAATATAAGGTTTGTAATTATGGAAGAAACATTGTCTGCACTGGTGGGCGCAGTCAATCTGATTCTGTGGGATTACATGCTGATTTACGCCCTTTTGGGCATCGGCCTGTTTTTCACACTCTATCTAGGCGCGCCGCAGATTACCAAATTGGGGACGGGGTTTAAATCCGTCTTCGGCGGTTTGTTTTCCCAAAAAGACAAAGACGATAAATCTTTGTCGCAATTCCAAGCACTCGCCGTCGCCGTCTCCGCACAAATCGGCACGGGCAACGTCGCCGGTGTGGCAACCGCCATTACCGCAGGCGGGCCGGGCGCGATTTTTTGGATGTGGCTTTCCGCCGTTTTGGGGATGTCTACGATTTTTGCCGAAGCCCTGCTCGCGCAAAAATACCGCGTCGTCAGCCACGGCAAATACATCGGTGGTCCCGCGTTCTACATCACGCACGGTCTGACCCCGAAAATCGGGCGCGGCGCGGCGCGTTTCTTATCGGGCTTCTTCTCCATCGCCCTGATTATCGCGCTGGGCTTTATCGGCAACGCCACGCAGGCGAACTCCATCGCCTCCTCCGTTACCATCGCCTTTAACGTACCGGCATTGGCAGTGGGCATCGCCCTCGCCGTCCTCGCGGGCATGATTATCGTCGGCGGCGTCAACCGCATCGCCAACATCGCCCAATTCGTCGTGCCGTTTATGGCGATTATCTATATTTTGTGTGCCGTCGTTATCCTGTTCAAATTCTCCGACCACATCATACCGATGTTCAACCACATCTTTACTGCCGCCTTCAATCCTGAAGCCGTTTTAGGCGGCGCAGCCGGTATCGGTATGCGCGAAGCCGTCCGTTTCGGCGTGGCACGCGGCTTGTTCTCCAACGAAGCGGGTATGGGTTCGACACCGCACGCACACGCCACCGCCGACGTGAACCACCCTGTTCAACAAGGCTTGGCGGCATTTATCGGCGTATTCATCGACACCATCTTGGTCTGCACCGCCACCGCGCTGATTATCCTCCTGACCGATGCCAACCTTTCCGGCGAACAAGGCGCGGCGGTGACCCAATTCGCCTTCAGCAAAGCCTTCCCCGGCTTCGGTTCGCAACTGCTCGCCGTCTGCCTGACCTTTTTCGCCTTCACCACCATCATCGGCTGGTACTACTTCGGCGAGTCCAACATCCGCTTCCTCTTCAGAGGCAAACACTTGGGCATTTACCGCGCGCTCGTGCTGCTGGCTATCGTGTTGGGCACGCTGGGTAAGGTCGATTTGGTTTGGAGCCTGTCCGATATGTTCAACGGCTTCATGGTCATCCCCAACTTAATCGCCCTATTCCTCTTGCGCAAAGAAATCCGCGCCGTTTACGACGATTATCTGGCACAGAAAAAAGCCGGCAAAGACTTGTCCTACCAATATGAATTCCACGAATTCCACGACAAGGCTTAATCCGCAATCGTAAAAAGGTCGTCTGAAAATTTTCAGACGACCTTTTTAAATTCCGAACATTTATTTTGTTTTCAACCAAGCAAACCAAACCAATACGACAACGAAACAAAAATAAGCAATGCTCCAAACCGGCAGCGCGATACCCAAAAAATAATCCGGTACGGCGCAATTACCAAAGCCGCGCACGATGGGTTCGAACCAGTCAAACAACGGCCAGTCCTTCAGGCGGAACGTCCACGGAGCACCGCAGGAAGGTGCCGTACCCGGCGGCAGGCTTTGCAACCACAACTGATAAGTCGCCGTCCCTATCCCGTACACCGCAGGCGCGCTGATAAGCAAAGCGGAAAACGTCCGCCCCACTTTGGAAGACTGGCGGAAAAATACCGCCAGCAAAGCCGCCACCCCGACCGCCAATACGCACAAACGCTGCACGATGCACAATACGCAGGGATTCATCCCTAAAACATATTGCGAAACAAACGAACCGCAGGCAGCCAATACGGACAAAACGAGCAAAAACAAGGCTGTTTTTCTAAAAAAATTCATAATATCAAAGCTCTTTGCAAATTTCAGACGACCTCTTCATGCCATCGATCAGCGTCTATTTTACTACAAAACCAATCCCTTCCCGAAAAGCCCTGCCCATTCGCTTAAATTCAAAAAAGTACCCTCGTCGCCATTTCTGTTCAGGCGGCAATCCGCAATAATCGCTGAATCTTGCCAAAATCAGAAGCCCGGATTCACGCTTATACAGGAATGATGAAAATGTTTTCTATAGTGGATTAACTTTAAACCAGTACGGCGTTGCCTCACCTTGCCGTACTATCTGTACTGTCTGCGGCTTCGTCGCCTTGTCCTGATTTAAATTTAATCCACTATATTTTAAGCTGCTATAAAATGCACCGAATCAAAACTTCTCGCGCATACTTTACGCCACACCTCGATACTTTTTCAGACGACATTTCCACAATTTCGTATAAAAAACAGGATTCAGCCGTGCAAAACAGATGAAACTGTGGCATAATCCGCCCGTCTTCACAAAAAGACTTCAGGAGTTTGAACGGGTTCGCGCTCGTCAAACTTGTCCGAACCGAATAACGGTTCTTTTATTTTTCGGAGTTATCCATCATGGCATTGACCGTAGAACAAAAAGCACAAATTGTTAAAGATTTCCAACGCAAAGAAGGCGATACCGGCTCTTCTGAAGTACAAGTCGCTCTGTTGACTTTCCGCATCAACGATCTGACTCCTCACTTCAAAGCCAACCCTAAAGACCACCACAGCCGTCGCGGTCTGTTGAAAATGGTTAGCCAACGTCGCCGTCTGTTGTCTTACTTGCGCCGTACCCAACCTGATACATACCGCAACCTGATCACCCGCTTGGGTCTGCGCAAATAATTTATGCTTTACCGGACACCGCTTGCAAAAGCGGTGTTTTTTTATAGAAAAGGTCGTCTGAAAACGTATTGGTAAAGTTTTCAGACGACCTATCTCTTATGCTTACGAGAGATTTAATCTATCCGTATATATTCCACCGACAAAATCTCAATCTCCTCGCGCCCCTCCGGTGTATTCAAGATGACTTCGTCCCCTTCTCTCGCTTTAATCAAACAACGCGCCAACGGGGAAATCCAAGAAATTTTGTTTTGCGCGGTATCGATTTCATCGACGCCGACGATTTTGACGGTTTGCTCGCGCCCGTCGCCGCGCAACAGTCCGACGGTTGCGCCGAAAAACACTTGGTCGGTCGCTTCGCGCAATTCGGGATCAACGACGACGGCGGCTTCCAAACGCTTGGTCAGAAAACGGATGCGGCGGTCGATTTCGCGCATACGGCGTTTGCCGTAAAGATAGTCACCGTTTTCGCTGCGGTCGCCGTTGCTTGCCGCCCAGTTGACGATTTGGACGATTTCGGGACGTTCTTTATTGACCAGTTGATACAGCTCGTCTTTCAACGCCTGCCAACCAACGGGCGTAATGTAGTTTTTGGTTTCGGTACTCATGATATATATCTGATTATTTAGGATATACGGCAGTTTCAACAAAACTTCGAACTGCTGCATTGAAATGACTGATTCTACCGTCCTTAAGACGGAAGGTTCAAGCTGTCCATCTTGATTGCAAAACCATATCCATCGGCTTGAAAATGCCGCAAAGGTCGTCTGAAAAACTACGATGCCCGTTTTCAGACGACCTTTATTGATTAAGTATTCGAATTTTAGGCTGTTTTTAAAAATTCCATTCAGCTCCCAACGACCATTGACGGCTGCTGCGTCGTGCATAAGGGGCATTGCTGCGGATACGGCTGTATCCGTAATTCAAGGTCGGCGTGATGCCTTTATAGGACAATTTGTCATGACTGAGGCTGACGGAGAGGGAGCGCTCGCGGTTGCGTTGCGGCTCTATACCGAATGCCATAATGCCTTTATAGCGGCGGTTGGCAAATGAAGCGGTCAGGCGGCTGTTCAGCCCGCCCAGAAACGGCCATTGCTGTATCCAGCCTATATTGAACCCGTTGCGGCGGTAGGCGGCATTGTTGACGGCATTGCGTATGTTTTTGTTTTCAGGAACAAAGCGGTTGTATTGCCAACCACCGAACAGGGTCATTCTGCCAAAACGGCGCGCCAGGGAGAGATAGGTACTGTCGTGCCAACCGTCGTTGCGCAGCGCACGATCAGTTTCCCGATAGTTTTGGCGATAGCGTTCCAGCGAGTAATAAAGTTGTGTCGCGTTGCCGAGATTGAGCATATGCGAAAGCTGTACGCCGACCCCGTGTGCCAGCATATAAGGCGCGGCGCGGCGGTTGTTTTCTTTTTTGCTGTCAAACTCGCTGCTGCCTGCCAACTGTACCTGATAAAACGGTAAAACGCTGACGGTTTGTTTGCCGTCCTTGCGCTGCCAGCCCAAATAAGCCCTGCCGAACGCATCGTCGTAAGCCGATTGGCGGTCAAAAAAATAGCTCGTTCCGCTGAGGTTGGCGCGGAATTTGACGGCGTGATGCCCGTACAACGGGGTGAGTTTTTCGGTGTTCAATTCGTAATTCAAGCCGTTGGCACTGACGGGCAAAGTAACGCTGCATGCGGTTTGCCCCCTTGTTTCGATGCAATAACGCGGAGCAGCGTTGTTGGCGTTATCGCGATGCACGGGACTGATTCCACCAGACCATTTCCATTCTGTCTGCCGCTTGACGGCTTCTTGAAAGCGTTTGACGTTTTCCAAAACGGGGGCAGGTATATCGCGCTGCGCGGCATGGCGGAAATGCGCCGCTGCTTCGCCCAAACGATAATCCTGAAACTCTACCGCCGCTAAATCCAACAATATACGGTCGTCTGAAACGTCGGATTCATAAAGGGTACGATAACGTTCGACCGCTTCGGAAGTCCGCCCTTTCAACTTTGCCAGCAAAGCATCGGCACGTGCAATCAGCTTGGGATTGTGGTTGGGCTGTTTGCGGTAAAGTGCGGCAAGCGAAGAAACCAAATCTGCGCTATTGCCGTTCAGTGCTTGAATCAGCGCGTCCTCAAGAATATGCGGGTTTGCCGCTAAAAAATCATCGCCGACCACAGTCGGTTCGCCGACATTCTCATTCTTTTCAGACGACCTTTCTTCTTCGGACAAAATATTCAGCCATTGTTTTTGCTGCACTTGTACGGCAGCATCCTGAGAAGGCGCATCCTGCCGGACACCACCTTCGGGCAATTGAGCCAAGACTGCGGAAGGCAACAGGCAACACAAAGATGCCGAAACTATTTTTTGTTTTATTCTTAACATTCAAAATCATCCGAAATATATGTGTGTATATCACAGGGGTAGCCAAATGCAAACTACCATGCCCTACTGATTCCCCCAGTCAGGGATTTATGGCTGTCAAAGGTCGTCTGAAACTTTTCAGACGACCTTATTTTTGCGTAAAAGCAACAGATTCGCATTAAGATGCAGCATTATAGAGGTAAATTTCCAAAACAAACATAACTGATTTATTTTTATGGTCTTATAAATTATTCAAATGTTATTCATTAGTAGATTCATAGGATTAATCAAGCCAACCCACTAAACACGCCTGCAATATATCTTGCGAATCCAAAGCAATAGTTTGATTACACTATCACCCGATATTCTTCATCAGTAATAGATAACAATATCAAATCAGATATTTATAACAAATATTCAACTCTATGTCATTAATTGATTTATTTCTTAATATTTACTTCAGAAATCATAAAAACTCCGCGCGGATATTGCCAAAACGCCATAATTATTACAAAATATTACAACAAAATTGGTAATCCTTATCATTAATTTATAAAACATCAATATTAAGAGAGATTCATCATGAAAATCAAAGTACCCGCGATTTCTGCGGCAGCGACCCTTATTCTGACTGCCTGCGCTGGAGGAGGCGCATCCGAACCCAAAGTCCCCGTTGCCATACCTACGGCGCAGCCTATCGCCAATGTCAAGCTGAGTGATGAGAGCAATGCAATAAAGACCATCAACACCCTTTCCGGTAAAGGCGGCAGCCTGCATGAAGCGGAGCTCGAAGTAAAAACATCATGGGGCAGCAGCTATACCGATAAGCAATATGTCTATCGAACCCCTTCGGGCAACTATTACAACATCAGCTCATATTCCGATCCGATTGTCCCCGACTCTTTCAGCCCATCTTATGCCCTGCGTACCCGCCACGAAGGGCAACCTTTGTCTGAAGGCGGTAAGCTGTTTGTCTGTTGCAGTAGTTCTGGGCAGTTCACCTATGCCCCGGCAACCAAACATGACCACCTCAAATTCGGCGCATGGATAAGTGCAGACGGTACGGCAGACCTGTTTGTCGGCGGCAAACCTGTCGGCACGACGAAACCGTCTTATTACACTCCGTCAGACAGTACTGTGGCAAAAGGTAAGACTACATACGAAGTTTGGGCAGTACGCGTCCGCAACGGCAATTTCGTTACCTCTACCTACGATCCCAAAAACACCAATAAGCTGTCTGAAAAAATCGCTCCCAAGCTTTCACTGCTGACAGCCAATTTCAACAACAACAAACTCGGCGGCACAATCTTGGGTAATGCGGATTACGGTCCGGATGTTGTGATGAAAGATGTTGACATCAACGGCGTTGATTTCTCGGGCACTGCCGAATCCGACGGCAAAAACGGCAAAGTCGAAGGGAAATTCTTCGGTCAGTTCAATAGCAGTTATAAAACAGAGGTCAGCATAGGCGGCAAAGTAACCTTCGATGCTGACAAATCGTTAGATACTGTATTTGGCGGCGTAGAAAATTCATCAGACCACAATACGACAGATACAAGCTTGACACCTGTCAGCCAGTAACTGCACATCAAGCATTCCAATAATAGATAATCAATATATATTGAGAGGCAAAAAATGTCCTTCCATTTTAAACCTGTACTGCTGGCAGCTATTGTCAGCCAAACTTTCCCTGCCTTCGCTGCCGACCCCGTACCACAAGCCCATCAGGACTTGAATGAAGTCAAAGTTATCGGCGGCCGCAAAGTCCAAAAACTCGGTGAAGAGAAAGTCCGCCGTCAGGCATTGGACAAACAGATGGTGTCCGACGAAAGCGACTTGGTGCGCTACGATCCGGGCATCAGCGTCGTCGAAGGCGGACGCTCCGGTTCCAACGGTTTTACCATACGCGGTGTCGACAAAGACCGCGTTGCCATCAACGTGGACGGACTGGCACAAGCAGAAAGCAGGTCGTCTGAAGCATTCCAAGAGTTGTTCGGCGCATACGGCAACTTCAATGCCAACCGCAACACTTCCGAGCCGGAAAACTTTTCCGAAGTTACCCTCAACAAAGGCGCGGACTCGCTTAAATCCGGCAGCGGCGCATTGGGCGGTGCCGTCAACTATAAAACCAAATCCGCAAGCGACTATGTTTCCGAAGAAAAGCCCTACCATTTAGGCATTAAAGGCGGCTATATCGGACGAAACAGCCAAAAATTCAGCAGCATAACCGCCGCAGGAACCTGGTTGGGTCTGGACGCATTGATGGTCTACACCCGCCGCTTCGGTAAAGAAACCAAAAACAACAGCGATGCTGCCGATACTGTCATCACCGACAACAAACAAAGCTGGAGCCCGAATGCCGGCAGTACCAACTACGGCAGTCGCGGCATAGCGCGCAGCAAACCTGATCCTCAAAATTGGGAAAACATAAGCACCCTGTTCAAACTGGGTTACAACTTCAACGATAAAAACCGTATCGGCTGGATTTACGAAGATTCACGCACCGATCGCACGACGACTGAATTGTCCAATATGTGGGCGGCAAACTGGAAAGGCGAGGCACTAGGCGATACCCGTTCCCGCCAAGACATCTCCTACCGTAAACGCATAGGTTTCGAATACAAAAACCAACTTGACAAAGGACCATGGGACAACCTCAACCTGCGTTACGACCGTCAAACCATCGACATGAGCACTTGGACCTGGGACTTGCCGACGGATTATAATCGCAGCGGTGTGAACAGCGACGTGTACCATATGTTCCGCAACATCCGTCAAAAAAATACCCAATTTGGTGCCGATGCTGAAAAACAAATCGACTTTTCCAAATTGGTATGGGCAATGCAATACGGATTGGGTGGTTCCCAAAACGACAACGACAATAGAGATCATAGCTATTGGGTACGCCTATACGACCCGAAATATCAAACGTCCAACAACCAAGAATTGACTATGCTGGTCGAAAGCTCCTCCAAAAACCGTTTTGCCTACTGGAACAACACATTCCAATTCGGCGACAGCAGCCAATACCGCCTCAATGCCGGGCTTCGCTACGACAACAGCAGCAGCAAAGCCAAAGACAATCCCAACTACACTCCTGCCATCCGCGGTCAAATTCCTTATCTCGGCAGCGAGCGTAAACACAGCGGTTTCAGCTACGGTTTAGGATTAGACTGGAAATTCACGCCGCGTCTGAATCTTTTGGCAAAATATAGCACTGGCTTCCGCGCGCCGACTTCAGACGAAACCTGGCTATTGTTCCCGCATCCTGACTTCTACCTTAAAGCCAATCCTAACCTGAAGGCGGAAACCGCCAAAAACTTCGAGCTGGGACTTGCCGGCAGTGGCAAAGCCGGAAACTTTAAACTCTCCGGCTTCCAAACCCGCTACCGCAACTTTATCGAGCTGACCTACATGGGTGTGTCCTCAGACAACCCCAACAGCCCTAATTATGCGCCGATTTCCGACGGTACCGCATTGGTCAGCTCACCCGTTTGGCAAAACCAAAACCGTTCCTCCGCATGGGCGAAAGGTTTGGAATTTAACGGCACATGGAACCTTGACAGCATCGGTTTGCCGCAAGGCACGCACGCAGGTGTCAACGTCAGCTACATCAAAGGCAAAGCCAAACAGACCAACGGACAGGAAACCCCGATTAACGCCCTTTCCCCGTGGTCTGCCGTTTACAACCTGGGCTATGATGCTCCTTCCAAACGCTGGGGCATCAACGCATACCTGACCCACACCGCAGCTAAAAAACCGTCTGACACCGTCCACAGCAGTGATGATTTGAACAATCCCTGGCCTTTTGCCAAGCACAGCAAAGCCTATACGCTTTTCGACCTGACAGGCTACGTCAACTTGGGCAAATACTTCACCCTGCGCGCCGGTGCGTACAACATCGGCAACAAAAAATACTATACTTGGGAATCGCTGCGCAGCATCCGCGAATTCGGCACAGTCAACCGCGTCGACAACAAAACCCATGCCGGTATAGAACGCTTCACTTCTCCGGGCAGAAGCTACAACTTCACGCTTGAAGCCAAGTTCTAAAAGCGTTTGAAGTAACAAGAAAGGTCGTCTGAAACTTGAAATCCAAGTTTCAGACGACCTTTTCCTATTGCTACACAACAATCGGCAGGCTAAATTCTCAACAAACGTTTATGGAATGAAACAACAAATAATGAACAAGACGCAGGCTGAAGCTAATGCAACACTGTACGCCCGCGAAATCGAAACCCTTGCAGGTCGTCTGAATATGGGAATCCGTGATTTTGATGCGGCATACGGCGGCTTGAACGTGGTCGGAGAAAGCCTAATTGACGACGGCGTATTGAATTAAGCATTAGCAAGCAACCCGCCGCGCGGATGGGTGCATAGCGAAAACCCGCAGGACGCGGCGGATTTGTGGAACGGCACAAGCAATGCATACACTATTTTCACGGAAATGACTGGAAGTAAGACAGAAAATACGTTTCCCGAACTGCACGGATATTCATATTCAATCGACCGTTCAGCGGTTAAGCATATTAAAAATCAGCATGGTAACGCCCAAACAGAAGCGAACCGTGGGCAGGTTGCCATTACGGAAAAAGACATCCAAAAGATAGGCGACATTTTGCGTGATTATGATGATGTTGCATATGAAGATATACCGGGGACAAACAATAGACGCTTTGCATTTGCAAAACAGTTTGACGATGGGTTGATTGTGTATCTTGCCGACAGCAGCAAAAAACGGCGCGATTTACGCACCGTTTCTATGTGGAAGTATCCCCAATCAGCCAATGCCCAAGACGTGCTGCAACACGCCGTGTCCCTAGCCCTAACGCCCGAAGCGGAAGGGGGCATATCCCACGACTCAAATTCTACCCCCAACGCCGACACCAATCAAGACATACTGTATCAAGGCGGCGCAGACCGCGGAATGTTCAGCCGCGAACATAACCTGATCGCCCTGTTGAAAAACGCCGACGCTTCTACATTCGTTCACGAGCTTGGGCATTTCTTCCTTGAAACGAATACCCGCATCGCCCGCGACCTGACCGCCAAGCCTTCTGAAAACCTGACCGAGCAGGAACGGCAATTCCTGTCCGACGTTCAGACGACCTTAGATTGGTTCGACGTGAAAGACCTTGCCGCATGGGACGCAATGAGCCTGAACGAGCAGCGCGAGAATCACGAGAAATGGGCGCGCGGTTTTGAAGCCTACCTGTATGAGGGCAAAGCACCAAGCGAAGAATTGCGCGGGTTGTTCCGCCGTTTCCGTTCATGGTTGAAACAGGTATATCACTCACTGAAAAACCTGAATGTCAAATTGACCGATGAAGTCCGCAGCGTGTTTGACCGAATGTTTGCCGGCGACGAGCAGATTCAGCAAACCCAATACATCAACGACATGACTCCGTTGTCTGATAATAAGGCGTGAGCGAGCATGAACCAAGCTAAGCTGCCCCCCTTTCAGGCAACTCTCCATCAAGTTTCTTCTATCTTCCAAAAGAAAAGGTCGTCTGAAAATTTTCAGACGACCTTTTGCATGGTATTCAAGCTAGGATTTATTTATCGCGGCTGAATACGATTTTGGTTGCTTGGATGGCTACGCAGATTGCACCGCCGATGAAGATCAAGTCAGCTGCTGTGCGTACCCAGCGCAGGGTGTCGAGGATTTCCATTTGCAGGAATTCTTCGCTACGGGCATACCACAGGCCATGAGTGATGGAAGCGTATGCTTGGATCGCGCCGACAGGCAGCAGGCTGACGACGATCATGCCGACCAAGCCGCCGTTGAGCAGCCAGAAGCCCCAAGTCATGAGTTTGTCGTCGAAATGTGCATTTGGTTTCAGGTAGCGGGCAACCAGTAATACGAAGCCCAGTGCCAAGAAGCCGTACACACCGAACAAGGCTGCGTGTGCGTGAACTGCGGTAGTGTTCAGACCTTGGATGTAGAACAGGGAAATCGGCGGGTTAATCAGGAAGCCGAATACGCCAGCACCGATCATGTTCCAGAAGGCAACTGCTACGAAGCACATCAGCGGCCAACGCAGGCGTTTCGCCCAGTCGGACAGGTGTTGGTAAGACCAGTGTTCGTAAGCTTCACGACCCAGCAATACCAGCGGTACGACTTCCAATGCGGAGAAGCAGGCGCCGATTGCCATAGAGGCGGAGGTAGAGCCGGAGAAGTACAGGTGGTGCAGCGTACCCGGGATACCGCCCAACATGAAGATGGCGGCGGCAGCCAGAGTGGATGCGGTAGCGGTACTGCGGCGGACGAAGCCCATGTTGTAGAAGATGAAGGCAAAGGCTGCGGTAGCGAATACTTCGAAGAAGCCTTCTACCCACAGGTGAACTACCCACCAGCGCCAGTATTCCATGACGGCAATCGGGGATTTTTCGCCGTAGAACAGACCGGGTGCGTAGAACACGCCGACACCGACCATGGAGGCAACGAAGATTGCCAGCAGGTTTTTGTCCACGCCTTTTTCTTTAAAGGCGGAGACGGTGCAGCGCAACATCAGGAACAGCCACAACAACAGACCGACCATCAGCAGGAGTTGCCAGAAACGACCCAAATCGAGGTATTCGTAACCTTGGTGTCCGAACCAGAAGTTGAATTGTGGCGGAAGGACGTGGGTCAGGGCGAAGAAGTTACCTGCGTAAGAACCGCCGACTACGATGAACAGGGCGATGTAGAGGAAGTTCACGCCGGCGCGTTGGAACTTGGGATCTTTGCCGCCGTTAACAATCGGCGCCAAGAACAGACCTGCTGTCAGGAAGCCGGTTGCAATCCAGAAGATGGCGGATTGGATGTGCCAAGTACGGGTCAATGCGTAAGGGAACCAGTCGGACATTTCGAAGCCCAGTGCTTCGTCGATGCCGTAGAAACCTTGACCTTCGACGGTGTAGTGCGCGGTCAGACCGCCCAGCAACACTTGTACCACAAACAGGGCAACTGTCAGGAAGACGTATTTGCCCAATGCTTTTTGGGAAGGAGTCAGTTGTACTTTGGAAATCGGGTCTTCAGTCGGAACTTCTACTTCTTCGTGTTTGGTCAGGAAGGAGTAACCCCACATCAGCAAGCCGATACCCATCAAGAGCAATACAACGCTGGTGAACGACCACATATAGTTTTCAGTAGTCGGTACGTTGTTGATCAAAGGCTCGTGCGGCCAGTTGTTGGTGTAGGTGAAAGTTTCGTCGGGACGGTTGGTCGAAGCAGACCATGAAGTCCAGAAGAAGAAGTTGAACAGTTTTTCACGCGCTTCTTTACTTGGCAATGTGTTGTTTTTCATTGCGAAGTGTTCGCGTGTTTTCTGAAGGGCGGGATCATCGCCGTATACGCCGTGGTAGTAAGGCAGGATGCTCTCAATGGCTTTGACACGGGTGTCGCTGATGACGACGCTGCCGTCTTCTTTAATACGGCTTTGATTGCGGTATTCGTCGGCAAGGCGGGTTTTCAGCACGGCTTGTTCTTCGGGAGAAACTTCGTCGAATTTTTTGCCGTAAGTCTCTTGCGCGGTCAAATCCAACCATGCGGCCAGCTCGCGGTGCAGCCAGTCGGCTGTCCAGTCGGGAGCTTGGTATGCGCCGTGTCCCAATACGGAACCGACTTCCATACCGCCGGTGGTTTGCCAAGCTGATTGACCTGCCAAAATATCGTCTTTGGTCATCAGCTGCGTGCCTGATGCCGAAACGACTCTTTCAGGATAAGGCGGGGCTTTTTTATAGACCTCGCTGCCCATGTAGCCAAGAATGGTAAAGCAGACTGCCAGGACGGCAAACAGCAAGTACCATAACTTCTTGTACTGTCCCATTTCAGAACTCCTTATTTTGGTAAAAAGTGGTTGCTTATAAATTCATACTATATGAATGTTAAAGATTGTAGCACTCTTTTCAGGCAAAAGAAATATTCTCTTAACAACAATCTTTAAAAAACAGGGATATAGTCAATAATAATTCTTATTCTCAAAAATACAATGGCATTTTTGTAAAGAATCGGATAAAACATGTGAATAATAATAGACGATTTGATGTAGTTTTATCTAATTATTAAGTATTAATTGAGTATTAAATTAGGTAGTAAAAGTTCATCTTTAATGAATTAATTGATTTAAGTCAAGATATAGCGGTAAAACCGGCTACATAATCCTACAAAAGTTCACAAGAGATGCCTTTTCAGACGACCTAAATATGAAAGTTTGAAAGAGCTAAAAGCGGTATACCGCAGATAACAGAGTTTGAGAAATTACCCTAACCTTCTTAGATAATTACTAAAGGAAATGACAACTATGAAACACCAAGCTTTAGCTGCAATCATTGCTTCAGTTTTTGCTTTAGCCGCTTGTGGTGAGCAAGCTGCCCAAAAACCTGCCGAGCAAACCGCTTCCGCTACTGCAACTGCCGAAGCTCCTGCTTCCAGCACTCAGGCTGCTGCTGAAACTCCTGCAGCCGATCTGCCTGTTATTGATGCGGTAACTACCCACGCTCCTGAAGTTCCGCCTGCTATCGACCGCGACCATCCTGCACGTGTACGCGTCAAAATGGAAACCATCGAAAAAACCATGAAAATGGACGATGGCGTGGAATACCACTATTGGACATTTAACGGCGACGTTCCGGGCCGCATGATCCGCGTACGCGAAGGCGACACCGTAGAAGTCGAATTCTCTAACAACCCGTCTTCTACTGTACCGCACAATGTTGACTTCCACGCTGCAACCGGTCCAGGCGGTGGTGCAGAAGCCAGCTTCACTGCTCCGGGCCGTACTTCTACATTCAGCTTCAAAGCCCTGCAACCCGGTCTGTATATCTACCACTGTGCCGTTGCCCCTGTCGGTATGCACATTGCCAACGGTATGTACGGTCTGATTTTGGTTGAACCTAAAGAAGGTCTGCCTAAAGTGGACAAAGAGTTCTACATCGTACAAGGCGACTTCTACACCAAAGGTAAAAAAGGTGCGCAAGGCCTGCAACCGTTCGATATGGACAAAGCCATCGCCGAGCAACCTGAATACGTTGTATTTAACGGTCACGTAGGCGCTATCGCCGGCGACAACGCCCTGAAAGCCAAAGCAGGCGAAACCGTTCGTATGTACGTGGGTAACGGTGGTCCTAACTTGGTATCTTCCTTCCACGTTATCGGTGAGATCTTCGACAAAGTTTACGTAGAAGCTGGCAAACTGATCAACGAAAACGTACAAAGTACCCTGATTCCTGCCGGTGGTGCAGCGATTGTCGAATTTAAAGCCGACATCCCGGGCAGCTACACTGTGGTTGACCACTCTCTCTTCCGTGCGTTCAACAAAGGTGCTTTGGGTCAATTGAAAGTAGAGGGCGCAGAGAACCCTGAAATCATGACCAAAAAACTGGAAGACAAAGCCTATGCAGGTAGCGGTGCAGCTTCAGCCCCTGCCGCTTCAGCTCCGGCTGCCCCTGCATCTTCCGCAGCAGCGCCTGCTTCCGCAGCATCTGCAGGTAAAGGCGGCTACTAATCCAGTCATCTCGGCGTAGAGACAGAAAAAAGCCACTGCTGTTCCGGCTGATGCAAGGACAACAGTGGCTTTCTTCCACAACCAATCGAAAGATTGGTTTTTCAGACGACCTATCAAGTATCGAAGGTCGTCTGAAAAACCAGTTTCAAGTATAGTGGATTAAATTTAAATCAGGACAAGGCGACGAAGCCGCAGACAGTACAGATAGTACGGAACCGATTCACTTGGTGCTTCAGCACCTTAGAGAATCGTTCTCTTTGAGCTAAGGCGAGGCAACGCCGTACTGGTTTAAAGTTAATCCACTATATGCACGAACCGACAAGCCCAAAGCACAATAATCAGACGGCTTTTAAGGATTTTTATCCGGTTTCGCTATATAATCAGAGCCTAATACTCCGTATTCAGATGAGAAAGCCCGTTATGAAACTCATACCACTCCTCGCCTTCTTTACCCTTGTCGCAAGCGGCAGTGCAGCGGCGGCCGAAATGGCAAAAGTTGAAGGCGGCAGCTACCGCCCGCTCTATCTGAAGAAAGAAACAAGCCTCATTAAAGTCAAACCCTTCCAAATCGACAAATATCCCGTTACCAATGCCGAATTTGCAGAGTTTGTCAAAAAACACCCGCAGTGGCAAAAAGGCAAAGTCAGCTCCAAACAAGCCGAACCTGCCTACCTCAAACACTGGGTTAAAACCGGCAGCAACAGCTACGCGCCCAAACCCAACGAACTGAAATATCCGGTAACCAACGTATCTTGGTTTGCCGCCAACGCCTACTGTACTTCACAAGGCAAACGCCTGCCGACCATAGACCAGTGGGAATTTGCCGGACTCGCCTCCGCCACTCAGAAAAACGGTTCTGCCGAACCCGGCTACAACCGCACCATTCTTGACTGGTATGCAGACGGCGGCAGAAACGGCTTGCATGACGTCGGCAAAAGCAAACCCAACTACTGGGGCATTTATGATATGCACGGCCTGATTTGGGAATGGACGGAAGACTTCAACAGCAGCCTGCTGGCGTCAGGCAATGCCGATACGCAAATGTTTTGCAGCGGTGCATCCGTAGGTTCCAGCGACCCTTCGAATTACGCCGCTTTCCTGCGCTACGGCATACGCACTAGCCTGCAGTCCAAATACGTCCTGCACAACCTGGGTTTTCGGTGCGCGAAATAACCGGTTTCATCACCAAAGCAGCTTTGGCGGTACTGAAAGGTATCGCCTTTTTTTTGAGTTTGAAGTTGATTTGAAAATAGCGATTGTATAGAACCTCGCGCCTAACAAATTTAGCATGACCAAGTTTCTAACGGACTGAATATTCTAAGCAACTGGGCTGTCACTCTACCTCTTCCTAATTTTCATTAATATAGTGGATTAAATTTAAACCAGTACGGCGTTGCCTCGCCTTGCCGTACTATTTGTACTGTCTACGGCTTTGTCGCCTTGTCCTGATTTAAAGTTAATCCACTATAAATATACTAGCAAACCAAAAGGTCGTCTGAATGTTTTTCAGACAACCTTTATTCATGCCTATCAAGCTGACTGTATCGGGATGATACGATTTTGACTGCGTTTTGCACCGCCTTCGCAATAGTTGGTTTTGACGTATTCTTCGACAATTTCCAAGAATTCAGCTGCGATGTTGTCGCCTTTTAAAGTTACTTTGCGCTCCCCGTCAACATAAACCGGTGCAACAGGGGTTTCGCCGGTTCCGGGCAGGCTGATGCCGATGTCTGCCAGTTTGCTTTCGCCCGGTCCGTTAACAACGCAGCCCATGACGGCAACGTTTAAAGATTCCACACCGGGGTAAACAGTGCGCCATACGGTCATTTTTTGGCGCAGGTAATTTTGTACGTCTTGGGCAAGCTCTTGGAAGACTGTGCTGGTGGTACGTCCACAACCAGGGCAGGCAGTAACCATGGGGGTAAACGAGCGCAGTCCCATGGTTTGCAGGATTTCCTGACCGACGATGACTTCCTGCGTGCGCGAGCTGCCGGGTTCGGGGGTAAGCGAAATACGGATGGTGTCGCCGATGCCTTCTTGAAGCAGTACGGCCAAGGCGGCGGTAGAGGCGACAATGCCTTTGCTGCCCATGCCTGCTTCCGTCAAGCCTAAGTGGAGCGGATATTGGCAACGGCTGCCCAGCTCGCGGTAAACTTGAATCAAATCCTGAACAGAGCTGACTTTGCACGACAAGATGATTTTGTCTTCGGGCAAACCTAACAAAACGGCTTTTTCAGCAGACTCCAGCGCCGAAATAATCAAGGCTTCTTTCATGACTTCTTCGGGCGGTTTTGGAGAGGAAGACGCCAGATTGGCATCCATCATGCGCTTGGCAAGGCTTTGGTCCAGAGAGCCCCAGTTGACGCCGATGCGGACAGCTTTATTGTTTTCGGCGGCAGTCCGAATCATATAGGCAAATTTTTCATCGCCTTTTGCGCCTTTGCCGACATTGCCGGGGTTAATACGGTATTTGGACAAGGCTTTGCCGCATTCGGGAAATTCTGCCAACAGGCGTTCGCCGTTGAAATGGAAGTCGCCAATCAGCGGTGTGGTGTACCCCATGTCGTCCAAACGCTGGCGGATTTCGGCAACTTTGGATGCGGCTTCGGGGCTATTGACGGTAATACGCACCATTTCTGAGCCTGCATCACTCAATTCTTTGACTTGCAGAGCGGTCGCTTCTGCATCGGCGGTGTCGGTATTGGTCATCGATTGAACGACAACGGGTGCGTCTGAACCGACGATGAGATGATCAATTTGTACTTGATGGGTTCGACGGCGTTTGGGTGTGTTCATCTTTATTTTTTTCCTGCTACAAATGAAGCGGATTTTTCACCGGCGGCGCGGTATTCTGCCAGATTGATGGTTGTCCCGCCATAATTGGCTTGAGCACCTGCGGCGATGCCGATCCAGACGTTGTAAGGCGCTCCGCCTTTAAAGCGTTTTTCGCTGCCTGCGGGAATGATTCGGCTGAAAATCATGGTACCTTTCTTATCGGTAATAATCAGATTGCTTCGGTATTGGACTTTAATCCAAAGCTCGTCTGAATCGACTTTGACTTCAGGTTCGAATGCTGCTGATTCTGACGCTGCAACGCTGAAAGCTGCTTTTTCAACATTGGAGACTTCTTGTTTGCCGTTTTCCGCCATATTGGAAACGGCAACGTTTTCTTTTTTCAAGTCCGGCGTCTGCATACTGTTGCGTACTGCATCGCTGTTTTGTGCGACTTGTTGCTCGTTTTCATGATTGGACTTGCTTTGCCAAACATAAATACCGCCACCAAGCAGGATGAGCGCTGCTACACCCAAAACCCATTTTGGAAAACCGACTTTTTCACCATCTTGGTAGTTCAAGCTGGTATTTTGTTTGCGATCCACCAGATAGACATGTTCTTCTTCCGGCGCAGAAATGGCTTTCAGACGACCTGTAATGCTTGCTTCATCGATTTTCAACAGGCGTGCATAAGAACGCAGATAGCCCATAACGAAGACCAATCCTGAAAAGAACGAATAGTCTCCTTTTTCGAGTGCTTCAATTTGTTCGGCAGACAGTTTCAACCGTCGCGCTACTTCGTCAATATCCCAACCTGATTTTTGTCTGAGTTGTCCCAGCTCATCACCCAATGATTTGGCAGCTTGAATGTCGTATTCGTTTTTCTTTTGATTTTCCATGTAGTTACTTACCTGTGGTTACTGCCTGTAATTGTTCCGAATAGGGGAAGTTTGCCCTTAACTGGGCTTCGTATTCGTAGGCTGCCTGGCTATTGCCCAAAGCGGTCGCCAATTTCCAACCCAGCAGCAAATCATCTGCCTGTAAGACATCGACTTTGCTTTGATATTGGCGGAAATAATAATCCGCTTCGTTTAAATTGCCTGCCAGCATTTTGGTTCTTGCCAATTCTTTAAACGCAGGCGGGAACTGAGGTTGTGCGGCCAAAGAGCGTTCGAGATAAGCCTCCGCCAACGAATATTGCCCCATCTTTGCGCTGCAAATGCCCTTGTTGAGGTTGGCGATAAACGGGGAAGGATAAGTCGGATCGGCTAGGGCTTTGTCAAAATAACTGATGGACTGGGCGGGATTGTTCATCTCGCTGCACAAGAACCAGCCGTAGTTATTATTAATTTCCGCATTGTCAGGTTTCAAGGATAGGGACTTTTGGAAGCTTTCCTGTGCTTTGTCGCGCACTTTGAGATATTGATAGATTTGCGCGCGAACCAGCCATGCATCTTCATTGCTGCTGTCCGCTTTCAATGCCTCTTCAATGCTTACCGTTGCTTGACGGTAATCGCCCCCGCGCATGTATTCGATAGCCAACTGGGTTTTAATATTGGCGACCTGTGTCGCACGTTCCGCTCTGCTTGGACCTTTCGGGCCGGCGCATGCGCCCAAAACCAAAGTTAAAATAATGGGTTGCCAAATGTTCAGTTTCATAATCAGCTCTGTTGTTCAACCAAAATTTGCTGCCATTTTTGTTGGCGGCGTGTTTTATCTTGTACTTGTCCTGCCAATTGACCGCAAGCTGCGTCAATATCGTCGCCACGTGTTTTGCGGACGGTTACCACGAATCCCGCCTGCTGCAAAATATCGCGGAAAACGCGGATATTTTCATTGGTAGAGCGTTCGTAGCCGGAATTTGGGAAGGGATTGAACGGAATCAGATTGAATTTGCACGGTACGTCTTTTACCAGCTCAATCAGTTCACGCGCATGCTGCGCCTTGTCATTGACTCCGTCTAGCATAACGTATTCAAAAGTAATGAAATCTCTTGGTGCTTTGACCAAATAGCGTTGACATGCCGCCATCAATTCTTTCAACGGATATTTTTTATTCAGCGGAACGATTTGATCGCGTACTTCGTCATTGGAAGCATGAAGGGATACTGCCAGCGCGACAGGCATCGCATCGCGCAACCTGTCCATTTGTGGCACCATACCTGATGTGGAAACGGTAACACGGCGGCGGCTTAGGCCGTAGCCATGATCGTCCAGCATGATGCTCAATGCAGTAACGACGTTATCAAAGTTCGCCATCGGCTCGCCCATGCCCATCATCACCACATTGGAAATCACACGTTCGTTTTTCGGCGTAACGCCCATCGCTTTGTTTGCCCACCACAATTGCCCGATGATTTCGGCAGCAGTCAGATTACGATTGAAACCTTGGCGGCCGGTAGAACAGAAGGTGCATTCCAATGCGCAGCCGACTTGCGAGGAAATACACAACGTACCGCGTTCTGCTTCGGGAATAAACACCGTTTCCACGCCGTTGCCCGTTCCTACATCCAGCAGCCATTTGCGCGTACCATCGGAGGATTCTTGCGCCATCATCAGTTTGGGCACATCCACGCTTGCCTGTTCGTTGAGTTTCAGGCGCAGGGATTTTGCCAAATCGGTCATTTCATCGAAACTTTGCGCACCGGCTTGGTGAATCCAGCGCATGACTTGTTTGGCACGGAACGGTTTTTCGCCCATCTCGGCAAAATGATGGGTCAGACCGTTTAAATCGTAATTCAGCAGATTGGTTTTCATGTGGTTTATTTCTTGGTAAAGCTTTTGAATAAAGGCTGCCGTTGGTTATAAGTCTTGTGAATCTGATGGAGAAGGGAGCTTCGCAACAGTCTGGAAAATTTCCCCAATCCTTTTTTAGCAAACAGCTTTTATTCTCAGCCTTCTTCTATCATATTTTCAGACGCCCCCCCATTTTAGAAAGGTCGTCTGAAAACAGATTGAGACAAACAATATCGACAAAACCGTCCAAACGCCCGACCCGGTCGGACGCTCGAACGGCATTTATCGTTAACGCGGGCAGATTTCGCTTTGGCTGAAGAAGTAGGCAATCTCGATTGCTGCGTTTTCCAGACTATCAGAGCCATGTACAGCGTTTACGCTCAGGGATTCTGCAAAATCCGCACGTATCGTACCGGGAGCAGCTTCGGCAGGGTTAGTCGCGCCCATCAGCTCACGGTTTTTTGCAACAGCATTTTCACCTTCCAATACCTGAATCATCACAGGACCGCTGGTCATAAAGGCAACCAAGCTGTCGTAAAAAGGACGCTCTTTGTGCACAGCATAAAACTCTTGGGCTTCGCGCACGCTGAGGTGCTTCATTTTGGCAGCGACAATACGCAGTCCGTTGTCTTCAAAACGGCTGTAAATTTTGCCGATTACATTTTTACCTACAGCATCGGGTTTAACGATGGAGATCGTGCGCTCAATAGCCATATTATGTCCTTGTTTTTATTGCGTTGTGCAATAGTCTGAGGTTGAGGAAAATGAACTGCTATTTTATCAAATTTCAGTTTGCTTTGGGAAAAGCTACTCTTTTTTCTTTGCCTAAATCTTATTTTTTCAACGTCAGATGCGGCTGTTCCAAATAGACTTCCGATTGCATTTCCACCATACGGCTGGCAGTGCGGGTAAATTCTTCGGCAAAATCGCCCTCGACATAAATATCGTTTACGCCTACCGCGCTGGTTGCACAGAGTTTCACTCGGAAATCGTACAGTACATCAATCAGCCAAGTAAGGCGGCGCGCTTCGGCTTTTTCCTGCGGAGTCAGGCGCTCCAATCCTGATACGAACACCATTTCATAATGTTCGGCCAGATAGAGGTAATCGGCTTGCGAACGCGGTCCAAAGCATAAAGCGCGGAAATCGAACCAAATGGCGCGATCGGATTGGGCTTTGTGCGGAATTTCTCGCCCGTGTATCACGCTGACGCCGGGATTCAATTCGGCAATTCCCGCCATTTCTTTAAATAACGCAGCCAATTTTTGCTCATTTTCTTCATTGTTGGGAACGAAGAAAATCTCGGCAGGACGTAAAGTGCGCAAACGGTAGTCTTCTCCGCCATCAACATTTAAGACGGTCAGGCTGGATTCAATCAGCGCAATGGTCGGCAGAAAACTGCTTCTGTTTTGACCTTGGGGATAAAGTTCAGACGGAGCATAGTTGGAAGTTGCCACCAAAACTACGCCTTCGCTCAACAAGTTTTCCAGCAGGCGACCCAGAATCATCGCATCTGCAATATCGCTGACGTGGAATTCGTCAAAACACAATACACGGGTTTCTTTGGCGATCTCGGCAGCTACTGCCTTTAAAGGATTAGCTTCGCTTTTCAAGTCTTTCAAACGCTTATGGATTTCCGCCATAAAAGCATGAAAGTGGACACGGCGTTTGCGGCGGTATGGTAAGCAGCCGAAAAAAGCGTCCATCAAAAAACTTTTGCCGCGACCCACGCCGCCATAAAAATACAAACCTTTCGGCACTTGAGGAGAGCGCAGGCTGCGTCCTAGAAAGCGATTGCGTTTGCGTTTGAACATCATCAGTTCCGTCCACAAACGATCCAAATATTCAATTGCCCGCGCTTGTGCTTCATCGCGGATAAAATTTGGTTGTTCGGCTGCAGCCTGATACCAAGTCAGCGGGCTGTGGTTCTCAAACGGAGGGGCGACAAACAGTTGACCTCTATCACTCATATCTGACCTTTATTATGTTTTTGGGTTTGACAATTACGTTTTATAGTAGATTAAATTTAAACCAGTACGGCGTTGCCTCGCCTTGCCGTACTATTTGTACTGTCTGCGGCTTCGTCGCCTTGTCCTGATTTAAATTTAATCCACTATATCAACGGGCAATCATTAAAAGAAACGTATTATAGATGATTTCAGACGACCCTATGAATTTTCCATTACAAATTCCACACAAATTCCGAAAACAATAGAGAACCATATTTTCAGACGAAAAAAAAACGCCGCATTTCTGCGGCGTTCGTTTATTCAGGTTTAGTTGGCATTTTCTTGTAAAGCCAAGTCCACTCGTTCGCGCAATTCCTTGCCGGGCTTGAAGTGAGGGACGTGTTTTTCAGGCACTTCCACACGTTCGCCGGTTTTGGGGTTGCGACCGATACGGGCCGGGCGATGGTTCAAATCGAAGCTGCCGAAGCCACGGATTTCAATACGCTGACCGCGAGCCAGCGAGCGGGTCATGGTATCAACCAAAACCTTTACGCTGTATTCAACGTCTTTTGCCAGCAATTGGTTACCGTTTTTCTCGGCAAAAACTTCTGCCAAACGAACCATTAATTCAGACTTCGTCATGTCTGCAACCTTATTCTTGGTCGCCGGACAGTTTCGCTTTCAGCAAGTCGCCGAGGCTGGTAGTACCTGCGCTGGCGGTTGCAGCAGCGTTGACTGAATTCAGGGCTTCGCGGTTTTCTTTAGCGTCTTTAGCTTTAACAGACAGGCGGATGCTGCGGTTTTTGCGGTCGACGGTTACGATAACGGCTTCAACCTCGTCACCTTCTTTCAGTTTGGTGGTCAGGTCTTCAACGCGGTCGGCTGCGAATTCGGAAGCAGGCAGGTAGCCTTCTACTTCGTCAGACAGGGCAACAACGGCACCTTTGGCATCAACAGATTTCACAGAACCTTTAACCAAAGAACCTTTGTCGTTTACGCTGATGAAGTTACCGAAAGGATCGCCTTCCAGTTGTTTGATACCCAAAGAGATGCGCTCTTTGTCAACGTCGATTGCCAATACAACGGCTTCAACTTCTTCGCCTTTTTTGTATTTGCGTACAGCTTCTTCGCCGGCTTCAGTCCAAGACAGGTCAGACAGGTGAACCAGACCGTCGATACCGCCGGGCAGACCTACGAATACGCCGAAGTCAGTGATGGATTTAACTGCGCCGGAGATTTTGTCGCCTTTGTTGTGGTTGGCGGCAAATTCTTCCCAAGGATTGGCTTGGCATTGTTTCATACCCAAAGAGATACGGCGGCGGTCTTCGTCGATTTCCAGAATCATGACTTCGACTTCGTCACCCAGTTGAACAACTTTGCTTGGGTGTACGTTTTTGTTGGTCCAGTCCATTTCGGAAACGTGTACCAAGCCTTCGATACCTTGTTCGATTTCAACGAACGCACCGTAATCAGTCAGGTTGGATACTTTACCGAACAGGCGGGTACCTTGTGGGTAACGACGGGTCAGACCGCTCCAAGGATCTTCGCCCAGTTGTTTCATGCCCAAAGAAACGCGTTGTTTGTCTTGATCGAATTTCAGGACTTTGGCTTCAACTTCTTGACCGACTTCCAAAACTTCGCTCGGGTGTTTCACACGGCGCCATGCCAGGTCGGTGATGTGCAACAGACCGTCGATACCGCCCAAGTCAACGAACGCACCGTAGTCGGTGATGTTTTTAACGATACCTTTGATGATAGAGCCTTCTTGCAGGTTTTCCAGCAGGGCTTTGCGCTCTTCACCCAAAGTAGCTTCCAGAACGGCGCGGCGGGAAACCACGACGTTGTTGCGTTTTTTGTCCAGTTTGATGACTTTGAATTCGATTTCTTTGCCTTCAAAGTGGGAAGTGTCTTTAACGGGACGTACGTCAACCAAAGAACCCGGCAGGAATGCGCGGATGCTGTTGATCATAACGGTCAGGCCGCCTTTGACTTTGCCATTGATAACGCCGGACAGGATGTCGCCGTTTTCCATCGCTTCTTCCAAAGCGATCCAGTCGGCAGCACGTTTGGCTTTTTCGCGGGACAGTTTGGTTTCGCCGAAGCCGTTTTCAACGGACTCGATGGTAACGGTAACGAAATCGCCAACTTTAACTTCAATCTCGCCCTGAGCGTTTTTGAATTCAGCAACGTCAATCAGAGATTCTGATTTCAGACCTGCGTTTACAGTGACGAAGTTTTGATCAATGCCGACTACTTCGGCAGTAATCACTTCACCTGGGTTCATCTCTTGCAGGGTAAAGCTTTCTTCAAGCAGCTGGGCAAAATTTTCCATAGTCATATATACTCTTTTCGGTACACCGCCAAGGGGTGCAGGGTAGGTTGGAGAATGCCTGCCGCCCTTGGCACGGCAGGCTTTGAAAATAAATATTTCAGACGACCTTTAGATGCTCCAAAGGTCGTCTGAAACAAAACGCAGGGATTATACCCTAATTTTTAAACTTTATGATACCAATCAAGCACTTTTTTTACAGCTTCTTCGATACTCAGCCCGCTTGTATCCAAAAGCTCCGCGTCGGGAAGCTGCTTTAAGGGGGCGACACTGCGGCGGCGGTCCGCTTCATCGCGTGCTTCGATGTCCGACAAAATCCGTTCAAATTCCAAGCCTTCGCACGGAATGCCGATTTGTTTGGCGCGGCGTTCCGCCCGTATTTTCGCACCTGCGGTCAGGAAAATCTTTAACGCCGCATCAGGGAAAACAACCGAACCCATATCGCGCCCATCGGCGACCAAACCTTTTTCCGTCAGAAAATCACGCTGCCGCTGCAAAAGCGCAGTACGCACTTTCGGCAACTGTGCCACCGCAGAAGCGCCCATACCGATTGCTTCGCTGCGGATTTGTCCTGAAACGTCTTCATTATCCAAAAATACTTGCGAGCCTTCAAAACGGGCGGGCAGATTTTCCGCCAATGCGGCAACCGCCTCTTCATCGCTCCATTCCACATCCCGTTTCTTCGCATACAGCGCGGTCAGGCGGTATAACGCGCCGGAGTCCAGATAATCAAATCCCAAAGCCTGAGCGACGCGGGAAGCGACTGTCCCTTTCCCTGACGCACTGGGTCCGTCGATAGCGATGACTTTTTGTTTGGTATTCATATTTTAACTTTCTGAATAATGTAGAAGGTCGTCTGAAAACAGATACACCGGAAATATCTTAACTTTTGCGAATATACAGGTAATGGTTAAAGTTCCAGGACGACCTGGAATTTTACAGGGGTAATGTTAAAAAGCAAATTTGACTATTCGTCAGTTACTTCACCAGAAAAGGTCGTCTGAAAGCCCTATTTTTGGTTTTCAGACGACCTTTCTATCTATTCCTTTTTAAGCCAACAATTCCCGCCAGCGTTTCACTTGAAAGCGGACTTGCTCCGGTGCGGTTCCGCCCAAGTGGTTGCGCGCGTTTAGGCTGCCTTCGGGTGTCAGTACGCCGTACACGTCGTCTGAAATCAGGTTGCTGAAACCTTGCAGGATTGCAAGCGGCAGTTCGCTCAAATCAACGCCCGCTTGGTCGGCATGGCGTACGGCTTGGGCAACGACTTCGTGGCTGTCGCGGAAAGGCATGCCTTTTTTCACCAAGTAATCCGCCAAATCGGTGGCGGTGGCAAAGCCCTGCATCACGGCGGCGCGCATATTGTCGGGTTTGACGGTCACGCCGCGCATCATGTCGGCGTAAATCCGCAGGGTGTCGATGAGCGTGTCGGCGGTGTCAAACAGCGGTTCTTTGTCTTCCTGATTGTCTTTGTTGTACGCCAAGGGCTGAGATTTCATCAAGGTAATCAATCCGATAAGGTGTCCGATGACTCTGCCGGATTTGCCGCGCACGAGTTCGGGAACGTCGGGATTTTTCTTCTGCGGCATGATGGACGAACCCGTACAGAAACGGTCGGCGATGTCGATAAAGCCGAAACGCGGACTCATCCACAAAATCAATTCTTCAGACAGGCGGCTCAGGTGAACCATAATCAGCGAGGCGGCGGCGGTGAACTCGACGGCAAAATCGCGGTCGGATACGGCATCGAGCGAGTTTTGGCAGATTTGTTCGAAACCCAACAATTCGGCGGTGATTTCGCGCTGAATCGGATAAGTCGTACCGGCAAGGGCGGCAGCACCAAGCGGCATACGGTTGACGCGTTTGCGACAGTCGGTCATGCGCTCGAAATCGCGTCCGAGCATTTCGACATAGGCGAGCATGTGGTGTCCGAAGCTGACGGGCTGGGCGACTTGCAGATGGGTAAAACCGGGCATGACGGTTTCGGCGTTTTGTTCCGCCAAATCGACCAAAGCCGTTTGCAGGCCTCGAATCAGGTCTTGAATAACGGTAATCTGGTCGCGCAGCCACAGGCGGATATCGGTGGCAACTTGGTCGTTGCGGCTGCGTCCGGTGTGCAGGCGTTTGCCCGCGTCGCCGATTTTGTCGGTCAGGCGGCGTTCGATGTTCATGTGGACATCTTCCAAATCCAGAGACCAAGAAATAGTACCGTCCTTGATTTCTGCTATAATCTCCGCCATTCCGTGACGGATCGCCGCCAAATCTTCTTCACTCAAAACGCCTGATTGAACAAGCATTTGCGCGTGCGCCAGCGAACCCTGAATGTCCCACTCGGCAAGCCGTTTATCGAAATCGATCGAACCGGTGTATTTTTTTACCAGTTCGGAAACAGGCTCGTTGAAACGGCCAGACCAGGTTTTGTCCTTACTCATGGTTTCATCCTCAGATAAAATAACAGAGCCGCTAAGGCTCGTATAAACGCATTAAAAGAAAACGGTTGGAAATATTTTATGTCTATTATACGTCAAATCAACAATACATTCGCCGCCCCGGACCTGCGCAATTCCGCGACGGTCGTGCGCCTTTTGATTATTGTCTTGGGCAGTCTGTTTTTTCTGCCCTTAATCAGCGATTCCTCACTCTCCTATTCCGCAGAAATTTACCATCACTCCAAATGGATTTTCCCCGTACTTTTGGGTATTTTGATCAAAGCCTATTTTGTCAATATATTCGTACCTTCCATCAAAGAAGCACCCTACGGCGTCATCATTACCTATCTTTTGAACCTGTCGATATTTGTGATTGTTGATTTTGTCGTTTTAAAAACGAATGGCAGATCGCTCTCGCAACATTTTTTCCTGTTCAACCTTTTCCTGCTCGGGCTGATGTATTACGAAGCTTCGCGCCGGAACGGCCTTGCGCCTTCGATTTCCGAAGCCCGCCTTAGCGCGCTGACCGCCCGCATCCGCCCGCATTTCCTGTTCAACAGCCTCAACGCCGCCATCAGCCTCATCCGCCTGCGTCCGTATGATGCGGAAACCCTGCTGGAGAACCTCGCCAACCTCTTCCGCGCCCAACTGCGCGACGGCAGCCAAAGCAGCACTTTAGGACAGGAAATCGAATGGGCGCAGGAATACATCGCCATCGAACAAATCCGCATGGGCCATATGCGCGTGCAGGTAATGTGGCAGCACCAGGCGCCCGATGACGCGGAAACACCGCACCTCCTGCTCCAACCCCTTTTGGAAAACGCGGTCTTCCACGGCGTCGAATCGACCCACCGTCCCGGTATGATTACCGTGTTTACCAAGCTCAACAAATCATCCATCTACATCCGCATTGAAAACCCGTACACCCCGCCCGAAAGCAGCGAAAACGCCAAACCGCACAAAGGCAACTCAATGGCATTGCACAACCTCAAAGAACGCCTGACGCTGATGTACGACAACGATGCCAAAATCCAAAGCCGCCAACTCGACGGCATCTTCCGCGTCGACATCCGCCTGCCTTACCGCAAAAAAGCCTCTGATGTGAACAGGCTGTTCGGTTGAGAAAACATCATCGAATATGACAACAAAGGTCGTCTGAAAACCCGATTGAAAAGGGTTTTCAGACGACCTTTTTGTTTTAATAGCCTTGATTTACTCTGCAGGCGGCATTTGGGCGGCGGTTTCCAGCATCCATGCTGTGGTTTCGGCGAAAGCGGGGCGGGCGAGATGTTTGGCGGCGTAGCGTTGCAATACGTCGGATTCATCGGCGGGCAACACTTTCCAATTTTGCGTTAAGTGCAGAATCAGCGCGGAGCAGTACAAATCCATCGCGGTAAAGCTGTTGCCGACGATGTAGTCGCGGTTTTTCAAGTGTTCGCGCAAGGTGTTCCATGCGGTATCGAAATCGCCGTAACCGATTTGGCGGCGGCATTCGGGCGTATCGACGGGCAGGTTGTGCAGTTTGTTGAAGGCTGCGTATTCGAGGTGCATCAATATGCACATCCAGCGGTAGTATTCGCCGCGCTCCAACGTACCTGCGGCGGGGATGAGGTGTTTGTCGGGGAATTGTTCTGCCAAAAAGGTAATGATGGCGGTCGATTCTGTCAGTACGGCATCACCGAATTTCAGTGCGGGGACTTGCCCTTGTGGATTGATGGCGAGATATTCGGCGGATTTCATTTGCGCGCCGAACTGGACGGGTACGACGGTGTATTCCGCACCGCATTCTTTGAGCATCCATACGACGTATCTGCCGCGTGAAAAGGGATGGGTGTAGAGCGTGATGTTTTGCATGTTTCTTCCTTTTGCACGATGAATGGTTTTGGCGAAACCCATACGGCGGGTTTTCAGACGACCTCATCAATAGGCGATGCTTTTTGCTGCTTCGTTCAAACCGTTTTCCAAAGATTCCAGCATGGCGGTATAACCGTCGCCTTGTTGCGGGGTGGTAACGTCAAACGGTTTGTTGCGCCCGTCCGGCCACAGGGCGTAGCCGCTGACGGTAGTCTGCCCCTGATAGCTGCCTTGGAAGGCTTCGATATAGATTTTCAGGGTTTGGCTGCTTTGGCTGCGCGAGGCGGGAACGAAAGTATGGCGCGGGTTGAGGCGGTTGAGTTTGTTGCTGAGGTTTGCCGCCAACGCGCCGTCAAGAGGCGCCGCCCAAAGGTGGTTCTTCGCCAGATTCACATGATACGCATCGGTTTGGTAAACGAGGCCGCCGTTGGCGAGCGGTTCGGCAAGGTTGACTTTGACCGCGATTTCACTGCCTTGCGCCGCCGGCCGGATGTATTGGCTGTCGGGCAGGACGAAATATTGCGGGCTTTGCGCGGTGCCGCAGGCGGCAAGCGTCAGGGCGGCGGCAATCGGGAAGAGGCGCATTATCGGCTTCCTTTCGGGATGGGGTCTTTGCTGCTGCTGTTGAAAATCAGCGCATTGGGTTTTTCTTTTAAAGTATTAATGACGGGCTGTACGTCTCTGAGGGTTTTGTCCAGGCTTTGCAGGGTATTTTGCACGTCGCCGTAGATGGGTGATTGCGGCGATACGCCTTGCAGGGTCTGGCGCAATTCTTTCAAGGTTTGGTTCAGCTCGTTCGGAATGTTTTGCGTTTGTGGTTTGCCAACCAGTTTGTCAATGGAGCTTAGGGCGGCATTGGCAGATTTGAGGGTGGATTTGAGTTCGGCAAGCGAGCCGTTCAACCCGGCAACGGTTTTATCCAACGCCAGATTGTTGAATTTCTCTAACAAATCCGCCACTTTTGCCTGCAAATCATCCAAACCGCCGCCTTGTGTGGCAATGACGGTATCGCCTGCGTAAACGGTGTGCGGTCGCAGCTTGGGCGAAGACGAGGGTTGGTCGGTCAGTTCGACCATTTTGCTGCCGGTAATCAAATTGTTGCTGGAAATGGTGGCGGTCAGACCTTTGCCCAAAGCGGCTTGGAATTGTTGTTTCCAATGTTCTTTGCTTTGTTCGTCGGCATTGATTTCCATGCGCGACGGCTCGATGCGGATACGCACGGGAATCCAGCCGTTTTCAAACAGATGCAGGCTGTCGTTGCGGTCGAAATAGGGAACGTCGGAAACCACGCCCACATTCAGTCCTTTATATTCGACGGGCGAACCGGCGGTCAAGCCGCGCACGGACTGTTTGAAAAAAGCGGTGTAATACAACGAACGGTCGTCGGGCAGATTTGCCACTTCGCTGCGGCTGTCGTAAAGCGTGAAACTGTCTTCACTTTTCACATTTTTGCTGTTTTTGGTTTTCGGCGAATCAAACGAAATTGCGCCGGACAGCAACGCGGGCAAAGGAGCGGAATTAAGTTTCACGCCACTGCCTGTGGTTTCGATATTGATGCCGCTCTCCAGCCAAAAGCGGCTTTCCGAATTAATCAGTTTGTCGTTCGGGCTTTGGATGAAGATGGTGTAATGCACGGTTTGGTCGGCAGGCTCGAAATGCGCGCTTTCTACCTGTCCGACCATAAAGTTTTCATAAAGCACGGGGCTGCTGACGTTGAGGATTTTGTCGTTTTGACCGACCAGCTTCAGGCGCAGGCCGCTTTGTCCGATGGCGGCAATCGGCGGGATGTCCTGCACTTCAAATACGTCCTTCGTTTCATTGCTTTTGCCGGGCGTAAACGCGATATACGAGCCGGACAGGAGCGTGCTCAAACCGGTTACGCCGCTTTGGTCGATGCGTGGTTTCACCACCCAAAACTGCGTATCGCTGCGGATGAGGTCTTTCGCATCGGCGTTAAGCTGGGCGGTGACTTCCACGCCTTTTTGGTCGTCGCGCAGCTTGATGCGGGTAACGTGTCCGACATCGACGTTCAATACTTTAATCACCGTGTTGTTGACTTCAATGCCTTCCGCGCTGTCCATCAAAAGCGTTACCACCGGACCTCGGTTGCGGATGTCTTTCACCAGCAGCCAGCCGCCTGCAATCAGCGCAATCAGCGGAATCAGCCACACGATAGACGTGAAGACATTGGTTTTTTTAACACGCGCGGGTGCGCGATGTGTTTGAGAAGAATCGTGTTTTTTCATTGTTTCTGGTTATCGTCGGAATCGGGGTCGTCTGAAAGCTGCTGCTGCCTGTCCCAAATCAGGCGGGGGTCGAAATAATAGGCAGACAGCATGGTCAATACCACCACCAGGCAGAAATAAACCGCCGCCCCGCCGGGGACGACGCGCGCCATGTTGGTGTGGAACGAACTCATCAAAATAATAATCACAAAAATATCGATCATCGACCAGCGGCCGATGGATTCGGTAATCCGGTAAAGCACCGACATTTTCGGCGCGCTCATCGGCGGTTTGAAATAAGCAGACGCAATCAAAACCGCCATCGCGATAATCTTCAATACCGGCACCAAAATACTCGCGCTGAAAATAATCACCGCAATCAGCCTGTCGCCGTCGTTCCACATATACACAATGCCGTTGAAAATCGTATTGACTTCCAGCGCGGTAGGGTTCGACGAAATCATAATCGGCAGAATATTTGCGGGGAAATACAGGATAAACGCCGCAATCAAAAACGCCAGCGAAATGCTCAGGCTTTTCGGGCGGCGGCGGTACAAATCCGCACCGCAAACCTCGCAAGGCTGCTCGTCTTTATCGCGGAAATACAGGCAGCGGCTGCAACAAATTTTGTCTTCAGATGCCGCTTGTACCGCATCCCCGCCCGTCAGCCTGTGGATTTTATAATAAACCCAATGCTGCGGAATCGAGACCGAAGTCCGAATCAGCATGACCGACAGCGCAAACATCAAATAAAACGCCGAGCCGAATTCAACCTCCGCCACAGACGAGAGCTTGATATACGCCACCAAAGTGGAAATAAAAAACACATCCACCATAATCGCATGGCGCAGCCTGACCAAAACCCGCGTCGCAAACCGCAGCGCAGGATACGCCTGCTCGCGCACCAGTGCGGTATAAACGTACAGGCAGAGCAGCAAAAACAATACCGGCGCGCCGAAAGTGAGGACGAACATCACTTCCGCCAGAAAGCCGTAATCCTGATAAATCAAAAGCCGCATCATTTCCGGCAGCGACAGGACGGATGTTACGCCGAAGAGTTCCACGCGGATATAAACCATGCTGTACGCAAACGCCATCAAAATCAGCGAAGTCGTCGCGTAAGCCAGCGGCGCAACATAAGGATTGTTTTCCACCTCGACCACTTCATGATTGCACACCGGACAATGCGCTTCCTGCCCCTGCCGCAGGCGCGGAATATCCATGCGGTTGCCGCAGTCCGGGCAATCCACCGTATGCGCCGGCAGCGATGCATCGGGCAGGTAGGATTTATAACGCCACCAGCGCGTATAGCTAGGAATCGGTTTCATGGGAAAAGGGGGAGGACGGAAAAGTGTATAGAAAGACTCGGCATTATAAGGGAAAACAGAAAGATAGCCTAACCTCACTAAATATCAAGACATCAAAATATCAAGGCATCAAAAGGTCGTCTGAAAACATTGCTGTTACTGCCTATATCTGACAAGCCGGAGTAAATCAAAACAGTAAATATCTACATTGTTATAGCGGATTAAAATAAAAATGAGACAAAGCAGCAACGGGTGCCGTTTACGGGTAGTATATAAGGGCGTTGGCAACGCTGTATCATTGCAATTTTAATCCGCTATACCACCACCCTCTCCTGTAATCTTTTCACTCAAAAATGCCTGATTCAAAAAACTGGGCTACTTTTCCACAATAAAATAAAAGGTCGTCTGAAAATAAGTTTTCAGACGACCTTTCAAACATATAACCCAATTAACCCAAATCAAACGCTTTGTGCAGGACGCGGGTGGCGAGTTCCATGTATTTCTCGTCAATCAAGACGGAAACTTTGATTTCTGAGGTAGAAATCATTTGGATGTTGATGCCTTCTTCGGCGAGGGTGCGGAAGATTTTGGCGGCAACGCCGACGTGCGAACGCATGCCCAAGCCGACTGCGGAGACTTTGCACACGGTGTCGTCGCCGTCGATGGCGGCTGCGCCGATGCTGTCTTGCAGTTTGGTCAGGATTTCGATGGTTTGTTTGTACTCGCCGCGCGGTACGGTGAAGGAGAAATCGGTAGTGCCTTCGCTGCCGACATTTTGGATGATCATATCGACTTCGATGTTGGCATCGGCAACCGCGCCTAAAATCTGATAGGCGACGCCGGGTTTGTCGGGTACGCCGCGCACGTTGATGCGGGCTTGGTTTTTATCGAATGCGATACCGGTTACGGCAGCTCTTTCCATGTTGTCGTCCTCTTCAAAGGTAATTAAGGTGCCGTTGCCGCCGTCTTGCAGGCTGCTCAGTACGCGCAGGCGCACTTTGTATTTTCCGGCGAATTCTACTGAACGGATTTGCAAAACTTTCGAACCGAGGCTTGCCAGTTCGATCATTTCTTCAAATGTAACCGTATCCATGCGGCGCGCTTCAGGCACGACGCGGGGGTCGGTGGTGTAAACGCCGTCTACGTCGGTATAGATTTGGCATTCGTCCGCTTTGAGGGCCGCGGCGAGCGCAACGGCGGAGGTGTCGGAACCGCCGCGTCCGAGCGTGGAAATATCGCCTTCGCTGCTGATGCCTTGGAAGCCGGCGACGATGACGACTTTGCCCTCGGCGAGGTCGGCGCGCATTTTTTCGTCATCGATGCTTTCGATGCGGGCTTTGGTGTGGGAAGTATCGGTTTTGAGGGCGACCTGCCAGCCGGTGTAGCTTTTGGCATCCACGCAGATGTCTTTCAATGCCATTGCCAAAAGGCCGATGGTCACTTGCTCGCCGGTGGACAAGACTACGTCCAGCTCGCGCGGATCGGGATGCTCCTGCATTTCGTGCGCCAGCGCAACCAGGCGGTTGGTTTCGCCGCTCATGGCGGATACGACGACAACGATGTCGTGTCCTTCGGCGCGGGCTTTGGCGACACGTTTGGCTACGTTTTTAATGCGTTCGGGTGAGCCTACTGATGTGCCGCCGTATTTGTGTACGATTAACGCCATGTTTCGTGCTTTCTGTTTGAGATTGGTAGGGCAGCGCGGTGCTGCAAAGTCGAAATCTTCCCGTCTGCTTGAGCGAGTTTTCACGCTGCGGCAAAAGGCGGGCAAATCTTTGTGTATTTTACTGTCGTTTACATGAATTTCAAAGATAAATTGGATTTTGGCGGCAAATAGGCCGTCGGATAGCGGAGGTCGTCTGAAAATATGGTTTCAGACGACCTTTTGCTGCAGAACCAATAGTTAAATCACGTTATATTTTCCCATTCAATTAGCACAAAAGCCTAATTGTTAAGAACTATTTAATTTGAAGGGATATTGAATTAATGCGTCTAGAAGCGGTATAGTGCCATTTATTCAGATTCAAATAATAGACATAGGAAAGGAATTTCATTATGCAAATCAGCGCACGCAACCAATTCAACGGCATCGTTAAAGACATCCGCAACGGCGCGGTCAACAGCGAAGTAACCGTATCCCTGCCGACCGGACAGGAAATCGTAGCAGCCGTTACTTGCGAGAGCGTCAGCAACCTCGGCTTGGAAAAAGGCAAGGCTGTTGTGGTGCTGATTAAGACGGGCAGCATCTTGATTGCCAACAATCTCGACAATATCAAACTTTCCGCACGCAACCAGTTGTCAGGCATCATCAGCCATATCGAACGCGGCTCGGTCAACAGCATCGTTGATTTGGACTTGGGCGATGGCTTGGCTTTGAGCGCAGGCATTACCGTGAAAAGCAGCGATTTGCTGAATCTGGTACCCGGCCAAAAAGCAACGGCTGTTTTCAAGGCAGGCGCGGTTATTTTGGGCGTATTGGCATAATCCGAACTGTCCGATTCAAAAAAGCCGTCTGAAACTTCAGGTTTCAGACGGCTTTTTTATCATTTTCAGGATACCGTTATCCGACAGAGCGAGATAGTTTTAATGCGTTTTGCTGATGCGCGGTTAACTCGGCAATGCCTTTTTGCGCCAGCGCAATCAGTTTGCCCAATTCATCGAGGCTGAACGGCGCGCCTTCCGCCGTGCCTTGGATTTCGATGATTTTGCCCGAAACGGTCATAACGATGTTGACGTCGCTGTCGCAGCCGGAGTCTTCGGGGTAATCCAAATCCAAAAGCGGTACACCGTTCACGACGCCTGCAGAGACGGCGGCAACGGCTTCGCGGATGGGATTTTCGCTGATGAGGTCGTCTGAAAGCAGCTTGTTGACCGCAATTTGCAGTGCGACGAATGCGCCGGTAATAGACGCGGTGCGCGTTCCGCCATCAGCCTGAATCACGTCGCAGTCAATTAGGATTTGGCGTTCGCCCAGTTTTTCCATATCTACGACGGCGCGCAGCGAACGCCCGATCAGACGCTGGATTTCCTGAGTGCGACCCGACTGCTTGCCTGCCGTGGCTTCACGGCGCATACGCGAGGCGGTGGACGCGGGCAGCATCCCGTATTCGGCAGTAACCCAGCCCTGCCCCTTGCCGCGAAGGAACGGCGGAACATTTTCGTCGATGGAAGCGGTGCAGATAACTTTGGTGTTGCCGCATTCGATCAGGCACGAACCGTCGGCGTGCGGCAGGAAGTGCGGGGTGATTTTGATGTCGCGCAGGCTGTCGGCAGCGCGTGAAGTGCGGGTGTAACTGCTCATGATTTGTCCTTTGGGGAAGCGGTGAAAATTTGTGGTCGGTATTATACGGGATTCGGCGGGATGGCTGCTTAAGGTCGTCTGAAATCGTTTTCAGACGACCTTATTCTATATTGTGTTATAGTCCCTCCACTTTCACTCGTATTTTGAAACGGAGTAAAACCATGACTCAATCCATCCATATCCACAGTATGACCGGCTTTGCCAATGCCGCAGGCGAATGCGGCGGCAAGCGCGTGAACTTGGAAATCCGCGCGGTGAACCACCGTTATCTGGATGTCCAATTCCGTATGCCTGAAGAATTGCGTTATCTGGAAGGCGCGTTGCGCGAGAAAATTGCGGCTTCGGCCGCACGCGGCAAACTGGAATGCCGTATTCAGTTGCAGGACGCGGCAGTCGGCGGGCAGAGTTTGGAAACCAATGAAGAATTGGTGAAACAGTTGTCCGATTTGAACAAAACTTGGCGCAAGGAACACGGTTTCGGCAAGCTGACAGTCGCTGAAGTGTTGCGCTTTCCGGGTGTATTGGCAGGTCAAAGCGAAGACCCCGAAGCTTTGGCGAAAACCGTGCAAGAGCTGTTGGACGAAGCGTTGAAAGAGTTTGCCGCCGCCCGCAAACGCGAAGGCAAAAAACTCGGCGAACATCTGTTGCAACGTTTGTCCAGCATGGAAGAAATCGTGGATGCCTTGAGCGAACTGTTCCCCAGCCTGCTTCAGGCGCATATGGACAAGGTGAACGCGCGTTTGGCGGAAGCAGTCGGCAATATCGACAATGACCGTTTGCAACAGGAATTTGCGCTGTTTATCCAAAAATCCGATGTTGACGAAGAATTCAGCCGCCTGCGCACGCACATCGC
Organism: Neisseria mucosa; assembly: GCF_003044445.1. Taxonomy (GTDB): domain Bacteria; phylum Pseudomonadota; class Gammaproteobacteria; order Burkholderiales; family Neisseriaceae; genus Neisseria; species Neisseria mucosa_A. The sequence goes on from NZ_POWX01000013.1 coordinate 69,261, forward strand.
CGAAGTCCGCCGCATCGTTACGGAAAACAAAGGCAGCGCGGGCAAACGCTTGGACTTCCTGATGCAGGAATTGAACCGCGAAGCGAACACGTTGGGCAGCAAAGCGATCGCGGCGGAATGCACGCAGGCTTCGGTCGAACTGAAAGTTTTGATCGAGCAAATGCGCGAGCAGGTTCAAAACATCGAATAAGCCTTCAAAAATAAAACAAAGGTCGTCTGAAAAGCCATTTTCTGCTTTTCAGACGACCTTTTTTGATACCGCAATCCGTGCCCTGCCCTGTTGTTCATCATACTGCCCCACCCTATTTACCAAACCTCCCTCCCCTGCTTTTCAGACGACCTCCTGCCCGCTATAATACGCTTGCAAATTATTTGCATTATCATTTAATTCAGGAGAAACACATGAGCACCCGTACCGAACACGACACTATGGGCAATGTCGAAGTCCCGTCCGAAGCCTATTGGGGCGCGCAGACCCAGCGCAGCCGCAACAATTTCAAAATCGGCGGCGAAACCCTGCCGCAGCCGCTAATTTATGCTTTGGCGCTGGTGAAAAAAGCCGCAGCCGCCACTAATGTTTCCCTCGGCAGGATTAAGCCCGAACAGGCGGATTTGATTACGCAGGCGGTGGACGACGTGTTGAACGGCAAGCTCGACGGGCAATTTCCTTTAGTGGTTTGGCAGACCGGCTCCGGCACGCAGTCCAATATGAACATGAACGAAGTGCTGGCGAACCGCGCCAACGAAATCGCCGGTACGGGGTTGGCGGCGTACCAGCCCGTCCATCCCAACGACCATGTGAACCACGCGCAATCAACCAACGACGCGTTCCCGACCGCCATCCACGTCGCCGCCGCGATTGAAATCAACCGCCACCTCATTCCCGCCGTCAAAGCCCTGCGCGACACGTTGGACAAAAAAGCCAAAGAATTCGCCCCCATCGTCAAAATCGGCCGCACCCACTTGCAGGACGCAACGCCGCTGACTTTGGGACAAGAATTTTCCGGCTACGTTTCCCAGCTCGACCACGGCTTAGGCCGTCTGAACGACGCGCTCAAAGGTTTGTACGAACTCGCTTTGGGTGGCACGGCGGTCGGCACGGGCTTGAACAGCCATCCCGAATACGCCGAAAAAGCCGCCGCCAAACTCGCCGAACTGTCCGGCCTGCCGTTTGTCAGCGCGCCGAATAAATTTGAAGCCTTGGGCGGACGCGATGCCGCCGTTGCCGCTTCGGGCGCACTGAAAACGCTGGCGGCGAGCCTGAACAAAATCGCCAACGACATCCGCTGGCTGGCAAGCGGCCCGCGTTGCGGTTTGGGCGAAATCAAAATCCCCGAAAACGAGCCGGGTTCGTCCATCATGCCGGGCAAAGTCAACCCGACCCAATGCGAAGCGATGACCATGGTGTGCTGCCAAGTGTTCGGCAACGACGTCACCATCGGCATGGCGGGCGCGTCGGGTAATTTCGAGCTGAACGTCTATATGCCCGTTATCGCCTACAACCTCTTGCAATCCATCCGCCTGTTGGGCGATGCGTGCAACAGCTTCAACGAAAACTGCGCCGCCGGCATCGAACCCGTGCCGGAAAAAATCGACTATTTCCTGCACCATTCCCTGATGCTCGTTACTGCGCTGAACCGCAAAATCGGCTACGAAAACGCCGCCAAAGTCGCCAAAACCGCCTACAAAAACGACAAATCGCTGCGCGAAACCGCCGTTGAGTTGGGCTTGCTGACAGGCGAAGAGTTTGACGAATTGGTCGTCCCCGCCGATATGGTTCATCCGCGCTGATTGATGGTTTGAAATACGGCAAAGGTCGTCTGAAAACCGGGATTGGTTTTCAGACGACCTTCTTTATCTCAACAGCCATATCGCTCGCTTTCTGCAATTTTCAGACGACCTTTCGATAAATCCCGTTGCGAAAAGCATTATAATCACCGCAATCTCAGTTCAACCGCCCTACCCCCGAAAGGTTCGCATGACCACTTATTCCCTCTTCGTTACCTGCCCGCGCGGTCTCGAAGCCCCTTTATCCCAAGAACTCGAACAACTCAAATGCCAAGACATCCGCGCCGTTGACGGCGGCGTCGCGTGCAAAGGCGGTATGGAGCAGGTGTACCGCATCAACCTGCATTCGCGCACCGCCAGCCGTGTGTTGCTGCGCCTGACCAAAAGCGGCTACCGCAACGAGCAAGACATTTATAAAGCGGCGAAAAATATCCGCTGGACGGATTGGTTCGACTTGGAACAAACCTTCAAAGTCAAAGTAGAAGGCAAACGCGCCCAAGTCAAAAGTTTGGATTTCGTCGGGCTGAAAATCAAAGACGCCGTATGCGACGTGTTCCGTGACGCTTGCAGCGCGCGTCCCAGCGTCGGCAAAATCCGCCCCGACATCCGCATCCATGCCTTTATTGACGAGCGCGACATTCAAATTTTCATCGACACATCCGGCGAAGCCTTGTTCAAACGCGGCTACCGCCAAGACACAGGCGAAGCGCCGATGCGCGAAAACTTGGCGGCGGGCTTGCTGCTGCTGGCGGGCTATGACGGTACGCAGCCTTTTCAAGACCCGTTTTGCGGCAGCGGCACTATTGCTATCGAAGCCGCGTGGATTGCTACCCGCCGTGCGCCCGGTTTGATGCGCCGTTTCGGGTTTGAAAAGCTGAAAAACTTCGATGCCGCCCTTTGGAAAAAGCTGAAACACGAAACCGAAACACAAATCCGCCCCGCGCCTGCCCCGATTTCAGGCAGCGACAACGACCGCTATATGATTCGTGCCGCCGTTGCCAACGCCCAAGCTGCCGAAGTGGACACGTTCATCCGTTTTGAAGTCAAAGACGCGCAGGACAGCCGTCCGAACGGAGAAGGCGGTATTTTGATTTCCAATCCGCCGTACGGCGTCCGCCTTGCCGAAGTCCAAGCCCTGCAAGCCCTTTATCCGCAGTTGGGCGCGTGGCTGAAGCAGCATTACGCGGGCTGGCTGGCGGGAATGTTTACCGGCGACCGCGATATGCCGAAATTCATGCGCCTTTCGCCCAAACGCAAAATCCCGCTTTACAACGGCAACTTAGACTGCCGCCTGTTTTTGATGGATATGGTCAAAGGGTCGAACCGATAAATATAATAAAAGTCGTCTGAAACAGATTTGGCGGGTTTCACCAAACGTTTCAGACGACCTTTTGACAAAAAATCAGTATTTCACCGAATCATTGCCGCTGTTTTTCTGAATAAACTCGATTTTATAGCCGTCGGGATCTTCAACAAAAGCAATAACGGTTGTGCCGTGCATCATCGGCCCTGCCTCGCGCACGACTTTTCCGCCCATCTCTTTTACACGTTCGCAAGCTTTATAAGCATCGTCCACTTCGATAGCGATGTGGCCGTAGCCGTTGCCCAAATCGTAGCTTTCGGTATCCCAGTTGTGGGTCAATTCCAAAACCGTATTTTCAGCTTCGCTGCCATAACCGACAAAAGCCAGCGTGAAACGGCCTTCCGGGTAATCGTGGCGGCGCAAGAGCTTCATCCCCAAAACGTTTTGATAAAAATCCAAAGATTTTTCAAGGTTGCCGACGCGCAGCATGGTGTGGAGCAGGCGCATGATTGTGTTCCTTTTATATGTTGTTAAAACAGGATTTTAACACGAAACGCAAGCCCTAGCCCGTATCAATGGCGGCAAACATAAACTTTCAGACAACCTTTACCGCAAAAGTAAACCATCCGCCGCAGCTATTGCCAGCCGTCGAAAAATTCGCTATAAGGGGATTATATGAAACATATTAACATTTATAGCGAATTAACTTTAAACCAGTACAGCATTACCCTCATTGTCCTGATTTAAATTTAATCCACTATACATACAGACAACCCAAAAAAGGATTCAGAGATGAAAATCGGTATCCCACGCGAGTCATTATCCGGCGAAACCCGCGTCGCCTGTACGCCTGCCACCGTTGCCCTGTTGAGCAAACTGGGCTTTGAAACCGTTGTCGAAAGCGGCGCAGGTTTGGCGGCAAGTTTGGATGATACGGCTTTCCAAACAGCAGGCGCGACCGTTGCCGACAAAGCGACGGTTTGGGCATGCCCTTTGCTTTACAAAGTCAACGCGCCGTCCGAAGGCGAGCTGCCGCTGCTCAAAGAAGGGCAGACCATCGTCAGCTTCCTGTGGCCGCGCCAAAACGAGGCCTTGGTCGAAGCCTTGCGCGCCAAGAAAGTCAACGCGCTGGCGATGGACATGGTGCCTCGTATTTCCCGCGCGCAGGCTTTGGACGCTTTGTCTTCGATGGCAAACATCAGTGGCTACCGCGCCGTGATTGAAGCTGCCAACGCTTTCGGCCGTTTCTTCACCGGGCAAATTACTGCCGCCGGCAAAGTGCCGCCCGCGCAAGTTTTGGTGATTGGTGCAGGTGTGGCAGGTTTGGCGGCGATCGGTACGGCAAACTCACTCGGCGCAGTGGTGCGCGCATTCGATACCCGCTTGGAAGTGGCGGAGCAAATCGAATCGATGGGCGGTAAGTTCCTAAAACTCGACTTTCCGCAAGAATCGGGCGGCAGCGGCGACGGCTACGCCAAAGTGATGAGCGACGAATTTATCGCCGCCGAAATGAAGCTCTTTGCCGAACAGGCGAAAGAAGTGGACATCATCATCACCACCGCCGCCATTCCGGGCAAACCCGCGCCCAAGCTGATTACCAAAGAAATGGTGGAAAGCATGAAATCCGGCTCCGTCATCGTTGATTTGGCGGCGGCGACGGGCGGCAACTGCCAACTCACCAAGCCGGGCGAATTGTTCATAACCGATAACGGCGTGAAAATCATCGGCTACACCGACATGGCAAACCGCCTTGCCGGACAGTCTTCCCAGCTTTACGCCACCAACTTGGTCAACCTGACCAAGCTGTTAAGCCCGAACAAAGACGGCGAAATCACGCTGGACTTCGAAGACGTGATTATCCGCAACATGACCGTTACCCGCGACGGCGAAATCACCTTCCCGCCTCCGCCGATTCAAGTTTCCGCCCAGCCGCAGCAAACGTCGTCTGAAAAAGCCGCGCCTGCCGCCAAGCCTGAGCCGAAACCCGTTCCCCTGTGGAAAAAACTCGCGCCCGCCGTCATCGCCGCCGTGTTGGTGCTGTGGGTCGGCGCGGTTGCACCCGCAGCATTTTTGAACCACTTCATCGTCTTCGTCCTCGCCTGCGTCATCGGCTACTACGTCGTCTGGAACGTCAGCCACTCGCTGCATACCCCGCTGATGTCCGTAACCAACGCCATCTCCGGCATCATCGTCGTCGGCGCACTGCTGCAAATCAGCCAGGGCAACGGTTTCGTGACCCTGCTTGCGTTCATCGCCATCCTGATTGCCAGCATCAACATCTTCGGCGGCTTCTTCGTAACGCGTCGGATGTTGAACATGTTTAGGAAAGGGTAAACCATGACTTTAGCCTATTGGTGCATCCTGATTGCATCGCTGCTGCCGCTGTTTTGTTCCTTCATCGCCAAAGCGCAGGGCGGTTTTCAGCCGTCGGACAACCGAAATCCGCGCGATTTCCTCGCCCGCACGCAAGGCTTGTCGGCGCGTGCCAATGCCGCGCAGCAAAACGGTTTTGAAGTGTTCGCCCCGTTTGCCGCCGCCGTTTTGGTGGCACACGCCACAGGCAACGCCGAACAAGCGACCATCAACCTTTTGGCAGTATCGTTCATTGCCTTCCGCATCGCTTATATTTTCAGCTATCTGAAAGACAAACCAAGCCTGCGTTCGGCAATGTGGACGGGCGGATTTGTCTGCACCATCGGGCTGTTTGTAGCCGCTGTCTGACAGCGGGGTCGTCTGAAAACGAGCGACGTAAGTTTTGGCAACACCGTTTCAGACGACCTAGAAGTCAGCTTTCAAATATAAGGAGTTCGATCATGAAAGCAAAATGCCTGTGCGGCAACGTATCTTTAGAAGTGGAACACGACAAACACGTCCATGCCTGCCATTGCTCAATGTGCCGCATTTGGGGCAGCGGCGCCACGTTTTCGCTGATTGCCGCCAAACCGCCGAAAATCGACGGCGGTGAAAACATCGCCCGCTACCATTCGTCCGAATGGGCGGAACGCGCGTTCTGCAAAAACTGCGGTACACACCTGTTCTACCATTTCCTACCGAACGACAGCTATTTCGTCTTCGCCGGACTGTTTGCCGACAACGCCGATTTCAAATTGGAAGAGCAGATTTTCATCGACGCCAAAGCCCCGTATTACGAACTGGCAAACGACACGCCCAAGCTGATCGAAGAAGAATTTTTGGCACAATTCGGCGGCGAATAGGAAACCCGATACAGAGGTCGTCTGAAAACTTAGCGGCAACGGAGTGACAGCGGATAAAACCAAAATGCCCGCACCGTCATTTCCGCTAAACTCAAACGGTTAATGGTTAAGCGAATCCGCCATCAAACCTTTCAGACGACCCGATTAAAAAACACAGTTACTTTCACAAATAATTGGAGAATCACCATGTCTTCAGGACTCGTTACGGCGGCGTACATCGTAGCCGCGATACTGTTCATCTTCTCGCTGGCGGGGCTGTCCAAGCAGGAAACCGCCAAGCAGGGCTGTTATTCCGGCGTAGCGGGGATGGCGGTCGCCTTGTTCGTTACCGTGTTTTCCGAAAACACCCACGGACTCGGCTGGATCATCATCGCCATGCTGATTGGCGCCGCCGTCGGCATCTACAAAGCCAAAAAAGTAGAAATGACCGAAATGCCCGAGCTGATTGCGCTTTTGCACAGCTTCGTCGGTTTGGCAGCGGTTTTGGTCGGCTTCAACAGCTATATCGCACCGGGCAACGTTTCGCACGATATGCACACCATCCATCTGGTCGAAGTCTATTTGGGCATCTTCATCGGCGCCGTAACCTTTACCGGCTCGCTGGTCGCGTTCGGCAAGCTCAACGGCAAAATCAGCAGCGCGCCGTTGCAACTGCCCGCCAAACACAAGCTCAACCTTGCCGCATTGGTTTTATCCTTTATCCTGATGCTGGTGTTCGTATCCGTTGACGGCAGCGGCATCATCCTGATTCTGATGACCCTGATCGCCCTCGCATTCGGCTGGCACTTGGTCGCCTCCATCGGCGGCGCAGATATGCCCGTGGTCGTGTCCATGCTGAACTCCTACTCCGGCTGGGCAGCCGCAGCAGCAGGCTTCATGCTCTCCAACGACCTGCTCATCGTTACCGGCGCACTCGTCGGCTCCAGCGGCGCGATTCTGTCCTACATCATGTGTAAAGCCATGAACCGCTCCTTCATCTCCGTCATCGCAGGCGGCTTCGGTACCGACGGTTCCGCCGCAGCCTCAGGCAGCGAAGAAATCGGCGAATACCGCGAAGCCAAACCCGCCGAAGTCGCCGAAATGCTGCGCAACGCCAGCAGCGTCATCATCACCCCGGGCTACGGCATGGCAGTGGCGCAGGCACAATACCCCGTTGCCGAAATCACCGAGCTTTTGCGTAAAAACGGCGCAGAAGTACGCTTCGGCATCCACCCCGTCGCCGGTCGCCTGCCCGGTCATATGAACGTCCTGCTTGCCGAAGCCAAAGTCCCTTACGACATCGTGTTGGAAATGGACGAAATCAACGACGACTTCCCCGAAACCGACGTAGTGCTGGTTATCGGCGCGAACGACACCGTCAACCCCGCCGCCCAAACCGACCCGAACAGCCCGATTGCCGGCATGCCCGTATTGGAAGTATGGAAGGCAAAAGAAGTCGTCGTCTTCAAACGCTCGATGAACACCGGCTACGCAGGCGTACAAAACCCGCTGTTCTTCAACGAAAACAGCGTCATGTGCTTCGGCGACGCGAAGAAAACCGTTGACGAAATTTTAGCGGAATTGAAGAAATAACATCTGAAGCCAAGATAAAAGGTCGTCTGAAAACCTGATTTTTGAGGGTTTCAGACGACCTTTTCTTATGAACACACTACGTTAAACATCCTATCGCCGTCATTCCCGCACAGGCGGGAATCCATCGCAAATTCTAAGAAACTGATGTTTGAAAAACAGTTACTGAGATTTAAAAATAGATTCCCGCCTGCGCGGGAATGACGACAGTCGGACAGAAATCTATGCCTCAACGTGCAGCCTGCCCCTCTCCCGTCCGGCGGGAGAGGGCTGGGGAGAGAGTGGCTCTACGAGCTGCACAAATTTGATTTTGCCTAAAGCTATAAAGCCACCCCCATCCTAGCCTTCCCCCGCCGGACGGGGGAAGGGATAAAGTTGCAGTTGCAGCAACGAGTAGCGTGGGCTTTGCCCACGAAACTTGCCGTATGTTCATTCGAAGGATAGTTGTGTTTTCATTCATTTCGTGGGCAAAGCCCACGCTACTTGAGTTACCCCAAGCCTGCGTTGATCGAATAAACGAGGTCGTCTGAAAACTAGCGTGAACGAGTTTTTCTAAAAACCGAATCTCAAGGTTTTCAGACGACCTTGTTTGTACCTGCAGCCTGCCCCCTCTCCCGTCCGGCGGGAGAGGGTTGGGGAGAGGGTGGCTCTATGGGTTGCGCAAATTTAATTTTGCCTAAAGCCACGAAGCCACCCCCATCCTAACCTTCCCCCGCCGGACGGGGGGAAGGAACAAGGTTGCTGATACGGCAAGAGGTCGTCTGAAATTGGCGGGTGGACAGAAATCTATGCCACGACGTGCAGCCTGCCCCCTCTCCCGTCTGGCGGGAGAGGGTTGGGGAGAGGGTGGCTCTATGGGCTGCACGAATTTGATTTCGCCTCAAGCCACGAAGCCACCCCCATCCTAACCTTCCCCCGCCGGACGGGGGGAAGGAACAAGGTTGCTGCTGCGACAAAAGGTCGCCTGAAACCGAAAACTTGGTTTCAGACGACCTTTTTCTTTTTTGCCTCTACGCAATACTATAAAATCCGTGCTGCCTCCGAGCGCGATACGGTTTGAAATTCAATAAAGGGAGTGAAAAATGGTGAAATGGAATATCTGGAAGAAAATCATAGAAACAATCAGTAAAAACAAGACTTGGTTGTATGAGAAAAGAAATGCGGTAATAGTTTTGTTTGCAGGGGCCACATCGGCATTTATTTTATGGATTATTCATGAGTTTGTTATCGAAAAGAATCATGACATTCCTCCTGGTGCTTGGAATCTTATTATTCTGATTGTTTCTTCCCCCGTTGCCTTCGTCATTTGGCATTTCCGCGACGAAAACAATAGACAGCAAATCGAGAACCAGCGCAAAGACATTAATCTGAAAGAATTTCAAAAACTGTCCGAATGGGTCAGCGGCGCGCATTTGCCGGAAATAAAAACCGTCAGTAAAACCACGCAGAAAAGCAGCTTAAAAGACGGAGCAGAAATTACAGAACAGCCGACGGAACAATCCGAAGAATATGCCAAAAGACCGGATACTACCGATTTTGATACCTTCAGCAAACGTGATGGCGCAATCGCTTTGCAGATTTCCGCCATTTACAACCTGCTGCCGTTTTTCCGAGGTGATTATGGCGAAAGTTTCCGCCTACCTGCATTTAATCTGTTGAAGTCTGCTTGGCAGGCGATGCAGCAGGAAAGTTTGAATCGTTTACTGATAGGGGAGATAGGGCAGGAAAATGAGAAGAGTGTAGAAGACGAAGATATTATTTGGGATGAAGAAAGCGTTAAATATGAGGTTACGAAAAAAGCGAAAAGTCCAATCGGTGTTGCTTTGACATATGTCCTATCCAGTTTAAATCAGAGTGGTACTAAATCAAATTTATCTGAATTCCCAATAGAACTTCTTGCAAACCTTTGTTTGGCGGGTATTGATATATTTGGGACAGATTTATCAAGATTAGAATTGACTGAGATAAATTTGTACGGGGCCAAATTGGTAAAAGTTAATTTACAGAATTCTGTTTTATACAAAGCCGATATGCGCAGAAGTTATATAGCATCTACTAATTTACAAAATGCTATGTTAGATAGTAGTGATTTGACAAGAACCCTTTTGGTAAGAGCCGACTTAACTGGGGCACAGTTGGTAGGAGCTAACTTGACGCAAGCTAATTTGATAAATATAAATTTACGGAATGCAAATTTACAAAATGCCGTACTAATTGATGCTAAATTATCAGAAGTCAATTTACAAAATGCTGATTTACGATCGGCAGAATTTGAATGGAAAAATTTAAGTCAGAATAATAATAATTTAAGATATGCAAAAATTACGGTTAATGATTTTGTTCGCCGAATATATCGTGAGTGGGACAAGGAAGAAAATATGAAGTGGTCATCTTCAAATGAAAGATTACATGTCATGCAGAAATTTTTTGAAGAAACGGGAATTCAAATTTTTGATGAAGAAGGAAATATCATGGTTGGAAAATAACAGACGTATATTTGCATGAATCTTTGCAAAGGTCGTCTGAAATCAAAATCTTGGTTTCAGACGACCTGTTCTTATAAACAAATCACGCCAAACACCCCGCCGCCGTCATTCCCGCGCAGGCTGGAATCCATCGTAAATTCTAAGAAACTGATGTTTGAAAACAGTTGCCGAGATTCAAAAGTAGATTCCCGCCTACGCGGGAATGACGGTAGTTGGACAGAAATTTATGCTGCGACTTGCAGCCTGCCCCCTCTCCCGTTCGGCGGGAGAGGGCTGGGGAGAGGGTGGCTCTGTGGGCTGCACGAATTTGATTTCCCCTCAAGCCGCAAAGCCCCCCATCCTAGCCTTCCCCCGCCGGACGGGGGAAGGAACAAGATTGCTGCTATGGAAAAAGGTCGTCTGAAACCCAAATCCTGTTTCAGACGACCTCTCTTCATCCCTCCGCAAAATCTTTAACACTCAAGCGGATAATCTCAAACGGGCGGTTTACCGCAAGCCGTTTGCGTCCAGCCATTTCTCCAAGTCTTCGGCGCTGATTTTGCCGCCGTTTTCTTCCAAATCGAGTTTGTTGACTTGTTTGCCTTTGCTGTATTTCGTGAGGACGGGCGTGCCGCCGAGTTTGTATTGTTGGCGGAACGCGGTCCATGCTTCTTTGTCTTGGTGCAGGCGGTGGACATTGACGAAGTAGATTTTGCCGTTCAGGTTGCGGCTGGCGATGTAGCGTTTGAACATGGGTTCGAAGGCGTTGCAGTCGCCGCAGCTCGGGCGGCCGATGTAGGCGTAAACGGTGTCTCCGTTGGCGACGCGTTTTTTGAAGCTTTCGACGGTCAGGCTGTCGAGGTGGAAGTAGATGTCGGAATAGGTGTCTTCCAGCCGCTTGGTGTTTTCGGCGGAAAGGCGCACGGCGGTTTGCGCTTCGGACAGGCTGTTTTTCAGGGCTTCGGTTTCACGGTCGGCGGCGCAGGAACACAAGAGCAGCGCGGCGGTCAGGACGGGCAGGATTTTCATGATTTGGCTCCTTGGTTGCGATAGGGAAAGTATACGCTTTTCGCGGCGGCGGGGTCGTCTGAAACGTGGGAAACGGCTTTTTTCAGACGACCTTTTGATGTATGGCAATGGGCGGGTGAAGTTGCGTTGTGTAGCGTGGGCTTTGTCCGCGATGGTTTGGGGGCATCGCTTTTTCGCGGGTATAACCCGCGCTAGGGCAACATTTATCCCTCATTCAGCCGCTCTGCCCCGGCTTTCTTGTCCGACAAGAGTTAAGAATTGTTGCTTTTTGAAAAGGTCGTCTGAAATCCAAGATTCGGCTTACAGAACATTTGCTTTGCTTGGAAAGCCCTTGAATGAACCGAATAAAGTAGCCTGGGCTTCGCCCTCGGTGGTTTGGGGGCGTCGCTTTTTCGCGGGTAGAACCCGCGCTAAGGCAGTGTTTATTTCTCATTCAGCAGCCCTACCCCAGCCATCTCTTCAACAAAAGGTCGTCTGAAACCTGAACTGCACCCCAAAAGTTGGACATCCCCTCCAACTCACAAGGTGCAGTTTTTTTATGAGCAAATATACATTACACTTCAAATACCAAGCCGTACTCCACTACCTGCATATACGCAGCCAACAGCGTACCGCAGATCATTACGGCATTTCCCGAACCCACCTGCGACGATGGATACGCGCCTATCAAGAAGGCGGCATCGGCGCACTCGAACATCCCCAATCCAAAACCATGACCGACCACCGCAAAAACCCCTTTATCGCCGACAAACCCGACCACGAAAAAACACAGGCAGAGCTTATCGAAGAGTTGTGCTATATGCGCGCAAAGGTTGCCTATCTAAAGGAGTTAAAAGCCCTCAGCCAAAAGCGGACCGCAAAGGACAAAGCCAAACCGTCCAAACACTGAGGGCGCAACACCCGCTCAAATACCTGCTGCACATCGCAAACCTGCCCAAAAGCAGCTTTTACTACCACC
>NZ_POWX01000014.1 GCF_003044445.1 Neisseria mucosa
GATTACTACAACCGCGAGCGTTGCAGTTTGAAATTGAAAAAGCTGAGTCCTGTCGCATACAGAACCCAGCTTGCACAGAGCGCCTGAATAGGCTTTTATGAGTGTCCAAGATTTGGGGGCCAGTTCACTTTTTCAGACGACCTTTTGGATTTAATGGAGAGCCGGCTTTATTTCGTACCGTAATTGGGTTGCAGCAGGGCGCAGGGTTGGCGTTCCCTGCGGCTGCGGCGGCTGCGTCCGGCGATGGTGCCGCAGGCGGCGCTGGGATCGGTTTTGTCGGCTTTTGGTGATTTGTCGCCGCGCTCGTTACGTTCATTGCGTTCGCTGCGGTTGTTCCGTTCGGAACGGTTTCTGTCGCTGCCGCGGCTGCGGGTCGGGGTGGTTTGGGTGTCTGCGGCGGCATCGCCGTCGGCGTCGGTTCCCCACCACTGCGGCTCGAAGCCTTCGATGCGTTCGACTGCCAAGTCGTTGCCGGTCAATTCTTTGATGGCTTCAAACATTTTTTGCTCGGTTTTGTCCATCAGGGAAATGGCAACGCCGTCCGCGCCCGCCCTGCCAGTGCGTCCGATACGGTGGACGTAGTCTTCGGGCTGGGTCGGCAGTTCGTAGTTGATGACGAAGGGCAGTTCGGCGATGTCCAGTCCGCGTGCGGCGACGTCGGTGGCGACGAGGACGCGCAGGCTGCCTTCTTTGAAGGCGTTGAGGGTTTCGAGGCGGCTTTGCTGGGATTTGTCGCCGTGGATGGATTGGGCGGCGAGGTTGCGGCGCACGAGGTCGCGGGTCACTTGGTCAACGCTTTGTTTGGTTTTGCAGAACACGATGACTTGGTTCATCTGCAAATCGACAATCAGCCGCTCTAAAAGATTGCGTTTTTTGAGCGCGTCAACGGCGATGATGTGCTGCTCGACATTGGCGCTGGTGGTGTTTTGCGCGGCGACTTCGACGATTTCGGGCGCGTTCATGAAATCTTTGGCAAGTTTGCGGATGGGCGGGGCAAAGGTTGCGGAAAAGAGTAGGGTTTGGCGTGGCTTGGGCAGCATCTGCATGATTTTGCGGATGTCGTCGATGAAACCCATATCCAACATACGGTCGGCTTCGTCGAGGACGACGATTTCGACTTTATTTAGGTTGATGTTTTTCTGTTTGACGTGGTCAAGCAGCCGGCCGACGGTGGCGACGACGATTTCGCAGCCGGCGCGCAGGTCGGCGGTTTGTTTGTCCATGTTGACGCCGCCGAAGAGGACGGTGTGCCGCAACGGCAGGTTTTTAATATAGCCCTGCACGTTTTGGTCGATTTGGTCGGCAAGTTCGCGCGTCGGGGTCAATACGAGCATACGCACGGGGTGCATCGCGGGCGAGGTACTGGAAGTGGCGTAGCGTTTGAGGCGTTCCAGGCTGGGCAGCATAAAGGCGGCGGTTTTGCCTGTGCCGGTTTGGGCGGCGGCGAGCAAGTCGTGGCCGGCGAGTGCTTTGGGGATGGCGGCGGCTTGGATGGGCGTCGGGTTTTCATAACCTTGTTCGGTCAGCGCGGAAACGATTTCGCTGCCAAGCCCGAGTGAGGCGAATGGATTCATGGCGGTATCTTTCTGTCCGGACGGGATGCGGAATGCCGCATGGGGTCGTCTGAAACGGGAGGATGTTTTGATTGTGTGTTCGGTAGGATGCCGCCGGCAAAGTGTGCGGCCGGTTTACGGCAAACCGCAGAAGGGGGATGTGGTCTCTGCGGTATGGAAAGGTAAGCGCGATTATGCCATAAAACCCTTGCGCCGCCCAACGGCAGGCGGTCGGGACGTTGGGATTGGGCGGTGTCGCCGGGATGGGAAGGAAATTTTTTACATTGCCATGCCGGCGGCGTTTATGTCCCTTAAATTTTTGAAACCGCTTATCATTTCCTGACGGCATTTACTGTCATAGTTCAAACTTATCGAAAACTTTCATATGTAAATGAAACTAAATCGTACTAATGGGACTCTGTTTTGAGACAGACGCAAATTTGCGCTGTAAACCATCAATCACAATAGGAATATACGACATGAAAACTTTATTGATCGCCGTTGCCGCTGCAAGCCTGATGCTGGGTGCCTGCTCTAGCAGCAAAACTACTGAAGAAGCTAAAACCCCTAGCGTAAGCGTTGAAGAGGCAATCGCTCAATGTCAACAAGCTTCCGGTGCAAACCAAGACCGCGCCGTGTTCGATGCATGTATGAAAGACAAAGGCTACCAACGCAGCGCCGCTGAAGGCGCAGCCGCAGCTGCTGCTTCTGCACCTGCCGCACAATAAGCACAGCTAGGAATTATTGATGTATCACCCGATCTGTTCGGGGTCATACATCAACAATTTCTCGCCATGCTTGTTCCGCCTGATTCCATTCACTCCCGGAAGGTAGGGCGGGCGCAAACGGAAAGGTCGTCTGAAAACTGTTTTCAGACGACCTTTCCGTTTGTTTTATCCGGCGGATTCGGTTATTACAAGGCGCGGTCGAAATACAGCGGCACACCCGATGCTTCGCTCATGCGCAGCAGGTAGTCCATAATCTTCTGCGGCCATTCGACACCGCGCACGACGGTCAGGTTGCGCAATATCGGGAACACCAATATGTCTTCCATGCCGATTTCGCCGTTCAAGCCTGCTCCGCCTTCTGTCATCAGCGTTTCCAGTTCCGCCAAATCCCCGTTCAGCCGTTGCACATACTGACCGGTTTTGTCCAAATTGGTGGCGAAGCTGCCGATATTTTTCTCTTTTTTGTCCGTGAAATATTTCACCGCTTCTGCTGTTTCAAATTCAGGCAGCCCGATTTTCACCACGCGCGGCTGGACGAGTTTCAGGTTGTATTCGCCCACTTTGTCCAACCATGCCTGGATTTCAGGGCGGGTTTCATCTTTCAGACGACCCTCGCGGTCAAGATAGCGGACAACGTCCAAACTCTCGCCCATAAACGAACCGTCTTCTTTTTGCAGGATGGGCACTTGTTTCGCGCCAATCATGCCGATCGGTGTCGCCTCGTCATCGTTTGCCAGCACGACTTCTTCAACGTCCGCGCCCAACAGCCCCGCTGCCATCCGCGCCCGCACGCAAAACGGGCAATGGTCGTAAACATACAGCTTCATCGGATATTCCTTTTCAAGTTCATCAAACGGACGAACCATATCATTTAAGGTCGTCTGAAACAACCCGCTTACATACAACAGCCCGCAAATCCGCTTTACAACCTGTTACAATAAACCTGTTTTTATCGAAACGAAAAGACACCATCATGACCAACACCAGCCCGATTCAAGACACGCAAAGCGCGACTCCGCAAGAATTGCGCGAATGGTTTGACAGCTACTGCGCCGCGCTGCCGGACAACGATAAAAACCTCATCGGTACCGCATGGTCGCTGGCGCAGGAACACTATCCCGCCGATGCCGTCACGCCGTATGGCGAACCGCTGCTCGACCATTTGCTCGGCGCAGCGCAGATGGTCAACGAACTCGACCTGCTCCCCGATGCCGTCGCCGCGACGCTGCTTGCCGACATTGGACGCTACGTCCCCGACTGGAATCTATTGGTTTCCGAACGCTGCAACAGCACCGTCGCCGAGCTGGTTAAAGGTGTGGACGAAGTGCAGAAGCTAACCCATTTCGCCCGCGTCGACAGCCTGGCTACGCCCGAAGAGCGTGCGCAACAGGCCGAAACCATGCGTAAAATGCTGCTGGCGATGGTAACTGACATCCGCGTCGTGTTGATCAAACTCGCCATGCGCACCCGCACCATGCAGTTTCTCAGCGAGGTTCCCGACAGCCCCGAAAAACGCGCCGTCGCCAAAGAAACCCTCGACATCTTCGCCCCGCTCGCCAACCGTCTGGGCGTGTGGCAGCTCAAATGGCAGCTCGAAGACCTCGGCTTCCGCCATCAAGAACCCGAAAAATACCGCGAAATCGCGCTGCTTTTAGACGAAAAACGCACCGAACGCCTCGAATACATCGAAAACTTCCTCAATATCCTGCGCGGCGAACTCAAAAAATACAACGTTCATTTTGAAGTCGCCGGCCGTCCGAAACACATCTACTCCATTTACAAAAAAATGGTGAAGAAAAAACTCAGCTTCGACGGGCTGTTCGACATCCGCGCCGTGCGGATTCTGGTCGATACCGTTCCCGAGTGTTACACCACGCTGGGTATCGTCCACAGCCTCTGGCAGCCCATCCCCGGCGAGTTCGACGACTACATCGCCAACCCCAAAGGCAACGGCTATAAAAGTTTGCACACCGTTATCGTCGGCCCCGAAGACAAAGGCGTGGAAGTGCAAATCCGCACCTTCGATATGCACCAATTCAACGAATTCGGTGTCGCCGCGCACTGGCGTTACAAAGAGGGCGGCAAGGGCGATTCCGCCTACGAACAAAAAATCGCCTGGTTGCGCCAACTCTTGGACTGGCGCGAAAACATGGCGGAAAGCGGCAAGGAAGACCTCGCCGCCGCCTTCAAAACCGAGCTTTTCAACGACACGATTTACGTCCTGACCCCGCACGGCAAAGTCCTTTCCCTGCCCACGGGCGCGACACCCATCGACTTCGCCTACGCCCTGCACAGCAGCATCGGCGACCGTTGCCGCGGCGCGAAAGTCGAAGGGCAAATCGTGCCGCTGTCCACCCCGCTCGAAAACGGACAGCGCGTCGAAATCATTACCGCCAAAGAAGGGCATCCTTCCGTCAACTGGCTCTACGAAGGCTGGGTCAAATCCAGCAAGGCAATCGGCAAAATCCGCGCCTACATCCGTCAGCAAAACGCCGACACCGTGCGCGAAGAAGGCCGCGTCCAACTCGACAAACAGCTTGCCAAACTCACGCCCAAGCCCAACCTGCAAGAGCTTGCCGAAAACCTCGGCTACAAAAAACTCGACGACCTCTATACCGCCGTCGGACAGGGCGAAATTTCCAACCGCGCCATCCAGAAAGCCTGCGGCACGCTGAATGAACCGCCGCCCGTACCCGTCAGCGAAACCACCATCGTCAAACAGTCCAAAATCAAAAAAGGCGGCAAAACAGGCGTCCTTATCGACGGCGAAGACGGCCTGATGACCACGCTTGCCAAATGCTGCAAACCCGCGCCGCCCGACGATATTGTCGGCTTCGTTACCCGCGAACGCGGCATTTCGGTACACCGCAAAACCTGCCCGTCTTTCCAACACCTCGCCGAACAAGCGCCTGAGAAAGTGCTGAACGCAAGCTGGGCGGCATTGCAGGAAGGACAAGTGTTCGCCGTCGATGTCGAAATCCGCGCCCAAGACCGCTCAGGCCTTTTGCGCGACGTATCCGACGCGCTCGCCCGCCACAAACTCAACGTTACCGCCGTGCAAACCCAGTCCCGCGACTTGGAAGCCAGCATGAGGTTCACGCTGGAAGTCAAACAGGTCAACGACCTCCCGCGCGTCCTCGCCAGCCTCGGCGACGTCAAAGGTGTCTTGAGCGTCACGCGCTTGTAAGGTGGAACAAAAGGTCGTTTGAAAAACGGATTTCAGGTTTTTCAGACGACCTTTTTATGAGAATACTTGCGAAGATTTAGAGATTTGGCCATTCGTTGAGTTAACTGCGATCATACCTGTCGGTGCGTGAATGACGGCGCAAGTTTTTTTATAGTGGATTAACTTTAAACCAGTACGGTGTTGCCTCGCCTTGCCGTACTATCTGTACTGTCTGCGGCTTCGTCGCCTTGTCCTGATTTAAAGTTAATCCACTATATTTTCATGCCGATAAATTAAAGGTCGTCTGAAACCCCAAAACAAGGTTTCAGACGACCTTTTTAGTCAACTGCCCACATCAAATTAATGATGACCGCAGCCGCATTCTTTTTTCATGTCGATAACCATGCGACCGGTGATTTTGCCTTCGCGCATTTCTTGGAAGATTGCCGGAGCTTCGTCCAAGGCGCGCAGTTGGACTTTCGGTACCACCAAGCCTTCTGCGCCGAATTGGAAGGCTTCTTCCAAGTCTTTGCGCGTGCCGACCAGCGAGCCGACCACTTCGATGCCGTCCAAGACCAGACGCGGGATGGACAAGTCCATAGATTCGGGCGGCAGACCGATGGCAACGACGCGGCCGCCAGCGCGGACGCAGTCTACGGCAGAGTTGAACGCGGCGGCGGATACGGCGGTAACAACGGCTGCGTGTGCACCGCCGGTTTTTTCCTGAATCACTTTGGCAGCGTCTTCTTTAGCTGCATTAATCACCAAATCTGCGCCGCTTTCTTTAGCGAATGCCAGTTTTTCATCGTTGATGTCGATGGCGACGACGTGTGCGCCGAATACTTTTTTCGCGTATTGGACACCCAAGTTGCCCAAACCGCCCGCGCCGTAAACGGCAATCCATTGTCCCGGACGCACGCCGGAAACTTTCACGCCTTTGTAAGTGGTTACGCCGGCGCAGGTAATGCTGGAGGCTTGTGCGGGATCAAGTCCGTCGGGTACTTTAACGGCGTAGTCCGCATCGACGATACAGTGGGTCGCCATGCCGCCGTCGGCGGTGTAGCCTGCGTTCAATACGGAACGGCACAAGGTTTCGCGGCCGGTATTACAGTATTCGCACGAACCGCAGCTTTGGAACAACCATGCGATGCTGACGCGGTCGCCGACTTTCAGGGCATCCGCGCCCGGAGCGACTTCTTTGACGATGCCGATGCCTTCGTGTCCCAACACGCGCCCCGGTTTTTCGCCGTAGTCGCCTGCCGCAACGTGCAGATCGGTATGGCACACGCCGCAATATTCGACTTCAACCAACGCCTCGCCGTATTCCAACGGGCGCACTTCGCGTTCTACAACTTCTACATCGCCCTCTACATTTTGATTCACAACAACAGCTTGCATCTTCATGGTGTTCTCCTTGGCATTCGTAAGAAATCCGTAAAAGGTCGGGTAGGAGGTAAACCCCCTGTAGAGGTAACCTCCCTGTAAATGAGAATACTCCCCTTCATTTCGCCGTGTCAACACCCTATCTTTTTGAAAAATAAGAAATAAAATGTTATATCATAACATTTTGCCTGCCTGAAAATATGCCCACCAAGACGCTGAAAATTTCTTACACATATCATGTAAAAAAGATCGTCTGAAAACTTTAAATACATTAACAAACCTGCTTCATTTTCATACGGGGCCAAGCCTTGCTGGATTGAATTTCCTATTTTAGAAAATTACATATTTGGAATTTTGAGAACGTTATCACTTTTAATGCTTGAACTGAAAGAGAAAAAATACTATTCTATTTTCAGACGACGTTTGAGGAACGTCCAAAACCTAAGAAAGACAACTAAGGAGACAGCATCATGGCAAAAGATTTAAATGTGTTTGATAAAGAGTACGGCCTCTTGATTAACGGCGTGTGGACCAAACCCGGCGCGCTTTTGGATTCATACAATCCTGCCAACGGCGAATTGCTGGCTAAATTTACCGACGCATCCGATGCCGATGTTGATGCTGCGGTTGCCGCCGCGCAAGAAGCGTTCAAAACATGGCGCAAAACCACCACCACCGAACGCGCTGCCATCCTCAACAAAATCGCCGATGTGATTGACGAAAACTTGGAATTGTTCGCCTTGCAGGAAACTCTGGACAACGGCAAACCCATCCGCGAAACCCGCGCCGCCGACATCCCGCTGGCTTCCGACCATTTCCGCTACTTTGCCAGTGTAATCCGCGGCGAAGAAGGCACTGCCACCCAGCTTGACTCCGAAGACCTGTCTATCGTTCTGCGCGAGCCTATCGGCGTGGTCGGTCAGATCATTCCGTGGAACTTCCCCTTCCTGATGGCGGCTTGGAAAATTGCGCCCGCACTCGCCGCAGGCTGTACCATCGTTATCCACCCGTCTTCCAGCACTTCGCTGAGCCTGCTGTCGTTCGCTCAAAAAATCAACCACTTGCTGCCTAAAGGCGTGTTGAACATCATCACCGGACGCGGTTCTAAATCCGGCGAATACATGCTGCACCACAAAGGCTTCAACAAACTCGCCTTTACCGGCTCGACCGAAATCGGCCGCCACATCGGCATCGCCGCTGCTGAAATGCTGATTCCCGCCACCTTGGAACTGGGCGGCAAATCTGCCAACATCTTCTTTGACGACATGCCGTTCGACAAAGCCCTCGAAGGCGCACAAAAAGGTATTTTGTTCAACCAAGGCCAAGTGTGCTGCGCCGGTTCGCGTATCTTCGTACAAGAAGGCATTTACGACAAATTCGTCAACGCCTTGGCGGAAGAATTCAAAAAAATCAAAGTCGGTTTGCCTTGGGAAGACGACACCCAAATGGGTTCTCAAGTCAACGCCGGTCAGCTTGAAACCATTTTGAAATACGTCAAAATCGGCGAACAGGAAGGCTGCCGCATCATCACCGGCGGTAAGAAAATCGAAGGCGAATTGGGCAAAGGCGAATTTGTCGAGCCGACCTTGATTGAAGCCGGCAGCAACAGCACCCGCGTCGCCCAAGAAGAAATCTTCGGCCCGGTTGCTACCGTGATTAAATTCAAAACCGAAGAAGAAGTCATCAAAATGGCGAATGACAGTGAATACGGCTTGGGTGGCGCAGTGTGGAGTACCGACATCAACCGCTGCCTGCGCGTTTCCAATGCGCTGGAAACCGGCCGCGTTTGGGTGAACTGCTACAACCGCCTGCCCGCAGGCGCACCGTTCGGCGGCTATAAAACTTCAGGCATCGGCCGCGAAACCCACAAAATGATGCTCGCCGCTTATACTCAGGTGAAAAACATCTACATCTCCACCCGCGAAGAGCGCGAAGGCTTCTATTGATTGCCAGCTGAACATCGCTTATTGATGTAGAAAAAAGGTCGTCTGAAACCCGGATTCGGGTTTAGGCGACCTTTTTTGAAATTGTAGTCAGGTCATTGTTACCTTATCGACGGTTCAAATTACCTACTCAGCTAAAAGCCTGCCACACCACCGAAGCAATGATTGTCCAAGCAAATACCATTCCCGCTGCCAATATCATCACAAATACCAGCCAGACGGCAATTTCCATCTTACGTCCAGTCAATACGCGCCGTACTTTCCGCCGGCCGCCATGCCGATATGCACGGCGCAGAACGGAAATGCGCTTTTTGCCGTAGCTCAGGAAATCCCAAGTAGCGACAAAGAGTTCGAGAACGCCAGCTACAAAATCCAATACCACTATTTAAACTCCGTAAAATATACTGGCGTTATAGTAAATCCAAACAAGGAATCCCTATTCCGTCATGTACGCGCAGGCGGGAATCCGAGCCCTGATTTATCAGGAATATTTAGAGGTTGCCGCGACTTCAAACTTCTGGATTCCCGCCTGCGCGGGAATGACGGTAATTGAATCTTCCCTGTTCCAATCCGCTGTAAAAAACCTTTTCAGACGACCTTTTGATATTCGGGTTTATAAACCCAGCTCCCCCCAAATCTCATCAATCTTAGCCGTAACCGCAGGGTCTTTTTTGATCACCCGTCCCCATTCTCGGTCGGTTTCGCCCGGCCATTTGTTGGTCGCATCCAAGCCCATTTTGCCGCCGAGTCCGCTGACGGGGCTGGCGAAGTCGAGGTAGTCGATGGGCGTGTTTTCCACTAAAACGGTATCGCGTACGGGGTCCATGCGCGTGGTGACCGCCCAGATGACTTCTTTCCAGTCGCGCACGTTCACATCGTCATCCACCACGATGATGAATTTGGTGTACATAAACTGGCGCAGGAACGACCAGCAGCCCATCATCACGCGCTTGGCGTGTCCGGCGTACTGTTTTTTCATGCTCACCACTGCCATGCGGTAGGAACAGCCTTCGGGCGGCAGGTAGAAATCGGTGATTTCGGGAAACTGCTTTTGCAAGAGCGGTACGAACACTTCGTTCAACGCTACGCCCAAAACGGCGGGTTCATCGGGCGGTTTGCCTGTGTAGGTGGAATGGTAAATCGGGTTTTCGCGCATGGTGATGCGCTCGACCGTAAACACGGGGAAATGGTCCTGCTCGTTGTAATAGCCCGTGTGGTCGCCGTATGGGCCTTCCAACGCGGTTTCGTTCGGATGAATGACGCCTTCCAGCACGATTTCGGCGCGAGCAGGCACTTGCAAATCTTTGCCGATACATTTCACCAGCTCCGTCCGCGAACCGCGCAGCAGTCCGGCAAACTGGTATTCGCTCAAGGTATCGGGAACGGGCGTTACCGCGCCCAAAATGGTGGCGGGGTCGCAGCCGAGTACGACGGCGACGGGATACGGCGTATCGGGATTGAGTTTGCGGAACTCCTGATAATCCAGAGCGCCGCCGCGATGCGACAGCCAGCGCATAATCAGCTTGTTTTTGCCGATTAATTGCTGACGGTAAATGCCTAAATTCTGGCGTTTTTTGTGCGGACCGCGCGTTACGGTCAAGCCCCACGTTACCAGCGGCGCAACGTCTTCCGGCCAGCAATGCTGAATCGGAAGTTTATACAAATCAACGTCTTCACCTTCCCATACGATTTCCTGACACGGCGCGTTTTTCACCACGTTCGGCGCCATGCTCCAAATATCTTTCAACAGCGGCAGTTTGGAAAACGCGTCTTTAATGCCTTTGGGCGGTTCGGGTTCTTTCAAATACGCCAGCGTCTGCCCGATTTCGCGCAGTTTGGACACGCTGTCCGCACCCATGCCCATCGCCACACGTTCGGGCGTGCCGAACAGGTTCGCCAACACGGGATAATCGTAGCGCGTACCGTCGGGCTTAATCGGGTTTTCAAACAGCAACGCCGGCCCTTCGGCACGCAGCACGCGGTCGGCGATTTCGGTCATTTCCAAATGCGGGGAAACGGGATGCGCGACGCGCTTGAGTTTGCCCTGCTGTTCAAGCATGGCGATGAAGTCGCGTAGGTCTTTGTATTTCATGTTGATCCTTATTTGAGGTCGTCTGAAAGCCAGATTTTGGATTTCAGACGACCTGAATCATCAAATTTTGTCAGATTTTTTACGGAAGTTTCAATCGGTTCCGAAATAAACCTATGGTTTACCAACACACTACCAATTCACGCGTACCGCCCGACTGCCGAGCAGTTTTTCCAATTCATCGAATAACGCGGAGCTCGGCGTAACCATCCATTTCGGCGGCACCTGAAACCTGCCCGACGCTTTGTCGTTGCTGTACGACAGTTGCAACGGAATGTGCGACGTGTCGGGCAGGCGGTGGGCGGTGAGGATGGTAGCGAGGCGTTCGATGTCGTGGCCGGGGGCGAGGGCGAGGCTGAGGCTGCGGGCGTAGCGTTCGCGCGCCATTTGCAGGGTCATGACTTGGTTTGCCATGATGCGTAGTCCGTCGCCGCCGCCGTAGTCGTCGCGGCTGACTTTAGACTCGATAATCAGCACTTGGTCGGATTTGAGGTAGTCGGCGCAGTTTTCCAGCGTCTGGCCGCTGACCATGATTTCAATCTGCCCGCTCAAATCTTCGAGGCTGACGAAGGCGATTTTGCCGCGTTTGCCCATCATGGTGCGCACGGCGGTAACGAATCCGGCGAGGCGCACGCTGTCTTGCGGTTTCAGACGACCTAATTTGGTCGGGGCGATTTGACGGACTTCTTGGGCATACGGGCCGAACGGGTGACCGGACAAGTAGAAGCCGATGACGGTTTTTTCTTCGGCGAGTTTTTCCGATTCGCTCCACATGGGCGCATCGACGAGCTGCACCGGTTCGATGGCGTCTTCCATCATGTCGAAAAGTCCGCCCTGATTGGCGTTGGCGGCTTTTTGGTCGGCGTTGTTCATGGCGAGGTCGATGTTTGCCAAGAGCATGGCGCGGTTGGGTTCGATGCTGTCGAACGCGCCGCCGCGTATCAGGGCTTCGAGGGTGCGGCGGTTCATGTGTTCTTTGCCGACGCGCTCGCAGAAGTCCAAGAGGCCGGTAAACTTGCCGCCGCTTTGCCGCGCGGCGATGATGGATTCGACGGCTGCTTCGCCGGTGCCTTTAATCGCGCCGAGTGCGTAGCGGATTTTCATGTTCGGATACGGCGTGAAGCGGTAGTCGGATTCGTTGATGTCGGGCGGCAGGAACTCGATGCCGTTGGCGCGGCAGTCGTCGTAGAAATGTTTGAGCTGGTCGGTGTTGTCCAATTCAGACGACATGGTTGCCGCCATAAATTCGGCGGGGTAGTGGGCTTTGAGCCATGCGGTCTGATAGGAAATCAGGGCGTAGGCGGCGGCGTGGGATTTGTTGAAACCGTAGCCGGCGAATTTTTCCATGTAGTTGAAGATTTCGTCGGATTTTTCGCGCGAAATGCCTTGTTTTGCCGCGCCTTCGGCGAAGATTTCGCGGTGTTTCACCATTTCTTCGGGCTTTTTCTTACCCATGGCACGACGCAGCAGGTCCGCGCCGCCGAGCGAGTAGCCGCCGATAATCTGCGCCGCCTGCATCACTTGTTCCTGATACACCATAATCCCGTAGGTCGGCGCGAGAATGCCTTCGAGCAGCGGGTGGATGTATTGGAATTCCTGACCCTTCATGCGCGCGACGAAGTCGGGGATGTTGTCCATCGGGCCGGGTCGGTAGAGCGATACGAAGGCGATGAGTTCTTCAAACTTGGTGGTGTGCGCCGTTTTCAGCATTTTTTTCATGCCGGTCGACTCGAACTGGAATACGGCGGTGGTGTTCGCATCGCGGAAGATTTTGTAGGCGGCTTGGTCGTCGAGCGGGATTGTGCCGACATCGACAATATCGCCGGTGGTGTTTTTGATGTTGTCCTGCGCCATTTCGATAATGGTCAGGTTGCGCAGGCCCAAAAAGTCGAACTTCACCAAGCCCACGTCTTCCACGTCGCCCTTGTCGTACATGGATACGGGCGAGGCGGATTCGTCTGCCTGATACACGGGGCTGTAATCGGAAATCTTACCCGGCGCAATCAACACGCCGCCTGCGTGCATACCCAGACCGCGCGTCAAATCTTCCAGCTTTTTCGCCAGCGTAATCAGTTCGTCCGCTTCTTCCGCTTCGATCAATTCCTGAATTTGCGGCTCCGCCTTCATCGCGTCGTCCAAACCCAAAGGTTTGTTGGCTTCCAGCGGAATCAGCTTCGACAGTTTGTCGCACAGGGTAAACGGCAGCTCCAGCACGCGCCCCACGTCGCGGATTACCGCTTTGGACGACATCGTGCCGAAGGTCACAATCTGGCTGACCGCCTCCGCGCCGTATTTTTCGCGCACATATTCAATCACGCGCCCGCGGTTTGCCTGACAGAAGTCCACGTCGAAGTCAGGCATGGAAACGCGTTCGGGGTTTAGGAAACGTTCGAACAGCAGCGCGTATTTCAGCGGGTCGAGGTCGGTAATCTTCAGCGAATACGCCACCAGCGAGCCCGCGCCCGAACCGCGTCCCGGTCCGACCGGACAGCCGTGCGTTTTTGCCCAGTTGATAAAGTCTTGTACAATAAGAAAGTAGCCGGGGAATTTCATCTGGATGATGATATTCAACTCAAAATCCAAACGTTCCTGATATTCTGGCATTTTCGCCGCCCGTTCCGCCTCGTCGGGATAAAGCTGAACCATGCGTTCCTGCAAGCCATCGTTGGATAGTTTCACCAAATAATCGTCCAGCGACAAGCCGTCAGGCGTCGGGAACAGGGGCAGGAAGTTTTTGCCCAACGTGATATGGATATTGCAGCGTTTGGCGATTTCCACCGTGTTTTCCAAGGCTTCGGGCAAGTCGGCGAAACGTTCCAGCATCGTTTCCGGCGGAATGAAAAACTGGCTCGGCGTAAAATCGCGCGGACGTTTCTTGTCCGTCAGCACCCAGCCGCCCGCGATGCACACCCGCGCCTCGTGCGCGTTGAAATCGTCGCGGCTCATAAACTGCGTCGGATGCGTCGCCACCACCGGCAAACCCAACTCCTCCGCCAGCTTCACACTGCCCGAAACCCAAGCCTCCCATTCGGGACGCTCGGGCAGGCGTTGCAGCTCCAGATAAAACGCATCGGGGAACCACGCCGCATACTTCAACGCCGCCGCACGCGCCGCGTCTTCATTGCCGTTCAAAAGATTCACGCCCACTTCGCCGTAATGTGCGCCGCTCAAGCAAATCAAGCCGCTGTTGTCGCCGTTTTTCAGCCATTCGGGATTGAGTTCCGCATGATGGACATTGCGGTCTTTGCCGACATAAGCCGCCGTCAAAAGTTCGCTCAAACGCAGATAACCCGCATCGTTGCGGATAATCAGCATGGCGCGGAACGGCTTGTCGGGCGCATTCGGATTACCTATCCACACATCCGCCGCACCGACGGGCTTAATCCCCGCGCTGCGGCAGGCCTTATAGAATTTCACCAAACCGAATTCGTTCATCAAATCGCTGATGCCCAAAGCAGGCAAACCGTATTCCTGCGCTTTGGCAATCAGTTTTTTAATCCGCACCATACCGTCGGTAATCGAAAACTCGGTATGCAGGCGCAGCGGGATGTAGGTCGGCTCGGTCATGGCAAAATCGGCGTGAACAATAAAAGGCGTATTGTAGCAGGGTTGGAAAAAGGTCGTCTGAAAACGAGCACGGCGAGTTTCGCCAAAAGGAGAGTAGCGGGTTTTCAGACGACCTTGAAAGAAAAATAGTATGTAAAACAGAAAAAATTTTCTATTCTATTTAAATTTTATAAAAAACAAAATAAAAACCGACCAATGTACAGATTTAGCATTCAAACGGTATGAAATTTCCGAAATTTTACGATTTAATTACAACAAAATCCGATATTAAAATATGAAAAACGGGAATTAATATTGCATTTGCAATTCCAGCGGGTACAATGACGCAAAATGCTTATCGGCATAGAGAATGCGGTTTCTCCTGCATATTTCAATATCAATAAAGACCGCCTGATACGGTTGTATCGTGTTTCAAAAGGGATATATCAGAATGCTCCATACCAAAGTCGTCGTCGTCGGTAGTATCAACATGGATTTAGTAACCCGCGCCACCCAATTCGCGCGCGCGGGCGAGACTTTGCTGGGAAGTTCATTCCATCGCTACATGGGAGGCAAAGGTGCCAACCAAGCAGTTGCCGCCGCACGCCTAGGTGCATGCGTAACCATCATCGGTGCAGTCGGCGACGACGATTTCGGACTGGAAATGGTAACCAACCTCCGCCACGAAGGCATATGTACCGATTATGTCCAAACCATCATGGGACAAAACAGCGGCATGGCAAACATTACCGTTGCCGACGAAGAAAATTCCATCATCGTTATTGCCGGCGCAAATATGTATCTGACCGTTGCCGACATCGAAGCCGCAGAAGAACGGTTTGCCGAAGCCGACATCATCCTCAGCCAGCTTGAAATTCCGATGGAGTGCGTGATGGCTGCATCAAGGCTGGCAGCAAAATACAATAAACCCTTTATCCTAAATCCTGCTCCCGCCCGCGCCATCCCGAAAGAATTGTTGGAGCAAATTACCATCTTAACACCCAACCGCTATGAGCTTGCCGCCAGCTTGGGAGCACCGCAAGGCTTGTCTCCCGAAGAGTTGATTTTAAAATCCCCCTGCCCCGTCCTGATGACTTCAGGCAGTAAAGGCGCCGTATATAAAGACCCCAAAGGCCGTCTGCGCCATGTTTCAGGTTTTAAGGTACAAACCTCCGACACCACGGGTGCCAGCGATGCCTTCAACGGTGCATTAGCAGTATTCTGGCACGAAGGCATAGACATCGCCGTACGCAAGGCCTGCGCCGCTGCCGCCCTGTCTATTACCCGCTCTGGCGCACAAAACGGAATGCCTTTCGAATTCGAGCTAAGCGGCTTCCTCGCCTCTCAAAAATAAGGTTTGATGCGGCATATTTCTCCCTTAGTCAACATCGTCTGAAACTTCCACAGATAAATATAGTGGATTAAATTTAAACCAGTACGGCGTTGCCTCGCCTTGCCGTACTATTTGTACTGTCTGTGGCTTCGTCGCCTTGTCCTGATTTAAATTTAATTCACTATAAATCGGAAATTAAGGTCTAATCTTCATTTCTGTACATAAATAAACAGTAATCACAATAAAAACGTCGTCTGAAAACCCTTTTTCAAGTTTTCAGACGACGTTTTCTTATTTTCCTATCAACGCGTTACCGGCTTATATTTAATCCGTTTCGGTTTCGCGCCCTCTTCGCCCAAACGGCGTTTCTTGTCGGCTTCGTATTCCTGATAGTTGCCGTCGAAGAACACCCATTTCGAATCGCCTTCGCACGCCAGAATATGCGTGGCGATGCGGTCGAGGAACCAGCGGTCGTGCGAAATGACCATCACGCTACCGGCAAATTCCAGCAATGCATCTTCCAGCGCGCGCAGGGTTTCCACGTCGAGGTCGTTGGACGGTTCGTCCAGCAGCAACACATTGCCGCCGCTCAACAAGGTTTTTGCCAAGTGCAAACGTCCGCGTTCGCCGCCGGAAAGCTGTCCAGCGATTTTGCTTTGGTCGCTGCCTTTAAAGTTGAAACGACCCAAATATTGGCGGGCGGGGATTTCAAACTGTCCGACCTGCAAAATGTCGCGGCCTTCGGCAATGTTGTCGAACACGGTTTTGTCATTTTGCAAACCTTCGCGGCTTTGGTCAATCAGGCTCATTTTCACGGTTTGCCCGATTTTCACTTCGCCGGAATCAGGCTGCTCTTTGCCCGCAATCATTTTGAACAGCGTCGATTTACCCGCGCCGTTCGGGCCGATGATGCCGACAATCGCGCCCGCAGGCACTTTGAAGCTCAAATCGTCAATCAGCACTTTGTCGCCAAACGATTTGGAAACGTTCACAAATTCAATCACTTCATTACCCAAACGCTCGGCGACGGGAATGAAGATTTCCTGCGTTTCATTGCGTTTTTGGTATTCGTAGTTGCTCATTTCCTCAAAACGCGCCAAACGCGCTTTGGACTTGGCTTGGCGGCCTTTGGCATTTTGGCGCACCCATTCCAATTCCTGCTTCATCGCTTTCACGCGCGCAGCTTCGGATTTCGCCTCGTTTTCCAAGCGTTTTTCTTTCTGCTCCAACCAAGACGAGTAATTGCCTTTCCACGGAATACCGTGTCCGCGGTCGAGTTCCAAAATCCATTCGGCGGCGTTATCCAAGAAGTAGCGGTCGTGCGTTACGGCAACGACCGTGCCGGGGAAGCGCACCAAGAATTGCTCCAGCCATTCGACCGATTCCGCATCCAAGTGGTTGGTCGGCTCGTCCAGCAGCAGCATGTCGGGCTTGCTCAACAAGAGTTTGCACAAGGCAACGCGGCGTTTTTCACCGCCGGACAAATTGCCGATTTTGGCATCCCATTCCGGCAGGCGCAGCGCATCGGCGGCGATTTCCAATTCATGTTCCGCACCACCGCCCGTGGACGAACCTGCCGCGATAATCGCTTCCAAGCGACCCTGTTCTTCCGCCAGCGCGTCAAAATCCGCATCGGGATTGGCGTACTCGGCATACACTTCTTCCAAACGTTTCTGCGCCGCAGCCACTTCGCCCAAACCACTTTCCACTTCCTCGCGCACGGTTTTTTCAGGATCAAGCTCCGGCTCTTGCGGCAGATAGCCGATTTTGATGCCGCCCATCGGCACGGCTTCGCCCTCAAATTCCTTATCCACACCCGCCATAATCCGCAGCACGGTGGACTTGCCCGCGCCGTTCAAACCGAGCAAACCGATTTTCGCGCCGGGGAAGAAAGAAAGGGAAATATCTTTAATGATGGTTTTCTGCGGCGGCACAACCTTGCTCACGCGCAGCATAGAATAGACGTATTGTTGGGACATGGTTTTCTCAATTCGGTCAAACAAATTTCAGACGACCCATTTTAACCGATTGCACCGATTGTTGCTTGCACGGATGATATTTAGAGGGGAAATAGATGGAGTGGATTGATTTGTTCGGATTTGGAAGAAGGTCGTCTGAAATAATGGTTTCAGACGACCTTTCTTCATTCTTCACAGGAATATCCCAAATCCCCGCACAACCCTACCCTTCAACCTGCCGCCTGCTTTTTCCAATCGACACGCTCTGCCAAATCGGTATTGAAATGCGCGCCGATGTTTTGCCGCCTTGCGTATGCGGCTTGGGCGACGGCGAGGCTGCATTCGAGCAGGTTGCGGTTTTCGTATTCGGATGCGGTGTGCGGCTCGGCTTGTTTTTGCTTCCAAAGCCGCAGTTGGGCGATGGCGCGGCGCAGGCCGGTATCGGTGCGGAGGATGCCCAGATGGCGTTGGTTGAATGCTTGCAGGACGGGGCGGCTGAATGTGTTTTGGAGGTCGTCTGAAAAGATGCCTGCTTCGGCGTAGGGGTTTTCAGACGACCTTTTGGACGGTACGGTTTGGAACGCTTGCCGGTCCGCGATGGTTTGGGCGGCAAGCCTGGCGGTAACGACGCATTCGAGCAGGGAGTTGCTGGCGAGGCGGTTGGCTCCGTGCAGTCCTGTGCAGGCGGTTTCGCCTAAGACGTAGAGCTGCGGCAGGGAGGTTCTGCCGTAGGGGTCGGTTTGGATGCCGCCGCAGGTGTAGTGTTGCACGGGGCGGACGGGGATGGCTTGGCGCGTGATGTCCAAGCCGCATTGGGACAGGCAGTGCCGGTGGATGGAAGGGAAATGCTGACGGACGAACGCTGCGGGTTGATGGCTGATGTCGAGCGAGACGAAGTCTTGCGTTTGCTTGGCGATTTCGGCGGCGATGGCGCGGGCAACGATGTCGCGCGGCGCGAGTTCGGCGCGGCGGTCGTAATGCGGCATAAACCGTTCACCCGATTGGTTGGTCAGGATGCCGCCTTCGCCGCGCACGGCTTCGGAAATCAGGAAGGTGCGGCCGTTTTCAGACGACCTTGCCAAGCCTGTGGGGTGGAATTGGATAAATTCGAGGTTTTCGACTGCGCAGCCTGCGCGTATCGCCATGGCGATGACGTCGCCCGTGCATTCGGGCGGCGTGGTGGTGGCGGCGTAAATCTGTCCCAAGCCGCCGCCTGCGAGTACGGTATGGCGGGCGCAGATGCGGTAGGTTTCTTGCGTTCGGCAGTCGAGGACGGTCAGCCCACACGCCGCGCCTGATTCGATTTGGATGTCCAACGCCATCTGCCGCTCGCAAACGCGGATGTTCGGGCGGCGGCGTATTTGGGCAATCAGGCTCTGCATGACGGCTTCGCCCGTGTAGTCGGCGACGTGGGCGATTCGGCGGCAGGTGTGCCCGCCTTCGCGCGTCAGGTGCAGGCCGTTATTATTTTGGTCGAACGCCACGCCCTGCGCCAGCAGCCATTCGATTGCCGGTTTGCCCTGCGACAGGATGGTGCGGACGGCGGCTTCGTCGCACAAACCCGCGCCCGCTTCCAAGGTATCGGCAACGTGTTTTTCGATGTCGTCCTCTGCCGACCACGCCGCCGCAATCCCGCCTTGCGCATGGCGGCTGGCGGTGTCGTCCAGCCTGTTTTTGCACAAAATGACGATGCGGAACGATTCAGGCAGCGACAGGGCGAGCGTCAGCGCCGCTAGCCCGTTTCCGGCAATCAATACGTCGCAATCGGTTTGCATGGTGTTGTCCTTGTTTGAGAGGTCGTCTGAAACGGCAATATGGACGGAAAATCAGGCGGGGCCCATGCCGTTGAACACATCTTTTTTCTTCAGCCCTGCCGCGAAGTCGAGCATACGCTGCAAAGGCAGTTTGGCGGCTTCGCCCAGCTTTCTGTCCAACAGGATTTCGTTGTGTCCGCTCGTCAGGGCGTATTTGATGCCGCCCAGCGAATTCATCGCCATCCACGGGCAGAATGCGCAGCTTTTGCAGCTTCCGCCGTTGCCCGCCGTCGGTGCGGCGATAAATTCTTTATCGGGCGCCTGCTTTTGCATTTCGTGCAGGATGCCCAAGTCGGTCGCCACGATGAATTTTTTTTCGGGGCGCGATACGGCGGCTTTGAGTAGCTTGCTGGTCGAGCCGACCACGTCGCCCAGCTCGATGACGCTTTGCGGCGATTCAGGATGAACCAGCACCACCGCGTCGGGGTGCTTCGCCTTCAAGGCCGCCAGCTCCTGCCCTTTGAATTCGTTGTGGACGATGCACGAACCCTGCCACAGCAGCATATCCGCGCCCGTTTCGCGGCGGATGTAGTCGCCGAGGTGGCGGTCGGGCCCCCAAATCAGCTTCTCGCCGCGCGATTTCAAATACGACACGATTTCCAACGCCACCGAAGACGTTACCACCCAGTCGGCACGCGCTTTCACGGCGGCGGAAGTGTTGGCGTACACCACCACCGTGCGGTCGGGGTGTTGGTCGCAAAACGCTGAAAACGCTTCTTCGGGACAACCCAAATCCAAAGAACATTCCGCCTCCAAATCAGGCATCAGCACCGTTTTTTCAGGGCAGAGGATTTTCGCGCTCTCGCCCATGAAGCGCACGCCCGCCACCACCAGCGTACCGGCCTCGTGTTCCGCGCCGAAGCGCGCCATCTCCAGCGAATCGCCCACGCATCCGCCCGTCTCCAAAGCCAAATCCTGAATCAGCGGATCGACGTAATAATGCGCCACCAAGACCGCGTTTTTCTCCTTCAGCAAAGCCTTGATTTCGTCTTTCAGACGACCTGCCGTCTCGCGGTCGGGCGTGTCGGCAACCTTCGCCCACGCCTGACGGATTTGGCAGGCGGAAGTCGGCGTTTGGATGAGGGGCATATCGTAGTCGAACGAGCGGCGGGCGGCGGTTTGCATGATGTTTCCTTGTAGCTGGTTTTTGAGGCGGCATGAAGGTTTGCCGTCTGTTTTTCAAACTGTTTTTATATTATGCTCAACTTGAGTATAATATGCAAGGTCGTCTGAAAACAGGTTTGAGATACCGCAAAACCGACCCGCTTCGTTCCGACAAACCGCTTTGGTTTACAATAAAGCCTTTCCCACCCACAGAAAGCCGAGCATGGACGCCTACCCCGAAGCCGAAGCCCCGCCGCAAAGCATCGTCGAACTGGTTCCCGTATTGATTGCTGTTACCGACGGCGGCCTGCGGGTATTGACCGTCGCCCAAGGCACGCTCCTGCCCAACGGCCCGCTCTCCCCCCTGCGCAATTCATTGCAGGCGGGCGTGAAGCTGTGGGTCGCCAAGCAGACTTCGCAGCCTATGGGCTATGTGGAACAGCTTTACACCTTTGTCGATACCCACCGCCGCAACGAACACGGCATGCCCGTCTTGTACGTCAGCTATTTGGGGCTGGTGCGCGAGGCAGCCGACAGCATCCTGCACCCGGATGCGAAATGGCAGGACTGCTACGGCTATTTCCCATGGGAAGACTTGCGCACCGATGGCGGGCAGCGCGACGCCGTCGTCAGCCGCCTGCGCATTTGGGCAAACTCGGCGGACACGGAGGAAGTGCGCCAAAAGCGGCTCAAGCGCATTCATTTGTGTTGGGGGGTCGAACCGGAAAACTGGTCGGAAGAATACGTTTTGCAACGCTATGAAATGCTGTATGAAAGCGGCCTGATAGCGGAAGCCGCCGAGCCGCAGGCAAACTTCGACTTCGCGCTCACGGGGCAGCCCATGCGCCACGACCACCGCCGCGTGTTGGCGACCGCCCTGTCCCGCCTGCGTGCCAAAATCAAATACCGCCCCGTGATTTTCGAACTGATGCCGCCCGAATTCACGCTGCTGCAACTGCAAAACAGCGTCGAAGCCATCAGCGGCAGATTGCTGCACAAGCAAAACTTCCGCCGCCAGATTCAGCAGCAAAACCTCATCGAGCCGTCGGATACCGGAGTATCGGGCAGCAAAGGCCGTCCCGCGCAGCTTTACCGCTTCCGCGACGACGTCCTGCCCGACAGGCTGATTTCGGACATCGGACTGCCGCTGGGCAGCCGTTAACCCGTTTTCAGACGACCTCAAACGAAGTTTTGCCCCATCGGTGCAACATCAATCTTTTTCAACAAAGGAAACCCCATGTCGTCTGAAAACACCCTCTTCCCCCTGCCCGACACCCTGTTGCGCCCCATGGTCGAACAAGCCCTGAGCGAAGACTTGGGCAGGCGCGGCGACATTACGTCCGCCGCCGTCATCGCCCCCGATAAAACCGCCAAACTCTTCCTCGTCAGCCGCGAAAACGGCGTCATCGCCGGCATGGACTTGGCACGTCTTGCCTTTCAGACGATGGATCCGTCCGTCCGCTTCCAAGCCGAAATCTACGACGGGCAAGCCGTCCGCGCAGGTCAGACGCTGGCCGCCGTCGAAGGCAACGCCCGCGCCCTGCTCGCCGCCGAACGCACCGCGCTCAACTACCTCACACACTTAAGCGGCATCGCCACCGCCACCGCGCGTGCCGTTGCCGAAGTCGCCGAATACGGCACAGACATCGTGTGCAGCCGCAAAACCATCCCCCTGCTGCGCGTCCTGCAAAAATACGCCGTCAGGGCAGGCGGCGGCGTGAACCACCGCATGGGTTTGGACGATGCCGTGCTCATCAAAGACAACCACCTCGCCTATTGCGGCAGCATCGCCCAAGCCGTGCGACAGGCGAAGCAGGCAGTCGGACCGTTGACCTGCGTGGAAATCGAAGTGGACACGCTGGCACAACTGGACGAAGCCATCGCGGCGGGCGCGGAACGGATTTTGCTGGACAACATGGACGACGAAACTTTGAAAGAAGCGGCAAACCGCTGCCACACGCAAACCGCCCACCCCCACACCGTCTATTGCGAAGCATCGGGCGGCATCGGCTTCGACCGCCTGAAGCGCGTGGCACAAACCGGCGTAGACGGCATCGCCCTCGGCTATCTGACCCACAGCAGCCGCTCGTTGGACATAGGCTTGGATTTCGTGGCGTAAATTTTGCCGAAGACAGCGGCGCAGAAAGAAAACCATTCAAAAACGCCCGTTTCGTCATTCCCGCACAGGCGGGGTAAAGATGACGAAACGGGCGTTTTCTGGAGTGGATTATAGTGGATTAAAATAAAAATGAGACAAGGCGGCAACGCCCTTATGGACTTTAGCTAAATTACTTTATTTTCGACACGCAACTTACCGCTTGTCGTCATTCCCGCGCAGGCGAGAATCCATTTTTGAAATTCAGAAACCTTTTTTTAAACCAAGATTTCTCAAGTTTTACAATGGATTCCCGCCTGCGCGGGAATGACGGAAGAACGTATCGAAACTGGGAAGATAGGCGATATATGTGATATGGCAAACAGGGTTACAGTTGCACAAAGGTCGTCTGAAAACCCGTCGCATGGTTTTCAGACGACCTCAATCCATATCGCTTTCAGGCAGCTCCGCCGAACCCATGCGGCGCAGGATGATGTTGGTTTTGTTGCGCAGGCGTTTGCTTTTGGGGTTGTCGGCGTAAAACAGCGGCGCGGGGACGCGGGCGGCGAGTTTGGCGGCCTGCTGTTTGGTCAGGTTGGCGGCGGGTCGTTTGTAAAAATACTGGGACGCGGCTTCTGCGCCGAATACGCCGTAGTGCCATTCGATGGCGTTCAGATACAGCTCGAAAATGCGGTCTTTGTCGGTAACGGCTTCCATCATCGCGGTAATCGCGGCTTCTTCGCCTTTGCGGACATAGCTGCGGCTTTCGTTCAAAAACAGGTTTTTGGCAAGCTGTTGGCTGATGGTTGAGCCGCCAGCTTTGACTTCGCCGCTTTGTTTGTTGCGTTTGATGGCGTATTGGATGCCGCCCCAGTCGAAGCCGCCGTGTTCGGCGAATTTGGCGTCTTCGGAGGCAATCAGGGCTTTTTTCAGGTTGACTGAAATGCGGTCGTAAGGCACCCAGCGGTAATCGAGTGCGACATCTTTGCCTTCGTTTTGAAACTGCCGCATCCGCATCGCCATGAAAGCGGTTTTGTTCGGCGCGACGGCGCGGTAAGTGATGATGTTGCCGTACACATAAGCGTTGAAAAAGATAAATGCGCCCAAAGGCAGGGCAATCAGCCATTTGATGATGCGGAACATTTTATAACTCTCTCATATATTGGACGACGGGCAGGACATCGGGCGCAAAGCCGCGCCAAAGCCGGTAGGAAGCTGCCGCCTGTCCGACCAGCATGCCCAATCCGTCGGCGGTTTGTTTTGCGCCTGATTGGCGGGCGAACGCTAAAAACGGCTCTGCCGCTTCGCCGTAAACCATATCGTAAGCCAAAGTGCAATGTTCAAAGACTTTGGGCGATACGGCGGGAAGCTGTCCGCTTAAGCCGCCGGATGTGCCGTTGATGATGATGTCGAAGCCGCCTTCCAGTTCATCCAAAGGTATGGCTTCAATACCGAAATGCGCCGCCATTTCCGCCGCTTTGGTGTGGGTCCGGTTGGCGATAACGATGCGCGCGGGGCGGTATTCTTTCAATACGGGAATCACGCCGCGCACCGCGCCGCCCGCGCCGAGCAGCAAGACGGTTTTACCTGACAGTTCCACGCCCAGCCTCTTTGAAATATCGTCCGTCAGTCCGATTCCGTCGGTATTGTCGCCGCGTATTTTACCGTTTTCCAGCAAAATCAGCGTATTGACCGCACCCGCTGCCAACGCGCGTTCGGAATGTTCGTCCGACAAGGCAAACGCTTCCTGCTTGAACGGTACGGTAACATTCGCCCCGCGCCCGCCGTCGGCAAAAAACGCTTCGACCGCCTGCGCGAAACCGCCGGTGTCGGCGCAAATGCGCTCATATTCGATTTCGACGCCTTCCTGCAAGGCAAACTGCCGATGGATTTGCGGCGATTTGCTGTGCGCGACGGGGTTGCCGAAAACGGCATAACGGGGAACAGTGTTCATAAAAATCCTATCCGGCAGGACAAATGCAAAGACCGTCCATTATAACCGCCTTTGCCGCCTGATACCGCTGTTTTCCAATAATTTGGAATATGTATCAGATTGTTGACAATCAGGTCGTCTGAAACTATATTCCGCAAGTCAGAAATTTAACGGATTTGCGGTTTCAGACGACCTTCGGCGTGATAAAATGCAGCAGATTTTCCGCGAGATTCCGTATCCGTTACTTCCCATTTAGGAGCCGAAAATGTCTATCAAAGACGCAGTAAAACTGATTGAAGAAAGCGAAGCCCGCTTCGTAGATTTGCGCTTTACCGATACCAAAGGCAAGCAGCACCACTTCACCATCCCCGCCCGCATCGTCCTCGACGACCCTGAAGAGTGGTTTGAAAACGGTCAAGCGTTTGACGGCTCGTCCATCGGCGGCTGGAAAGGCATTCAGGCATCCGATATGCAGTTGCGCCCCGACCCCGCGACTGCCTTCATCGACCCCTTCTACGACGACACCACCGTCGTCCTCACCTGCGACGTCATCGACCCCGCCGACGGTCAAGGTTACGACCGCGACCCGCGCTCCATCGCCCGCCGCGCCGAAGCCTACCTCAAATCCACCGGCATCGGCGACACGGCATACTTCGGCCCCGAACCCGAATTCTTCGTCTTCGACGGCGTAGAGTTTGAAACCGATATGCACAAAACCCGTTACGAAATCACGTCCGAAAGCGGCGCATGGGCAAGCGGCCTGCACATGGACGGTCAAAACACCGGCCACCGCCCTACCGTCAAAGGCGGCTACGCCCCCGTCGCCCCGATTGACGCCGGACAAGACCTGCGTTCCGCCATGGTGAACATTTTGGAAGAACTCGGCATTGAAGTCGAAGTCCACCACGCCGAAGTCGGCACCGGCAGCCAAATGGAAATCGGCACGCGCTTCGCCACCTTAGTCAAACGCGCCGACCAAACCCAAGACATGAAATACGTCATCCAAAACGTCGCCCACAACTTCGGCAAAACCGCCACCTTTATGCCCAAACCCATCATGGGCGACAACGGCAGCGGCATGCACGTCCACCAATCCATCTGGAAAGACGGTCAAAACCTGTTCGCAGGCGACGGTTACGCCGGCTTGAGCGACACCGCACTCTACTACATCGGCGGCATCATCAAACACGCCAAAGCCCTGAACGCGATTACCAATCCGTCCACCAACTCTTACAAACGCCTCGTACCGCACTTCGAAGCGCCGACCAAACTCGCCTACTCTGCCAAAAACCGTTCCGCGTCCATCCGCATCCCGTCCGTGAACAGCAGCAAGGCACGCCGCATCGAAGCGCGTTTCCCCGACCCGACCGCCAACCCATACTTGGCGTTCGCCGCCCTGCTGATGGCCGGTTTGGACGGCATTCAAAACAAAACTCATCCGGGCGACCCAGCCGATAAAAACCTCTACGACCTGCCGCCGGAAGAAGACGCACTCGTCCCAACCGTCTGCGCCTCTTTGGAAGAAGCCCTCGCCGCCCTCAAAGCCGACCACGAATTTCTGCTGCGCGGCGGCGTGTTCAGCAAAGACTGGATCGACAGCTACATCGCCTTCAAAGAGGAAGATGTCCGCCGCATCCGCATGGCGCCGCACCCGTTGGAATTTGAAATGTATTACAGCCTGTAATCCGCATTTCCCACCAGGCTAAACGAAAGGTCGTCTGAAAACCTTGTTTCTAGGTTTTCAGACGACCTTTTTTTGTTTATTGGAAATACGGCCTGCCTGCCAAAGCAAAAAGTAGTAAAATAACAGCAATCAAACGACACAAGCTCTGCCGATAATAAAAACTGTCGTCATTCAAGCGCACACCTACCCTTCCCCGAAAAGCCGTCCTACCTTTCAGACGACCTTTCTTTTCAACCTCAAAACAAGGAGCG
Organism: Neisseria mucosa; assembly: GCF_003044445.1. Lineage (GTDB taxonomy): Bacteria > Pseudomonadota > Gammaproteobacteria > Burkholderiales > Neisseriaceae > Neisseria > Neisseria mucosa_A. The sequence goes on from NZ_POWX01000014.1 coordinate 26,581, forward strand.
TTACAATGAAAGCAGCACGTTTTTACGATAAAGGCGACATCCGCATCGAAGACATCCCCGAACCGACCGTCGCCCCCGGCACCGTCGGCATCAACGTCGCCTGGTGCGGCATCTGCGGTACCGACCTGCACGAATTTATGGAAGGTCCGATTTTCATTCCGCCCTGCGGCCATCCGCACCCGATTTCCGGCGAGTCCGCACCCGTAACGATGGGACACGAGTTCTCCGGCGTGGTTTATGCCGTCGGCGAAGGCGTGGACGACCTCAAAGTCGGACAACACGTCGTGGTCGAACCCTACATCATCCGCGATGACGTACCGACCGGCGAAGGCAGCAACTACCACCTCTCCAAAGACATGAACTTCATCGGCTTGGGCGGCTGCGGCGGCGGCCTTGCCGAAAAAATCGCCGTCAAACGCCGCTGGGTGCATCCGATTTCCGACAAAATCCCGTTAGACCAAGCCGCTTTGATTGAACCCCTGTCCGTCGGCCATCACGCCTACGTCCGCAGCGGAGCGAAAGCAGGCGACGTCGCATTGGTCGGTGGCGCAGGCCCGATCGGTTTGCTGCTTGCTGCCGTATTGAAAGCCAAAGGCATCAAAGTCATCATCACCGAATTGAGCAAGGCGCGCAAAGACAAAGCCCGCGAATCCAGCGTTGCTGACTACATCCTCGACCCGTCCGAAGTCGATGTCGTTGAAGAAGTGAAAAAACTGACCAACGGCGAAGGTGTGGACGTCGCATTCGAATGCACCAGCGTCAACAAAGTGCTGGATACTTTGGTGGCCGCCTGCAAACCCGCCGCCAATTTGGTCATCGTCTCCATCTGGAGCCACCCCGCCACCATCAATGTCCACAGCGTCGTGATGAAAGAGCTGGACGTGCGCGGCACCATCGCCTACTGCAACGACCACGCCGAAACCATCAAACTGGTGGAAGAAGGCAAAATCAACCTCGAACCTTTCATCACCCAGCGCATCAAGCTGGACGAGCTGGTTTCCGAAGGCTTCGAGCGTCTGATTCACAACAACGAATCCGCCGTCAAAATCATCGTCAATCCCAACCTGTAAACGCCTGACGGATTGATAGAAACACAAAGGTCGTCTGAAAACCTCAAACCGAGATTTTCAGACGACCTTTTTATCTGCCTGCTTTAGAACGTGTGTTTCAACGTAGCGGTCAGGCTGCGCGGCGTGCCGTAAACGTGGATGTCGGGCATGGGGCGGTAGCGTTTGTTGAACACGTTTTCAAAATCCAAACCGATGCGGGTGGATTTGCCGATTTTGTAATGCGCGGTCAAATCCAACGTAGCGTATGGACGTTGGGTCAAGGCTTCTTTACCGGCAACGGTGAGGGGCTGGTATTCATCAGATACTGCGTTTGTACCGCTTTGCCAGTTGACGTTTGCACCCAAGTTTAGGCGGTCGGTAACGTCATACGCAGTAAAGAGTTTGAAAAGGTGGGTAGGATAAGAAGGGTTGACCAAATTGCCCGCATCGTTTTTGAGTTTGGAGTACGCATAAGAAGCATTGATCAGCCATTTGTCGCTCAAGCGTCCGCCGACGGACAATTCTACGCCTTTGGTCGTTGTGTTGTTAACAGATTCATAGTAAATACGTTGATGTTCATCATCACGAATTTCTTTCCCCAAATGGTCGCGTTTATTGATAAATGCAGCCGCAGAAGCGTTCAAACGGTCTTCAAACCACGAGGCTTTTAAGCCGAGTTCATATGTTTTGCCGCGTTGCGGTTCGAGCGGTTTGCCGTTTCGATCCAAATAGCGCGGTTGCGGGCGGAATATGGTGGTATAGGAGGTGTAGGCTGTCAGATTGTCGTTTAAATCATAACTTGCGCCCAAATAGGGGATAAATACCTTGTTTTTATGCCTGCTGTCGGCAAAATGGTTGCGATCGGAACTGTAGCGGTATTGCCAATCGACAAACCGTCCGCCGCCTATCAATGCCAGCCTGTCGGTCAGTTTGAAACGGGTCGAACCGTAAACAGAGAGGTTTTTCATATGGGCAAAGCCGTCGCGAAGGTAAGGTATGGCCGGTTTTGTGAAATTTCCGTCAAAAAGGCGCAAATCAGGGACAACCCCATCTTTATTTCTCTCGTAATATGAGGGAGTTTCCTTATTGTACTGATAGCTGATACCGGCATTGAATTCATGTTTGCGTCCCCAAAGCGGGTAATCGCCGTCCAAACTCAGAGAAAAATCTTGGTCGGTGTACTTGGCTTGGTCGCGCTCGGCAACGAATTGAGCGGAATAGTCGGGATTAATGACAAAAGGACCAGCCATGCCGGCAACCGCATCACTTTTCCCGTAAATATGGCTGTAGTTGCCGTTCAGAGTCCAACCGTTTTCAAACTCATGATTGATAGAGGTGAAGATTTCCGCACTGTTTTCTTTACCGTAAGCCCATTTTGCTGAGGAATTGCTGCGCGGAGAGGCTGCAAACGGTTCGAAAGGTTGATTGTTTTCAGGGTCTCCCGCTACGGTCAGATAGCTGAAAGGAGAGCTGCCGGTATTGCGGAAACGGTGTATTTCCGTACCGAGGCGCCAGTGGGTTTGCGGCGTGAGGTCGTAAGACAGAATGCCGTAGAAAGTGTGATTGTGGCGCGACGTGTTCGGCAGGTAATCACCACCGTGGTCGCTGACCAAAATAGCGCGGCCGCGCAAGGTATTGTCGGCATTCAAAGGATGATTGGCATCAAGGACGAAGCGGTAGTGTTTCCACGAACCGACTCCGGCTTCCACGCTGACGGCAGGTTTGGCAGTTGGTTTTTTACGTTCCAAAGCAACCGTACCGCCCGGTTCGCCCATACCGCCGTTAGACAAACCGCTTGCGCCGCGCACAACGACGACTTGTTCGTACAATGCGCTGTCCAGATTGTTGGTGCCACGGCGGATGGCTTTACCGTCGTAAAGGAATTTGGGTGCGCCGTCCACGGAAATGCTGTCAATCGCCTGACTGCGCGAAATAAACTCGCTGTGACCGGATACGTTGTTACCCATTTTGCTGTGGAACACGCCCGGTGTTTGTTTCAACACGTCCTGCAAGGTATCCAAACCTTGGTCGTCCATTTGTTTTTCGGTAACGACAGACAAAGACTGCGGCGTTTCGCGCTGGGTCAGGCGGATGCCCGTAGCAGCGGAAGAAGCGGGAATGGTGTAGTTGGAGGTCGTCTGCTTGCCGATGCCCTTTACTTGGACGGTAGGCAAATCAACCTGCCCAACCCCATCCCCTGCCCCGAAGGAATAGGCGGATAAAAGTGCCGCAGCAACGGCAACCGGCAAACGCGCCGGACGAAATTTAGATAATGGCATGGTGTCTCCTAGTTATTCAGCCATTCCGAATGGCGGCGGGGCTCAAAGCCTCCTTACGCAAATCGGCAGTAAATGGCTTTTTTGTGTCGCAAGATGAGAACTTCTATCAATTTTTCGTAATAAGATGAAATAAAGCGGTCGGAGTATATTGAACAGTCGAAAAAGAATCAAATAATTTACATCTTTTCCGTCCCGGCATTTTCATCTGTATTGATTTCTGCCTTTCATTTTTTATCAAACAAACCCGACAGCCGCAAAAAAGGTCGTCTGAAAAGTTTCAGACGACCTTTTTCAATCATATAGTGGATTAAATTTAAATCAGGACAAGGCGACGAAGCCGCAGACAGTACAGATAGTACGGCAAGGCGAGGCAACGCCGTACTGGTTTAAAGTTAATCCACTATACAAGGATTTAGAAGAGTGATATTTGCGTATTAGGTTGGCGTTTGATTCTTCACTATTCCCCTACTCTATCCCCGCCCATTTGTGCGTCTGCACGCTCAGCTGCCAATGCACGGGCGCGTCGGGGCGGCTGTTTAAGATACCGATTTGGCGGATGGTGTCGTAGATATTCATCACGCCGTTTTGTTCACAGGGCGAAAGGTAGTAATGGCGCGCGCGGATTTTGTGTTCCATGTTTTCGCAGAACGCAACGACATCGCCGTCGGCAACAATCCGCACTTCGTCGGCCTCGGCGATGCAGTTTGTTTCATATTTGACGGCGTAGCAGGATTTGGGACTGGTGGCGATGTAGTCGATTTGCGGCGGCGCGGGCTTGAGTCCGTTGGTTTCGATACAGAGGAAATAGCCTTCGGCCTTGAGCGCGTCCAGCAGCGTATCGAGATGCGGCTGGATGGTCGGTTCGCCGCCGGTGATGATGATATTGCGGGCGGTGTAGGTTTTCAGACGACCTAAGATGTCAGACAGGCTCATCATACTGAATTTCAAATAATCGGTATCACACCAGCCGCACGCCAGATTGCATTTGCCCAAGCGGACGAACACGGCAGGCATGCCCGTGTTCCAGCCCTCGCCTTGCATGCTCTCGAAAATTTCAACGATGCGGTATTGCGGATTTTCGGGGGCGACGCTGATTTTTTTCATACCGCCAACACCGCTGCCGCTGCCAGCATCGCGGGCAAACCTTGTTTGACGAGTATGCCTTTGTTGCCGGAAGAGAACGCGCCCCATGCGGCGGCAATCAAAACGAAGCCGAGAAACAGAATCGTCGCGCCGTAAACGGCGTTGTCCGGCGCGGCAAACCGCGACCACACCAGCCCGATGCCGAGAAAACCGTTATACAGCCCTTGGTTGCTGAACAGGGTCTGCACTTGTTTTTGTTCCATAAATTCATAAGGCAGCTTGAACATTTCCGCCGCCTTTTCGCTGGGAATCTGCGTCATTTCAAGCCAAGCGATGTAGAAATGTTCGGCGGCGACGAGGAGGACTAAGAGGGTAGAAAGGAGTTTCATAGGTATTCCTTTGAATGGGTGTGTTTGATATGAAAGGTCGTCTGAAAAAACGGGAAATCCGTGCAGGAGAAAAAACCGTTTTACAGTAGATTCAAATAAGGACGCCCCACACCGTCATTCCTGCGCAGGCGGGAATGACGCGGTTGGGCATACCTTATTTGAATTTACTATATCGATACGTTCAAGATATTCCCTACTCACCTTCATACTCCGCACACGATGTCGGCGTTTCCCACAATTTCACGCTGCACACTTTCAGCCCCGCGTTTTGCAAACGGTCATACATTTCGACCGCCATATTTTCGGCAGTGGTGCGGCAGGGCAGGCACAGGGTTTTCATGTTCCAGCCCTCCAAGAGCGCGGCGATTTGGCATTCGCGACCGTTGCCGCCATTGTAGATAAACGCATGATCGAAAGGGTCGGTAATGTGTTTTTTCACAATGGCTTTGAGGTCGGTAAAGTCCATCACCATGCCGTCTTTCGGCCCACCCCTGACGGGGTCATCTGAAACAGTGATTTCGAGTTTGTAGGTATGCCCGTGCAGGTTTTGGCATTTGCCATCATGCCCGTCGAGCATGTGTGAGGAGTCGAAGGTGAATATCTTGGTAATTTTCATGGTTTGTACTTTAAATCGGTAAATAGCCCTGAAAGCCGATTGCGGCAGGCTTGCCGTGCGGATTCGGGGTCAGGCGGATGGTGTGATTGCCGATGCGGTCGAGCCGGAGCAGGTTGTCCACGTCTTTTAAGTTGTCTTTATGCTGCTGAACATGGTCGGTCAACAGGGTTTGCAGGGCTTTTTGTTTGGCTTCTGCAGGCGTGGCAGCAACGAACAGTCCGAAAGCGTGCGCCTCGGCAAGCTGCCCCGCGCGATAACCACCGACATTGACGAAATACAGGTGCGGGGCGTTTTCAGACGACCCCTGCGGCTCGGCGGTATCGGATACGTCAACATCGTAACCGTCCACCCATTCGACAATCTGCCAGCCGTCGATGTGGACTTTATCCGCATCACCGAACCATGCGGCTTTGAGCGCGGGGATGGCTTCGCGGTAGTCGTCGCACACGGCAAATTGGATGTCGTGCACTTCGATATTGGAACGGCCTGCGTTACCGCCGAGATAGAACATATAAAGTTTGGGCATGATAAGGCTTGTATCGGATGATGGTTGTATAGTGGATTAAATTTAAATCAGGACAAGGCGACGAAGCCGCAGACAGTACAGATAAGTACGGCAAGGTGAGGCAACGCCGTACTGGTTTAAAGTTAATCCACTATATTTTCAGACGACCCTTTTACTTTCCAAATATTCCGCCAGCCCGCGCTCGCGCAACACGCAGCTCGGGCATTCGTGGCAGCCGCCGACGATGCCGTTGTAGCAGGTGTGGGTCTGCTCGCGGATGTAATCCAGTGCGCCCATTTTGTCCGCCAACGCCCAAGTTTGCGCTTTGGTCAGGTACATCAGCGGGGTGTGGATTTGGAAGGCGTAGTCCATCGCCAGATTGAGGGTGACGTTCATGGATTTGACGAACACGTCGCGGCAGTCGGGATAGCCGGAGAAGTCGGTTTCGCACACGCCCGCGATGATGTGCCTGATGCCTTGTCCTTTGGCGTAGATGGCGGCGTAGAGCAGAAAAAGGGCATTGCGTCCGTCCACGAAGGTATTGGGCAGTCCGTCTGAAGCGGTTTCGATGGCGGCGGTGTCGTCCATCAGGGCGTTGTGTGTAATTTGCTGCATCAGGCTCAAGTCGAGTACGGTTTGTTTGACGCCCAAATCCTGCGCGATCCAGCGGGCGCGTTCCAGCTCGACGGCGTGGCGTTGTCCGTATTGGAAGGTGATGGCTTGGACGTTTTCGCGCCCGTAGGTTTGAATCGCCTGAATCAGGCAGGTGGTGGAATCCTGGCCGCCGGAGAAGATGACCAAGGCTTGTGGGTTTTGCATGGTGAATCCTAGTTTTGGTAACGCGGGAGGTTTGCGAACCGCGAAAATGGAAAAAAATTGTACGGATTATAGCGGATTTCGTCCGAATATACGCCGCCTGAAAGAACAAGGTCGTCTGAAACCCTAGAAAACGGTTTAAGACGACCTTTGGGATGTGGGAACATCAGGCTTTAGGTTTCAACGCCGCCGCTTCTTTGGCGAGGCGTGTAATGGTGTCCCAGTCTTTGTTTTTCACGGCTTCTTTCGGCGTCAGCCAAGAGCCGCCGACGCACAAGACGTTGGGCAGTGCCAAGTAATCGGGCGCGGTGGCGAGGCTGATGCCGCCGGTCGGGCAGAAGCGCACATCGGCGTAAGGGCCGTAGAGTGCTTTGAGCATGGCTTTGCCGCCGACGACTTCGGCAGGGAAGAGTTTGAGGGTGTCGATGCCGTGTTCCAAAGCCAGTTGGACTTCACCCGGAGTGGCAACGCCAGGAATCAGGGGAATGCCGCTGTTGTGGCTGGCTTTGGCGAGGGATTCGTGCAGACCCGGGCTGATGGCGAAAACCGCGCCTGCGTCTTCGACGGCTTTGAGCTGTTCGGGGTTGGTCACCGTACCTGCGCCGACGATGGCGTTGGGCACTTCTTTGGCAATCAGGCGGATGGCGTCGAGGCCGACGGGGGTGCGCAGGGTAATTTCGAGGGTGGGGATGCCGCCTTCGACAAGGGCGTGGGACAAATCGACAGCGGTGCTCAAGTCGTCAATCGCCATCACAGGCACAACTGCGCCTGCGCTCAGGATTTCGCGGGGGGTCAGTTTGGACATTTCGGTTCTCCAAGTGGAATGGGGTGTTGTTTTTTGTTGAGGTCAAACGGGATGGGGGTTTAAGTTTTCAGACGACCTTTGGGGCTGTAGGTCGGATACTCGTATCCGACAAATGCCCCTGATAACGTCGGATTCGAGAATCCGACCTACGTCTTTGCTTTTCTTCGCGGGCAAAGCCCACGCTACGTCTGTTGCGTTCAAACGGGACAGGGTTTTAAGTTTCAGACGACCTTTTGAGGCTGTAGGTCGGATACCCGTATCCGACAAATACTCTGATAACCTCGGATTCGAGAATCCGACCTACGTCTTTAGTTTTGTTCGCTGGCAAAGCCCACGCTACGTCTGTCGCGTTCAAAAGGAATGGTGGTTTAAGTTTCAGGCGACCTTTTGGGGCTGTAGGTCGGATACCCGTATCCGACAAATACTCTGATAACGTCGGATTCGAGAATCCGACCTACGTCTATTTAAACCGCTTCAATAATTTTTCAGACGACCTTTCGTTTGAAAAGGTCGTCTGAAACGCCGAATCAGGCAAATTCGCCGCCGAAGCTCATGGCGCCGGTTTCTGCGCTGCTGGTCATGCTGCGGAAGTTGGCGAAGAGTTCGCGGCCGCAGCCTTGTTGGTTCGCGCTCAAGTCGATGCGTTCGACTTCGCGGGCGTTCCATTCGGCTTCGTTAATCAGGACGTTGAGTTCGCCGGTAACAGAGTCAAAGCGGATCAGGTCGCCGGTACGGATTTTGGCGATGTTGCCGCCCATCAAGGCTTCAGGCGTCATGTGGATGGAAGCTGGAACTTTACCGGATGCGCCGGACATACGGCCGTCGGTCAGCAGCGCCACTTTGAAGCCACGGTCTTGCAGAATGCCCAAAGGCGGGGTCAGTTTGTGTAACTCGGGCATACCGTTGGCGCGCGGGCCTTGATAGCGGACGACACAGACGAAATCGCGTTCCAACTCGCCGCGCTCAAACGCAGCCAACACTTCGCGTTGGTCGTTGAACACGATGGCGGGCGCTTCGATGATGCGGCAGCCTTCGCGCACGGCGGACACTTTAATCACGCCGCGACCGATGTTGCCTTTCATCAGGCGCAGACCGCCGTCTGGGGAGAACGGGTTGTCGGCTTTGCGCAGGATGTCGTCGTTGCCGCTGGTTTCGGGGGCTTCGCGCCATTCGAGTTTGCCGTCAATGAGGAAAGGCTCTTTGGTGTAGTGGCGCATACCGTGTCCGACGACGGTATCGACATCGTCGTGCAACAAACCTGCGTCCAGCAATTCGCGGATGACGAAAGGCAGGCCGCCTGCCGCGGTAAAGTGGTTCACGTCGGCTTTGCCGTTGGGGTACACGCGGATGAGCAGCGGGATGATGGAGGAAATTTCGTCAAAGTCGTCCCAATTCAAAATCACGCCGGCGGCGCGCGCCATGGCAACGAGGTGCATGGTGTGGTTGGTCGATCCGCCGGTCGCCATCAGACCAATCAGGGCGTTGATGAAAGATTTTTCGGTCAACATTTCGCCCAAAGGTTTGATGGTGCCGTTTTTAATGCCGCGCGCGAGGTGTCCGGCAGCGTAGCGGGTCAGGGCTTCGCGCAGGTCGGTGTAGGGGTGGACAAAGGCGGCGGCAGGCAAGTGTACGCCCATCATTTCCATCATCATTTGGTTGGAGTTTGCCGTGCCGTAGAAAGTGCAGGTACCGGGGCTGTGGTAAGAACCCATTTCGCTTTCGAGCAATGCATCGCGGCCGACTTTGCCTTCGGCGAAAAGCTGGCGGGTACGGGCTTTTTCTTTATTGCCGATACCGCTGGACATCGGACCAGCAGGAACGAAGATGCCGGGAATATGACCGAACGAAAGTGCGCCTATCATCAAACCCGGCACGATTTTGTCGCACACACCCATAAACAGGCTGCCGTCAAACATTTGGTGCGACAGACCGACGGCGGTACTCATGGCAATCACGTCGCGGGAGAACAGCGACAATTCCATACCGGCGTAGCCTTGCGTGATGCCGTCGCACATGGCGGGCGTACCGCCGGCGACTTGGGCGGTCGCGCCGTTTTTCTGCGCTTCGTCTTTAATTTGATCGGGGAAGTCTTTAAACGGCTGGTGTGCGGAAACCATGTCGTTGTAGGCGGTGATGATGCCTAAGTTGGGAACGGTGTCCTGAAGCATTTCGATTTTGATGCTTTTGGGCATGGCGGCGTAACCGTGCGCCAAGTTGCTGCAACCGAGTTGGTTGCGCTCCAGCCGTCCCATTTGTTTGGCGCTGCGGATTTTCGCCAGATATTTTTCGCGGGTCGGACGGCTGCGTTCGATGATGCGCTCGGTGATTTCGGCGAGTTTGGGGTGGATAGGAGTGGGGTTCATGTTCGATCTCCTGTCGGAAGGGGGTGGTATGGGGATTTTGTTTGCGCGTTTCTGATTTTTTGTATTGGGTGTGGGGCATTTGGCGTTTCAGACGACCTTTACAAACCGTACAAGGGGTCGTCTGAAAGCCTCACTCTATATATGTAGGCTATTATAATACAAAACCTGTAATTTAGTTACAAAATAATCCGCTAAATGTAAGAAATTTGATTTAAATCGTGATATTTGTCTTTTGTGAAAATCTACCCGACCAAACTCATCAAACTTTTAAACTAAGTCAAATAATTTGTAAAAATGAGAATAGACAAAACGTGTAGCCATGTGTAGTATTACTACTCACTAGCCCGCCTGTTTTGAAATTTTGATGCAGGCGATTGGTTTCCATAGCTTTTACGCCGCGAGCCGCCCGTCTTTCACGGCATTTAACGGCACCGGCACAAAGCCCTCCTCAACGAGAGATAAAACGATGAGTACACAAACAAATTTTGATTTGGTGTTGTTCGGTGCGACCGGCGATTTGGCAATGCGCAAGCTGCTGCCTTGTCTGTATCAGGCGCACGTTGCAGGGTTGCTCAATCCTCAGGGTCGTATTTTGGGCGTCAGCCGCAGCGATTTGGATACGGCGGGCTTTTTGGCAAAAGTGGAAACCAACTCCAAAATCCATATCAAACAAAACTTTTCAGACGACGCTTGGGCATCGTTCGTCAAACGCATCGAATATCTGAAAGTCGACGTTACCGAAGAAGCCGATTTTGCCGCTTTGGGCGAAACGGTCAAAGCACGCAAAGAAACCGACAACGTCATCATCTACCTTTCCACCGCGCCGAAATTCTTCGCGCAAGCCTGTGAAAACCTTGCCAAAATCGGATTGAACGCCGACAACGCGCGCGTCGTTTTGGAAAAACCGCTGGGTACCGACCTCGCCTCTTCCCAACAAATCAATACCGATGTCGCCCGCTACTTCAAAGAAAGCCAAATCTACCGCATCGACCACTACTTAGGCAAAGAAAGCCTGCAAAACCTGCTGGCGCTGCGTTTTGCCAACGTGATGTTCGAGCCGTTGTGGAACAACAAATATATTGAGAGCGTACAACTGACCATAGCCGAACAGCTCGGCGTGGAAGAGCGCGGCGAGTTTTACGACATTACCGGCGCACTGCGCGACATGGTGCAAAACCACCTGATGCAAATGCTGTGTATGACCGCGATGGAAGCGCCCGCCAGCCTGGATGCCGACGCAGTGCGCGATGAAAAAGTCAAAGTCATCAAATCTTTGAAACCGCTGACCATCGAATCCGTCAACGAAAACGTCGTACGCGGACAATACACCGCCGCCAAAGGCATGAACGGCTATCTGGAAGAAATCAATGTTCCGCAAGACAGTTTCACCGAAACCTACGTCGCCATCAAAGCCGAAATCGAAAACGACCGCTGGAAAGGCGTGCCCTTCTATCTGCGTACCGGCAAACGCATGGCTGGTAAAGTGGCGGAAATCGTATTGAACTTCCGTCCGCTGCAAAACCATATTTTTGAAAACAGCCAAGCCGCGCCCAACCGTTTGGTTATCGAATTGCAGCCGACCGAGTCCGTGCGCCTGTATACGCAGATGAAAACGCCGGGTGCAGGCAACAAAGTCGAAATCGTGCCGCTGGCAACCGACTTGGAAAAAGCCCTCGAAGGCCGCCGCGCCGAAGCTTACGAACGCCTGCTGCTGGACGTCATCAACGGCAAGCTCGCCCTCTTCAACCGCCGCGACGAACTCGAAGCCGCTTGGGAATATGTGATGCCGATTTTGGACAACTGGGCAAGCAACACTACCCCGCCGCACGGCTACGACGCGCATTCATGGGGGCCGGAAGCCGCCCGCGAACTCTTGGCGCGCGACGGACATAAGTGGCACGAAGACCAGTAAAGCCTTTTCAGACGACCTTTGCTTGAAGCGTTCTCGGTTCAAAAAGGTCGTCTGAAAACCATAAGGCGGCGGATTAGGCGTTTCCCGTCAACCTTCACGCCTCCATCAACGACACAGGCTCTTACTTACTTTCCCGCTCACAAACACTGCCTTTCAGACGACCGCCCACCTCCTTCTTAAAAAAGGTCGTCTGAAAACAGAGAAAGGACACTTTTATGTTCGTTTGGCATGAATACGAAAACGCAGCAGCAGCCTCAGAAGCTTTGGCGGACGCAGTCGCCGCCGCGCTGCAAAACGCGCTGGATACAAAAGGCAGCGCGGTATTGGCGGTTTCCGGCGGCCGCTCGCCGATTCCCCTCTTCCAAGCCCTGTCGCAAAAAGATTTGAACTGGCAAAAAGTCGGCATTACTTTGGTTGACGAGCGCATCGTGCCGACCACCCACGCCGACAGCAACACCGCCTTGGCACACGAATACCTGCTGCAAAACAAAGCCGCCGCAGCGACTTGGATTCCCGTTGTCGAAGCGGGTAAATCTGAAACTGAATTACAACCCGACAGCGTCGTTGCCTACGCGCTGAAACATTACAAACAACCTGACGTGCTGATTTTGGGCATGGGCGGCGACGGACATACCGCCTCCCTCTTCCCACAAGCGCCGCAACTGAAGGCAGCCATCAACGAATCAGACGACCCTACCCTTATCCACACCACGCCCGTTACCGCGCCGCATGAACGCGTCAGTATGACACTGGGCGCCATCGCCAAAACGGAAAACGTCTTTCTGGCGATTCAGGGTGCGGAAAAGAAAGCCGTGTTCGACAAAGCCGCCTCCCGCGCCGATTTGGAATATCCGACCAGCCTGGTATTGAACCATCAAGGAGTGAACTGCCATGTCTTCTACTCAAACTGATATTCAACAACCCGTCAGCAAAAGTTATCCGCGCCTTGTTGCCGACATCGGCGGCACCAACGCCCGCTTCGCGCTCGAAACTGCCCCGCAGCAGATTGAACACGCCAAAGTCTTGCCATGCAAAGACTACGACACTATCGTCGATGCCGCCCGTTCTTATTTGGAACAAGTAGGCGGAGTCGATGTGCGCCACGCCGCCTTCGCCATGGCGAATCCGATCTTGGGCGACTGGGTGCAAATGACCAACCACCATTGGGCGTTTTCCATCGAAACCACCCGTCAGGCATTGGGGCTGGACACCCTTATCCTCTTGAACGACTTTACCGCGCAGGCATTGGCGGTAACGCAGACTTCAAGCAAAGACCTGATGCAGATAGGCGGACAAAAACCGGTCGAATTTGCCCCCAAAGCCGTCATCGGCCCGGGAACCGGTTTGGGCGTCAGCGGACTGGTACACAGCCCCGCAGGCTGGGTGGCACTTGCCGGCGAAGGCGGACATTCCAGCTTCCCGCCGTTTGACGACATGGAAGTTTTGATTTGGCAATATGCGAAAAACAAATACGGCCATGTTTCCGCCGAACGCTTCCTCAGCGGCGCAGGTTTGAGCCTGATTTACGAAGCACTCGCCAAACGCGACAAACTGAAAAACTACCGCCTCAAACCGTCCGAAATCACTGAAAAAGCCTTAAGCGGCACTTCCCCGCTCTGCCGTCAGACTTTGGACATCTTCTGCGCCATGCTCGGCACGGTTGCCTCCAACCTCGCCCTGACGCTGGGCGCGCGCGGCGGCGTGTATTTGTGCGGCGGCATCATCCCCCGCGTTTTGGAATATTTTAAAACCTCACCTTTCCGCAGCCGCTTTGAAAACAAAGGCCGTTTCGAAGCCTATCTCGCCGCGATTCCCGTTTATGTCGTGTTAAGCGAATTTCCGGGCATCACCGGCGCAGCGGCGGCACTCGACAACCACTTGAAAAACGTTTAATCACACAAGCCGCCCCGCCGCGGGGCGGCACACATCGAAGGGCATATTTATGTTAAGCAAAATCAGCGAATCACTGTCAAACCTGTCGGGCGCGGAACGCAAAGTCGCCGAATGCGCCTTGGCGGAACCCAAATGGTTTGTCCATGCCGCCGTCGCCGAAATCGCCGAGCGCGCATCCGTCAGCCAGCCGACCGTCATCCGTTTTTGCCGCAGCCTGGGCTACAAAGGACTGCCCGAGTTCAAACTCGCCCTGTCCGCCAGCATAGGCCACGAAGGTATGCCCTACGTCCATGAAGAACTCAACGCCGACGACGACATGAGTGTCGTGGTCGAAAAAGTTTTGAGCAACGCCGCCGCTTCCATTTTGGGCGAACGCCGCTTCCTGAAAGAGTCCGAACTGGAAAACGCCATCGCCACACTGATGCACGCCCGCCGTGTCGAATTTTACGGCGTCGGCAACTCCGGTATCGTCGCCCAAGACGCGCAACACAAATTCTTCCGCTTCGGCATCTCCACCGTCTCCTATGTCGATACCCACACCCAGCTCATGGCGGCTTCCGTCCTGTCCGATCAAGACGTACTCGTCGCCATTTCCAACACCGGCTCGTCCATCGAGCTTTTGGACGCCGTCAGCATCGCCAAAGAAAACGGCGCGGCAGTGATTGCCCTGACCCGCAACGACTCTCCGCTGGCGCAACTTGCTGACTGCGTTTTGAGCATCGCCACGCAGGAAAACGCCGAGCTCTACACCCCCATGGTTTCCCGCCTGCTGCAACTTGCCGTCATCGACATCCTCGCCATCGGACTCGCCCTGCGCTTGGGCGACGCCGCCAGCCTGCAACTGCAAAAAAGCAAAAAAAGCATACACAACAAACACGTCGATTACGATAAAGACTAAACAATATAGTGGATTAACAAAAATCAGGACAAGGCAACGCCGTACTGGTTTAAAGTTAATCCACTAGAAAAAATAACGGCAGACAACCCGCCTTTGCCACAAACCCTAAAAACGGAAACCCACCCGTTCCCGTTTCAGACGACCTCGCGGCCGTTTTTCCCACAAAACCGTCCAACCTCAGGAGCATCCGATGAAACACCTTCACGACTTACCGGCTTGGTCAAAATTATGGATACATTTTGACGAAACCAAAGAACAACACATGCGCGAAATGTTCGAGCAAGACCCGCAGCGGGCGGAACGTTACTGGCTGCAAGTCGGCGGGCTGACGCTGGATTACTCCAAAAACCGCATCACCGACGAAACCATGTCCCTGCTGACCGAGCTTGCCCGCGAAGCCGGCGTACCCGAGCGTATGCAGCAGATGTTCCACGGCGAAAAAATCAACACCACCGAAAACCGCGCCGTCCTCCACGTCGCCCTGCGCAACCGCACCAATTCCCCCATCGTCGTTGACGGCGAAGACGTCATGCCCAAAGTCAACCGCGTCCTCCAACGCATGGGCGAATTTGCACACGAAGTCCGCAGCGGCAGCTGGTTAGGCTACACCAACCAAGTCATCACCGACGTCGTCAACATCGGCATCGGCGGCTCCGACCTCGGCCCGCTGATGATGTGTACCGCGCTCAAACCCTTCGGACACCCCCGCCTGCGCATGCACTTCGTCTCCAACGTGGACGGCTCCCAACTGCGCGACGTACTGTCCAAAGTCCACCCCGAAACCACCCTCTTCATCATCGCCTCCAAAACCTTCACCACCCAAGAAACCCTCACCAACGCCCTAACCGCGCGCAAATGGTTCATTGACCACGCAGGCGATGAAACCGCCGTCGCCAAACACTTCGTCGCCGTCTCCACCAACCAAAAAGCCGTCGCCGAATTCGGTATCGACACCGCCAATATGTTTGAATTCTGGGACTGGGTCGGCGGACGATACAGCCTCTGGTCGGCAATCGGCCTGCCCATCATGCTCTACTTGGGCGAAGAAAACTTCATCGAAATGCTCAACGGCGCGCACCTGATGGACCAACACTTCATCAATACCCCGCTCGAGCGCAACCTCCCCGTCATCCTCGCCCTCGTCGGCATCTGGTACATCAACTACTACGGCGGCGGCAGCCACGTCATCGCCCCCTACGACCAACACCTCCACCGACTGCCCAAATTCATCCAGCAGCTCGACATGGAGAGCAACGGCAAACAAGTTACCCTCGACGGCAAGTCCATCGGCTACGAAACCTCCCCGATTATTTGGGGCGAAACCGGCATCAACGGTCAGCACGCCTTCTTCCAACTGCTGCACCAAGGTACCCACATCACCCCGATCGACCTCATCGCCTCGCTTGAAAAACGCAGCAACCTGCGCGGCCACCACGAAATCCTGCTCGCCAACGTGTTCGCCCAAGCCGAAGCCTTCATGCGCGGCAAAACCCCCGACGAAGTCCGCGCCGAACTCAAAGCACAAGGCATGGAAGAAGCCCGCATCGAAGAGCTGGTTCCACACAAAACCTTCTCCGGCAACCGCCCGACCAACCTCATCCTCATGGACAAGGTCAACCCCCGCAACATGGGCAGCCTGATTGCCATGTACGAACACAAAACCTTCGTCCAAGGCATCATCTGGGGCATTAACAGCTTCGACCAATGGGGCGTCGAACTCGGCAAACAGCTCGCCAAAACCATCCTCGCCGAGCTGACCGGAGAAACCGGTTTACAAAAACACGACAGCTCCACCACCCGCCTGATCAATCTTTATCTGAACGCCAACAAATAAAGACAGCAGCCGTCAGACAAAAGGTCGTCTGAAAACCCGGATTCAAGGTTTTCAGACGACCTTTTTCACCGAATACCGCTACCGTTAATACAGAAATATAGTGGATTAAATTTAAATCAGGACAAGGCGACGAAGCCGCAGACAGTACAAATAGTACGGCAAGGCGAGGCAACGCCGTACTGGTTTAAATTTAATCCACTATACAGATAACGGTTCATTTGACTTTCATAACAAGGAATCCTCTAACTGCCGTCATTCCCGTGCAGGCGGGAATTCATTTTTGAACTTAAGAAACTGTTTCTCAAACACCCGTATCTTAAAACATCCAAGTATGTGCCACACTGCAACTCATCCTTGCGCAGGCGTGATGCAACGACGGTATAAGTACCTCACACCAAGCCCGCCATTTCAAAAAACGCCCGATACGCCGCCGCCTTTTTCGCCAAACTCAAAGGATAAGCGCGCGAAGTGGACGGCAGGCGGGTCAGGGTCAAATCCCGTCCGGCAAACGGAAACGGCATGGTTTCGCCCGTTTTCGGCATTTTGATGCCGCCACCCTGAATATCGAGCAGGATTTCCGTCGCCTTACCACCGGTGGTGCAGATATGGCGGCAGTCGGGCATCTGCGCCAACACCGCCGCCAAATCGACGGTTTCGACCACTTGCAAAAACTTGTCCGACGCATTGCCGTGTTCGCGTATTGCCTTCAACACGGTCGGACACGAAGCAATCCCACGTTCGCGCAAAAACGCCTTGATTTTCTCCGCGTCAAATGCTTTTTCAGACGGCATTTGGAAATACGCCGCATCATTAAAAAACACCAGCCCATAAACGCGCCACATATCGTTTTGGAAATTCGGGTAATGAAACTGCATCGCGCGTTTGTCTTCCTTGGGCGGAAACGTCCCCATCATCATTACCGTCGCCTGCGGCGGCAGCAAAGCGGGGAAAGGATGGGTTTCGATTTCAAGCGGAGCGGACATCATGATTTCCTTGATAAAAAATATTGAACACAAAGCAGCCGGTTGCCGCCTTTTCAGACGACCTTCTGCCCGTAACGCATCAGCGTCATGCCGCCGACCGCCGCCGCGCAGCCCGCAACCAGCGAAATATGCAAAGGTTCGCCCAAAACCCACGCCGAGCTGAGCATGCCGAAAATCGGTACGAGCGTAATATACGCCGCCGCGCTGCCTGCGCCCAAAGTCTTCACACCTTCGAAATACCACGCGTAGGCCAATACCGTCGCGCCGATGACCAGCCACGCCAATGCCGTCCAACCGCGTGCATCCATCGCCGCCATTGCCTCAAAAGGCAGTCCGTCCGCCCACAACGCCACCACCGACAACATCAGCGCGCCGATGAATGAAGTTGCCGCCGTTACCGTCAACGCGTCTATCCCGCGCAAAACCGCACGCCCGATTAAAGTATAAGCCGCCCAGCAGACCACGCAGCCGAAAATCAGCCACTCCCCTGCCTTGATGCCACCCGACAATACCGTCAACGGCTGCCCTTGCGTTACCGCCGTTATCGCACCACAAACCGCCAACAGCATACCCGCCAAAATCTTCGCGTTTAAACGCTCGCCGAAAAGCCAAGCTGCCAGCAGCAGCGTCAGCACGGGATTCACCGCCACAACCACCGCCGCCTTACCCGCCGGCATCGCCTGCAAACCCAGCATAAAAAACACCGCATAGCCGCACACCCCGACGGAAGCGGCTGCCGTCAAGCCCAGCCATTGCCGCGCCGACAAAGCCGCCAAAGTCGCAAACCTGCTGCGCGCAAACAACCAACCCAACAGCAAAACCGAAGCCAGTACAAACCGAACCGCCCCGCCCGTCAACGGCGGCAGCGACTGCCCCAGCATCCGCCCCATCGGCCAAGACGCACCCCACAATACTGCCATTCCCAGCAGTTTCAAATGTACAGAATAACGTTCCATCTCATTCCTTTATCAACAAAGGTCGTCTGAAAATCAGATTTTCAGTTTCAGACGACCTTTGCAGCCGCCACAAACGCCGCTATTTTTTCCTTGTCTTTAATCCCTGCCGCGCTTTCCACGCCGCCGGACACGTCCACCGCCGCCGCGCCGCTGGTTTTCACCGCATCGGCAACGTTTTCCGGCGTCAGCCCGCCCGCCAAAATCCACGGTTTGCCGATATTGCCGCGGAGCATCGTCCAATCGAAACTCTGCCCCGTACCGCCGTATTCGGTCGGATGGTAAGCGTCGAACAACAGCGCGCGCGCGTTGGGGAACTTGGTGCAGGCCGTCTGAATATCGGCGGCGGACTGCACGCGCACGGCTTTGAGATACGGCCGGTCAAACTGACGGCAGAAGTCATCGTCTTCGTCGCCGTGAAACTGAATCACGTCTATCGGCACTTGGCGCAAAATTTCCCTGATATTGTCCGCCGTTTCATTAACAAATAAAGCAACCGCCGAAACAAAAGGCGGCAATGCAGCCACAATTTCCGCTGCCTGCGCCGCCGTTACCGCGCGTTTGCTTTTCGCGTAAAACACCAGCCCGACGGCATCGGCGCCCGCATCGGCGGCAGATTGCGCATCTTCGGGGCGGGTAATGCCGCATATTTTGGTACGGATTTTCATATCTCCCCTCTCTTTAAAGATATTCGGAAAGCAAGGATTATAGCGGAACAGCCCGCCATGACGGCAACAGGATTCTTGAAGAAATCCCTCTGTAAAAATGCAGCAAACTTGAATCTTTCCCCGCTACGGCGTAACCTTACGCCTTTATCCGATTACCGACGGGAGCCGACAACATGACCGAACCTAAAAACACCCAGCCTTCCCTGCCTGAAGACGAACGTAAAAATCCCGTTTACCGATTAGGACAGGCTGTTGCAGGATTTATGCTGGTCGTCTGGGCGGGTGTGTTGGCATTGGTTTTTTATTTGGTTTTCCGCTTTTGGTTCAGCTGACAGACAGCAAGCCGCCATCGTTTCTTTAAGCGTATCCTTTCCAAAACAGAAAACCGTCTGCCGATAGATTTCGAAACATATCGCCCAATAACCCATCTGCGATTTATAGTGGATTAAATTTAAATCAGGACAAGGCGACGAAGCCGCAGACAGTACAAATAGTACGACAAGGCGAGGCAACGCCGTACTGGTTTAAATTTAATCTACTATATCTTGGTACGCTATAAACTTCCTCATGCCAAACACAAAGGTCGTCTGAAAATTTTTCAGACGACCTTTTGTCAAACTCTCAACAAATAACCATATACGCTTATGATATAATGATAGACTTTCTCATCTGTAAACTTGGAAATTATTTTTATGGAAACATTGCAACCTTCCCAGCACCCTATCCCCCCAAAAAACTCCTTCAACGAACCCAAACGTCTTCGCGCAGGCGAAGGGGTAAGCTGGTTTACCGACTCATGGCGTATTTTCAGTAAAAACAAATTCAAATGGATGGGCGCAATTATTTTAATCAGCCTTATTCCTATCGCGGTAGGTTTTCTATTCGGTTTGCTAGGCATTGAAAGCCCGCCCGCTGATTTCAATAATTTCAATGATTTCACCTCAACCATAATAATCCGAGAATTACTCTTCAATCTGTTTTTCTATTGGGTGGGCTTTTGTTTCCTCGGTGGCATCGTGCTGCTTGCAGCCCAAACCGCGCAAGGTAAGAATTTCAACTTCGGCTCTCTGTTTGCCGGATTTTCGATTAAAAAAAGCGGAGCATTCCTGATTCTTTTACTGCTGAGTATCGTCGTATGCCTGCTTTTAGCTTTGGCCGTTGTTATTCCTTTCGGTATGTTTGCCAACGGAAATTTCTTAAGGGCAGACTTTATGCCGGCCTTTCCAATTTTATTTATTATCCTGTTGGTTATTATCGCCATTTACTCCATGATGTTTTGGCTGGCTCCTGCCTTTGTCATGTTGGAGGATATGAACCCTGTTGCCGCTATTAAGGCCAGTTTCAATGCCTGCCGCCGCAACATCCCCGCCCTGCTGGTATACGGCTTAATTTGGCTGGGTATCGGTATCGCGTTTTGGTTCATATTTATGATAGTCATCGTTTCCGCATTTGCAACAGAAGCATCGATACAGCAAGCAACCGCGCTTTCCGGCCCTGTTTTTATTTTGTTCTTCATCTTCTTAGTGATTACTTACTTGGTTCTCTACCCTGTAGCAATGATCGGCATATACACCGCCTATCGCAGCATTCTCCCCCAAGGTCGTCTGAACAAATACTAATCTTTCAGTAGAAGATCGTTGTTTCTCATAAAAGTCGTCTGAAATCTATTTCAGACGACTTTTTCAATTCGATGTTGCCAGCCATACAACAAAACCTATGCCATACAAACCTTGCCCCGCCTAAATTTGACACCCGCCCTCCGACTGCCTACAATTCAGGTTTCTCAAAAATCACCGTACATTCCGTACACCATTCTTTTCAGACGACCTCTGTCTTCCGAATCCCATTCTTTTCCAATACAACTGTCAAAAATCATGCACGTTTCAGAATTACAAACCCTACACATTTCCAAGCTCTTGGAAATGGCAGAAGAACACGGCATTGAAAACGCCAACCGTTTCCGCAAACAAGACCTCGTATTCGCCATCGTCCGCCAAATGATGAAGCAGGGTGAAAGCTTTACCTGTTCCGGTACGCTCGAAATCCTACCCGACGGCTTCGGCTTTTTACGCAGCGCAGACACTTCCTACCTCGCGGGCCCCGACGACATCTACGTCTCCCCCACACAAATCCGCCGCTTCAACCTGCATACGGGAGACACCATAGAAGGCAGCGTGCGCGTACCCAAAGACAACGAACGCTATTTCGCCCTCGTTCGCCTCGACAGTATCAACGGCGATCATCCCGAAGTTTGCAAACACAAAATCCTCTTCGAAAACCTCACCCCGCTTTTTCCCACCAAACAGTTCAAACTCGAGCGCGATATTAAAGCCGAAGAAAACCTCACCGGCCGCGCCATTGATTTGGTTTCTCCCATCGGCCGCGGACAACGCGCCCTGTTGGTTGCGCCGCCGAAAACCGGTAAGACCGTGATGCTGCAAAACATCGCACACGCGATTACCGCCAACTATCCTGATGTCGAACTCATCGTCTTGTTGATTGACGAACGTCCGGAAGAAGTTACGGAAATGAGCCGCTCCGTGCGCGGCGAAGTCGTCTCCTCCACCTTCGACGAACCGGCGCAACGCCACGTCCAAGTGGCGGAAATGGTGATTGAAAAAGCCAAGCGCATGGTCGAACACAAAAAAGACGTAGTCATCCTGCTCGACTCGATTACCCGTCTTGCCCGCGCCTACAACACCGTTGTCCCAACTTCCGGCAAAATCCTCACCGGCGGTGTAGATGCCAATGCCCTTCACCGTCCTAAACGCTTCTTCGGCGCGGCACGTAATGTCGAAGAAGGCGGTTCGCTCACCATTATTGCTACTGCGCTTGTAGAAACCGGCAGCCGTATGGATGATGTGATTTACGAAGAATTTAAAGGTACGGGCAATATGGAGCTGCACCTCGACCGCCGCATGGCAGAAAAACGCCTGTTCCCTGCTATCAGTATCAACAAATCTGGCACTCGTCGAGAAGAATTGTTGGTGCCGAACGATCAGTTGCAGCGCATGTGGCTCTTGCGCAAATTCCTGCATCCAATGGACGAAATCGAAGCGACCGAATTTTTGGTTGGTAAACTCAAAGATTCTAAAAACAACGACGATTTCTTCGAGCTGATGCGCGGAAAATAAAATCATCGAAGGTCGTCTGAAAACGATGTATTAAGTTTTCAGACGACCTTTCTCATTTCCGACAAACCGTTCCCTCATATCCAAACGAGAAAACCCATGACCTGCCCCATCTGCACCGCAGACAACGAAGACATTTTGCTGCAAACCCCAAACCTGCGCGTTATCGCCGTCCACAACGAAGCCTCAGCCCCGGCATTCTGCCGCGTCATCTGGAACGACCACATCGCCGAGATGACCGACCTTTCAGCCGCCGAACGCGCCGAAATCATGGAAATGGTGTATAAAGTCGAAGCCGCCATGCGCCAAGTGTTCCGTCCCGCCAAAATCAACCTTGCCAGCCTGGGCAACGTCGTCCCCCATCTGCATTGGCACGTCATCGCCCGCTTCGAAAACGATGCCAACTTTCCCGCCCCGATTTGGGCAGCCCCCGTCCGCGAACACGGCATGACCCTGCCGGACCACTGGACGGAACAAGTCAAAGCCCTGCTGGCGTAACGTTCAGACGACCTCAATAGGCGTATCGGATACCGCATATCAACCGATTTTCAGACGACCCCTGCCGAAAAGGTCGTCTGAAACCCAAGCAAAGGAAACCATATGACCTGGCAAACCTCCCGCCGCCATTTCCTCCGCGCCTGCTCCGCCGCAGCCGGAGCCGGACTGCTGCAAGCCTGCGGCACCGGCACGACCGTTACCCCGTCCACTCAAACCGGCAACACAGCGAAAGCCCAACCCGTGCAGCCCAAAACCAGCCATCCCCCACGCTCCGGCGACAACCTCCTCCGCGTCGTCGCCCCTTCCGGCTTTGCCGAAGACCCCAACCGCGTCAACGCAGGCTTGACCCGCCTCTATAACGCAGGTTTTACTGTGACCAACCAACAAGCAGGCAGCCGACGCTATCAACGCTTCGCTGGCTCCGACGCCCAACGTGCCGCCGACTTCCAAGAGGTCGCCACCGGCCGCGTTGAAACACCCAAAGTCCTCATGGGCTTGCGCGGCGGCTACGGCGCGGCACGCATCCTGCCGCAAATCGACTTCGCTTCACTCGGCGCCAGAATGCGCGAACGCGGCACCTTGTTCTTCGGCTTCAGCGACGTTTGCGCCGTCCAACTCGCCCTGCTCGCCAAAGGCAATATGGCAAGCTTCGCCGGCCCTATGGTTTACAGCGAATTCGGCAAACCCGAACCCAGTGTCTTCACCATGGATTCGTTCATCCGCGGCACCACCAACAACGTCAACATTATCGACGTTCCCGCCATCCAACGCGCCAACGTCAACGTCGAAGGTACCTTATGGGGCGGCAACCTCAGCGTTCTCGCCTCCCTCGCAGGCTCGCCCTATATGCCCGACATCCAAGGCGGCATCCTGTTCGTCGAAGACGTCAGCGAACAACCCTACCGCATCGAACGCATGTTGAACACGCTTTATCTTGCAGGCATCCTGCAAAAACAACG
Source organism: Neisseria mucosa (assembly GCF_003044445.1). GTDB lineage: Bacteria > Pseudomonadota > Gammaproteobacteria > Burkholderiales > Neisseriaceae > Neisseria > Neisseria mucosa_A. Next base: position 50,215 of record NZ_POWX01000014.1, read on the forward strand.
CGCCATCATCTTCGGCGACTTCCGCATGGGCACCATCCGCGACGTATACGACTCAAGCTACGACTTCTCCGCTGTCGTCAACCACGTCTCACGCACCGCCAAAGTCCCCGTCCTGACAGGCTTCCCCTTCGGACACATTACCAATAAAAGCACCTTCCCATTAGGCGCACATGCCAAAATCCACAGCACTGCCAACGGCGGCTACACCGTAACCTTCAGTGGCTACCCTACCCTGAACCCCGCCGCCCTAACCCTCAACAACCTGCTGCCCCCGCCTATGCCTACCTTTGACAGCGCTACTTACAGCCCCATAATTGAAGAAATTACCGAATAAACAAGATGCCAATCCAAGAGAAGGTCGTCTGAAAAGCTTTCAGACGACCTTTTTTATCCCCTAATCATTGAACCGATTAATGTTTTTTTGTACAATCCCCGCCATCTCAATCCTTTCTCAGGCCGTCGGAAAAGCGGCCTGAACCTTTTTGCAAAGAAAGCCCATGTCCCAAGAAATCCTCGACCAAGTGCGCCGCCGCCGCACGTTTGCCATCATCTCACACCCTGACGCGGGTAAAACCACGCTGACCGAAAAGCTGTTGCTGTTTTCAGGTGCGATTCAGAGCGCGGGTACGGTAAAAGGCAAGAAAACCGGCAAATTCGCCACCTCCGACTGGATGGAAATCGAGAAGCAGCGCGGCATTTCCGTGGCATCAAGCGTGATGCAGTTCGACTACAAAGACCACACCGTCAACCTCTTGGACACGCCGGGACACCAAGACTTCTCCGAAGACACCTACCGCGTTTTAACCGCCGTGGACAGCGCGTTGATGGTCATCGACGCGGCAAAAGGCGTGGAAGCGCAAACCATCAAACTCTTGAACGTCTGCCGCCTGCGTAATACGCCGATTGTCACGTTCATGAACAAATACGACCGCGAAGTGCGCGATTCTTTGGAATTGCTGGATGAAGTGGAAAATATTTTAAAAATCCGCTGCGCGCCCGTCACTTGGCCGATCGGCATGGGCAAAAACTTCAAAGGCGTGTACCACATCCTGAACGATGAAATCTATCTCTTTGAAGCGGGCGGCGAACGTCTGCCGCACGAGTTCGACATTATCAAAGGCATCAACAATCCCGAATTAGAACAACGCTTTCCGCTGGAAATCCAGCAGTTGCGCGACGAAATCGAATTGGTGCAGGCGGCTTCCAACGAGTTTAATCTCGACGAATTTCTCGCCGGCGAACTCACGCCCGTGTTCTTCGGCTCGGCGATTAACAACTTCGGTATTCAGGAAATCCTCAATTCATTGATCGACTGGGCGCCCGCGCCGAAACCGCGCGACGCGACCGTGCGCATGGTCGAACCTGACGAGCCGAAGTTTTCCGGATTTATCTTTAAAATCCAAGCCAATATGGACCCGAAACACCGCGACCGCATCGCCTTTTTGCGCGTCTGCTCCGGCAAATTCGAGCGCGGCATGAAGATGAAACACCTGCGCATCAACCGCGAAATCGCCGCCTCCAGCGTGGTTACGTTCATGTCGCACGACCGCGAGCTGGTGGAAGAAGCCTACGCGGGCGACATCATCGGCATCCCGAACCACGGCAACATCCAAATCGGCGACAGCTTCTCCGAAGGCGAACAACTGGCGTTTACCGGCATCCCCTTCTTCGCACCCGAACTGTTCCGCAGCGTCCGCATCAAAAACCCGCTGAAAATCAAGCAACTGCAAAAAGGTTTGCAACAGCTCGGCGAAGAAGGCGCGGTGCAGGTGTTCAAACCCATGAGCGGCGCGGATTTGATTTTGGGCGCGGTCGGCGTGTTGCAGTTTGAAGTCGTTACCTCGCGGCTGGCCAACGAATACGGCGTAGAAGCCGTGTTCGACAACGCATCCATCTGGTCCGCGCGCTGGGTATCGTGCGACGACAAGAAAAAACTGGCAGAGTTTGAAAAAGCCAATGCGGGCAATCTGGCGATAGACGCAGGCGGCAACCTCGCCTACCTCGCCCCCAACCGCGTGAATTTGGGACTCACGCAAGAACGCTGGCCGGACATCGTGTTCCACGAAACGCGCGAGCATTCGGTGAAATTGTAATAGATTAAAAAGGTCGTCTGAAAACCGTTTCAGACGACCTTTCCTTATATTGCTGCGACGTTTAGCGCATAATCCGCGCCAACCCCGGCAAAAAATATTCCGTCAGTTCCAACACCTCGCCATCCCAATCAAAATAAGACCTGCGGGCGGCGACAGGTCGTCTGAAATCATCCTGACCGCCTGCGTTTTCCATCAGACAAAACTCGAATGCCGAACGCTTCAGGGGCAGTGTGCCGTCAAACAGCCGCTCGCCCAAAGGCTGCGTGCCGCAATCCAACACGCCGCGCCAGGCTTGGGATTGCGGGCTGCACGCGCTGCGCGCCTGTACGACGGGCACGCCGTTCAGATGCAGCAAAACGTCGCGGACGAATTGCGGGGCGGCGGTTTCGGTATGGCTTTTGCCAAACGAATTGCCCTGTCCGTCCAGTTCGCCCATATACAGCACTTTTACCGCAAAACTGCCGCCCAAGGCGCGTAAGGCGGCGGTCAGCGATTGCGCTTGGCACAAAGCGGCGGCACGTTCGTTCCAACCTTGCGGCAGCTCGTCAGGAAGTTTGTCTTGCCAATTTAAAGGGGGATTCATAGGATTTAGATTGATGGGTTTCATGTTTTAATCGTTTTCAGACGACCTTTCGTCCGTCTCCACCTTATCCAACTCCATCCACTCCGCATCGGGGAAATCTGTTTTCAGACGACCCCTTAGATACGCCGAGCTGTCTTGGGCGATGTTCTCGTCGCGGCTGTCGTGGATGTGGTTGAAAATCAGGCTGTGCAGGCTGATGCCGTATTGTTTGAGCGCGGCGAAGCTGAGCAGGGTGTGGTTAATACTGCCGAGCCGTCCGCTGGTAACGAGAATGACGGGATAAGCCTGTTGCTGAACATAATCAATGGTTAACAGGTTTTCCGTCAGCGGAACCATCAATCCGCCCGCGCCTTCGACCAAGACGATTTCGTATTGCGCCGCCAATTCTTGCGTGGCGGTGCGGATTTTGTCCAAGTCCAAAACCCTGCCGTCCAGACGGGCGGCGAGGTGGGGCGAGGCGGGATAGCTGAAGATTTCGGGCATGGTCAGCCGCTGTTTGTCGGCTTCCTGCATGGGTATGCCCATGATGTTGCGGTGGACGGCGATGTCGTCGGCGATGTTTTGGCAACCGGTTTGCACAGGCTTTTGCGTGATCACGCTTTTGCCCTGCTGCAACAATTGTTTTGCCAACATGCCGGTGGCGACGGTTTTGCCGATGTCCGTGTCTATGCCGCTGACGAAGTAAACGCCTTTCATTTGCTGTGTTCCTTCAAGATTTGTATGCTTTTGTCGGCAAGTTCGGTCAAGAGGTCGTCTGAAATGATGTAAGGCGGCATGAGGTACACCAGCCTGCCGAATGGGCGCACCCAAATGCCCTGCTCCACGCAGTCCGCTTGAAAACGCGCCATATCCACGCCTTTTTCCAGCTCGATCACGCCGATGGCACCCAAAACGCGCACGTCTTTCACGCCGCGGATGTCCCATGCGGTTTTCAGACGACCTTTCAGGATGCTTTCGATGCGGCGGATATTTGCCTGCCAATCTTGGGACAAAAGCAGCTTGACCGAAGCGCAGGCAACGGCACACGCCAGCGGGTTCGCCATAAATGTCGGGCCGTGCATGAACACGCCCGCTTCGCCGCGCGAAATCGTTTCGGTGACTTTTTGCGAAGTGACTGCCGCCGCCAGCGTCATATAGCCGCCGCTCAAGCCCTTGCCGATACACATAATATCCGGCACGACCTCCGCATGTTCGCAGGCAAACATCTTGCCCGTACGCCCGAATCCGGTGGCGATTTCGTCAAAAATCAACACAATATCAAATTCATCACACAAATCGCGCAAACCGCGAAGATACTGCGGATGATAAAAATACATGCCGCCCGCACCCTGCACGACTGGTTCCAAAATAAAGGCGGCAATATCCGCATGATGCGCTTCAAACAAGGCGCGGACAGGCTGCAAATCCGCCCCATCCCATTCATCGTCGAAACGGCTTTTTGGATTATCGACAAAATAACGCTGCGGCAGAGCGCTGCCGAAAATATGGTGCATCCCCGTTTCCGGATCGCAGACGGACATCGCGTTCCAAGTATCGCCGTGATACCCGCGCCGCACCGTCGCAATATTCTGCTTCGCCGTCAAACCCCGCGCCTGCTGGTATTGCACCGCCATCTTCAACGCGACTTCCACCGAAACCGAACCCGAATCCGCATAAAAAATACGGTCCAACCCCTGCGGCAAAATCCCGACCAATAATTTGCCCAGCTCCACCGCCGGCCCGTGCGTCAAACCGCCGAACATCACATGCGACATTTGCTTAATCTGCGCCTCAACCGCCTGATTCAAAACAGGATGATTGTAGCCGTGTATCGCACACCACCAAGACGACATCCCGTCAATCAGCCGCGTACCGTCCGCCAATTCAATATGCACGCCCTCCGCACGGCACACCGGATAAACAGGCAACGGGTCGGTCATGGATGTATAGGGATGGAGCAGATGGGCGCGGTCGAAATCGAGCAGGGAGGAATTTTCGGAAATCATAGGACGTTCTTTTGCTTAATCTGAATTTGACGGCATATATACGCAAACCGCCGTATTTTCGCGACAAATTTTATCATTAAGCCTCAGTCATATGTAAATTACCCTCATATCCTTGACGTTCACATGAATCAGACAGTAACATCGCGGAGACTGAATAATATATATTGATAATTGACTACTATGGCAAAACTGAAAACCATCGCCCTGACGCTGTCCGGTTTATCCGCCGTTTCCGGCGCGGCCGCCGCACAAAACGCCACTCCCAACCAAACAGGTATGGCAATGATGCGGCTCAATTCTGCCCTTCTCGACCAAGCCAAAGCCAAGACTTTCGGTTCCGGCAGCCTGTGGGCTTCATTGAAAAAAGACTTCCGCATGAGCGAAGTTAATTCCGAGCTGGTCCGCCGCCACGAAAGCAAATTCGCCGCAAACGGTGCCTATTTCGACCGCACCATCACGCGCAGCAAACCTTATATGTACCATATTGCAACCGAAGTAAAAAAACGCAATATGCCCGCCGAAATCGCACTCCTCCCCTTCATTGAAAGCGCATTCGTCACCAAAGCCAAATCCCACGTCGGCGCATCCGGCCTGTGGCAGTTCATGCCGGCAACCGGTCGTCATTTCGGCTTGGAAAAAACACCTTTGTATGACGGCCGCCACGACGTATATGCCGCGACCGACGCCGCGCTGAACTACCTGCAATATCTGCACGGGCTATTTAACGACTGGTCTTTGGCTTTGGCTGCATACAACTGGGGCGAAGGCAATGTAGGCCGCGCCGTCAACCGTGCCCGCGCACAAGGCCTGGAACCCACTTACGAAAACCTGCGTATGCCGAACGAGACACGCAACTACGTTCCCAAATTGCTGGCTGTCCGCAATATTGTCGCCAGCCCCCAGACTTTCGGCATGAATATCAGCGAAATCACCAATCAACCTTATTTCCAAACAGTCAGTATTGACAAACCCATCGACAACAGCACCATCGCCCGTCTCGCCAATATCAGCGAGAGCGAGCTGCTGACATTGAACCCTGCTTTCAACGCACCTGTCTTCATCCCGAAAAACAACCGCAAATTATTGCTGCCTGTTTCCGCCGTATCCGCATTCGAAAAAAATTACCGCAATGCGAATCCCGAAACCCTGCTCTCTTTCAATGCTTATACCTCGGCCCGCAATACCAATCTAAACACGATTGCGACAGAAACCGGGATGAGCGTTGCCGAAATCAAACGACTGAACGGCTTAAACGGCAATTCGCTGTCTGAAGGACGTACCATTTTGGTTGCACAAACCGATACTGCTACCAAACAGGATATGATTAATTTCATCGATACTGACAATACTCCGGATACCTACCGTTCGAATATGCCGACAATGGCTCCGATTCAAACGGCAGAACTCAAAACCGATACAGTCAAAAAAGTCGTCGCCCCTGCCAATACGGTTGCACAAGAACCTGCTCCAACAACCTTTGATTTTGTTGCCAATACCAAAGCTGCAACTGCCCCTATCGCCGCCGATGCCGTTACAACCGCCCAACCCCGTGTAGAACGCGTTCAAACCGTACAATCCACGGAAGCCAAACCTGCTACGGACACAACTGTCATTGCGGCGGCCGAGCCTGCACAACCTGCCTTAACCTTAACAGAACCTCAGGTCGTGGCATCGGCAAAATCAGCTACTCCTTCCGCTCCTTCAGCAGTCGAAGAACCTGACCAAATGATGGCATTGCTTGCCAATGTTGATTCACGTTTGCAAAAGGAAGAAGAAGATCAAATTATTGTTACTCAAAATATCGCGCATCATCAAGAAGTTGATGCAGCCAAAGCACGCAGCGAACGTATTGCCGAAAATATTGCCAAGCATCAAAGCCGTACTGAAGCGCGACTGGCAAGGGCAAATAATCAATCATCTGCCCAGCCGACAACTATGGCAGGTATGCACCGCGTAGCTGATGGGGATACCCTGTTCAATATTTCCAAACGCTACAATTTAAGCGTTGCCGATTTGATTGTGACCAACAACATCAAAGGCAGCAATATCCGAAAAGGTCAGCTGTTACGCGTTAGCGCGGATCCGGTCAAAACCCGTAAAAACAATATCCAAAATGTTTCTTACACAGTCCGTAGAGGCGATACGCTCAATACGATTGCTGATCGCTTTAACATAGATGTCAACGATATCCGCCGTTGGAATAAAAATACCCGAACCGTTACCCCGGGTCAGCGTTTGAAATTGATGGGCAGCTAACCGCGTAATCAAACAGCAGGTCGTCTGAAGTTTTCAGACGACCTTTTTGTATAGTAAATCATAATAGGAAATAATTAATCATCGTCATTCTGCGCAAGCAGGAATCCCGACCTCAGATTGTCAGTCATACTTTAGAATTGCCGTAAGCTCAAACTCTTAGATACCTGCCTGCTAGCCCAGTCCATCCATATTGTATCCATGCCAAAATATAAAAACGTCGTCTGAAAACTGGATATCCGGTTTTCAGACGACGTTTTTAATGCCGCTTATTTCGAACAGTCTTACTGCTGCGCGGCAGGTTGGCTAACGGTTTCGCGTTTCAAACCGCCGCCAAGTGCTTTATACAAGTCGGCAAGGTTTTCCAAACGGGTCAGCTGATTAGCCAAAAGAGCAGTTTCTGCGCCGTAACTGCTGCGCTCGGCATCCAGCAAATCCAATGCACTGGATACGCCATGTTTGTAGCGCAGGCTGATGAGGCGCAGGCTGTCGTTGTAGGCACGGCTTTGTTTGCTCAAAGCGGCATAGCTTTTATCCAGCTGTTCGCGTGCAACCAACGCATTGGAAACGTCTTTGAATGCGGATTGAACAGCGGCTTCATAAGCAACGATTTGTGCCTGTTGGCGCAGTTTGGCTACGTCAAGATTGGCTTTGTTTGTGCCCCAATCAAAGATAGGCAGAGTGATGGATGGTGCAAAAGCCCAAATACCCGTGCCGCTCTTAAACAGGCCGCTCAACTCGCCGGAAGCGGTACCGACAGAACCGGTCAGGCTGATGCGCGGGAAAAACGCCGCACGTGCCGCACCGATATTGGCATTGGCTTGTTTGAGCGCGTGTTCGGCCGCACGGATATCCGGACGGTTGAGCAACAGGTCCGAACTCAAACCGGCAGGCAGTTTGGTCATTTTGAACTGTTTGTTCAAAGGCAAACCGGCAGGCAAGTCTTCAGGCAAAGGTTGATTAATCAACATAGCCAAGGAATTTCGCGCTTGCTCGCGGTTTTTTACCGCAGATGCGTAATCGGCTTTGGCCGATTCAATCAGCGCTTCCTGTTGGTGCAAATCAACGGCGGAAATCACGCCGGCCTTATGGCGTAATTGCGAGAGCTTGTAAGTCGCTTCACGGGTTTGTAATACGCGTTGTGCCAATGCCATGGTTTCTTCCGCGTAGCGTTCGTTAAAGTAGGCTTTGGCAACGGTAGAAATCAGGGTCAGATGGGCGGCATCGCGGTTTGCGGCCACATTAAAATAACCTTGCAACGCGGCTTCGCTGGTGCTGCGGACACGGCCGAAGAGGTCAAGCTCATAAGAGGCTGCGCCCAAACCCACGCTGTATTGGCTGCTAACGCTGCCGCCACTCAAACTGCCTTGACGCGAACCTGTACCGCTGGCATTGACGGTTGGCAACAAATTATTACGCGCAATCATGTATTGCTTGCGGTAGATTTCCGCATTCAGCGCGGCTGTACGCAAATCGGTATTGCGTTCCAATGCGATGTCGATCAGGCGGTGAAGGCGAGGATCGGCAAAGTAATCTTGCCAACCCAATTCGGCTGCACGGATACCGTCGTCAACAGTGTCGTATTTAAACGTATCGGCCACGGCAACTTGAGGCTGCTCATATTTCGGCATCATGGTACAGGCCGACAAAGCCACGGCGGCGGCAACGGCGGTCAGTACAGGTTTGAATGTAATCTTCTTCATTTTAGAATCCTTTAGCATTTTGAGGCCGTCTGAAAATTTTTCAGACGGCCTTTGCTTTAGTGCTTGTCTGAATCTTGTTTACCGTCTTCAATCATGCCGGCTTCAGCGGCGTGTTTGGCGGCCATCTCATGCTCGTGTGCGGTTTCTTTAAAGAATTTGCGCACAACCACATAGAACAAAGGCACAAGGAACACAGACAGAATCGTACCGATCAACATACCCCAGACCACGGTCGTACCAATCGCACGTTGGCTGGCGGAGCTGGCACCGCTGGCAACATAAAGCGGTACCACGCCCAAGATGAAGGCAAACGAAGTCATGATAATCGGACGGAAACGCAAGTGTGCGGCGGCAAGCGCAGCTTCAAGCGCGCTCTTGCCTTGCGCTTGCAGGTCTTTGGCAAACTCGATAATCAAAATCGCGTTTTTCGCACTCAAACCCATCACCGTAACGAAACCGACTTGGAAGTAGATATCGTTGGCGTATGCCGGAATACTGCCCAGTAATGCTTCAAACATGTTACGGCCAGTCACACCCAATGCCGCGCCAATCAAGCCCAACGGAATCACAAGGATAACCGCCAACGGGATAGACCAGCTTTCGTACAAAGCAGCCAATACCAAGAATACAGCGGCAGCGGCCAATGCGTACAATACGACAGTTTGCGAGCCGCCTTTAGCCTCTTCACGAGACTGGCCTCCCCATTCCAGACTGTAACCGCCGCCCATGTCATCAACCATTTGCTGTACCGCAGTCATGGCCTGACCGGAAGATACGCCATTAACAGGCGAGCCGGAAAGCTCCATTGCCGGATAACCATTGAAGCGGACGCTTTGTTCCATACCGTTTTCCCAAGAAACAGTAGCAATGGTAGAAAGCGGTACAGCAACGCCGGATTTGTTCGGCACGGTCAGGTTCAGAATATCGGCAGGCTGCATACGGGCACTCGCATCAGCTTGTACCATCACGCGTTGCAGACGTCCTTGATTTGGGAAGTCGTTGACATAAGACGAACCCAAAGAAGAAGCCAAAGCAGTACGGATATCAGAGAACGAAATACCTTGTGCGGCTGCTGCAGAGCGGTTGATGTCGATTTTCAACTGAGGCGCATCTTCCAAACCGCTCGCACGAACGGTACTTGGGTTAAACAAACCGCTTTTGCGCATTTTGTCAATCAACTCATTGCGCTTGGCCAACAATGCAGCATGGCCGCTGTTGTTACGGTCTTGCAGGTAAATCGTCAAGCCGGAGCCTGTACCCAATTCCATAATGGCTGGAGGCACAATCGCCAAACCGAAACCGTCTTTCAGCGTAGCCATCATCATGCCGGTCAACTTACCGGAAATAGAAGTCGCATCGCTGCCCGGGGCAGTACGTTCGCTCCAGTCTTTCAGAATGACAAAGCCCAAAGCCATGTTTTGACCGGAACCTGAAAAACTGAAGCCGGAAACGGTAATGATGTTCTCAATCTCAGGTATAGATTTTGCCAGCTGAGTGATTTGAGCCAAAGTTGCATCGGTACGCTCTTTGGTCGCGCCGGCAGGCAGCTGTACGCTCAACATCAAGTTACCTTGGTCTTCAGTCGGCAAGAAGGAAGTCGGCAGACGCATAAACAGGAATACGCCCACAACAGTCAAACCAATATAGACAACCATCATGCGCAAAGTCTTGCGCAAGACTTTGGCAACCCAGCCTTCGTAGCCGTGTGTCCAGCTGTCGAATTTTTTGTTAAACCAACCGAAGAAACCTTTTTTCTCTTCGTGATGACCCTTCTGAATCGGTTTGAGCATGGTGGCACATAATGCCGGAGTCAGCGTCAAGGCAAGGAATGCGGAGAATGCAATCGATGCCGCCATGGTCAAGGCAAACTGTTTGTAAATGTTACCTGTTGCACCGCTAAACATTGCCAGCGGAACAAATACGGACATCAACACGGCAGTAATACCAATCACCGCGCCGGAAATCCGACCCATCGCTTTTTTGGTTGCAGCCTTAGGCGACAGACCTTCACTCGCCATAATACGCTCAACGTTTTCAACGACCACAATCGCGTCATCGACCACAATACCGATCACCAATACCATCGCAAACATGGTCAATACGTTAATCGACATACCCATGTATGAGATAAAGGCAAAACCGCCCAACAGGGAAATCGGTACAACAATGGTCGGAATCAGCGTATAGCGGATGTTTTGCAGGAAGAGATACATCACTAAGAATACCAATACGATGGCTTCCAAAAGCGTATGGATCACTTTCTCAATCGAAATTTCCACAAATTTGGAAGTATCGTAAGGAACTTTCCAGCTCATGCCGTCTGGAAAATACTTCTGCAAAACTGCCATTTTTTCTTTCACGGCAGTCGCCGTTGCCAAAGCGTTACCGCTGTTGGACAGCATCACTGCCATACCGGTGGTATTCACGCCGTTCAAACGTGTGGAAGTAGAATAGTCCTGCATACCCAAGCTGACTTTGGCAACGTCTTTCAGATAGACATTAGAACCATCGGTATTGGATACCAAAATGATGTTGCCAAACTCTTCAGCAGTGCTCAGCTGACCTTGAGCCGTCACAGTTGCTGAAATGGTCTGACCTGCAGCCGCCGGCAAAGAGCCGATAGAGCCTGCAGAAATTTGGATATTTTGAGTAGCCAGTGCGTTGGTTACCGTTGCAAAAGACAGGTTGTAGTTTTGCAGTTTTTTCGGGTCAACCCAAATACGCATGGCGCGTTGCGCACCAAACAATTGTACCTGCCCTACCCCGTCGATACGCTGCAGTTCAGGAATGATATTGCGCTGGGCGTAATCGTTCATTTCCTCAATGGATTGCTTTTCAGAAGAAAGCATGACCACTTGCAAGAAGTTGGAACGCGCTTTAGATACGGTTACACCATATTGCTGTACGGTAGACGGCAATGTGGACAACACTTCCGACAATTTGTTCTGCACGTCTACCTGCGCCAAATCTTCATTGGTTTCCGGTGTAAACGTCAGACTGACGCTGCCGCTGCCGCTGGAATTGGCAGAAGTCGTCATATAGTCCAAACCTTCCACACCGTACATATTACGTTCGATAACGGCCAGTACGCTGTCTTCCATTACCTGAGCAGAAGCGCCCGGATAAGTAGCGCGCAAAGTAATGGTCGGTGCAGCAACGGACGGATATTGGGAAATCGGCAGTTTTTGAATGCCGAAAATACCCGCTGCGATGATAAAAATCGCAATAACCCATGCAAAAATGGGGCGGTCAATAAAAAACTTAGACATTCATGCGTTCCTTATTTGGCTTCAGATGCAGCTTTAGCTTCAGAGGTCGTCTGAACGTCTTTTTTCGCTTCAGAAGCAGCTTTGGGCGCGGCTTCTGCAGCACTTCCGGCAGGCGTCCATTCTTTAGGCGTAACCTTTTTCGCACCCATCATGGCGGCAATGCTGGTGCCGTCCACAACGACTTTGTCGCCGTCGTTCAAACCAGAAGTAATAACCCAATTGGTTCCCTGCTGCCGGGCGACTGTTACCTCGCGCGACTCCATTTCGCCTTTGGCGTTCACAATCGTTACAGTATCTTTCGTACCGCGCGTTACTGCCTGCTGCGGTACGACAAAGGCATTAGCAACAGCTACCTGATCCATCAGGACGCGCACATAAAGACCGGGCATCAGGATATTTTTGTCGTTCGGCACTGACGCACGCAGCGTGATTTGTCCGGTTGTTTCGTTCACAGACGGATCGGAGAACAGCAAACGGCCTTTGTGCGGATAAACTTCGCCGTTATCGAACTTGATGCCCACTTCAATCGCGCCGTCAACGCCCGACAACTTGCCCTCGGCAACCTGTTGGCGCAGCTTCATCACTTCGGTCGCGGATTGAGTAATGTTCACATACATAGGATTGGTTTGGCGGATGGTCGCCAGTACGGTCGTATCACCCGCGTTCAGCAGCGTACCTTCGGATACTTTGGACTGACCGATGAAACCGGAAATCGGCGCGGTAATACGCGCCCTGTTCAGATTGATACCGGCAGATTTAATCGCCGCCTGAGCCGCTTTGACGCTCGCTTCGGCAGAACGTTTTGCCGTTACCGCTGCATCGTAATCCTGTTTGCTGATGGCATCGGCGGCAACCAGCGGTTTGTAACGCGCCAAGTCGGCATTGGCTTTAGCAAGAGTTGCCTGCGCGCTTGCCAACTGGGCGCGCGAGCTTTCCAGATTTGCTTCATAGGTGGAGCTGTCGATTTGGTAAAGCGGCTGCCCGGCGCGGACATAGCTGCCCTCTTGGAACAGGCGTTTTTGGATGATACCGCCGACTTGCGCGCGGACATCCGCAGTACGCAGCGACTCCAAACGTCCCGGCAGCTCGGTCGTCAACGCGATAGTTTCAGGATGGACGGTAACGACACCGACCACAGGAGCGGGAGCCTGCTGTGCCGCTGCCTGCTGCCCTGCTCCGCCCGCTTCGCCTTTCGCCGTATCACCACCTTTACCGCACGCCGAAAGAGCCAGCGCAATAGCGGCAGCGATTGCCGTCATGCTTTTCACCTTAGAAGCATAAAAAGTCATTATTTTTCCTATCTAGATAATTGTTATGAAGTTTCACTATATGCTTTGTTATTGTAGCCGATTTTTGGTTCCGAAAACAACAATCGCCTGCTTCAATATCTGAAGCAGGTCGTCTGAAAAAAAGAGTTTATATTTGAGAGCCAATCTCAATTACAGGCGTCATTATACATACATGCTTGCATGGATACAAAGTATTTTTTATAATCCCCAACATTCCACTTAACTTGAAACAGGCATCATGCGGAAAACCAAAACCGAAGCCCTTAAAACCAAAGAACATTTAATGCTCGCCGCGCTGGAAACCTTCCACCAAAAAGGCATCGCGCGCACTTCCCTCAACGAAATCGCCCAAGCCGCCGGCGTCACGCGCGGCGCTTTGTATTGGCATTTCAAAAACAAAGAAGACTTGTTCGACGCCCTCTTCCAACGCATTTGCGACGACATCGAAAACTGTATGCATCAGGACGCAGCTGATAGCAATGAACAAGAGTGGCCGCTTTTCCGCCGCACCTTGATGCACTTTTTCACGCGTCTGCAAACCAACGACATCCACTATAAATTCCACAGCATCCTGTTTTTAAAATGCGAACACACCGATCAGAACGCCGCGGTCATCGACATCGCGCATAAACATCAATCCATTTGGCGCGAAAAAATTACCGAAGTTCTGACCAAATCCATCGCCCAACATGCCTTATCCGAAGATTTGGATACCGACATGGCGGTCATCTTCATCAAATCGACGCTGGACGGTCTGATTTGGCGTTGGCTCTCGTCCGGCAAAAATTTTGATCTCGCCCAAACCGCACCGCGTGTGATCGACATCCTCTTGGACAATCTGAAAAACCACCCGCAACTGCGTAAGCAAAAATAACGAACTGCATACAAGAAGGTCGTCTGAAAACAAATATTGTACGTTTTCAGACGACCTTTTATTTTTGCTGAGATTTCTAGTCTAGCAACTGTTACTCCCGCTTCTCAATCATGATTTTTCATCTACATCGAAATGGCAGCAATGACAATCAACATACCCATACACTAGCACCTTCGTTTGAGAAAGGCGCAATCATTCGCCTTTTTTTACGGGCTTAACGATTAGGTATGTGTGTTCAAAAGAATGCGGAATCCGTCTATTTCGATGATGCCTCAATCCAAAATCTTGCCGACGATTTCGCCCACGTCTTTCGACAAGCCTTCCTGCGCCCGAATGCGCTGCAATTCTTGTTTCACCAAGTTTTTACGGTGCGGCTCGAGCTTATTGCAGAGGTTGAACGCCTGCACCAAACGGGCGGCAACCTGCGGGTTGAAGCGGTCGATTTCGATGACTTTGTCGGCGATGAAGCGGTAGCCGCTGCCGTCTTCTGCGTGGAAATGCGGGACGTTGCGGCTGAAGCTGCCGATGAGCGAACGGGCTTTGTTGGGGTTTTCGAGGCTGAATTTCGGATGCTGCAAGGCGGTTTGAACCTGTTGCAGGGTGTCGCTGCGGCGGCTTAAGCCGACGAGGGCGAAATATTTGTCCATCACCAGCGCGTCGTCTGAAAACTTGTCGGCAAACTGCGCCAGCAGGCGGTTGCGCGTATCGCTTTCGTTGCCGTTGACGGCAGACAGGATGCCCCATTCGTGGGTCATGTTTTGCGCCATTTCGCCGTATTTCTCGGCAACGGTTTCGATGTGCGCGGGGTCGGCGCGCAGGACAAAGGCGCGGCAGACGTTGCGCAGCGTGCGCCAGCCGGCGGTTTCGGGGCTGTATTCGTAGCTTTGGTTTTCCTGCTTCGCCGCCTGACGGTTCAATTCGTGCCATTTCGGCAGGAAGTGGACGGCAAGCGTATCCAACAAGGCTTCGCGCGCCTGATGGTAGCGCAGCGGGTCGATGTTTTCCGCGCCGTCCCACAGTTCGGCTTCGGACGGCACGCCCAAAAGCAGGGCTTTGAAGGCGTTGTCTAAGAGGTCGTCTGAAATGACTTTTTCGACGGCGGCAAGCAGTTTTTCATGTTTCGGTAACTCGACGCCGTCTGAAAGCGCGGCAAGGTTAGCGGCGACGGCGCGGCGGTAGAGCGTTTGGGCGGCTTCCCAGCGCGTGAAGGCGTCGCTGTCGTGGGCGAGCAGGAGCAGCAGGTCGTCGTCGCTGTACGGATAGTTCAGATGCACCGGCGCGCTGAACCCGCGCAGCAGCGAGGGAACGACGGCTTCGGTTACGCCTTCGAGCGGGAAGGTCTGTTCGGCTTCAGTCAGCAGCAACACGGCTTCGGTTGCGCGTTTGCCCTGATAATCAAATGCCACCGCTTCGCCGTTGCGGTTCAGCAGCCCGATTTTGACGGGAATCATCATCGGCTGCTTGTCCGCCATATCGGGCGTAGGCGGCACGGTTTGTTTAATGGTTAACTCAAAAATATTGTTTTTCAGACGACCTTCCGCTTCCAAAACGGGCGTGCCCGCTTGGCTGTACCACAAGGCGAACTGGTCGAGATTGATGCCGTTCGCGTCCGCCATCGCCGCGCGGAAATCGTCGCAGGTCACTGCCTGTCCGTCGTAGCGTTGGAAATAGAGCTTCATGCCTTTCTGAAAGCCCTCTTCACCGAGCAGGGTGTGATACATCCGCACCACTTCCGCGCCTTTTTCATAAACGGTCATGGTGTAGAAATTATTCATCTCCTCATAGCTGGCGGGGCGCACCGGATGGGCGGTCGGGCCTGCGTCTTCGGGGAACTGGTGCTGGCGCAGCAGGCGGATGTTTTCGATGCGGCGCACGGCGCGGCTGGCGCGGTCGCCGGAAAATTCTTGGTCGCGGAACACGGTCAGCCCTTCTTTCAGCGAAAGCTGGAACCAGTCGCGGCAGGTCACGCGGTTGCCCGTCCAGTTGTGGAAATACTCGTGTCCGACGACAGATTCGATGCCTTCGAAATCGGTATCGGTGGCGGTGCGGCTGTCGGCGAGGACGAACTTGGTGTTAAAGATGTTCAAACCCTTGTTTTCCATCGCGCCCATATTGAAATCGCCCACGGCGACGACCATGAAAATATCCAAGTCGTATTCCAAACCGAAGCGCGTTTCGTCCCACTTCATCGCGTTTTTCAACGATTCCACGGCAAAGCCGACCTTGGGCTTGTCCGCTTCGGTGGTGTAAAACTCGATTTTGACGTTCCTGCCGCTCATGGTGGTGAAACGGTCTTCCGTGACCGCCAAGTCGCCCGCGACCAAAGCAAACAGATAGCTCGGCTTGGCAAACGGGTCTTCCCATTTCACCCAATGGCGGTCGTCTAAAAACTCGCCGCCGTCGATTTTGTTGCCGTTGGAAAGCAAAACGGGATAGCGTTTTTTGTCCGCGACGATGGTGGTCGTGAACTTGGACATCACATCCGGACGGTCGATGTAAAACGTGATTTTGCGGAAGCCCTCCGGCTCGCACTGGGTAAACAGATTGCCGCCGGAAGCATACAGCCCCATCAGCGATTTATTCTCCGCCGGCAGGATTTCGGTTTCCACTTCGACGGTGAAGCGTTCGGACGGCGCGCCCGCAATCGTCAGCGTCTCGCCTTCCAACACATAATCCGCCGCCGCCCCGTTGATTTTGACGGACAAGAGTTTCGCCGAACCGTCCAACACCAGCGGCTCCCCCACCCTCTGCGGCTCGACCGTCAAACGGGATTTCACGACGGTTTGCGGTTCGGCAATATCAAAATGCAGGTCGGTTTCGAGAATACGGTAGGCAGGCGTTTGGTAATCTTTCAGATAATGGACGGTTTTGCTCATGGTTTTGCTTTCGGGTAAAAATTGGAATACAGACGGCAAGCATAACGTTTCAGACGACCTTAATTCAAGCCTTCTGTCGAATTTTTATCGTATAGTGGATTAAATTATAGTGGATTAAATTATAGTGGATTAAATTTAAATCAGGACAAGGCGACGAAGCCGCAGACAGTACAAATAGTACGGCAAGGCGAGGCAACGCCGTACTGGTTTAAATTTAATCCACTATAGCTATATCGCAGGCTCAAATGAAACCTTCCGCATCTTGGTATTTGCAACCCACAACGAAAAGGTCGTCTGAAACCCAAATTGGTTTTCAGACGACCTTTTTCATTTCAAACCGATAGGCTTATTTATTGAAGAAAATCAGCGTCCACGGCAAGACGTAGGCTTGCAGCAGGGTCAGCAGACCGACGAAGGTACAGAAAATCAAACTGTGTTTCACAGTGAAGCGGAACAGGTTGGATTCTTTACCTTCCAGACCGACTGCCGCGCAGGCGATGGCGATGGATTGCGGCGAAATCATTTTGCCGGTCACGCCCCCGGTGGTGTTGGCAGCAACGGTCAACTCAGGCACGACGCCGATTTGATGCGCGGTGCTGGCTTGCAGCGAGCCGAAGAGCGCGTTGGCGGAAGTGTCCGAACCAGTCAGGAATACGCCCAGCCAGCCGAGGAACGGCGAGAAGAACGGGAATACGGTGCCAGTGGCGGCGAGGACGAGTGCCAATGTGGACGACAGACCTGAATAGTTTGCCACGAATGCGAAGCCGAGTACCAAGCCGATGGACAGGATGGACAGGCGCAGTTCTTTGAGCGTTTCAAAGAAGGTGCCGACAGCTTCGGAAGGTTTCATTTTCAGCAAAGCGGCGGAAACGATGGAAGCAAACAGAATTGCCGTGCCGACTGCGCCGAGGAGGTCGATTTTGAACACGGCAGCGTATGGTGTCGGTTCGCTGACGATGGGCGCGGCTTTTTGTACCAAGTTGTGCAGCATCGGCCAGTCGAATTTGATGGTGGCAACGCCCAAAGCCTCTTTAACGCCCTTAATCGTCCACACGCTGACGAAAACGGTCAGGATGGCGAAAGGAGACCAGGCTTTGATGATTTGTCCGGCAGTGTATTCGCCCGCTTTGCGCTCGGACGGTTTTTTCATGCCGTTGAAGGTGAAGATTTCTTTAGGCTGCCATTTTTTCAGGAAGGCAGACAGACAGACCAAGCTGACCAGTGCGGAGGTAACGTCAGGCAACTCGGGGCCGATGAAGTTGGCGGTAATGAATTGGGTCACGGCGAAAGACACGCCCGCTACCAATACGGCAGGCCAAGTTTGGCGTATGCCGCGCATACCGTCCATCATGGCGACCAGCCAGAAAGGAACGATAATCGACAGGATCGGCAGTTGGCGGCCAGCGACCTGACCGATGTGGTAAGGGTCGAGGTTAGACACTTGACCGGCAACCAGGATTGGAATACCCATCGCGCCGAAAGCCACAGGCGCGGTATTGGCAATTAAACACAAACCGGCGGCGTAAAGCGGATTAAAGCCCAAGCCCACCAACAACGAGGCGGTAATCGCCACCGGCGCGCCAAAGCCTGCCGCGCCTTCGAGGAATGCGCCGAAGGAGAAGCCGACCAGCAACATTTGCAGGCGTTGGTCTTCGGTAATCGAAATCACGGAAGCGCGGATGATGTCGAACTGCCCTGTTTTCACGGTAATTTTATACAGGAACACGGCAGTAACGATAATCCATGCAATCGGCCACAAACCGTAAGCGAAGCCGTACAGCGCGGAAGAAACCGCCATGCCAGCAGGCATTCCGAAACCTAATACGGCAACGCCAAGCGCAATCAGAAGCGTATAAAGCCCCGCCTGATAGCCTTTAAGCTTCAGGACGGTCAGTGCGACAAAGAAAAAGATAATGGGCAGGAGGGCGACGGCTGCCGTCAAATATAGGCTGCCGCCCACTGCGGTATAGTTTTGAATCCAAGTTTCCATTGGGAAAATCTCCGAATATTTTTCTAATATACTTTCCTAAATTGGTGAAACCAATTTTGAGAACGGGGGACACTTTACGAAACTTTAATATGGCAGTCAATTATTTTTTCAGACGACCTTGCTACATCGGCGCAAACTCGTTATTTAATTTTAAATAAAACAAATCATTATACGAAGTGTAAAAATGTAGCCTGATGTAATTTTGAAACACATTCGGTTAGAATCGTCCATATTGACGGGATACGGGGCGGTAATTAGAATACGGGCGACATTGGTCATGCCAATTTTGACGCAGGTTGCCATTTCAGACGACCTGCCACACCACATTATCGGATTTGAGTCTTCTCCATACAGAAAACATGAGGGAAATGAGGGAATTAAAATGACAAAACTGGTTCGGCCACAAAAAATCAGCGACCAAATATTGTCGATATTAGAAGAGAGGATTGCGACGGGCGTTTACGAAGAAGGCGGCAAAATCCCGCCCGAACGCACGTTGGCAGAAGAATTCGGCGTATCGCGCCCCTCGGTCAGGGTCGCGCTGAACATCCTGATTGCGCGGCAGGTTTTGGAAGCGCGTCAGGGGGACGGCTATTACGTTTCCATCAAACCGCAACAAGATTTCCTCCAAAGCTGGCAAGAATTGCTTGGCAAACATACCAACTGGGAAACCGACGTTTTCGATTTCAGCTGCCACATCGAAGGCTGCATGGCATCGCTGGCTGCCGAAAGGCGCACCGATGCCGATTTGAAACGGATTGATTTTTGGCGGCAAAAATTCGAATCCGCCTGCGAAAGCGGACATTTGGAACATCAAAGCGAAGCCGACGTAAGCTTTCACCAAACCATCGCCGACGCCGCACACAACATCCTCTTCAGCCACCTCTCCGGCGGCCTGCTCAAAATGCTCTACCGCCAGACGCGCAGCAGCATCATCTATTCCAACCAAACCGAAGACCCGCGCCCCAAGCTGATTGCCCAACACCGCGCCATCTACGAAGCCATACTCGAACGCCGCCCTGCCGATGCCGCTGAAGCCGCCAAAATACATTTAAACTACGTCGCCAACAGCATCTTGCAAAACAGGGAATACAAAAGCCGCAACGAACACGCCGACACCTTGGCGCAGAACGACTTGAAGCGGGCGCAGGACTGGTAAACACTCAACACTTCTCGGATTTGAGCATGAATATAGTGGATTAAATTTAAACCAATACAGCCTTGCCTCGCCTTAGCTCAAAGAGAACGATTCTCTAAGGTGCTGAAGCACCAAGTGAATCGGTTCCGTACTATCTGTACTGTCTGCGGCTTCGTCGCCTTGTCCTGATTTAAATTTAATCCACTATAATGTGTTAAGCACAGACAAAAACGCCGGGCAAAAAAACGCCTCCTGCCGGGAGCTGGCGGAGGCTATCCAAGGAGTTTTAAAAAAGTAACCCTAAAGAACTATAAAACTAGTCAGAAAGAACTATATTACTAATCTGAGCGGTTTGCAAGCTCGTTGAACGGTCTTAAATTAACTTTACGTCCGAACAAGGCTTGGATTTCGGGTTGGTGGCTGATGCCGATGACGAGTGTGTCGGGAAGGTTTTGCTTGAGAACTTGCATCAACGTTAATGCGGATTCGCCGTCGAGCTGGTTGGTGGCTTCGTCGAGGAACAGGATTTGCGGTTTGTGCAGCAGCGCGCGGGCGAGGCTGAGGCGTTGCTGTTCGCCGCCGGAGAGGATGCCGTGCCATTCGTATGGTTCGTCTAAATTATCTTTCAGAGTGCGCAGCCTCCCCGTGGGACTGCCTAGTCCGACTTGTTCCAAGGTCGTCTGAATGAGTCGGTCGTCTTGGCAGGCGGGGTGGGGATAGCTGACGGTGTGGCGCAGGGTGTCGGCGGGGAGGTAGGGGCGTTGGGGAAGAAAGAGGAGGCTGCCGTCAAGGGCGAAGCTGCCTTGGTAATACGGCCACAAGCCTGCGAGGGCGCGCAGCAGGGTGGATTTGCCGATGCCGCTTCTGCCTTCGAGCAATACCCATTCGGGAGCGTGGGCTTCGAGGTTGATGTCGGTAAGCAGGGGGCTGCCGGTTTGGGTGTGGACGGTGAGGTTTTGCAGAGCAAGGATGCCGCTTTGGCGGTGGTTGTTTAAAGTCGGGGTGGATGCGGACGTTGGGCGGGCGGCGCTTCTGCCTTCTTGTTCGACTTGTTCCAAGGCCGTCTGAAAACCGGAGAGGCGTTCGACGACTGCCGCCCATTCGATGAGGCGGCGGTAGGAGTCGGTAAACCAGCCGAAGCTGTCTTGAACGCGGGCAAACGATGTGCGGGTCTGCATCATGTCGCCGAAAGTCATGGTTTTGGCGAGGTACATGGGCAGGGTGGCGAGGATGGGGATGAAGATGCTGATGCGCACATAGGTCGCCCAGAAGGTTTCTTGGCGGAATTCGCAGTTGGTGAGACGACGCCAGTTGTCGCGGATGCGGAGGTAACGCTGTTTCAGACGACCTGTTTCGGCTTCACTGCCGTTGTAGAAGGCGATTTGTTCGGCGTGGTCGCGCACGCGCAGGAGGGCGGCGCGGTAGTCGGCTTCGCGGTGCTGGCGGTCGATGTTGAGGTTTTTGAGTTTGCGGCCGACGAGGTGGGCAATCAGGGTGCTGATGACGGAATAAATCAGGGCAACCCAGACGAGGTAGCCGTGTATGGTGATGTCGCGCCCGCCGATGTTGAAGGTCTGTACGCCGGAGAGCGTCCACAATACGGCGACGAACGCGCTGAATTTAGCAATATTATTGATGAAGGAGCGGAACAGTCCGATGCTTTTGTCGGCGAGGAGGTAGATGTCTTCGGCGATGCGCTGGTCGGGGTTGTCGGGTTCGCCGGTCAGGCGCAGGCGGTAGTGTCTGTGGCCTTCGAGCCAGTTTTGCTGGAATTGCTCGGTCAGGTGGGTGCGCCAGCGGAAGATGAGGCGTTTTTGCAGCCAGTCGCCGCAGACGATGCAGCTGATAATCATCGCCATGTAGCCGAGGTATTCGACGATGAGCGCGGGCATGGACGCGCCGTCAAATGCGGCCAGTGCGTCGTAGAAACGTTTGTCCCACGCGGCGATCCAAACGCTGATGGTGATGGAACAAAGGGTGAAGCCGATGAGGACGGCGAGCATCAGCCATTGGATGCGTCCGTGCGCCCCCGTCCAAAAGGGACGGGCGAGTCGGGAGAATTTTTTGAGGATGTTCATGGATGTGTGTTTGTATCGATAATGAAAGGCCGTCTGAAATCGGGATTGTACTTTCAGACGGTCTTATTTCATACGGCGGCTACATCTTCCACTTCAGGCTGAACACGGCGTTGCGCGGTTCGCCGTAGAAGCTGCCGCTGTTGGCGGCACGGCTGTATTGGTTTTCGTAGTAGTGTTTGTCGGTCAGGTTGTTGACCGCCAGCCCCAGTTGCAGGTTTTTGCTTGGGCGGTATTGGACGTTGGTGTTCCAAACCGTGTAGCCGCCTTGCTTGATGGAGCCGTAGGAATTGGCGGTTTTGCTGCTGCTCTTTACCCCCAGCCCGACCGTCCATTTGCCGTCATCCACCGGCAGGACATAGCTGGTGTAGAAGCGGAACATATGTTTCGGCGTATGGCTGCTGAAGTTGTAGCCTTTTCGGCGCGATTCAACATTGTCGCCGACACTGTTGCGGTTGGTGCTGCGGTTGAAGGTGTAGCCTGCGTAAACCTGCCAACGGTCGGTCAGGCTGCCGGAGATTTCGGCGTCCAAACCGCGGCTGCTTTGATCCAGCGGTTCCCAATAAGGATGTGGCTTGGCATTGACGCGTTGGTTGTTGTCTTTGTCGGTTCGGTAGAGGGCGACGGAAGTATTCAGACGGCCTTCGTTCCATTCGCCTTTCCAGCCGATTTCGTAGTTGCGCCCCATAATCGGCGGCAACAGGTTGTCGTTGTAGTCGCGGTTCATCGTTTGTTTGAAGATGGACGTGTAGGCGGCGTAAACGCTTTGTTTAGGCGTGATGTCGTAAGTGATGCCGGCATAAGGAACGAAGCGGTTGCGTTTGAGCGAGTCTGATGAACCTGCTACCCCGTCTTTGAAGTCGCGATCCCAATAGTAGTCGCGTTTCCAGCTGGTATAGCGTCCGCCTGCGATGATGTGCAGTTTGTCGGTAGGATTGATGCGCGCGCCCAAACCGAAGGCATGGGTAGTATAACGGCCGTCGCCGCCACGGGCTTTGGCTGTGGCGGAATCCCAATCGGGTTTGGCTTTTTCGCTGCCGTTGAAGGCATCTGCGTCGTAGGTACTGCTGTCATCAAACCAGCGGTTGCTTGAGTTCACGTTCTCTTTGGAATAGCTGTGCATGAAGAAGAGGTCGTGATTTTGGCCGAAAGCGAAGATGCGGCCGGTCAAGTTGTTTTGGAAAGTGAACTGGCGGTTGCCTGCATCGTAACGGTCGAAGCTGTATGTGGTCCCCAGGCCGTCTGTACCGATGCCGTTACCCGTGCCGCCCAGCGTGTAATATTCTTTTGAACTGGTGTTCTTGCGCCAGTCCAACTTGCTGCTCAGTTTCCAGTTGTCGTTGAAATAATGTTCAAACTCGGCAAAAAGGTTGTGTTTTTTCAGACGGGCTTCGTTCCAATCTGCGCCGAGGTAGCGGCTGCGTTTCCATTCTTTGCCGTCAGCGCGCATGGGCAGGCCGTCGGGGTCGGGCGTTTTGGTTTGGTTGAGATAGCTCGCGCCCCAAGTGAGCTTGCTGTTGTCGCCGATGTCTTTGTCCATCACGCCGTAAAGCAGGATGTCGCGACCGCCGGATTGGTCTTGGAAGGTTTTGTTGCTGCCAACCGAGCCGACAAAACGTCCGCGCAGGCCGTGTTCAGGGCTTAAAGCACCCGATGCGTCAAACGTGCCGCCCACTTTGCCCCATGTGTTGGCCGTCAAATCGGCGGAAAGCTGGCGTTTGGAGGTCGGTTTCTTACGGACGGCGTTAATTGTGCCGCCCGGTTCGTTGTTTGCCTGCGTCAGCCCGGCCGCGCCGCGTACCACTTCGATGCGGTCGTACATCGCTATATCGGTTACGCTGGTCGGATCGCCGGACGGACCGCCCAAGCCGAATCCGCCGGGCGAACCGATTTGAGTGGCAATGCCGTCTTCTTCAAGTTGCTCGATAAAATAGCCGCGTGACATGAAATGCGTGCGCCCGCCGCTTTTAAAGACGTTGACACCCGTAGCGTTCTGCAACGCGCCTTCGAGGCTGGTCACGCCTTGATCTTCAAGTTGTTTTTTGGTGATGACGCTGACGGATTGGGGAATTTCCCTCGGAGAAAGCACCAATCCCGTAGTCGAACGCATCGCGGATACGGTGTAGCTATTTTGATTTTCGGTACGCAGGCTGCGGTTTTTGCCGACCACATTGACCTGATTTAATTCCACCTGTTGTACTTCTTCTGCGGCGTAAACGGCTTGCGGCAGCGCGGCAAGACAGAGCGCCAAGGTGCTGAGTTTGAAAAGTGTCTCTTTGTTTGAATGGTTCATTTGATTGATCCTAGATAAAGCTGTTGTCGTAAAATGTTTATTTTTATTTGATATTTATAACCATAAAAACTATAAATATTCAAAGTATTATGTTTTTCAGACGACCTTCGTCAGATAAAACGAATAAAATTTATCAAACCCTTGCGGATAAAAAAATGTTGCCGCCGGGCGGAGTACCCAATGGCAACTACTTATCCAAGATTGTAAGATAGATATAAGGAATTAGCTGAAAAATAGTTATTAAGAACTATACTCTATCTGTAAAAATTGGCAATCGTTTTTTTCAGACGATCTCACGTTTTTTCACATACTCTTGCCATAAGTCAAAATTCTGTCCGGCAATGAAATGCCTCCTCTGCCGTTCTGTGGAAGAGGAGGTATCTGCGTATCAGTCAGTTTTATCTTCATTTTCTTGTGAACCGTGAAAAAGCGGATTGCCATGTGGCTAGGCAGGTCGTCTGAAAAACAGCCAATGCCTATTCTGCGTCATTATCTTTTTTGAATCGTTTACCTAGTAGTTTCAAAATCTAAAGGTCGTCTGAAACGGCTTTCAGACGACCTATGCTACAATTTGACGCATCCGAACCGAATCCCATCACAGGAAACCTCATGGAAGCCACAGTCTATCTCGAAGACAACGAATACATCGCCCTGTGCGACCTGTTAAAACTCGCCGGACTTGCCGAAAGCGGCGGGCAGGCGAAAGCGTTTATCGCCGAAGGGCTGGTGTTGCGCAACGGCGAAACCGAAACCCGCAAAACTGCCAAAATACGCGGCGGCGAAGTCATCGAGTTTGACGGCGCGCGCTTGGAAATTGCCGATGGATACGACCCTGAAGAATAAAGCCGAAGCCCTCTTGGGCGAGCCGCTTTTAGACGAACCCGTCCGCCCTGAATCGTGGGAATGCTGCGGCAGCGACTGCGGCGATGCCTGCATACAGACGATTTATTGGACGGATAAAGCCCGCTACGACGCGCAACGGCGGAAATTGAAAGAAGCGGGTTGGTCGGAAGACGAAGAGAACGGAAAGGTCGTCTGAAAACGGTTCGGCTGGATGGCCACCGCGTTTTCAGACGGCCTCTTATAGTAGATTAAAATTGAAAACGTTCATATCGTCATTCCCGCGCAGGCGGGAATCCAGAAGTTTGAAATAGCGGTTAACCTTAAACATTTCTGACAAATCAAAGTCTGGATTCCCGCCTGGGCGGGAATGACGGCATAGGTACTTTTTCTTTGAATTTGCCATATACTCGTTTTTAAAATTGCCCCGTCGCCACACCGCCTGACAATATTGCACCCGCCCACTGTTCACCACACACATAACGCTCCATGATAGACCTGCACTGCCATTCCACCGTTTCCGACGGTATGCTCTCACCCGCCGAAGTCGTGCGCCTCGCGCATCAAAACGGCTGCAAGCTGCTGGCGTTGACCGACCACGACCACACCGGCGGCATCGCCGAAGCGCGCGCCGAAGCCGGCAAGCTCGGGCTGCGTTTCGTCAACGGCGTGGAAATCTCCGTCACTTGGCGCGAGCGCACCATACACGTCGTCGGTTTGGATTTCGACGAACAAGACGAAAACCTGCAAAACCTGTTGGCACAAGTACGGCAAGGTCGTCTGAAACGCCTTGAAGCCATTGCCGACAAGCTCGAAAAGAAAGGCATCAGCGGCGCATACGACGGTGCGCTCGCGCTGGCGGCAAACAAAGAAATGGTCAGCCGCACCCACATCGCCGAGTTCCTCATCCGAGCAGGACACGTCAAAAACAAGCAGCAGGCGTTCACCAAATACTTGGGCGACGGCAAATCCTGCGCCGTCCGCCACGAATGGGCGACGCTGGAAGACTGCGTCTCCGCCGTCAACGGCGCGGGCGGCATGGCAATCATCGCCCACCCCATGCGCTACGACTTGTCCGCCACCGCCAAGCGCAATCTGTTTGAAGAATTTAAAAACCTCGGCGGCGTAGGCATCGAAGTCCACAGCGGCAACTGCTGTAAAAACGACCGCCTCAACTACGCGCTTTTGGCAGAACGCTTCGGTATGCTCGCCAGCGCGGGCAGCGACTTCCACCGCTTAAACGACTTCAGCGGCGGCATCCTCGGCGCGTGCCCTGAGCTGCCGGAAAACTGCAAACCTGTTTGGGAACATTTCAAAAGGGTTTGAGACGTTTAAGGCAAAGTTTGGATATTGGGACAAACTTGCCGACGCTATAGTGGATTAAATTTAAATCAGGACAAGGCGACGAAGCCGCAGACAGTACAGATAGTACGGAACCGATTCACTTGGTGCTTCAGCACCTTAGAGAATCGTTCTCTTTGAGCTAAGGCGAGGCAACGCCGTACTGGTTTAAAGTTAATCCACTATAC
>NZ_POWX01000015.1 GCF_003044445.1 Neisseria mucosa
TCCGGGGAGGATTAAGGGGATATTTGGGTAAAATCAGGAGGTATTGGGGG
Organism: Neisseria mucosa; assembly: GCF_003044445.1. Taxonomy (GTDB): domain Bacteria; phylum Pseudomonadota; class Gammaproteobacteria; order Burkholderiales; family Neisseriaceae; genus Neisseria; species Neisseria mucosa_A. The sequence goes on from NZ_POWX01000015.1 coordinate 51, forward strand.
GGAAAAATAGCCGAAAACCTGTGTTTGGGTTCCGGCTGTCAGCGAAAAGGTGAAGAGAGGTATTTTGCAAAGGTCTCTTGATGCATAGGTACACCTTCGGGAATTGTTCTTTGACTACGACGAGACAACATGGTACCGGTTTGAAGTTGCTCTGCTACGCGATATTCGGGCAGCTCTTCCGTGGGTAAAGCCCACGCTACGAATGAAGGAAATCATTCGGTTCTAAATGGATGAAAATACCCGCTTGCCGCTATTACGATGTTCCTTTTTTCATTTCCCGCATAGTCAATATCCTTTAAAACAAAACGTCGTCTGAAAGCTTTTCAGACGACGTTTTGTTTGTATTGCCTTACCACATTTTCGACAGTGTGTTTTCCACCTCAGCCTTGACTTGTGCGCCAAAGCGGCGACTTAAGAATTTACTGAAATCGTCTTCGGGCGTGTAGCTGACCAGTTCGGGGGCTTTGACGACATCGCGGGCGATGCTGTACACGCTGCCGAAGTCGTCAATAAGTCCGACTTTTTTGGCTTCAAGGCCGGTATAGACGCGGCCGCTGAATACGTCGGGGTATTCTTTGTCTTTCAATTTTTCACCGCGTCCGAGTTTGACGGCCTTGATGAATTCTTGATGGGTGTCTGACAGCATACTTTCCCAGATTTTCGCCTGCTCAGGCGTTTCAGGGGTAAACGGATCACCCATGCCTTTGTTGCTGCCTGCGGTTTTCAGACGACGTTTGATACCCAGCTTGTCCATCAGGCCGGTTACATCGAAACCGCCGCCGATCACGCCGATACTGCCGACGATGCTGGAGGGGTCGGCGTAGATTTTGTCCGCGGCGGCAGCGATGTAGTAGCAGCCGGAGGCGCACATATCTTCGGCGACGACATAGACGGGGATGTCTTTATGTTCGCCTTTCAGACGACGTATCTCGTTAAAAGCAGTATTGGAGATAACGGGCGAACCGCCGGGGCTGTTGGCGCGGATGACGATGCCTTTTGCATTCGGATTGTTGTAGGCCGCCTCCATGCTGTCGCGCAGCATTTTGACCTGATCGTCCATGCCGCCGCCTATTTCGCCTTCCAATGTGATGACTGCCGTATGCTCTTTACCTGTGGCCAGCCCTTGTCCGGCCGTGCCGTCGTCCGAACCGAACCATAATGCGGCAATCAGCAGGACGCCGATAATCCGCCAGAAGTTGCGCCAAAAACGGGCGCGCCGCTGCTCTTTATAGGCGGCAAGCAGTACGTCGCGCAACACGTCCCGTTCCCAGCGGCCTTCCGGGCCGTCCGGACGTTTATCGGGGTATCCGTTGGTTTCTTGCATAATTTTCCTTTGTTTCTAAATAAATCCTAAATCAGGTTCGGGGCATTTTATAACGAAACTTCCGGCTGAAAAACCTTCCGTTTACTCGAATGCCTCAAAATACGCCAGCAGGGTTTGCGGCAGCCATTGCAGGTTCAGACGACCTTTGTCGCGGCTGACGAACGCAGCGTGTCCGCCGTATTGGGGTTGCAGCAGTGTAACGGCGGATGAAACCTCTTCTACCGTCGGCAAGGCTTTCGGCGGCAGAAACGGGTCGTTGACGGCGTTGAGCAGCAAAAGCGGCGTACGCACGGTTTTCAGCCAAGGCTTGCACGAAGCGCGGCGGTAATAATCATGCCGGTCGGCGAAACCGTGCAGCGGCGCGGTAAACCTGTCGTCAAAATCCCCCAGCGTTTTGCATTCTTTCAATGAGGTCGTCTGAAAACCTGTTGCGGCGGCTTTGGGCAATAAAGATTTTAAAAAATAGCGGGTATAGAGCAGTTTTGACATTCCCTTATCAAAGCGAGTGCCTGCCGCTGCCGCATCCACCGGCGCAGAGACGGCGGCAGCGGCGTAAGGGACAGCAGCTATGCCCAGACTGCCGTATTCGCCCAAATATTTTGCCAGCGCATTGCCGCCCAAAGACACGCCCGCCACATAAATCCTGCGGTAGCGTTCCGAAAGCATTTCCAGCATAAAGCCGATTTCCCGCGTATCGCCCAAATGATAAAACACAGGCGCGGTATTCTCTACGCCGCCGCAACTGCGGAAATGCACCACCACGCCGTTCCAGCCTTTTTCAATGACCGCTCGCATCAACTCAACGGCGTAATGGCTGCGGCTGCTGCCCTCCAATCCGTGAAACAAAACTACTAAAGGCGCATCGGGATCGGCGGCATCGGCAAAATCACAGGCAACCAAAGTGCGTCCCGTACTGTCCGGCAGCAGCTCGCGGCGGTAGGCAGGTGCGGGGCGTTGAATGAATTTGGCAAATATCGTGTCCGCATGACCGTTGCGCAGCCATAGAGGCGTATTCGGGCATAAGGTTTCCATTATTCGAAATCCTTTTTGAAAACAACATAATAAACCAATAACGCCGTCAGCATCCCATTCGTCCATCCCGCCCAAATATCCGTCGGATAATGTACGCCCAAATAAACCCGTGAAAATCCCGTCAACAAGGCAAACAAGATGCCGACGACAAAAGCGGTATGGCGGTATGCAGTCCGATAACACAATAGAATCAGCATCACTGCGATTGCGGCGGAAAACGTACTATGCCCGCTTGGAAACGAAAAATTGGCCTCTTCGACGGCACGAGGCCAAAGCAACGGGCGCGGACGCTGTATCCATGCTTTTATCCAAAGCATATTCAAAGTCGGCAACAATGCCGCCAAAGGAACGAATACCGCTGCCCTCAGTTTGCCAAACCGCCACAGGCATACCGCCGCCAAACAGACCAGCGGTACGGCGACGGCGGTTTTACCCAAATAATGAAGCAATAGCGCAATTGGAAAAAACCATTGTCCCGTCTGTTCGTGAATGACAAACATCAACGGACGTTCGAATGCAAAACTCTCGCCATTTGCCAGATGGACGGCAATATAAACAGAAAGAGGCAAAAATACCACAATGGCAGTTTGTACAAAACGGCGGAAAAAAAGAAAAAAATCAGGCATAAATCAGTGAAAAAAATCAGGTTTGAATCAAATATCCGACAAACAAGCCGCGTTCGCAATCAAGAAGGATGAACTGATAGTCTTTGGCATTAATTTTTGATAATTACTGCTTTTTTCTCTCTGGAAAATCAGGTAAACCGAATAAGGATACCGCGAGAGGGTGTTATTCTGACCGTACAAACCAAACGGCATCCGTATCGTTTCCCGTCAGGGCAGGCGGATGGTTCCGATAATAATTTCATTCAACATTCGGAGGTTATTATGTCTGTGTCAGTATTATTTTTAGAGGCGATTGTGGCTGTCGGCCTGGCATCCGTCGCCGCCATCGGCATACTGTGGGCAGGCGGAGCGGATTGGTAATCCGTCCGTATGCCGTTCCGTAAAAGGTCGTCTGAAAAACATTTTGTTTTTCAGACGACCTTTTTAATCGGCAACCATCATTCATATTTTATTGGATGCGACGGTAACGACGAAAACGGTTTTTTCTTTCCCTCGCTATATTATTAGGGTCGGCTTGATTTCGGATGGATGCCGCTTGCTGCAAAACAAAACGTCGTCTGAAAAACTTTCAGACGACGTCTGCATCCGCCTTAGCGTATGTCGATGTGCGCACCTTCGTGCAGTTCGCGCAGCAGGTTGATTTCCGCCTGTTCGGCTTTTTGGCGCGACAGATATTGACGTATGGTGTTGTGTTGACGCTCTTCGGGCGTGCCGGCGTCACGGACATCGTTCAGCTTAATGATGTGCCAGCCGAATTGTGTGCGTACGGGTGGGCTGACTTGGCCGGGTTTGAGTTTGTGGACGGCTTCTTCAAACGGCGCAACCATCATGCCGTCGGCGAACCAACCCAAATCACCGCCGCTGTTCGCGCTGCCGTCTTGCGAATATTGGCGCGCCAAACCGGCGAAGTCCGCACCGCTGCGGGCTTGTGCGTAGATTTTGCGGATGGTGCTTTCCGCGCCGGCCGCAGCGTTTTCGTTGTCGGCCTTAATCAGAATGTGTTGCGCATTGTATTGGCGCAGCGGCTCGCCTTCGGGCAGGGCGATGCCTTGCTGTTTCGCCTGTTCGATAGCGCGTGCAACTTCGGCATCGCTGACGCGGCTGTGCTGCATGACTGCCTGTTGACGCACTTTTTCCGCGATGATGCTGTCTGCGATTTCACGGCGGATAGAGGCAGACGGGGTTTTCAGTGAAGGATTGGCGGCAATGACCGCTTCGATTTCTGCGTTATCTGCTTGAATATTCTTTCGTTTGCCCGCTTGGACAATCAGGGATTGGTTGATGAGTTGCGCCAGAACTTGTTCGCGCAATTCGTTATCGCCGATTTGTGTGCCTTTAGGGATGGTTCGGCGCGCGCGTTCGACTGCCTGCGCCAGTTGGCGGCGAGTAATCACTTCGTTGTCGGCGATGGCGGCAATGCCGTCGCTCAGACGTACGCCGTCAGAACGGGTTTCGGTATCAGTCGTCTGAACAGCGACGGGTTTGACGGATTTTTTTACTGTTTTGGCCTTAGGGGCTGCGTGTGCGTTCAATGCCAGACCGAGTGCGGCGGCAAGAATCAGGGGTTTGACGTTCATGGGGTAACTACCTCGTTGGTTTTGCTGTAGCCGGGAATGGCCAAGCGCAGTTTTTCAAATGGGTTGTTGTCGAGATTGCTCAGGTCTTTGAGTTGGAGATTGAAGAATACGGCGTTTTTGCGGCTGTTTTCGCCGGTCACGTAGCGTTGTCCGACGAGGCTTGCGCTCCAGCAGCCGCAATCGCTTTTGTATTCCGCGCCAACCAAGATTTCAAGCGGTTTCTTGGCTTGGATTTCGTAGTTGTAACGTGCGACGGCGTAAAGGTTTTTACGGATGGGCCATTGCGCCGCCAAATCGATTTGGCGGATTTTATCGTAGAAATAGTTGCCGTCCGATTGCAGGTAAATGCGTTCGTCGCGGCCGTATTTGTAACGCGCGCTCAATACTTTGCCCGGCTCGGGATTGTAGCGGACGGTCGCGGCATAGCTTTCGGCACGGCTTTCGTTTTGGTTGTAGTGGATATCGAAGCCGGCATGGATGCTGTCGCTCAGTTTGCCGTGCGCGAAGCCGACCCAGTCGGATTGGCTGCGTTCATAACGGCCGACACTGCCGTCCAGCAATACGTTGTCGTTTTTGAAATAAAACTTCTGTCCGATGCCGGCACGGAACAGCTCGGCACCGTTGTTCGGATTGAGGAATCGGGTTTGCGCGGCGGCGGTCAGGCTGTTGGCGGAGTTGATGCGGTCGTTGCCGACGTACAGGTTTTCACGGAAAAGCTGATTGTAAGAGAAGCTGTTTTCCGAGGTGTCGAAATTGGGTAAGTCGTTTTGGGACTTGGTCGGGATGTAGTTGTAGAACAGGCGCGGTTCGAGGGTTTGCAGATAGGCTTTGCCGAACACATTGGCGTTGCGCTCGAAGGTCATGCCGGTATCGACGTTGAATATCGGCAATACGCGGCTGACGCGGCGGCTGGATTGGTTGCCGAACGAGCCTAAGTCGTAATAAGTCGCGTGTACGCCGATTTTCGGACGGATATAGCCCCATTGGTTGTTGAAATCCCAACGCACGCTGGGATACAGCACGGTACGGCTGCCGTCTTGTTTGCTGTCGTGGACGAAACGGGTGAACTGGCTGAATACGTTGATATTCGCCTTGCCTATGGTTTTCTGCCAACGTCCGGTCAGGCGCGGCATGATGGCGTAGGGTTCGTCTTTGTAACCGTTTTGGTTGGCAAGGGTTTGGTATTTCTGTACGTTCAACGCGCCGTCAAAAGAGCCGCCCCAGATATTGTCGCCGTAGTTCAGCCACAATTGGCGGTTGAGGTTGACGTTGCTGGCAATGTCCTCGCGTCCGTAGAAATCGCGGTAGTAATTGTCGTCTGAAACCTGATTGAAGTTGATGCCGCCGCTGAGTTTGTCGGTCAGTTGGTGGTTGTGGTCAAACTTGATTTGATAGCGGTTGTTTTCGTGGCGTTTTTTATCGTGCGGCATCCAGTCGCCGTCAATGACGCCGTTAAATTTCGGCTCGAGATAGCGGACCTGTCCGCCGAGCTGCACGCCGCGCGAGCTGATGATGCCGGGGCGGAAGGTGGCGTCCAAGTTGGGGGCGAGGTTGAAATAATAGGGAAGGGCGAGTTCCAAACCGTCCGAACCGGTTGACAAGGTCGGCACCAACAGACCGCTCTTGCGATGGCCGTTGAGCGGGAAATCCGCCCAAGGCGTATAAAGTACGGGAACACCGCCGAACACCAGCGATGCGTCTTTTGCCACGCCTATGCCCGTTTCCTGATCGGTTTCGATGCTTTTCGCTTTGATGAACCAACTCGCATCGCCGGGCGAGCAGGTATTGAATTTGGTATTGATGAGCTTGTACAGCCCTTTGCCTTTCATTTCCGCCTTTTCACTGACGCTTTGGAGGCGGCGGCCGTCTTTTTCGGCATCGACGCGGACGTATTCGCTCGAGCCGGTATTGTCTTTCAGGTTGTACACCAAAGTATCGCCGCTGACGGTCGAACCGTCTTGATACAGCGTAAAGCGGTCGCCCGCCCTGACGGTATCGCTGGTTTGGTCGTAATCCGCCCAATCGGCGTTCAACACTTCCTGATTGCGCTCGATGATGACATCGCCTTCGGCGCGGACGGCGACTTTAGACTGTCCGGCAACCTTGTCCGCAATCACGCGGGTGTAGTCCTGCGGCAGGGGGTCTTCGCCGCTGCGTTTGATTTCAGGCTGCTGGTTTGCTTCCGAAGCCTGATGCTGGCAAAACAGGCAGGTATCGCCCAAGGACAATTTGTCCTGATCGGCAGGACGACGGTTTTCCCCGCTCTGAACCGCAGGCGGGGTGGCCCTTACCGGCTCGTAATCGGCAGGTTGCGGCAAAGATGCATTTTGCGCATATGCCCCTCCCGCGCCGAAGCCGACGCTTAACGCCAAAACCAATGGTTTGAGTGAAAATAAACGAGCCAAAATCGCCCCTTAAATCGGTTTGCCAGTTAGAATAGCGGTTATTTTAACCTGAAAATCCGCGACACCGCTATGCAACGACAAACCGAATTACAAAATTGGCTTCACGCCGTCTATCCCGAACAAAACTTCGAATTGAGCTTCGCCGCCGCCGATGCCGACTTCCGACGCTACTTCCGCGCTGCTTTTGCCGACGGCAAGACCGTCATCTGCATGGATGCGCCGCCCGATAAAATGAGCATCGCTCCTTACCTAAAAGTGCAAAAACTTTTCAATATGCTTAACGTTCCCCAAGTATTGCATGTGGACGAAGCGCAGGGATTTATGGTGCTCAACGACTTGGGCAGCACCACTTTCCTGACCGCCATGCAGCAAGAACAAGGCGCGGAGGTACACAAAGTCCTGCTGCTTGAAGCCATAGACGAACTGGTCGAGCTGCAAAAAGCCAGCCGCGCGGGCGAATTGCCCGAGTACGACCGCGACATCATGCTGCGCGAAATCAACCTGTTCCCCGAATGGTTCGTCGCCAAAGAACTCGGACGCGAACTCAACTTCAAACAACGCCAGCTTTGGCAGCAAACCATAGACACCCTGCTGCCGCCGCTGCTTGCACAGCCGCAGGTGTACGTCCACCGCGACTTCATCGTCCGCAACCTCATGCTCACCACCGGCCGACCCGGCGTACTCGACTTCCAAGACGCACTCTACGGCCCGATTTCCTACGACTTGGTTTCCCTCCTGCGCGATGCCTTCATCGAATGGGAAGAAGAATTCGTCTTAGACTTGGTCATCCGTTACTGGGAAAAAGCCCGCGCCGCCGGATTGCCCGTACCCGCCGCGTTTGACGAGTTTTACCGTTGGTTCGAATGGATGGGCGTACAACGCCATCTGAAAGTCGCCGGCATCTTCGCCCGCCTGTACTACCGCGACAGCAAAGACAAATACCGCCCCGAAATCCCGCGCTTCCTCAACTACCTGCGCCGCACCTCCCGCCGCTACACCGAGCTTGCTCCGTTGTATGCGCTGTTGGTTGAACTGGTCGGCGACGATGAATTGGAAACCGGGTTTACGTTTTAAAAGACAGATGGCTTTGTGCCACTCTTGATAAGAAAAGAGGTCGTCTGAAAATCCTGAAATGGGGTTTCAGACGACCTTTTATATCCTTATATATTATGTAAATTTAGGTTTATCCGCTGTGTCAATTTAAGCTTGACTCGACAGCAATCAAAACATCGATACCGTCATTCCCGCGTAGGCGGGAATCCAGGTTTTCGATTTTCAGAAATACTTAGAGATTACTGCAATTCCAAACTTCTGGATTCCCGCCTACGCGGGAATGACGGCTGAGCCTTTTTGTTCAGGTTTGCCATGTATAGCTGACTTTATTGGTTTTATGCTGCACTGCCAACGATGGGCATTTCTATTCTATTCACACATAAAAACAGCGTATCTCAAGGATACGCTGTTTCATCATTACTTTCCCATCATTGATGATGGATGCCCAATACTTTGGCGTTGTGGCTGATGATTTCGTCCGCCAAAGTCGGATTGTCGTTGAGCTTGATACCGAAGCCGGGGACAAGCTCTTTCAGACGACCTTCCCATGAGGGGATGCGGCTTGGGAAACATTGGTGGATGAGCTTGATCATCAAAGGCACGGCGGTTGATGCGCCGGGGGATGCGCCCAAGAGTGCGGCGAGCGAGCCGTCGGCGTGGGCGACGATTTCGGTACCGAATTGGAGGACGCCGCCTTTTTCAGGGTCTTTTTTGATGATTTGCACACGTTGCCCTGCGGTGATGAGTTCCCAGTCGTCAGGGTTTGCTTCGGGGTAGTATTCCAGCAGGGAGGCGAAGCGTTCTTCTTTGGTTTTGCGCAATTCGCCCAGTAGGTATTTGGTCAGGGGCATATTCGCCCAACCGGCACGCAACATGGGGTAGAGGTTGTCCAAGTGGATGGACAGGGGCAAATCCATGAGCGAGCCTTGTTTGAGGAAGTTGGAGCGGAAGCCTGCGTAAGGGCCGAACATCAGGTGGCGTTTGCCGTCGACGTTGCGGGTGTCGAGGTGTGGAACAGACATCGGAGGCGCGCCGACGGAGGCTTGTCCGTACACTTTGGCGTTGTGCTGCGCGGCGGTTTCGGGGTTGCTGTTGCGGAAGAACAGACCGGAAACGGGGAAGCCGCCGTAGCCTTTGCCTTCGGGAATGCCTGATTTTTGCAACAGGGTCAGTGCGCCGCCGCCTGCACCGAGGAAGAGGAAACGGGTGCGCAGGGTGAGTTGTCCGTCGGGATTGCGGGTGTCGCTGGTTTTGAGTACCCATGCGCGGTCGGATTCGCGTTTGACATCTTCGACGTGGCGGTTGAACTCGATTTTGACGCCTTTTTCGCGCAGGTATTGCACCATTTGGCGGGTCAGGCTGCCGAAATCGACGTCTGTGCCTTCGGCGGAGTAGTTGGCGGCGACGGGTTGGCCTTCTTTACGGCCGTTGATGACCAGCGGCGCCCATTCGGCGATTTTGGCGCGGTCGGTGGAGAATTCCATCCGTTCGAAGAGTTTTTGGGATTTGAATGCGTCGTAACGTTTTTGCAGGTAGTTGCAATGGTCGGTGTTCATGACCAGCGACATATGCGGAACGGTATTGATAAAGGAGTTGTCGGCGATTTTGCCTTCTTCGACAAGCGATGCCCAGAACTGGCGGCTGATGTGGAATTGTTCGGCAATATTGAGGGCGCGGGTCGGGTCGATGGTGCCGTCTGCGCCGAGCGGGGCGTAATTGAGTTCGCACAATGCGGAATGCCCTGTGCCGGCGTTGTTCCAAGCGTTTGACGATTCCAACGCTACGTCTTCCAAGCGTTCGATAAGGGTGATTTCCCAAGACGGTTCGAGTTCTTTGAGCAAAACGCCCAAAGTCGCGCTCATAATGCCTCCACCCACCAAGACAACATCTGTTGCTTCAGCCATGGTTGTACTCCTATAAACAGGCATATCCTGCCTTTATGATTATCCGTTGTATTACGAACGCCTGTTTCGACGGTAAAACCTGCTATGGTGTGTGTCCATGGGCGCGGTGTTTTGGTGTGGAAAATTGCGCGCGGGTTTTACGTTTTGGACCGATGTTCAGGCGTTCATAATATGTTATTGAGAATTTAGTGGATTTTGCTGAGAATTGCAAAGATTTTCTGTTTGGATTTACATAAACGCGATTTGAAAAGGTCGTCTGAAACATTCAGACGACCTTTATTTATCAGGGAATTGGCGGCATTGCACCTTATTTCATTAATTTTTTAAAGACTTCGGATTGTCAGCAAGATGGGCGTGTTTTGATGAAAAAATGAAGAAGAAAACGTTTTTTCAGGACGCGTCATAAGTTGCCGCTTTTTCGAGCAGTTTTGCCCTTGCCTGCGGCCATTCCTCACGCAACAGGCTGTATTCCACCGTATCGCGCACGCTGCCGTCTTTCCGCAGCTTGTGGCAGCGCAAGATGCCGTCTTGGTGTGCGCCCAAGCGTTCGATGGCGCGTTGGGAGGCGGTGTTGAGGTTGTCGGTCTGCCAGCAGGCGCAGCGGCAGTTCAAAGTGTCGAAAACGTAGTCGAGCAACATGATTTTACAGGTGGTATTGATGCGCGTGCGCTGTGCCGATAGGGCATACCAGGTGAAACCGATGTAGAGGCGTGGGATGGCGGGGTCGATGTGGTAAAGCGAAGTTGAGCCGACGATTTTGCCCGTGTCTTCGTCGATGACGGCGAAGGCGAGACGGGTTTGCATAGCAGTGCGGATATAGTCCGCCACTTGGTGGGGTTCGGGTGCGGTGGTTACGTTCAGCTTCCAAACTTCGCCGTCGCAAACTGCTTCGCGCAAACCGTCTTCATGTGCCGTTGTTAAAGGTTCGAGACGGACGCGGTCGAAGGACAAAACGGGAACAGATGAAAAATCAGCCATGAGGGTTCCTTTGTATTTGATGGTTTGAGTTTTCAGACGACCTTTTATAGTGTCTTAACGGGCGACATCTTTGAGGTCGTCTGAAAGCTATTGATTAATGATGTTTGAACACCAGCACGCCCGACTCCGATACAAACCCGTCCAGCGGCAGGTCGTGCGGTTCGCGCGGCAGCGTGTCAACCAGTTGGCAATCGAAGCCTACGCCTATGGTTTTTGCCTGTAAACGGTATTTCATTGCCGAGAGCGTCGCGTCGTAATAGCCGCCTGCCTGCCCCAAGCGGTAGCCCTTGCGGTCCATACCGACAATCGGGACGAACAATATCGATAAACCGTGTACGCGGATTTTGCGCCCTGCAAACTGCGGTACATTCAATTTCGCCCTGCCGCACTTGCGTTCTTGTTTTACTCCGTCGGTAGGATAGGGCGTGAACCACATCCGCCGCGAACGAGGTTCGATATAAGGCAGATACAGTTTGGCCCCGCGTTTTTGCGCCGCACGGACGAAACCGTCCAGCCGCAGCTCGTTGCCCATCGGCCAATACACGCCGATCTTACGCCCCTTCTTGATATAACGCTTGAGCAGACGGTTAATCGTTTGCCCCGCCGCCAGCCGCCCTTGATGCCCCATCTGCGTGCGGGCGCGGCGCAACTCTCGGCGCAGGGCGTGTTTTTCCTCATTCCTCATTTCAGACGACCTTTTGAGTGTTGTTGTAGAATACGGCGATTATAAACACTCTGTTCGCCTCAAAACAGGATTCCGCCATGTGGCATATCGTCCTTATCGGCTACCTCTTCGTCGCCGTCATGTATTCCGCCGCCCAACCCAGCATCGCGCGCGCTTTGATTTATTTGGTTTTTTGGGCGGTTCTGCCCGTCGCGTTTACCGTTTTCGTCGTCACTATCCGCCGCCGCAACCGTCTGATGAAGCAGCAGGAAAAGGAAGCATTCGAACAAAGCCGCCGCGCAGCCGGACAAGAAGGCGGCAAACACGACGGCAGTGTATAAAATCCCTTTTCAGACGACCCCTTATCCGCTATAATCCATCAGTTTTCCATTTCGGAAACACACTATTTTTTAAAACTTATGCCCACTTTCGCCGAAGGGTGCTTGACAATAGGCGCAGCCTATCAAGTTCTATGCGATTGAATGTGTGCTCTTAACCCTTTCAAGGAAATAAAATGTCTCAAATTACTATGCGTCAGATGATTGAAGCCGGCGTTCACTTCGGCCACCAAACCCGTTTCTGGAACCCGAAAATGGCACAATACATTTTCGGTGCGCGCAATAAAATCCACATCGTAAACCTGGAAAAAACCCTGCCGATGTTCCAAGAAGCGCAAGAAGCCGTACGCCGTCTGGTTGCCAACAAAGGCACCGTGCTGTTCGTCGGCACCAAACGTCAAGCGCGTGAAATCATCCGCGAAGAAGCTACCCGCGCCGGTATGCCTTTCGTCGATTACCGTTGGTTGGGCGGCATGCTGACCAACTACAAAACCGTTAAGCAATCCATCAAACGCCTGGAAGAAAAAACCGCTGCTCTGGAAAACGCTGCCGAAGGCGGTTTCAACAAAAAAGAAATTCTGGAAATGCAACGCGACGTTGAAAAACTGGAACGTTCTTTGGGCGGTATCAAAAACATGAAAGGCCTGCCTGACGCGATTTTCGTTATCGACACCGGCTACCAAAAAGGTACTTTGGTCGAAGCTGAAAAACTGGGCATCCCCGTTATCGCCGTAGTCGATACCAACAACAGCCCTGACGGCGTGAAATACGTTATCCCCGGTAACGACGACTCCGCCAAAGCCATCCGCCTGTACTGCCGCGGCATCGCCGACGCAGTTTTGGAAGGCAAAAACCAAGCGCTGCAAGAAACCGTAGCCGCTGCCCAAGAAGCTGCTGCCGAGTAATCCGGCAAACCGAAGAGGGGCGTTATGCCCCTTTTCTCAAATCCCGTTCTGAAACCTTTTCAGACGACCCCATTCCCAAACACGGATACCCCGTGTTTCCCAAAAATCTAGGAGATTCAAAATGGCAGAAATTACTGCAAAAATGGTTGCCGATCTGCGCGCCGCTACCGGCCTGGGCATGATGGAATGCAAAAAAGCCTTGGTTGAAGCCGAAGGCAACTTCGAAAAAGCCGAAGAAATCCTGCGCATCAAATCCGGCGCGAAAGCCGGCAAACTGGCTGGCCGTACCGCTGCCGAAGGCGTATTGGCTTACGCCATCAACGGCAATGTCGGCGCATTGGTTGAAGTAAACTGCGAAACCGACTTCGTTGCCAAAGACGCAGGTTTCGTAGAATTCGCCAACTTCGTTGCGAAAACTGCTGCCGAGAAAAAACCGGCTACCGTTGAAGAATTGAGCGAACTGGTTGAAGCAGAACGCAAAGCCATCATCGCCAAATTGGGCGAGAACATGTCTGTCCGCCGCTTCCAAGTGATCGACACTGCCAACCAACTGGTTGCCTACATCCACGGTGCATTGGCTACCGAAGGCGTATTGGTTGAGTTCAAAGGCTCTGAAGATGTAGCGCGTAAAATCGGTATGCACATCGTTGCCGCTAAGCCGCAATGCGTAACCGAAGCCGAAGTAGATGCCGAAACCATCGAAAAAGAACGCCACATCTACACCGAGCAAGCCATCGCTTCCGGCAAACCTGCCGACATCGCCGCTAAAATGGTTGAAGGCCGTATCCGCAAATTCTTGGCTGAAATCACTCTGAACGGCCAAGCATTCGTAATGAACCCTGACCAAACCGTTGCCCAATTCGCTAAAGAAAACGGCACGGAAGTCGTCAGCTTCGTACGTTACAAAGTAGGCGACGGTATCGAAAAAGCCGTTGTTGACTACGCAGCCGAAGTTGCCGCTGCTGCTAAAGTGTAAGGCAATTATGAAAAAGAAAGCACCTGGATTCCCAACGAATCAGGGTGCTTTTTTTTGAGAGCTACACTGTTTAAAATACTGTCGAAAAGAAAATATTTCATCATAATCAACCAATAATAATTTAACCAAACCCATACACCCACGGAAAACGCGTTACCCTGTCAGCTAAACATCCGGAAAGGTTGTCTGAAAAATCAAACGTCCTTTCCCCGAATTGAAGCAGCGCCACAGGGTGAACTGAACATTTGGAACGAATGGTCGGTTTACCCTGATTACTCGGCGTTATCCACCCAAAGAAAGCAAGGTATCCCATGACACAGCAAATCAAATACAAACGCGTATTACTGAAACTCTCCGGCGAATCCCTGATGGGTTCCGATCCTTTCGGCATCAACCACGATACCATCGTCCAAACCGTCGGTGAAATCGCCGAAGTCGTCAAAATGGGCGTACAAGTCGGCATCGTTGTCGGAGGCGGCAACATCTTCCGCGGCGTATCCGCCCAAGCAGGCAGCATGGATCGCGCCACCGCAGACTACATGGGCATGATGGCGACCGTCATGAACGCACTCGCCCTCAAAGATGCCTTCGAAACCCTCGGCATCAAAGCGCGCGTACAATCCGCGCTTTCCATGCAGCAAATCGCCGAAACCTACGCCCGCCCCAAAGCCATCCAATACCTTGAAGAAGGCAAAGTCGTCATCTTCGCCGCCGGTACGGGCAACCCGTTCTTCACCACCGACACCGCCGCCGCCCTGCGCGGAGCCGAAATGAACTGCGACGTCATGCTCAAAGCCACCAACGTGGACGGCGTTTATACCGCAGACCCGAAAAAAGACCCGTCCGCCACGCGCTACGAAACCATCACCTTTGACGAAGCCTTGAACAAAAACCTCAAAGTCATGGACGCAACCGCTTTCGCCCTCTGCCGCGAACGCAAACTCAACATCGTCGTCTTCGGCATCGCCAAACAAGGCTCGCTCAAACGCGTCGTTACCGGCGAAGACGAAGGCACGCTGGTTCACTGCTGATTTACATCAGGCAATACATTGAAGTGATTTGATCAAGCAAAAGGTCGTCTGAAAAACCGAAACTAGGTTTTCAGACGACCTTCTTTTTTCTCAATATCCTCTCCCCTATGTATGGTAACGGATGGTAGGAAATCCAAAGATTGTGTGCGGCAATGTAGCGCATTCGTTGCCTGCAAAATTCATTCAAAGTCTTCTAAAAAACTGTAGATTTGAGATTTGGTCAAACCCGTTTCATCCGTTTTCATTTCGGTGAGGCCGGATTTTCAGACGACCTTTCCTTCATTTGTTCCCGCAAACCATTGCCACCTGTCAAATCCCCCCGAAAAAGCGTACAATTCCACGTTTATTTTTGAATTCATTATATTTTCAGACGACCTCCGTCAGAGAAAAGGGGTCGTCTGAAACCATTAGGCACGTTAAAACACATGACCCACATGATTTACCCCAAAACCTACGACGTCATCGTCGTTGGCGGCGGCCACGCAGGCACGGAAGCCGCGCTTGCCGCCGCCCGCATGGGCGCGCAGACGCTTTTGCTCACACACAACATCGAAACGCTCGGACAAATGTCGTGCAACCCCTCCATCGGCGGCATCGGCAAAGGACATTTAGTACGCGAACTCGACGCGCTCGGCGGCGCAATGGGGTTGGCGACCGACAAATCCGGTATCCAGTTCCGCCGCCTGAACGCCAGCAAAGGCGCGGCGGTCCGTGCCACGCGCGCGCAGGCAGACCGTATACTGTATAAAGCCGCCATCCGCGAGATGCTGGAAAACCAAGAAAACCTCGACCTCTTCCAGCAGTCGGTTGACGACGTAACGCTCGACGGCGACCGCATCAGCGGCGTAATCACCGCGATGGGCGTGGAATTTAAAGCCCGCGCCGTCGTGCTGACCGCAGGCACGTTTTTGTCCGGCAAAATCCACATCGGTTTGGAAAACTACGAAGGCGGCCGCGCCGGCGACCCCGCCGCCAAATCGCTGGGCGGACGTTTGCGTGAGTTGAACCTGCCACAAGGTCGTCTGAAAACCGGCACACCGCCGCGCATCGACGGTCGCACGATTGATTTCTCCCAACTCACCGAACAGCCCGGCGACACGCCCGTGCCCGTCTTTTCCGTGCGCGGCAACGCCGAAATGCACCCGCGCCAAGTGTCCTGCTGGATTACGCATACCAACCTGCAAACCCACGACATCATCCGCTCAGGCTTCGACCGCAGCCCCATGTTCACCGGCAAAATCGAAGGCGTCGGCCCGCGCTACTGCCCGTCTATCGAAGACAAAATCAACCGCTTCGCCGACAAAGACAGCCACCAGATTTTCCTCGAACCCGAAGGCCTGACCACCAACGAATACTACCCCAACGGTATCTCCACCAGCCTGCCGTTCGACATACAAATCGCCCTCGTGCGCAGCATGAAAGGCCTTGAAAACGCCC
Organism: Neisseria mucosa; assembly: GCF_003044445.1. GTDB lineage: Bacteria > Pseudomonadota > Gammaproteobacteria > Burkholderiales > Neisseriaceae > Neisseria > Neisseria mucosa_A. The sequence continues at coordinate 16,301 of NZ_POWX01000015.1, forward strand.
ATATCCTGCGCCCCGGATATGCCATCGAATACGACTACTTCGACCCGCGCAACCTCAAAGCCAGCCTCGAAACCAAAACCATCCAAGGCCTCTTCTTCGCCGGACAAATCAACGGCACGACCGGCTACGAAGAAGCCGCCGCACAAGGCCTTCTCGCAGGCGCGAACGCCGTGCAATACGTCCGAGAACAAGACCCGCTCCTGCTGCGCCGCGAACAAGCCTACCTCGGCGTATTGGTGGACGACCTCATCACCAAAGGCGTGAACGAACCCTACCGCATGTTCACTAGCCGCGCCGAATACCGCCTGCAACTCAGGGAAGACAACGCCGACATGCGCCTGACCGAAGACGGCCACAAAATCGGCTTGGTATCCGAAGCGCAATGGCGCATGTTCAACGAAAAACGCGAAGCCATCGAACGCGAAATCCAACGTTTGAAAACAACGTGGTACACGCCGCAAAAACTCGCCGAAGACGAACAAATCCGCGTGTTCGGACAAAAACTCAGCCGCGAAGCCAACCTGCACGACCTCCTGCGCCGCCCGAACCTCGACTATGCCGCACTGATGACGCTCGAAGGCGCAAGGTCGTCTGAAAACCTCTCCGCCGAAGTCATCGAACAAGTCGAAATCCAAGTCAAATACCAAGGCTATATCGACCGCCAAAACGAAGAAATCGACAGCCGCCGCGACATCGAAACCTTAAAGCTGCCCGACGACATCGATTACAGCAAAGTCAAAGGTTTGTCGGCAGAGGTGCAGCAAAAGCTCAATCAGCACAAGCCTGAAACCGTCGGACAAGCCAGCCGCATTTCCGGCGTAACCCCTGCGGCAGTGGCATTGCTGATGGTGCATTTGAAGCGCGGGTTTAAAGGAGCGAAGTAGGCTTACCCGCAGATAGGAAAAGGTCGTCTGAAACCCAAAATCAGGTTTCAGACGACCTTTTTAATACCGACACATATTTATGTAGATTAAAATAGAACGCACCCCCTGCCGTCATTCCCGCGCAGCGTCGTAGGTCGGATTCTCGAATCCGACATCTTGGACTGTGTCGGATACAAGTATCCGACCTACGGGTGAATGATTGCGGTCTGGATTCCCGTCTGCGCGGGAATGACGATGCGGGTATTCTTATTTGAATTTATGATTAGACAAAGGGATGACATGGAAACTCAAACTTTAGAAAAACCCACTTTCGATACACAAGACGAATTCAAGCGTAAGCCGATAGCCGAAAACATTATCAGGCTGCTTACCTCAGATATCGACCTCTCCCCCATGGTAATCGACGGTGGCTGGGGAACGGGTAAAACCGAATTTTGCCAAAAACTGATTCGGCTTATGCAGGAGCAACATCGCGATTATCAGCCCGTCTATATTGACGCCTTCCGTTCAGACCACAGCGGAGAGCCTCTGCTGGCATTGCTTGCCGAAATCATCAAAACCTGTACACCGCCTGAAGGTTCTGACGAAAAGCTTATTGAAGAACATAAAGATCGCATTAGGAAAATCGCGAAAGCCGCAGGATTCTTGATGAAAACCGTTGCCAATGCAGCGGTTGGTCATGTCCTAAAGCAAAATGTGGAAGATTTAGCAGAAGGAATGAGCCAAATTATAAATGATAAGCAAGAAGCAAAAAATGCAGCGGCAACCGTAGCTGGTGCTGCCACCACACTTGCTAGCCATTCCATTGATGCAACTATTGATGCAACCGTCGAAGCCTTGTTGAAAGAGCAAATCGAAGCGGAAAAAAATCTGGAAACGCTCAAAGCCTGCCTAAAAGAATTTGCAGCGGAAAAACCGATTATCCTGTTTATCGACGAACTCGACCGCTGCCGCCCCGATTACGCCGTCGATATGTTGGAGGTCATCAAGCATGTCTTTGAGGTTGAAAACGTCAAAGTCGTGCTGGTAACGAACACCAAGCAACTGCGCGCAGCGATTAATCATCGGTATGGGGTGGAAGTGGATGCGCACAAATATTTGGATAAGTTTTTGAAGTATAGCTTTACCTTGCCGGATAAGGTTGTGGCTCCGTTTGAGGAAGAAAGAAAATTTGTATCAATTCGTTATTGTCAGGAATTAATAGAACTGAATGACGAATTATCTCTGTTAATCAAAAATAATCGAATCATGAATTTTCTTGGTGAGATTATTCAACGAAATAATCTGTCGCTAAGAGAAACGGAAACATTAGTACGATATTTGGAAATATTTAATTCTTTAGCCCAAGGATTAGGGAAAGATTTTGTAATTGAATATAAATTGCTCATTATTACAGCTATATTTATCTTTTGTTTTTATCCAAAATTAGCTGAAGATATTAATAGAAATCGCACACATGCCGAAGATTTTGCTCAATTATTCAATATCCAATCATTACCTGACTTCAATGATGAACAGCGTACTTATATTTCCGAGGAAACAGATATACTGGCTATTACATTAATTAACTATAGTTGCATTAAAGATCCTCGGTTCAATTTTCGTGGCAGTGATATTGCAGAATATTGGAATGAGGAAATGAATTTCAGGTTCTTAATGAATAGTAATTTAGGTTATCGTCAAGGATTATCGCTAAAATTTATGTCGCAAAAACTGTTTGGTATTTTGAAAAATACTTTCCAAGTCCTCAGCCTTGAACAAACACCACAATAAAAAAGGTCGTCTGAAAACCTAAAACCAAGTTTTCAGACGACCTCTCTTTATCCAATCTGGTGCCGGAGAAGGGAATCGAACCCCCGACCTTCGCGTTACGAATGCGCTGCTCTACCGACTGAGCTACACCGGCACGGTATTCGTTATCATATACATAAACGGGATGATCAGCAAGTTCGTATTTCCCGATAAAGTCGTTGCTCGGTGAAAATATATGCCGTGTTTTCAGACGACCTTTTTTAAAAAAACCGTATGGGGATATTGTTTTGATTCTTGACTTTCCACTCCTTCCAACCGCCCGGAAACGGCAATGGGTTGGGCAGGTTTATCCGGAATCGGCAAGCTGTCAGCCCTCGTCCAAATATAATATTTAACAGTGAACAAGCTAAATCTGAATGATGGGTTCGACCGCGAGGTCGGATGAACGGGAGGCGCAAAACGTGTCGCATCAAGGTTCGATATTTCGGACGAACACTTGCGAATTGCGGCCGTTGGCAAGGTAGTCGCGGCGGCGTTCTTCGGGTAATGCATCGGGAGAGGTCGTCTGAAAACCGCGTTCGACAAACCATTCGCCCGTATGGGTGGAGAGGGCGAACAGCCGGCGGATGCCCAAGCTTTGGGCTTTTTGGAAAAGGTGGTCGAGCAACATTTCGCCGTAGCCGCCGTCGCGGGCTTCGGGGGAGACGACGAGGCAGGCGAGTTCGCCGATTTCGGGGTCGTCGAAAGTTTTGAGGGCGACGCAGCCGTAGATGTTGCGGTCGTGTTCGAGGACGGAGAAGCCGGAGATGTGGTTTTCGAGATATTCGCGGCTGCGGTGCAACAGGATGCCTTGTTCTTCCAGCGGGCGTATCAGGGCGATGATGCGCGGGATGTCGCGGCTGTGGGCTTGGCGGATGGAGACGAAGGCATCGCGGGCGATGGCGGTGCCGCAGCCTTCGCGGGTAAAGAGTTCGCGTAAAAGTCCGCCGTCTTCGCGCCCGCTGAGGATTTGAACGCGGCTGACGCCGTTTTCGACGGCGTTGACGGCGGCTTGGAGCAGGCGCACGGGGACGTTGTGTGCGGTTTCTATCAGGTGGCGGACTTCGCCTGAGGACAGGGTGGACATGAGGACGCCGTCGGCGTTGCAAATGCCGGCTTCTTCGGTCAGGTACACGAGTTTTTCGGCTTGAAGGGCGACGGCGACGGCTTCGGCGGCTTCGCTCATGCTGAGGTTGAAGGTTTTGCCACCGTAGGAGTGTCCGAGCGGGCTGATGAGGACGATGGCGCCGTCGTCGAGGCGTCGGTTGATGGAGTCGGTGTCGGTTTTGCGGACGATGCCGGTGTAGCCCATGTCTATGCCGTCAATGACGCCGAGCGGACGGGCGGTGAGGAAATTGCCCGAAGCGGTGGGAATCGGCTTGTTGCGTAAGGGCGCGGATGCGCTGCTGCACAGGGCGGCTTCGATGTCGCTGCGTATCATGCCGACCGCCTGCTTGGCGTCGCGCAGGGTGGCATCGTCGGTAATGCGGCGGTTGCGGTGGTATTGCGGAACGAATTGTCTGTCGGCGGCGAGGCAGTTGAGAAAATGGCGCGTGCCGTGTACCAACACGAGGCGCACGCCCAAGCCGGCAAGCAGGTGGAAATCGGCGGCAAGCCGGTTCAGGGTGTCGCCTTCGAGCAGGCTGTCGGTGATGCCGATAACCAGTGTTTTGCCGCGCAGGTAGTGGATATAGGGCGCGGCTTCGCGAAAATCGGCAACAAAGCCCGGAGATGTGTTCATAACAAGACCAGATAGAAAAGCTGCATGATGAGGACGGTCAGCGCAACCAGTACCGCCAGCGTCCAGTTGAAGCCTTCTTCGGATTTGGCGGGTTTGGCAGCGGCAGCCATCAAGGCTTGGAATTCTTCAGTCCGCCGCTTTTCCTCTTCGGCACGTCGTGCCGCCTCTTCTTTGGCCTTTTTGGCGCGTTCGGCACTGTCGAGCAGGTTGGCGATTTCGTGGCGGGAGAGTTGTTTGCGGTTGCGGATATTGCCGCCCATGTCGTGTACGAGGCGAACGTCGGTTACGGCGTTGGGCAGTGTGTCGGAGTTGGCGGGGGCGGAGGACGGCGCCAGGCTGTCTTTGGCTTTGAACAGGCCTTCGCATTTGTTGCAGATGACAAAGCCTTGTGCGACGTTGAGCTGGGTGTCTTTGACCCAAAGTGAAGTTTTGCAGTGTGGGCAGATACATGCGGGCATAGGTGTTTTCCGTGTAAAGTGTGGAATGTGTTGTTTTAATGTGTGTTTGATTGGATGGGGTCGTCTGAAAAGGGGTTGTCCGTTTTCAGACGACCTTTTTGTTCATCGTATTTTAGGCAACGCCGTAGCGTTCGCGGTAGGCTCTGACCGGCTCGAGGAAGCCGCCGAATTCCGCGTTGTTTTGCAAGAGCGTGAACAAGTCGTTCAGGTTGGCAATGGCGACGACGGGCAGGCCGTATTGTTTTTCGACTTCCTGAACCGCAGACAATTCACCCGTACCTTTTTCCATGCGGTCGAGTGCGATGGCGACAGCGGCGGGGGTCGCGCCTTCCGCTTCAATCAGTTTGACCGATTCGCGCACAGATGTTCCCGCAGAAATCACGTCGTCGATAATCAATACGCGACCTTTGAGCGGCGCACCGACCAACACACCGCCTTCGCCGTGGTCTTTCACTTCTTTGCGGTTATAGGCAAACGGCACGTTCACGCCTTTTTCCGCCAGCATCATAGCCGTCGCCGCCGCCAAAATAATGCCTTTGTAAGCCGGGCCGAACAGCATGTCGAATTTCACGCCGCTCTCAATAATCGCCTGCGCGTAAAACTTCGCCAGTTGCAGCGTCGATGCGCCGTCGTTAAACAGTCCGGCGTTGAAAAAATAAGGAGACTGACGGCCTGCCTTGGTCGTGAATTCACCGAATTTCAATACATTCTGCGCCAGCGCAAACTTGAGGAAATCTTGACGGAAATCGGACATTTTGCTTCTTTCGAAAGATATTGATTTATAAAGGAAGAGATTATAAAGGATTCATGAGGAAAATGCAGGTCGTCTGAAAACAGGTTTTCTGGTTTTCAGACGACCTCTTTCATTCAAGCCCTTTAAAATCCTCCATCCGCCATTATCTATCGGTAAGCGGCGACGGCGTCATACTTGATATGCCCAAGCCGATGATTTACTGTTAGAATCCGAATTTATTTGTTTTCAAGCCATTTTTCAGGAGCAAACGCCATGCGAAACGACGTTTACGACTATACCGTCACAGGACAGGTTGCTAAAAATACCGTCCTGCAAAAAACCTACCGCCTGCTCGGCCTGTCTTTCATTCCCGCCGTTGCCGGCGCATATTTCAGCGGCCAATTCGGACTGAATCTGTTCTCTCTGTTCGGTCAGGGCTGGATGGGGCTGGTTGCCGTGCTGGTGTTCTTCTACGGCATGACTTTCCTCATTGAGAAAAACCGTTACAGCAATGTCGGCGCAACTCTCCTGATGATCTTCACTTTCGGCATGGGTGTGCTGATCAGCCCGCTTCTGCAATATACGCTCGCTATTCCAAACGGTACGCAAATCGTCGGCATCGCCGCCGCCATGACTGCCGGTGTGTTCTTTACCATGTCTGCAATGGCGCGCCGCACCAATGTCAATATGAATTCGCTAGGCCGCTTCCTGACCGTCGGCGCGGTGGTATTGATGATCGCGATGATTGCCAACTTCTTCCTGCAAATCCCGGCATTGAGCCTTGCCGTTTCGGCAGCGTTTGTCCTGTTCAGCTCGCTGATGATTATGTGGCAGGTGCGTACGGTGATTGACGGTGGCGAAGACAGCCATATCAGCGCGGCTCTGACCATCTTCATCTCCATCTACAATATCTTCAGCAGCCTGCTGCGGATTCTGCTGGCGTTCAGCGGCGATGATTAACCGTTTACGCATCTGACGAAAGAATTCAAAGGTCGTCTGAAAACTGCAAACAGGTTTTCAGACGACCTTTTTGACATTCCATTCCCCGCCCGCTATTCTGACGGCTGCCATCACTCATCCTACTACCCATGAACACTATCCCCCCGCGCCGCGCCGTTTACGCAGGCAGCTTCGACCCGCCGACCCTCGGCCATCTTTGGATGATACAAGAAGCTCAGGTTCTTTTTGACGAACTCGTCGTCGCCATCGGCATCAATCCCGAAAAACGCAACACCTACACCATAGACGAACGCCGCGCCATGCTCGAAGCGATTACGGGCGACTTTCCCAATGTCCGCATCAGCGTATTTGAAAACCGCTTCCTGGTCCGCTACGCGCGTGAAATCGGAGCGGGTTTTATCGTTCGCGGTATCCGCTCCGCCGCCGACTACGAATACGAACGCTCCATGCGCTATATCAACAGCGACCTTGCACCCGAAATTTCGACGGTTTTCCTGATGCCGCCGCGCGAAATCGCCGAAGTGTCTTCCACTATGGTCAAAGGCCTGGTCGGCCCAGATGGTTGGCACGACATAATACGCCGCTACCTGCCCGAAGCCGTGTACAAAAAAATCGTGCAGGATTATGAAACTTAAATGTTGTTAACGAGAAGGTCGTCTGAAAGCTTGAAACGCAGGTTTTCAGACGACCTTTCGATTTATGGCGGTGTTTGTGTAATTCTAAATTTATAGTGGATTAACTTTAAACCAGTACGGCGTTGCTTCGCCTTGCCGTACTATCTGTACTGTCTGCGGCTTCGTCGCCTTGTCCTGATTTAAAGTTAATCCACTATATATTTAATAATCAGATAATAGTATTCATTTTAAATGTATTTTTCTTAGTAGCTGCTTCGTTGCAGAATATAAACACGATTTGTCATAAATAAAGATAATTGTTATCAATTATCTCAATTAAACAAAAATATTTCCTATAATGCCGCATCCCTTCACCTTCCGAGTTGAACATGCACTATTCCGCCCGTCTTTCCCTGCTTCCCGCCCTGATTGCTTCCGCCTTCCCGCTGTATGCTGCCGATACAGCCGATGGTGAACATTACACCGCCACGCTGCCCACCGTTACCGTGGTCGGACAGTCTGACACCAGCGTACTCAAAGGCTACATCAACTACGACGAAGCCGCCGTTACCCGCAACGGACAGCTCATCAAAGAAACGCCGCAAACCGTCGATACGCTCAATATCCAGAAAAACAAAAATTACGGTACGAACGATTTGAGTTCCATCCTCGAAGGCAACGCCGGCATTGACGCTGCCTACGATATGCGTGGCGAAAGCATTTTCCTGCGCGGTTTTCAAGCCGACGCATCCGATATTTACCGCGACGGCGTACGCGAAAGCGGTCAGGTGCGCCGCAGCACTGCCAACATCGAGCGCGTGGAAATCCTGAAAGGTCCGTCTTCCGTGCTTTACGGCCGCACCAACGGCGGCGGCGTCATCAATATGGTCAGCAAATACGCCAACTTCAAACAAAGCCGCAACATCGGTGCGGTTTACGGCTCGTGGGCAAACCGCAGCCTGAATATGGACATCAACGAAGTGCTGAGCAAAAACGTCGCCATCCGCCTCACCGGCGAAGTCGGGCGCGCCAATTCGTTCCGCAGCGGCATAGACAGCAAAAACGTCATGGTTTCGCCCAGCATTACCGTCAAACTCGACAACGGCTTGAAATGGACGGGGCAATACACCTACGACAATGTGGAGCGCACGCCCGACCGCAGCCCGACCAAGTCCGTGTACGACCGCTTCGGACTGCCTTACCGCATGGGTTTCGCCCACCCGAACGATTTTGTCAAAGACAAGCTGCAAGTTTGGCGTTCCGACCTCGAATACGCCTTCAACGACAAATGGCGCGCCCAATGGCAGCTCGCCCACCGCACGGCGGCGCAGGATTTCGACCATTTCTATGCAGGCAGCGAAAACGGCAGCCGCATCAAACGCAACTACGCCTGGCAGCAGACCGACAACAAAACCCTGTCGTCCAATTTCACACTCAACGGCGACTACACCATCGGCCGTTTTGAAAACCATCTGACCGTAGGCCTGGATTACAGCCGCGAACGCCGCAACCCGACATTGGGTTTCAGCCGCGCCTTTTCCGCCTCCATCAACCCCTATGACCGCGCAAGCTGGCCGGCTTCGGGCAGGCTGCAACCCGTCCTCACCCAAAACCGCCACAAAGCCGACTCCTACGGCATCTTCGTGCAAAACATCTTCTCCGCTACGCCCGATTTGAAATTCGTCCTCGGCGGCCGTTACGACAAATACACCTTTAATTCCGAAAACAAACTCACCGGCAGCAGCCGCCAATACAGCGGACACTCGTTCAGCCCCAACATCGGAGCAGTGTGGAACGTAACGCCCGCCCACACGCTCTACGCCTCGTATAACAAAGGCTTCGCGCCTTATGGCGGACGCGGCGGCTATTTGAGTATCGACACTTCGTCTGCCGCCGTGTTCAACGCCGACCCCGAGTACACCCGCCAATACGAAACCGGCGTCAAAAGCAGTTGGCTGGACGATCGCCTCAGCACCACATTGTCCGCCTACCAAATCGAACGCTTCAATATCCGCTACCGCCCCGATGCGCAAAATGATCCCTACACTTGGGCAGTCGGCGGCAAACACCGTTCGCGCGGCGTGGAGTTGTCCGCCATCGGACAAATCATCCCCAAAAAACTCTACCTGCGCGGCTCGTTGGGCGTGATGCAGGCGAAAGTGGTTGAAGACAAGGAAAATCCAAACCGCGTGGGCATCCATTTGGAAAACACCAGCAACGTTACCGGCAACCTGTTTTTCCGTTACACGCCGACTGAAAACCTCTACGGCGAAATCGGCGTAACCGGTACGGGCAAACGCTACGGCTACAACTCTAGCCAAAAAGCAACCACCACGCTTCCCGGCTTCGTCCGCACCGACGCCATGCTCGGCTGGAACCGCAAAAATCTGAACCTCACTTTCGCCGTCGGCAATCTGTTCAATCAAAAATACTGGCGTTCCGACGCCATGCCCGGCGCGCCGCGCACTTATACGGCGCGGGTGAATTACAGTTTCTAATCCCGGTCAGAAAACAGAACAAAGGTCGTCTGAAAACTCGAAACACGGTTTTTCAGACGACCTTTTATAGTGGATTAACTTTAAATCAAGACAAGGCGACGAAGCCGCAGACAGTACAAATAGTACGGCAAGGCGAGGCAACGCCGTACTGGTTTAAAGTTAATCCACTATACCTTCTATACGCTCATGAATAAGGCGGGACGCTTATTAAGGCTGCAAAGAATGCGGTAGCCCGTAAAGATAGCGTTTGCACGGCCTTTGCTATATCATTCCCTTATCTGAAATCAAGGAAAACATCATGTACGAAGTCAACCGCAGCGTCTTCCTGCTCATCCCGCTCGATCCTTTTTGGAACTGGCTGCAAACCCTGCCCGGCAATCATCTTGACGGTTTGACGCTTGAAGATATTCAAGCCGATGCCAATTCTTATCTCGTCCGTCCGTGTGAAACCGCCGACGAAGTATGGGACGAAATTGAAGCGCGGTTTGAAGACATTTTCGCTGCCGAACTTGCCGACTGGTGCGAAGATGAGAGCGAGTGGCCTGATTTGGACGCCGATATTTTCAACGAATGGTTCGACATCCAGCTTTCTACCGTTATTACCGACCTCGAGCAAGAACCGCTCGCCCGTGAAGCCTTTCAACCCTTTAATCTGAACTGATGAACGTCCGCGTCCGCAATTACCATCTTGACGGCTACGGTCATGTCAACAACGCGCGCTATCTCGAATTTCTCGAAGAAGCGCGCTGGACATTTTTTGAGGAACACGGTTTCTTGTCCGAAATCGACGGCTTGATGCTGGTGGTTGTCCGCACCGACATCCGTTATCGCCGTGCCGCCGTCGATGGCGACATATTGCGTTTTGAAGGTCGTCTGAAAGAGCTGACCTCACGCCATATTATCCTTACTCAAAACATCGTTTTGCCCAGCGGTAAAAATGCCGTCGAAGCTGAAAGCACTTTGATGGTCGTCAGCGCAGAAAGCGGGCGAAGCATCAGCATTCCCGAACCTCTCTTTACTCTTTTAAAACAATACGCCGAAGCATGAAAAAGCTCATTACCATTGCCGCAGTTGCCATTATCGGCGCGCTGCTCGCCATCGTCCTTATTCCGGATAACAAACCTACTCCTGCATTCTCTTTGTCCGACCTGCAAGGCAAACCGGTGTCCAACGCCAATTTGCAAGGCAAAGTCAGCTTCATCAATTTCTGGTTTCCTTCCTGTCCGGGCTGTGTCAGCGAAATGCCCAAAGTCATCAAAATGTCCAAAGACTATCAAGGAAAAGATTTTCAAGTCCTCGGCATTGCCCAACCGATAGACCCTCTGGAAAGCGTAACCCAATACGTCCAAGAATACGGTTTGCCCTTTACCGTCATGTTTGATGCCGATAAAGCCGCCGCACAAGCATTTGGCACGCAGGTTTACCCGACTTCTTTTCTGATTAATAAAAAAGGCGAAATCCTGAAAACCTTTGTCGGTGAACCGAACTTCGCTGAGCTTTATCAGGAAATCGACAAAGAATTGGCGAAATAGCAATCAAAAAAGGGCGCAATGATGCGCCCTTATGTATTTATTGGGATAACGCGTTGATTCATTTTTGCACAAATACTGATTGATGCGAAAATGACAGCAGTTTCGGCAATATTGTTTTTGTGTGCCTTTCTTCATAACCTTAGATGATTTAAAAGGTCGTCTGAAAATCTAAAATACAGGTTTTCAGACGACGTTCGTTATTCATACCCATCGCGGATTCATTCCGCTTTTTCCAACAAAGCGAAGCCTTCCACTTTGTTCCTTGGGCGCGCGCCCTGCCAGATTTTCGTCCAGCCTTGCGGCGCGTCGGTGTTTTTAGGCTGCTGCACCAGACGGTAGCGGCAGGCAGCGTCGTCGATGTGGGGTTTCAATTCGCTGTATTGCGCCCAAGCGATACGGGCGCGGCGGTCTTCGGCGGCTATGCTGATACATTCGAGGTCGTCTGAAAGCCGTTGTTTCAGTTCGGGGGAGAGGGAGGCTTCCATTTGGAGGACGACAGGCGCGTGACTTTTGGCGGCGTCAAGCCACGGCAGGAACAGGGTCATCAGCAATGCCCACGCCAGCGTAACGCCTGCCGCCCAGTTGGTGACGGCTTGTCTGCCGCGGATGTTTTTGCGGGTAATCGCCCACAGCCACAACGGGGTGAACAGCAGGGCGACCGCCATCGGCATCGGGTCGATGTCGGGCGTGTAATACGGGCTGAAATAGGCGGCGCGTTCCGCGAGTTTGGCGGGCCAGCCGTAGTTCATGGCGAAAAAGCCCGTCCACAGGAAGATGGCGAACAGTCCGAATGCCATGATGCCGAACCAGTTGATAAACGCCGCTGCGCCGCGCCGCAATCCGTCCAGTTGCGCCGCGCCGAGCAGGGCGAGCGGGGGCAGCAGCCAAACGAGGTTGTCTTGCAGGCGTTGCGGGCTGACGGCAAGGATGCTGAGGACGATGAGGAACCACGAAATGCACAATACGCTCCAGTTTTTTTCGCGTATGCGGGGGCGGCTCAACGTCCATGCAGCGAGCGGCCACGCGGGCAGCGTGAACCAGAGCAGGTTTTTCAGATAATAGAACAGGCTGAAGGTCGTCTGAAAATCACCCAAGCCGCCGAATGCGCCGAGCGAGTGGTGGTGCAGCCAGAAGGAAAAGAGTTCGGGCTGCGTTCTGGAGAAGATGAGCGGATAAACCGTCAACAGCGGCAGTCCGATGGCAAACGCGCCGACCAGCGTCAGGTAATAGCGTTTGACGCGCCATTGCGCATCGAGCAGCAGGGCGGGGGCTAAAAACATCAGCGCGACGGTCATCAGATAGCCCGATGAAAGCGACAGCAACGCCCAACCGCCGCCCAGCAGCAGCGAGGCGGTAATGACGCGGCGTTGCGCCAACGAGAAACCGCACAATATCATGCCCGATGCGGCAAAGGCGACGGAAGCGGGGTTGAGGAAATGCGCGACCGAGAGCAGCCCGATGCTGCCGATCAGGATGAGGACGACGCTGCGCCCGTGGTGTCTGCCTAAAAAGTTGAATCCGGCAAAACCGCAGGCGGTCAGTCCGATAATCGTAAAGAAAACGCCCGCAAAACGCGCGGCATCATAAGAATCCGCCGCCCAAGGCGACAATAGGTGTTTGAACGCCGCCGCCACCCACAAATAGACGGGCGGAATCTGAAAATCCGGCTGTCCCAACACATGGGCAACCAACGGCGTCGCGCCTGCGTCTAAGGCTTCGACGGCGGTGAAGACGGCGGGTTCGGCGGGGTTCCACAAGTCGTGCGAAAACACGCCCGGCCACAGCCAGGCAAATGCCATCAGCAGCAAGAGCCAGGGTTTTTCATGGGTTTTGGCGGGTTGGCGCGGGTCGGGCGGAGTGTAGGTGAGCATAGGTTTGAGGATGTGGACGTATTTTCGTGTAGTTTAGCAAAGATTTGGCGGGAGGTCGTCTGAAAGGAGGGATTTGGGTTTTGAACTGGTGAAAATGCATTTTCAGACGACATATAAAGCAAAAAAGACTGCATAAAATGCAGTCTTTTTTATTTCAGCAAAGCGGCGGTTAGCGTTTGAACAGGTTGCCGAATTTGTTGTTGAATTTGTCCACGCGACCGGTTGTGTCGACGATTTTTTGGGTGCCGGTGTAGAACGGGTGGCACAAAGAGCAAACCTCGATATTGAAGCTGTCTTTTTCCAGCGCGGATTTGGTGACGAATTTGTTGCCGCAAGAGCAGGTAACGTTGATTTCGTGGTAATTAGGATGGATATCTTGTTTCATTTTGTTTCCTTTCGGTTAAGCGGGCATAGGGGATGTACCTATGCTTCAGACAAGAGTCGGATTCTCGCTGTTTTTTTCTGTTCCGTCAAGAGGATATTGCCCGAGAGAGGTTGATCGGCGTTGCTTTTGTGTTCTTGAAATGATGATTGGGATAATAAGATGCTGAATTATTTATCGTATTGTTTATTTGAGTAATTTTTTAAGAATTTTTGCTTTCTTATTGAACTTTATGCAAAATATAGGTCTGATGACATATATTTATCAAATGAGGGACCGTATAGGAATGAAGGCAAAAGTAAATGGTTTGATTCTGCGTGTGGTCAGCGGTTTGCTGCCGCCGTCTTATTGTCGTGTTTTAGGCACGCCTGCTAAAAGAGTCCGTGTTTTTTTAGCAAAAAGAGTGTCGCCTCATATCGGTACAAACGTCAATATTGAAAAGGGCGCATATGTCATGCCGGATACGGTGATCGGCGATAACTCGGGTGTCGGCGTTAATTGCGAAATATGCTACGGTTTGACGATAGGCAATAATGTCATGATGGGGCCGGAGTGTTTGTTTTATTCTAATAATCACAAGTTTAATCGTGAAACTTTGAAATATGAGGGCTATACGGAAGTCAATCCGATTGTGATTGAGGATGATGTTTGGATCGGACGGCGTGCGATTATTATGGGTGGTGTCCGGGTAGGCAAAGGAGCAGTCATCGGCGCTGGGGCTGTGGTAACCAAAGATGTGCCGCCGTACTGCGTAGCAGCGGGGAATCCTGCAGTCATTAAGAAGAATCTGCTGGAAGATTGAGTACAAACATCACTGCTTTCAATCAAATATCAAAAGGTCGTCTGAAAAATGATTTTCAGACGACCTTTTTTCGTATCACAGCAAATTAGCCGCGACGCCAAGTCGTGCCGCCGGCGTTGTCTTCCAGAATGATTTTGTGTTCATTCAGAAGGTCGCGGATGCGGTCGGATTCTGCCCAGTTTTTATCCGCGCGCGCCTGTTTGCGTCGAACAATTAAGTCTTCGATTTCTTCGTTGGAGAGGCCGTCTGAAACCGCGCCGCCTTGCAAAAACTCGGTCGGGTCGCGTTGCAGCAGACCGATGATGCCGCCCAAGGCTTTCAGGCAGCCGGCGAGGTGTGCGTCGTTGGTTTTGTTCACTTCGCCTGCCAGTTCGAACAACACGGCAACGGCTTCGACTGTGCCGAAATCATCATTCATGGCGGCGTAGAAGCGGCGGGTGTAGTCGTTGGCGTTTTCGGACAAATCAAACGCGGCGGGAGGCGTGTTTTTCAATGTGGTGTACAGGCGGGTCAGTGCACCTTTTGCGTCATCCAAATGCGCGTCGGAGTAGTTCAGCGGGCTGCGGTAGTGGGCGCGCAGGATGAAGAAGCGCACGACTTCGGGGTCGTATTGTTTCAACACTTCGCGGATGGTGAAGAAGTTGCCCAGCGATTTGGACATTTTTTCGCCGTCCACGCGGATGAAGCCATTGTGCAGCCAGTATTTAACGTGGCTGGCAATGCTTTGACCGTGGTGAGTTTTCGCGTGGTCGTGGCCGCAGGTATGACCGCTGGCACCGACGCTTTGGGCGATTTCATTTTCATGATGAGGGAACTGCAAATCCGCGCCGCCACCGTGAATGTCGAAAGTATCACCGAACAGGTTTTCACTCATGGCGGAGCATTCGATGTGCCAACCCGGACGGCCGTTGCCCCAAGGGCTTTCCCATGCCGGCTCGCCTGCTTTCGCCGCTTTCCACAACACAAAATCAAGCGGATCGCGTTTGAAACCATCCACTTCCACACGCTCGCCTGCGCGCAGGTCGTCCAGCGATTTGCCCGATAATTGTCCGTAAGCGGCAAACTCGCGCACGGCATAGTAAACGTCGCCGTTTGCGGCAGGATAGGCTTTGCCGTTTTGAATCAGGGTTGCAATCATGGCAATCATTTGCGGGATATTTTCTGTCGCCTTCGGCTCGATGTCGGGTCGCAAGACTCCCAAAGCATCAGCATCTTCGTGCATGGCTTGGATGAAACGCGCGGTCAGTTCGCCGATGGTCTCGCCGTTTTCAGCCGCACGGGCAATAATTTTGTCGTCAATGTCGGTGATGTTGCGCACATAAGTGAGCGGATAGCCGCACTCGCGCAACCAACGGGCAATCATGTCGAACACAACCATCACACGGGCATGACCTAAGTGACAGTAGTCGTAAACGGTCATACCGCAAACGTACATACGCACGTTTTTAGGGTCGATGGGGGTAAAAGGTTCTTTTTGACGGGTCAGGGTGTTGTAGATGGTGGTCATAGGCATTCACTAAGAGGGGCGTTAGTATATGAGGTCGTCTGAAAACCGCTTAGACGGCGTCTACGAATGAAATCGAGTTCACTTAGATTCTAAAATAAGTTTGTGGAAAGTCATTGCTGTGTTTGTTTCGTTGCATATTTTCCAGACGACCTCTTTATCAAACAAAGGTCGTCTGAAATTTTTTACTCCGGCTTAAACACGCCTGTATCGGTTTTAGGCTGTTGCTCGGCAATCTCGACATTTGCCGCTGCCTGCTCCGCTTCGGCTTTCTCGGCTTCGATGCGTTTTTTCTCGGTCAAGTATTGGTTGATTTGGTGTACCAATTCCTGCGTGCCTTGGTGGGTCAGCGCGCTGATTTGGAAGAGGCGCGGGGTTTCCATGTCGAATTGGAAACGGTCGTCTGGTTTGGGGTAGTCCCAGCCGATGGCTTCGAGGAAGGCGGCGGTGCGTGCTTTGGCCTCTTCTTCGTCGAGCATGTCGAGTTTGTTCAGCACCAGCCAGCGCGGTTTGCCGTAAAGTTCTTCATCGTATTTGCGCAATTCGTTGATGATAGCGAGTGCTTCTTCGGCTGGGTTGACGGTTTCGTCGAAGGGGGCTAAATCGACGACGTGCAGCAGCAGACCAGTGCGTGATAAGTGTTTGAGGAAACGGTGGCCGAGACCTGCGCCTTCTGCCGCGCCTTCAATCAGACCAGGGATGTCGGCCATGACGAAGCTGTGGTTTTCGTCGATGCGCACGACGCCCAAATTCGGATGCAGGGTGGTGAAGGGGTAGTTGGCGATTTTGGGGCGCGCGGCGGATACGGCGGTAATCAGGGTGGATTTACCGGCGTTAGGCATGCCTAATAAGCCGACATCGGCGAGGACTTTGAGTTCGAGTTGCAGGGAACGGGTTTCGCCTTCTTCGCCGGGCGTGGATTGTTTGGGGGCACGATTGACGGAGGATTTGAAGTGGATGTTGCCCAAGCCGCCTTTGCCGCCTTTGGCGAGGCAGACGCGCTGGCCGTGGTAAGTGAGGTCGGCGACGATTTCATCGGTGTCGAGGTCGCGGATAAGGGTGCCGACGGGCATTTTGAGGACGATGTCGTCCGCGCCCGCACCGTAGCGGTCAGAGCCGTGGCCTTTTTCGCCGTTTTTGGCTTGGTAGCGTTTGACGAAGCGGTATTCGACGAGGGTGTTGGTGTTTTCATCGGCTTCCGCCCAGACGCTGCCGCCTTTTCCGCCATCGCCGCCGTCGGGGCCGCCGCGCGGTACGAATTTTTCTCGGCGGAAACTGGTTGCGCCATTACCGCCTTTGCCTGCGGCGACTTCGATTTTTGCTTCGTCGATGAATTTCATGGTGTTCTCTTGTATTTTGGGTTTCAGACGACTTTTTGTGTCGGAGGTCGTCTGAAAAATGGGAATGGGGGATATTATAAGGGATATGGGGGATGTGCGCCCGTTTCTCTGTCCGACTTGATTTTTTGCCTGATTTTTTGTGAAAACAGCCGTCCTGAAATCGCGGTTTCGGACGGCTGTCTGCTTTTTTGGGATTATTTGGCTGTTTTTTGTTCTTCACGCACTTTGTCTGCAAGCAGGTCTATGGTTTTCATACCTGATTCCCAGTCGGCAAATTCGACTTTGTATTTGCCGCCGACGATAACGGTCGGGGTGCCGTCGATTTTGTACGTATTGGTCAGCTCCGCCATTTTGTCGGCACGCGTTTGGCTTTCGGGAGATTCGTAGGCAGCGAGGACTTTTTTGCCGTCAAAAGCGGTTTGCTCGTTCAACCATTTTTTGAGGACTTCCGGGTCTTGCAGTTTGATTTGCTGGTTGACCATGGCATCAAAAATATGGCTGTTTGCAATGTCTTTGGTGTCGGCGACCGCCATATCGACAGCGGCAGCGAGGCGCGCCAATGGTTTCATCTCATCACCCCAGACGACGTGTTCGGTGCGAAGGTAGGTGTCGTCTTTGAATGTTTTGGCGTGTTTGCTCAAAACGGGCTCGAGGTGGGCGCAGTGTGGACAGAAGTAGCCGAAAAATTCGAGGACTTCGACTTTGCCTGCCTGCTGTTGGGGAATAGGCGTGCTGAGTGTGGTGTAGTTAAGCCCCTCAACTAAAGCGACAGGTGCAGCGGAAGCTGCTGAGGCTGCGGGCGCGCTGTCGGCAGGGACGCTGGTTTGGGCTTTGTTGTCGCAGGCGGCCAGGGCAAGCAGGGCTGCGGTTAGCACCAAGGCTTTCAGTTTCATGTTTACTCCGTGATAGTTTGGTTAAATGGGAGATTTTATTGCATTTTGGCAGTTTAATATATGGTTTGATGCGAAAAAGACGGTTTCATGTAGGGAAATGATGGTTTCAGACGATGTTGAAAGAGGTCGTCTGAAAAAAGTGTTCTATTCAATTCTGTCGTACAATACGCGCTTTCAGACGACGTTTGGACTTTTGAAGGAATAAAACGGATGAATTTGTTAGGGGCTTTGGCCAAGGTCGGTAGTTTGACGATGGTGTCGCGCATACTTGGATTTGTGCGCGATACGGTAATCGCCCGTGCGTTTGGTGCAGGTATGGCGACCGACGCCTTTTTTGTGGCGTTCAAACTGCCGAACCTGCTGCGCCGCGTATTTGCGGAAGGGGCGTTTGCACAGGCTTTCGTGCCGATTTTGGCGGAATATAAGGAAACGCGTTCGAAAGAGGCGACGGAGGCGTTTATTCGCCATGTGGCGGGGATGCTGTCGTTTGTCTTAGTCATCGTTACCGCGCTGGGCATTCTTGCCGCGCCTTGGGTGATTTGGATTTCCGCGCCCGGTTTTGCCAAGGAGGTGGACAAATTTCAGCTTTCCATCGATTTGCTGCGGATTACGTTTCCTTATATCTTGTTGATTTCGTTGTCTTCCTTTGTAGGTTCGATACTGAATTCTTATCATAAGTTCAGCATTCCTGCGTTTACGCCGACGTTTTTAAACATCTCTTTTATCGTCTTTTCGCTGTATTTCATACCGTATTTTGATCCGCCCGTTACTGCGCTGGCTTGGGCGGTCTTTGTCGGTGGTATTTTGCAGCTTGGCTTTCAGCTCCCTTGGTTGGCGAAACTGGGCTTTTTGAAACTACCCAAACTGAATTTTAAAGATGCGGCGGTCAACCGCGTGATGAAACAGATGGCGCCTGCGATTTTGGGTGTGAGCGTGGCGCAGATTTCTTTGGTTATCAACACGATTTTTGCTTCTTATCTGCAATCGGGCAGCGTTTCGTGGATGTATTACGCCGACCGCCTGATGGAATTACCCAGCGGCGTTTTGGGGGCTGCGCTCGGTACGATTTTGCTGCCGACTTTGTCCAAACATGCCGCCAATCAGAATACGGAGCAGTTTTCCGGACTGCTCGACTGGGGTTTGCGCCTATGCATGTTGCTGACCCTGCCGGCGGCGGTCGGGCTGGCGGTGTTGTCGTTCCCGTTGGTGGCGACGCTGTTTATGTACCGAGAATTTACGCTGTTTGACGCGCAGATGACGCAACATGCGCTGATTGCCTATTCTTTTGGTTTGATCGGCTTAATCATGATTAAAGTGTTGGCACCCGGTTTCTATGCGCGGCAAAACATCAAAACGCCCGTCAAAATTGCCATCTTTACGCTTATCTGCACGCAGTTGATGAACCTTGCCTTTATTGGTCCTTTGAAACACGTCGGGCTTTCGCTTGCCATCGGTTTGGGCGCGTGTATCAATGCGGGATTGCTGTTTTACCTGTTGCGCAAACACGGTATTTACCAACCTGGTAAAGGGTGGGGGAGTTTTCTAAGTAAAATGCTGCTGTCGCTTGCCGTGATGGGTGGCGGATTGTGGGCGGCGCAGGCTTACCTGCCGTTTGAGTGGGTGCATGTCGGCGGTTTGCGCAAAGCAGGGCAGTTGTGCATCCTGATTGCGATAGGCGGCGGTTTGTATTTCGTTTCGTTGGCTGCGATGGGTTTTAGACCGAGAGATTTCAAACGGGTGGAAACGCATTGAACCAGAAGCATGGAAAGGTCGTCTGAAAACCGGATGCATAGGTTGGAAAGCTTGTCCCTTATTTCCTAGATGGTATGTTATAAAAATTATTAGCGTCTTTAATATTAAACTTGAAACTTAAATACGCGGTGAATGTCTATCTTTAATCGGTTAACCTTCTCAGCAGGATGCAGATTTATGTCGATAACAGTTTCACTCATCGTCCCCGTCTATAATGGAGGAAAATTTGCGGCAGGTTTGTGCCGTCATTTTGCAGGTCTGCATAAGGCTGTCGAAGAGATGGAATTTATTGTTGTAAACGACGGCTCTACCGATGATACCTCGGCTCAGTTCAGGCAGTTTTTCAATGAACATCCCGAATTGCAGGCGCAGTTGATTGATACGCCCAACGGCGGAGTCAGCAGGGCGCGCAATATCGGTTTGTCTAAAGTGCGCGGGGAGTATGTGATGTTTATGGATCACGACGACAATATTGATCCGCCGCTTTTGACAGGTTTGGTTGAAAAAATGAAGCGTTCCGATGCGGATATGCTCCAATTCAATGTCGATGCGCGCTATCCCGCCAATGAAGACGAGGTTATCGGTTTGGCGGATTATATGGACCGCTATCCGTTTTGGTCGTGCGTTTGGTCGTATATCTACAAACGCAGCCTGTTGGAAAAAGCGGGGCTGAAATTTATCGAAGGCATGAAATATTTGGAAGACGGCGTATTTTTGACCGAGTATTTTTTGCAATGCCAAACCGTCATTGCCAGCAATACCGTTGTTTATGATTATGTCGACAACCCCGAATCCGCCATGCGCAGCAAGCGTACGCCCGAGCAGACGAAGAAATACCTCGACGACATCGGTTTGGCAGTAAGGGAATATACGCGCCTGCTCGCCACACCGGGACAGCCGCCTAAAGTTGTCCGCAGGTTATTGGAAATACGGGATTCCTTCCAATTCATCCATTTGGTTTCGATGCTTAAAAGCGGTGTTTCTACGGACGAACTGTTCCGCAGGCTGGAAGAAAACGGCTACGATTTCCGAATGGCGGGCTATCCCAGCAAATTCAACCGCCGCCGCGACGTACGCCTTTTGTGCCATGTATTCCGCAGCCGTTTGTTGTTAAAGCTTCTGGCAGCTTCCAAGATAATGGCAAAAGATTGACAGACTCAAAAAGGTCGTCTGAAAACCAATACAGGTTTTCAGACGACCTTTTGTCAAAGTAGGGTAGGGAGTTAAACTGGCGTATCTTTCAATTCCGCGCCCAAATCCTTCAAACGTTGCAATACTTCGTCCCATGCTTTGTCCAAATCGCGGCACGCTTCGCCTTCCGCTTTGATGCCGAACTCGATATGCGGTTTGACCGTCGTTCCGTCCGCATTTTGCCAGCCGACGCTGGGCAGGCTGTAAGAGCGTACGCCCGGGTAGGTGCGTTCGACGTATTCCATAATCGGCGCGACGCGCGATTCGGGTTGTCCGAACACATACACGCTGCGGCTGCCGCGTTCGGTTTGGTTGAAACGGTCGGCGTAATAAGTATCCAAAACCCATTCCGCCATCGGGTGCGCCATCACGGGGAAGCCGGGGAAGAAATAATGTTCGTGGATGGAAAATCCGGCGATGTTGTTGAACGGGTTGGGTACAAGCTTAGCGCCTGCGGGAAAATCCGCCATTTTTAGGCGTTGGGCGTGTTCGGGAGCGTCGAGCGGCTCGCCGCGTTTAAGGGTAACGGCTTCGATGAACTTGGCGGCTTCGGGATGGCGGACGACGGGCAAATCCAAAGCGGCGGCGGCAGCTTGACGGGTATGGTCGTCGGGCGTGGAGCCGATGCCGCCGGTAACGAAGGTCGGCAGGCCGTCTGAAAAGCTGCAGCGCAGTTGCCGAACCAGCAAATCGGGTTCGTCGGGCAGGTATTGCACCTGATTGAGCTTCAGCCCGCGCGATTCCAGCAGGGATTTGAAAAAGGCGAAATGCTTGTCTTGGCGGCTACCGTGCAGGATTTCGTCGCCGATGATGATGAGGTTGAAAGCGTTCATGGATAGGTTTTCTTTACCGATGCCGTCTGAAAATGTTGATGGCGCTGTAATTTATTCCCTCTCCCGTGGGAGAGGGTTAGGGAGAGGGCTGGGCTTGAGTTTTTCAGGCAACGTTTGCTTAAGGGCTGCTGTCTGCACCCTCTCCCCAACCCTCCCCCGCAGGGGAGGGAGTCGGATTGCGGATGGCGTAAAGGTCGTCTGAAAAGATTTTCAGCGAAACGGGCAAGGCTCATTTTCAGACGACCTTGACGGCTGACAATGTGTTCTATTTATAAGATAATGAACTCCATTTTTCAAGTCCAAAGGATTCCCCCATGAGCCAAAACAATACTATCCTGCAACACCTCCCCGTCGGTCAAAAAGTCGGCATCGCCTTCTCCGGCGGCCTCGATACCTCCGCCGCGCTGTTGTGGATGAAACTCAAAGGCGCGCTGCCTTACGCCTACACTGCCAACCTCGGTCAGCCCGACGAAGACGACTACAACGCCATCCCCAAAAAAGCGATGGAATACGGCGCGGAAAACGCCCGCCTGATCGACTGCCGCGCGCAGTTGGCACATGAGGGCATCGCCGCCATCCAATGCGGCGCGTTCCACGTTTCCACCGGCGGCATCGCCTATTTCAACACCACGCCTCTGGGCCGCGCCGTTACCGGTACCATGCTCGTTTCCGCCATGAAGGAAGACGACGTCAACATCTGGGGCGACGGCAGCACCTACAAAGGCAACGACATCGAGCGTTTCTACCGCTACGGCCTCTTGACCAATCCCGCGCTGAAAATCTACAAACCCTGGCTCGACCAACAATTTATCGACGAACTCGGCGGCCGCCACGAAATGAGCGAATTTCTGATTGCCAACGGTTTCAACTACAAAATGTCGGTTGAAAAAGCCTATTCCACCGACTCCAATATGCTCGGCGCGACGCATGAAGCCAAAGATTTGGAATTCCTCAACAGCGGCATCAAAATCGTCAAACCCATCATGGGCGTTGCCTTCTGGGACGAAAGCGTCGAAGTCAAACCCGAAGAAGTCAGCGTACGCTTTGAAGAAGGCGTGCCCGTTGCACTGAACGGCAAAGAATACGCCGACCCCGTCGAACTCTTCCTCGAAGCCAACCGCATCGGCGGCCGCCACGGCTTGGGCATGAGCGACCAAATCGAAAACCGCATCATCGAAGCCAAATCGCGCGGCATCTACGAAGCCCCGGGCATGGCATTGTTCCACATCGCCTACGAACGCTTGGTTACCGGCATCCACAACGAAGACACCATCGAACAATACCGCATCAACGGCCTGCGCCTCGGCCGCCTGCTCTACCAAGGCCGCTGGTTCGACAGCCAAGCCCTCATGTTGCGCGAAACCGCCCAACGCTGGGTCGCCAAAGCCATTACCGGCGAAGTAACCCTCGAACTGCGCCGCGGCAACGACTACTCGATTCTGAACACCGAATCGCCCAACCTGACCTACCAACCGGAACGCTTGAGCATGGAAAAAGTCGAAGACGCCGCGTTCACCCCGCTCGATCGCATCGGCCAGCTCACCATGCGCAACCTCGACATCACCGACACCCGCGCCAAACTCGGCATCTACTCGCAAAGCGGCTTGTTGTCGCTGGGCGAAGGTTCGGTATTGCCGCAGTTGGGCAATAAGAAATAAGGTTTGCAGTTTTGCATCATTGGCAACTTAAGGGGTCGTCTGAAAAGATGATCCCTTGTAAAAGGAATCCCATGAAAGAATACAAAGTCGTCATTTATCAAGAAAACCTGCTGTCCAGCCTGTTTTTCGGCGCAGCCAAAGTCAATCCCGTCAAATTCAGCGCGTTCCTCAACAGCCAAACTCCCGAAGGTTGGCGTGTCGTAACCATGGAAAAAGACCAACGCCGTATGCTCTTATTTTTCAGACGTGAAGCCTACGTCGTCATTTTGGAGCGGGAACGTGTTTAAGCTCAGCGTTTATGCCTGTCTCGGGCTGTTTGTCGGCTGGGTGTTGCTGCTGATTCTGCAACTTTGGTTTTCTTTTATCGAGGCAGAATTATTCTTCAAAATTACCCTGACCATGGCGGGGTTGTTTGTCATCATCCTCGCTGCCTTGCTGGTGTGCAGTCAGTATTTTTCCGAAAAGAAAATGAAAGACGACGGGTTTATCAACTGATGCGGCTCCGGACAAAACCTGCATCCAAACCATAATAGGTCGTCTGAAAAACCGTTTTCAGACGACCCCACCTTTTCCTCAAATCATTTGAAATCATGAAATTCTTCACACACTTTTATCTTGAAAACCATATGTATTTCAACGACTACTTGAAATACGTCCTCATTTTCGCCGCGCTCGTCGTCCTGCTGCTCGCCGTATCGCAATACCTGCGCCACCGCATGGACACCAAATACCGCGACCTGAGCATTATTGCCCTGCTGCTGCTCATCCTCATCAGCGGCATCCAATACCTCTCATACAGCGAACGCCAAAACTTCGCCGCCGACAACTCGCGCATGGTCGGTTTTCTCAATACCCTGATTGAAAACCAAAAAGTGGAAAAGCGCGACATCAGCGTCAACAGCACGCACCTATACAACGGCATGATCGTCGGCATCAAAAACCAATACTACGAAGTCCATTTCAATCAAGACTTCTCCGCCTACACCCTGACCCCCATCAATCTGGTCAACAACAACATCGAACTTATCGACAAAGAATAACAGGACACACTCATGGAAGCATACTCCCTCCTTGCCCTCAAACTCCTTATGGGCATTTTAGGTTTGGTTTTGCAAATCAACCTTTTAGGTAAAGGCAACCTCGCCCCCACCTCCGCCATGGATCAAGTGCAAAACTATGTTCTCGGCGGCATCATCGGCGGCGTGATTTACAGCGACAGCGTCGGGCTTTTACAGTTTTTCCTCGTGCTGATTTTGTGGACGCTGTTGGTCTTGAGTCTGAAATTCATCAAAAACCACAACCGCTGGGTCAAATCCATCATTGACGGGAAGTCCGTCTGGGTTATTGTCAACGGCGAAATCCAAACCGAAGAATGTATGAAAAACGGCATCAGCGCACACGACCTGATGTTTAAGCTCCGTGCCGCCGGTATCTACGAAATCTCTGCCGTCAAACGCGCCGTCATGGAGCAAAACGGCCAGTTCACCGTCATTCAGTACGGCGACGAAAGCCTACGCTATCCGCTGATTACAGACGGCCAAGTCGACCCCGACATCCTCGAAATCATTAAGCGTGATGAAGAGTGGCTACAACAAGAGCTTGACCGCCTCCACCTTGAAGCCTCGCAAGTCTATATCGGCGAATACATAGACGGAAAATTGGTGGCACACCCTTATCCTTGATTGTGAAAGTGAAGGTTGTGTTTGGGTAAGGTTTATTCGCAATAAACCTACCGTTGATCCAATGCCCAAATATAGTCAAAAGAAAAAAGGTCGTCTGAAAACTGAATTTCAGACGACCTTTGCGTTTCTGCGTCCTGCGTTAGAACGATTTCACCAGCGACAGACCGACTTCGTTTTGCTTGTAGCTGTACAGCCAGTCGGTGTTGCCGTGGACGCGGCGGTGTTTGTAGCTGAGGACGGGCTTGAGGCCGGCGAATTTCCAGCGGTCCGCGCCTATGCTGAGGCGGTAGGTTTGTTCTTTGTCGCGGCGGCGTTGTTCGAGGACGGCATTTTCTTCGCGGTGGCTGCGGATGCCGAAGGCGGCAGAGGCGGAGGCGTCGAAGCCGGCTTCAAACATTTTTGCGGCACCCAGCCGTGCGGAGATTTGGCGGTAACTGTCCACGGGCTCTTTGGCTTTGCGCTGCTGCCAGTCTATGCCGCCGTAGAGCATGAGGTCGTTGCGCGGGAAGTAGGACAGGGTGTTGTAAACGGAGAAGAGGCTGCCGTCGAGCAGGCGGGTTTTGTCGGAATAGGAGAGGTGTTTCCACTCGGCTTCGGTGTTCCACGTCCAACTGCCTTTGTCGAGGTTCCACTCGCTGCGCACGCCGTAGGCGCGGTTGAGGGTTTTGCCGCCGCTGCCGTTCCATTCGACGAGCGGGGCGAGGGCGAAGGTGTGGCGGTGGTTTTCAAACTGATAACCGGCGCTGAGGTTGAGCGTGTGTTCGTTGAAGTCTTTATGGTCGCGGTAGAAGCGGCCGTAGCCGAGCGCGCGGGCGGCGATGCCGTGATGTCCTTTAATCTGCCAGCGGCGGACGGCGGCGGCTTCGTATTTGATGCCGTTGGCGGAAATGGGTTGGTCGCCTGAAAATTCTTCCCAGCATTCGCCGTCGATTTCGGTTTTACACCACGTTTTGCCGCTGGCTTCGTTGATGTTGCTGTTGTGGACGGCGCCGACGGAAAGGCTGCCCTGCCAGCTTTGGCGTTGGTTTAAGGAATCGCGGAAATGGCCGATGTTTTCTTTGACGGCTTCGGGCAGGTCTTCGTTTTGCAGGCGCATAAATTCGGAAGTGGCTTCGCGGTTCAGACGACCTTCAAAGAGCAGGCGGGCGTAATCAAGCCGTCCGCGCGTGAAGTCGGGGTGGCGTTGCAGCAGGGTTTCGTAGTCTTGTTTGGCATCTTTCCACCTGCCTTCGCCGCGGGCGAGCGAGGCACGGGCAAAGAGGGCGATGTCGGGGTCGTATTCGGTTTGCTGGGTATAACGCTCAAGCAGCGGGCGTACGGTTTGCCAGTCGCTGCGGTTGACGGCGTTAAACAGGGCTTCGCCTTGGTCGGCTTCGGGATCGGTTTCGGCTGCCTGCCCGATGTGTTCAGCGGGAATGTCGAGGCGGTATTCGCGCACTTTTTGTTCCTGTTCCTGCATGGTTTGGCGGGTGTCCTGCCACAGGCGTTGCGCGGTACGGTCGTCTGAAAAGTCAGAACGGGGCGCGGCAAGGACGGGGGCGGCGAGAAACAGGAGAAGGCAGGCAGACGGTCTGTACATGGTGTCGGCTTTCCGGTCGGCGGTTTCAGACGACCTTGAGAAGGTTGGCGGGCTGGTGTTTAAAAAAGCCTGCGTGAAGCAGGCTTTCATTTTACTTAACTACGGATTTTAGCGTTTCACACCGCCGAATGCCGTATCCAAGTTGCGGTCGGTTTTAAATTTGGCAACACCGGCCAGCGCGCTTGCGTTGTGACCGAAGAAGTGGCCTTCGGTTTTACCGAAGTGGCCGTTGGCGCGGGCGTAGCCTTCAAACGATGCGCTGGACGGTTTGATGCGGGAATGGATGTCCATCTGTACAGCGTTGTTTTTCATAGAACCTGCCAAGACGCGTTGACCGAAGTCTGCGCGCAAAGTACCGACCATCGGGTTGTTGCCGGTGTAGTTGTTGATACCTTTGACTGCGTAGTTGGCTACACCGGATACCGGCATAGAAGTAGCGCGTTTGTCGCCGGAGTAGAAAACGCCGCGGTTGGTGCCTTTGGCGTATTCTTTGCCGACCCACTCGCCGTAGTACACTTCAGAGCCGCCGCTCTTGATGGTGTTGAATGCATAGCGGCCGAGGTTTTGACGGGTGCGTGCGTCGTTAACCTGTACGGTTTTCACGCCGTTGCGGTCTACATTGCCGGGCATGCGGTTGACGTTGGTGTAGTGCACGCCCGAACGGTAGGCAGCGTGTTTCATCACTTTTTCGCCTTCGGCTTCAGATGCGGGTTTGCCCCATTTTTTGCCGTATTTGTGGTTTTTGTAACCATAATCAAACGGGTTGTAGTAATCGTTGGCGGCAAATACGCCTGCGCTGAACAAAACGGCCAAAACAGCAGCGGTGGTTTTTTGCAGATTCAGTTTCATGATACGCTCCTTAGGGGAAAACGATGGTTGGGAAATGATGTCCCGTCAGTGTCAGTGTGAGCAGACTATCGTTATGTGAGGAGACTTGTTTTGCTTTTTTCTTGAACATCATTCTAGGCTGGGAGTGTTAGAGGAGAATTAGCGGATGTTTTGGAGAAGGTTGGAATGAGATAAGAATAGGATAAGAATGTTTGTTTTTAGTTAAGAAGTATAGTAAACACGGTTGGCGTTGGTGCATGCCGCAATTTAATCTGTCCTGATATTGAAATGTTTTGGTGATGGATTAATTGAAATGATTTATAGTGGATTAAATTTAAATCAGGACAAGGCGACGAAGCCGCAGACAGTACAAATAGTACGGCAAGGCGAGGCAACGCCGTACTGGTTTAAAGTTAATCCACTATATAAAGAAGAGAAAAGGTCGTCTGAAAATTTCTTTCGGCGGAACCCGCAGAGCTTGTTTCAGACGACTTTTGAAATTGAGAAATAATATCTAGGAAATAGGCAAAAAAATAACCGCCAAAGGCGGTTTGTTTTGGTGGCCAGAGGCGGAATCGAACCGCCGACACACGGATTTTCAATCCGTTGCTCTACCAACTGAGCTATCTGGCCTTCGCTGTTTCGTTGCGAGATGTGCATTAAACCAAAAACGGCGTTTTAACGCAAGGTTTATTTCGATGCGCCGTATATTATTTTTATAAATATATGTTTTATATTGGATTAAAAAAGCAGCGTATTTGGCAGGTTTTCCCCGTTTTTCGCAGCCTTTCCTATAAATAGGCAATACGATAAAATACGCGCTGTCTGAAACACCATCATGAAGGAAGCTGCCATGACCCGTATGGTTCACTGCGTCAAACTCGGCAAAGAGGCCGAAGGTATGAAATTCCCGCCACTGCCCAACGAGCTGGGCAAGCGTATTTTTGAAAATGTGTCCCAAGAGGCTTGGAATGCGTGGACGCGTCATCAAACCATGCTGATTAACGAAAACCGCCTGAGCCTTGCTGACCCGCGCGCGCGCGAATATTTGGCGCAGCAGATGGAGCAGTATTTCTTCGGAGACGGGGCGGATGCTGTTCAGGGCTATGTCCCTCCGCAAGAATAAGCGCAAGCTGTTTTGAATGGCAAAGGTCGTCTGAAACCGAAGTGGGTTTTCAGACGACCTTTTTCTGTTTGACGGGCAATTATGCGCCGAACACTTTCAAACGGTTTTCCACCGGTTCGAAGGCTTTTTCACCGGCAGGCGCTTCGATGCCGCCGATGACCATTTGCGCGCGCAAAAGCCAGCTTTCAGGCAGGTTCCACTCTTTGGCGATGGCGGCGTCGGGCAGCGGGTTATAGTGTTGCAGGTTTGCGCCCACGCCGGCGGCGGCAAGCGTTGTCCAGACGGCGTATTGCGTCATCGCGTTCGCATGGTCCGCCCAAACGGGGAAGTTGGCGGCGTATGAAGGGAACTGCTCTTGCAGGCCTTTGACGACGTTTTGGTCTTCGAAGAACAAAATGGTCGCCGCGCCTGCTTTGAACAGGTTTAATTTTTGCGCAGTCGGCTCGAATTGTTCGGCAGGCACGATGGCGCGCAATGCGTCTTCAACGAATTGCCACACTTTGCCGTGTTCCTCGCCGAAGAGGATGACGACGCGGGTGGATTGCGAGTTGAAGGAAGAAGGCGTGTGTAAGACGGCGTGTTTGACGATTTCGCTGATTTCTTCGTTGCTGATAGGCAGGTTTTTGTTCAGCGCGTAAATGGAGCGGCGGGTTTCTGCCGCTTGTTGTAAGGTTTGATAAGTCATTTTGTTTTTCCTTTGATTTAAGTTTAATCGGTTGGCGGGTTTGGAAATATAGTGGATTAATTTAAACCAGTACGGCGTTGCCTCGCCTTGCCGTACTATTTGTACTGTCTGCGGCTTCGTCGCCTTGTCCTGATTTAAATTAATCCACTATAGATTCGCCAAACCCGCTTTGTTTGTTTTCAGACGACCTTTGGGTAGATCAGGCTTTGTTTTTGCCGAACAAGTTGTCCAATGCCAATGAGCCGCCGCCTGCTGCTGCGAGATAGAGGAACACGAAGCAGAACAAGACTGCCGATTCGCCGCCGTTGGCAAGCGGGAACAGCGCCGAACCTTGGGAGGCGTGTGCCATAAAGTAGGCAGCCGCCATCTGACCGGACAGGATGAAGGCGGCAGGACGGGTAAACAGTCCGAGAATCAACAGGATGCCGCCGACGATTTCCAAAATACCCGCCACCAGCATCAAGCCTTCGGGCGAGCCGCTGCCCATGGCGGTCGGGAAGCCGAAGAATTTTGCCGTACCGTGCAAGAGGAAGAGATAGGCGGTTACGATACGCAAAACGGACAATAAAATAGGTTGGATACGGGCGCAGGTTGCAGACATAAATTACTCCTGATGTTTAAATTTGAAACAAACCGATTACGAAATGCCTCGTACGGCAGGCCACAGTAAATTCAAATAAGATATTCCAACCATCGTTATTCCCGCTCCGCTTGCGCGGGGCGGGAATAACGATATGAGCATTTCCTATTCAAACGCACTTAAAAAAGCAAATCCGACTCCCCCTCCCAAGTGGGAGAAAGCCTGGGAGAGGGTCCAAACCGTCAGATTTGTTTCCTGTAATCTCAAAAGGCTTAATGAAAATTAATCTTATCTGCGCAGTATAGATAATTACTGCCAGTAGATATATACTCCTTTCATTGACGCAACGTTTCCCCAAAAGAAAACATGGATACCCTGTTCAGCCTCAAAGTTTTCCGCCAAGTCGTCCAAAGCGGCAGCTTCACCCGCGCCGCCGAGCAGCTTGATATTTCCACCGCAATGGCGAGCAAACACGTCAGCCATCTGGAAAATTCGATTAAAGCCAAACTGCTGCACCGCAACAGCCGCAACCTCCACCTGACCGAAGCGGGCGAAGAATACTACCGCCAATGCAGCTACGCGCTCGATACGCTCGACACCGCCGCGCAAAAGGCGGCAGGCGGGGCGGACACGCCGCAGGGTATGTTGCGCGTGACCATGCCGCTTTGGTTTGCAGGCAATTTAATCGGCAACTGGCTGGCGGAATACCGCGAACGCTATCCCGAAGTCACGCTCGATTTGGTACTCGACAACCGCCACGTCGATTTGATAGCCGAAGGCTTCGAC
The DNA here is from genome assembly GCF_003044445.1 of Neisseria mucosa. Taxonomy (GTDB): domain Bacteria; phylum Pseudomonadota; class Gammaproteobacteria; order Burkholderiales; family Neisseriaceae; genus Neisseria; species Neisseria mucosa_A. The sequence continues at coordinate 47,004 of NZ_POWX01000015.1, forward strand.
CTCGCCTTGCGCGTCTCAAAAACCCTGTCTCCGTCGCTTATTGTCAAACCGCTGGCACAAATCCAATTCGTCCTGCTCGCCTCGCCCGACTATCTGGCGAAACACGGCACGCCGCAAACGCCCGAAGAAGCCATGCGCCATCCCGCCATCCTGCCGTCCTACACCGACCAGCGCAATTTGGAAATCACGCATCAAAAAACGGGCGAAAAAAGCATTCTGACGCTTAATCCGGTGATTCTAAGCGACAATACGCTGATGATCCGCGAATTGGTCAGGGCGGGCGCGGGCATCGCCTATCAGCCGCTGTGGTCGGTCAGGCAGGATTTGGCGGAAGGCAGACTGGTCAGCCTGCTGCCAGACTATCGCGTGCGGGTCGATCAATTAAACGCGGTTTATGTGGATAGGGCGTTCTTAAGCGCGAAGGTGCGCAGTTTTATTGATTTTCTGAACGAGAAGATTTCGGCGGAAGGGCAATAAGGTCATCGTCCAAAACTAAAGAGGTCGTCTGAAAACGGAAAACGGTTTCAGACGACCTTTTGTTTGTGTGGCAGTTTATTTGACCTGCTGCATGTATTTTTTCAGACGACCCTTGCTCTGCATGGCGCGGTTTTCCAGTTCGTCCACAACGGCTTGCGCTTTGGCTTTGTTCACCGGTTTGCCGACCTGAATCACACCGCTCATGTTCATCATGCGGTGCGGCGGGCAGGTATAGACGTATACGCCTTCTTTGTCGAGTTTGAGGGTGAAGTCTTTGCCGTCTTCGGAGAGGAAGTCGGCAACGCCGTCGGGCAGGGCTTTGCTTTGCACCCAGTGGCCTTTGTTGGCGGCTTTGAAGGTGACGGTGTCGCCGACTTTGGCGTTGACGTAGCCGGGTTCGAACACCATGCTGCCGTCTTTGCCGTTGTCGAGCATTTTGACTTCGTGGTTGGCGGCGTATGCGCCGAGGGAGGCGGTCAGCATGAGGAGGAAGAGGGATTTTTTCATGGGGGGAGTCCTTTCTAAGGATAAAAAATATGGGACGGGCTGATGAGTCGGAGAGGTAAGTCTTGGGCTTACCGCCCTCTCCCTAACCCTCTTCCGCGGGAGAGGGGATAAGTTGCAGGGAGTTCGCAGGCCGGATGCTCAAATCCGACATTTCAGGAGCGGTTAAGTTACGCCGTCTGCCGCATCGGGCGGATAACGGGCAGGCCTTTGCTGTCGTATAAAAGTTCGATGTCCACTTTATACAGCCTGCCTATCATGTCCGCCTGCAACACGTCCTGCGGCGCGCCCTGCGCCTGTACTTTGCCTTCGCCGAGCAGAATCACGCCGTCTGAAAACTGCGCGGCGAGGCTCAAATCGTGCAAGACCATCAGCGTAACCAGATTGTGTTCGTGCGTGTATTGCACCACGCGCTCCAAGAGGTTCAACTGGTGGTGCATATCCAGCGCACTGACCGGTTCGTCCAGCATCAGGATTTCGGGGCGGCGCAGCATGACTTGGGCAAACATGACGAGCTGCCGCTGTCCGCCGGAAAGCCGCATGACGTCGCGGTGCGCCAGATGGCCGATGCCCAGCTCCGCCATGATACTTGCGGCTTCGTGCAGCAGTTCGTCGCCGACGTGCATGTGCAGCGCGTCCATGCGGCCGAGCAACACGACTTCCAGCGCGGTCAGCGAGGCTTCGGCGGCGGTGTCCTGCGGCATATAGCCTATGCGTTTGCGCCAGCTTTGCAGGTGGATTTTGCTCAACGCTTCGTCGCCGTAGCGGATGGTGCCTTTGTGCGCCACTTCGCCGAAAATCGTTTTCATCAGCGAGGATTTGCCCGTACCGTTCGGGCCGAGCACGGAATAGACTTTGCCTTGTTCCAGCGTCAAATCGATACTGTCGGCGACCACATAATCGCCGCGTCGGATGTGTACGTTTTCCAGTCGGAGCATTTTGGACGACCTTTAAGCAAAGAGGGCGGCAAACCAGTTTTTAATACGTTGCCATAGTGACGGTTCGGCGACGGTTTCGGCTGATGCCGCAACAGTGTCGGCAGCCGCTTGTTTGTTGCAGTCTTCCAAACCGTCGCAACCCAAACGGATAAAGAAAGTACCCTGCGGCTCGACCGGCAGGTATTTACGGTGGAATTCACGGTAGGTCTCTTCCGGATTCACATCGGCAAAGGCTTCGGGATACAACGCTTTGGCGATAAATTGGGCGGATGCCAAATCGGAAAGCGAACGCGAAGCAGTATGGTAAATGCCGAACACACGGCCGTTTCGGACAGCGGGAATTTCCGCCCAACCGGCACGCCGGATGAAACCCTGTAAGCGTTTTTGCGCTTCGGCGGCTTCGATGCCGATGCCCATCGCCATTGCTGCCGGCTGCTTCAGTCCGGCTTCGGTGCCGGAAATGATCACAACGTCGGGCTTGGCGGCAAGAAACTGCTCGGGATTAATCGCCCCCCAGTCTTTGATGAAGGCTGCGGCAATATTGTCGCCGCCCACTGTATCGGCAATCGCACCCCACATATTTTTGCCGAAAGTAAAGCTATGTTCGGCAGGACCCTTGTCTCCGAACTCGATATAGATTTTCGGCTTGGGCTTGCCCGCTTCGGCCACGCGTTTTTGAATGTCGGCCATGCCTTGGGCGTATTCGCCGGCAATCTGCCCTGCACGCTCCGGCGTACCGGCGATTTCGCCGAAAAGTTTGGCACTGGCGGTATGGCGTTCGACCGTTTGCGCATTGAAATCGACCACAACCACCGGAATGCCGGCTTTTTCGAAACGCGGCATTTCTTCTTTCAACGCGTCATACTGCCAATCCGCCAACACCACCACATCGGGTTTCATTGCCAAGGTTTTCTCAAACGAAAATGTACCGGCGTTCACATTGCCGATGTCGCCGATGTTTTGCAGCGAAGGGATTTTGGCGCGGTAGAGCGACCAACTGCCGGAGTTGAATTTCTCCCAAAATTCGCGCGAAATACCGACCACATTGTCAAATTTATCGACACCGGATACGGCAATATAATCAGGATAATAAAAGCCCAGCACCACACGTTTGGCAGGTACATCGACCCGCACTTCGCGCCCGCGTACGTCGGTAAGCGTTTTCACTTCGGCACAAACACCCTGCACGGCAAGACTGAACAAGGCGGCGGTTAAAATACGGCAAATAGGTTTCATTGGTTCTCTCTGTAAAATAAAAAAACAGTTTCAGACGACCCCGTCGCAACAAAAGACCGTCCGAAAAAACTTACCGCTTGGACAATACAATCCAAAAGAAAAACGGTACGCCGACAAACGACGTAACGATGCCCACCGGAAACAGCGCGCCCGGGATAATCACCTTGGACAACACGCTGGCTACCGACAAAAACGCCGCCCCTGCCAGCATCGCGCCGGGCAGGAAGAAACGTTGGTCTTCGCCCAAAAGAATCCGCGCCACATGCGGCGCGACCAGTCCGATAAAGCCGATTACGCCGACGAAACTGATTGCCGTCGCCGTCATCACCGCCACCAACACCAGCGTTTTCAGGCGCAAAAGTTGCAGATTGATACCCAGTCCGACGGCGCGTTCTTCGCCCAAGCGCAGCGCGGTCAGCTTCCACACATCGCGTGAAAGCAGCAGCACGCATACCGCCGTAACCGCCGCCGTAACGATGACCGTTTCCCAAGTTGCTTTGTTCAAACTGCCAAACAGCCAGAACAGAATCTGCTGCGAAATCTCAGGCGCGGCGATAAACTGAATCAGCGACAGAATCGACTGAAACAGAAACAAAAGCGCAATTCCCACCAACACCAGCATCGCCGAATTGAAGCGGCGCGCCGAGGCAAACAAAAACAAGATGCCCGAAGCCAGCATGGTCATCACAAACGCACCAATGGGAACGGCGATCGTTTCAGGCAGCCCGAAACCGCCGAACGCAATCACCACCGACGCGCCCAAACCCGCCGCCGCCGCCAAACCCAGCGTATAAGGGCTGGCCATCGGGTTGTTCAACAGCGTCTGAATTTCCGCGCCGCCGACACCCAAAGCCGCACCGACCACCAAGGCCATTACCGCAATCGGCAGGCGCAGATCCATCACAATCAGGCGGTTCATTTCATCGACTTCAGGCTTGCCCAGCAAAACATTGACTACTTCGCCGACGGGCAGCGTGTCCGTCATCGCCGGACCGGTGGCGATGTCGAATAAGAAGCTGACCGATGCGATGATTAAAAACATCAAAACAATCAACCAACGCTTGCCTTCCAACTTGCGCTGGTTTTTCACAATCTCGGCGACAACCGAATCATTCATTTTTTAAGCCTTTGAAATTAAGGAACAAGGTCGGACATCCATGCCCGACAATCTCTTTTGTCTGTATGCGTTTTGAAGGGTGGTTTTTTTGAAAATCGGGATAACGGCGTTCCAAAAAGCTTTGCCCTCTCCCTAGCCCTCTCCCACGGGGAGAGGGAATCGGATAACTGAAATTCAACTATTGTTGCGATTCCCTGCAATTTGTTCTCTTTCCCACGGAGAGAGGGAATCGGATGACTGAAATCTGACCATTGTTGTGATTCCCTGCAATTTGTTCCCTCTCCCCGTGGGAGAGGGCTAGGGAGAGGGCAAAACAGTCAAATCCACCTGAAGCTCCCTGTTCGGTACGACGGGCAGTCGTAGCGTGGGCTTTGCCCACGAAAACAGAAAACCCCATACCGTTCGCCATCATCTCTGCAAACATTATTTCAGTTATCCGTTCCCTCTCCCCGTGGGAGAGGGCTAGGGAGAGGGCAAAACAGTCAAACCTACCTGAAGCTCTCTGTTCGGCACAACGGAAAGTCGTAGCGTGGGCTTTGCCCACGAAACAGGGATCCCCCATACCGCTTGCCATCATTCCCGTAAACATTACCCGTGGGCAAAACCCACGCTGCTTTCAGACGACCTTCCGCATAAAAAGGTCGTCTGAAACCCGCAAACCAGCCTTACTGCCCTTTCGGATACAGGTAGAACGTACCGTTCGGCACGACAGGCAGGTTTTGGCGGTAGAAGTCGGTATAAGTTTTCTCAGGATTGAAGTCTTTGAACAACTGCGGATAAATCGCTTTGGCCATAAATTGAATCGATGCGCCGTCGGAAAGCGTGCGCGAGTTGGCGTGGTAGGCGGCATAGAGGCGGTTGTTTTTAACCGCAGGCAGGTTCGCCCAGCCGGCGCGTTTGGCAAAACCGGCCAAGCGTTTTTCTGCTTCGGCTTTCGGAATGCCCCAGCCCATCACCATGGCGGTCGGGCTTTTCTTCAATTCGGTTTCGCGGCCGGTAATCACGATGACGTCGGGTTTGGCGGCGAGGACTTTTTCAGGATTGATCGGGCCGTAAAACTCGACCGAAGAAGCGGAAATATTGTTGCCGCCGACCAGTGTCGCCATCGAACCCCACATGCTCTTGCCGAAGGTGACGCTGTGTTCGGCAGGGCCTTTGTTGCCGAACTCGATATACACTTTAGGCTTGGGCAGGTTGGCTTTTTTCACGCGCGCTTGGATGGTGTCGGCGATGCGTTTGTAGTCCGCCGCCAGCTTGTCTGCTTTTTGCTGCTGGCCGGTCAGCGTGCCGATGAGTTTGGTCGATTGGATGTGTTTGGCGACCGTTTGCGCGTTGTAGTCCAGAACCACAATCGGAATGCCCGCTTTGTTGATGCGGGCAAGGTCGGAACCCAAAGCCTTGTACTGCCAGTCCGCCAGAATCAGCAAATCGGGTTTTAGCGCCAATACTTTTTCAACGGAGAACGTGCCGACTTCCACTTCGCCCACATCGGCAAGCTGGTTCAACTTAGGCACGGCCTTACTGAACGCCGCCCAGCTCGGCGGCGCCCAGTCGGACCAAACCGCTTTGGAGAAGCCGACCACATTATTCAGCGCGTCCTTGCCGCCGATGGCCATGTAGTCTTGATAATAAAAACCCAAAACCACGCGTTTGGTGGGCAGGTCGACGGTTACTTTGCGGCCGTTGACATCGGTAAGCTGAACCGGTTTGGCATGGGCGGCAGCAGTGCCGAATGCCAATGCGGCGGCGAGGGCAAGGGAGGAGAAGCGTAAAAGTTTCATTGAGGTAAAATCCTTGTAATAAATAATGCTATATCTAATTTATATATAAATAAGAATCTTTCTTATTTTTAATGCCAGACTAATGGATTTAAAATAAACAGAAAAGTTCCGTTATTCAGGGAAGTTTTTATTGCAAGCGTGATGGTGTTTATTGTTTAGACAACACCTGCCGTTTGCCGTATAAAAGGTCGTCTGAAACCTCAAGTAAAGACATAAACCTTTGTAAATATTCAATCATTTTATAGTGGATTAACTTTAAACCAGTACGGCGTTGCCTCGCCTTGCCGTACTATCTGTACTGTCTGCGGCTTCGTCGCCTTGTCCTGATTTAAATTTAATCCACTATATTCCTCGAAAGTCCGCCATGCTGACAATTACCACCTGCCTTGCCTACCCCGAACCGCCGTCCAACCTGCTGCCGTTGGCGGACGCGCTGACACGGGACGGCATCCCCACCACCTTCGCGCCTTGGCAAAACCGTCCGAAATCCGCCTTCATCCTGCCCTTGTGCGCATGGGATTATGCAGCGGAGCCTGAAGCGTTTGGGCAGTGGCTGACCGAAGCGCAAGCGTGCGGGCAAAGGTTTATCAATCCCGTCGGGCTGATGCGTTGGAACATGGACAAACGTTATTTGTGCGATTTGGCAGAATGGGGAGCGGACGTGATTCCGAGTGTGCAGACGTCGTCTGAAAAAGAAAAATTGGAAGAAATTTTAGAGAATCGGGGCTGGCGGGAAGCGGTCGTCAAACCCGTTATCGGGCAGAGCGGGCGCGGCGTGGCGAAAATCAGGGCGGGAGAAGTGTCGTTGAAGGCAGAGGATTATCCGCAAGGCGTCATCGTCCAGCCTTATATCCGCGAAATCGAAACGGCGGGCGAAACCTCGCTGGTGTTTTTTGACGGGCATTTCAGCCATGCCGTACTGCGTATGCCGCCCCAAGGCGAATGGCGCGCCAATTCCGCCTACGGAGTCGCCGTCAGCCCTGCCGCGCCGCCGGAAAAAGCAGTCGAAACCGCACGGCAGATATTGGCAATGCTGCCTGAAATACCGGCATACGCCCGCATAGACGGAACGCTGATCGGCGAAAGATTACTGCTCAACGAATTGGAACTGATCGAACCCGCCCTTTACCTGCATACCGCTGAAAACGCGGTTGCCCATATGGCGCAGGCGGTAAAGCGCGTTATCGCGAGCTGACGATAAAGAGTTTATGCCAAAAAGGTCATCTGAAAACAAAGGTAGCGGGTTTTCAGACGACCTTTTTTTAAAATCAGCAAACGAAATGAAGACCACGCATTATAAACGCGCGATAAAGCCGGGCAGCTCGGACAAATCGTTCAAGATTGCCAAATTCGGCCGCGTTGCCAGTTGCGCGGCGGTATGCGCGCCGGTCGGTACGGCAACGGCAGGGGCTTTCGCATTTGCCGCCATATCCAAATCGTGGGTCGTATCGCCGACAATCAAAGTTTGCGAAGGCTCCAGCCCCAATTCGGAACATAAGGCAAAAACCATATCGGGCGCGGGTTTGGACGCATATTCGCTTGCGCAGGCGGTTGCCATCCAAAAATCTGCCGTCCCCGTCTGCATAATAGAACGGTCCAAACCCGTACGCCCTTTGCCTGTCGCTACGGCAAGCCAAAAGCCTTGTTGTTTTAAAGTGTTCAAACAAGGAATGGCTTCGGGGAACAAGGTCATATTGTGATTGTTCGGATTCAGATAATGCGCGGCATAGGTTTCTGCCAATTCTTCGCGCAGGTGTTCGCCCGCATTAGGCGCAAGGCGGAAGATGATTTCGGGCAGGCTGTAACCGATTAAGGCGCGGATGACATCCGCATCGGGGGCTTTTAAGCCGCAGTCGGCAAAACTTTGTTGGAACGTACGGATAATCGGGCGAGTCGTATCGGCAAGCGTTCCGTCCCAGTCGAAAATAATCAGTTCAGGCTTCATCAGAAATCCTTTCAGACGACGTTATCGATATGATTGTATAGCGGATTTTAAGACGGTTCAAAACGGCATTTCCTTTGAAGATTTGTTTGGCCGGCAGGAAAATACGGCAGTTTCGGGTAAAATACGGCGGTTTGCCAATCATCCGAAAGAAACCCATGTATTCCCTAGCCCGCAGCCTGCTGTTCAAACTTGATGCCGAAAAAGCCCACCATTTCACCCTCGACGCGCTCAATAAAGTGTACAAACTCGGTTTGCTTCCGATTTCCGACAACCGTACCAAGCCTGTCAAACTCATGGGCATCACCCTGCCGAATCCGGTCGGGCTGGCTGCCGGACTCGATAAAAACGGCGAATACATAGACGCATTGGGCGCGCTCGGCTTCGGCTTCCTTGAAATCGGCACGGTAACGCCCAAACCGCAGCCCGGCAACCCGCAGCCGCGCCTCTTCCGCGTTCCCGAACACCAAGGCATCATCAACCGCATGGGCTTCAACAACCACGGTATTGACGCCATGATTCAAAACATCGAAAAAAGCCGTTATCAAGGCGTGTTGGGCATCAACATCGGCAAAAACGCCGTAACCCCCATCGAAAACGCCGCCGACGACTATTTAATCTGCCTCGAAAAAGCCTATGCACACGCAAGTTACATTACCGTCAATATTTCCTCTCCCAACACTAAAAACCTCCGCGCACTGCAAGGCGGCGACGAACTGAGCGCGCTACTCGAAGCCTTGAAAAACAAACAGGCGCAGCTTGCCGCCGCGCACGGAAAATACGTCCCGCTCGCCGTCAAAATCGCCCCCGATTTGGATGAAGCGCAAATCGAAGACATCGCCCACGTTGTCAAATCCGTCGAAATGGACGGCATCATCGCCACCAATACCACCATCGACAAATCAAGCCTCGGCAGCCATCCGCTCGCAGGCGAACAGGGCGGACTGAGCGGTCTGCCCGTACGCGAAAAAAGTAACCAAGTGCTGAAAATATTGGCGGAACACATCGACGGCAAGCTCCCGATTATCGGCGTAGGTGGCATTATGAACGGTAAAGACGCCGCCGAAAAAATCCGACTCGGCGCAACCGCCGTCCAAGTGTACAGCGGCATGATTTATAAAGGTCCGGCATTAGTGAAGGAATGTCTGGCTGCGTTGAAGTAAGCGCGATTTCCAATATGTTAGGAAATTAAAAGATGTTAGCAAAAATTAGTTTAATATACATATATCTTGGAGGATATGATGATTTTTGGAGATCCATATAAATTTGCTATTCAAATTGATTTTGTAGAAGATTGGTTTTTGGAATGGGGTGAAGACCTGAAAAATGATGGAGTATTTCATTATATAATTCAAGGTTATATATTGCCGACCGAATTGAAGTATCAATCAATCAGCATTCTAGATGCGGTAAATTCATTGAATGTAAAAATAGGCAGCCTGAATAAATTTAATGCTTCTACAATCTATAATCAAGATGCTCAATATATTTTGGAAAAATTAGAAAATATTTTGGAAAAGATCTTAAACGGAGATGAAACCTATGAGGAATATCAATTATATGATTCAACCTATTTAAATGTAGAAGAAAATATTTTTGATAAGCAAAATAGCTGGCTGGTATCAACCGACCATTCGGAAAAAATCATATTTAGAGATTATAAAGGAGAGATTCAGGAGGTTATATTGGAAAAAGGATATTGTATAGATATAATGGAAAAAGTAATCACTTGGGCAAGATCTTATTTTCAAAATGAAAAATGGATTTAATTATGGGCTGACGTAGATTAGCTGTAGAAACCAGTAGCGTTGTTTACAGTATTTCCAGGAGAGTATCGAAACATGAACATGCACCACCTCACCCTGCACCACCGCCAAGCCATTTACTGCGCACTTAAAGCCGCAAGTCGTTTGACAGTCCGGAACATCGGCAAAAGGAGTTGTGCCGCTTTGTTAATTTCTATAACACCGTGAAGCCGCACCGTAGTTTGAACGGCGATACGCCGTTTGAGGTCTTGCAGGCTTATTTCTCTTAACCTGTGGTGTAAACAGCGCGACGATTTTCTACATTTAAGGTTTTCAGACGACTTTTTGTGTGAACATAGATGAATAAAAGAATAGATGCGGGCGTGCAGATTCGCTTAACAACCGTTTTCAGTCGTTTCAATGAATATTGTATCGGCTGCTTATCAAGTTTTAAGGATAGGTAGATATATAAATAAAAAAGACCTTGTTTAAACAAGGTCTTTTTTATCTGGTGGAGGTAAGCGGGATCGAACCGCTGACCTCTTGCATGCCATGCAAGCGCTCTACCAACTGAGCTATACCCCCGAAATTTGGTGGCGAATCAGGGACTCGAACCCCGGACACAAGGATTATGATTCCTCTGCTCTAACCGACTGAGCTAATTCGCCGTTTCGTGAAGTCGCTATTATATGTTGTTTTGAGTTTTTGGCAAGTTTTATTTTGTGCTTTGTGTTTTGTTTTTGTTTTTTAATGGAATAAATCATGGGTGGGGTCGTCTGAAACTGTGTTTCAGACGACCTGTGTATTTGGAGGGATGGTTTGATGTGGGGGATTTCAAAGTTTGTGGCAGATGTCGCCAAAGCGGAAACCTGTCCAGTCTATGTCGATGTTTTTGCCAAAGGCGATGACTTTGAAGAGTTCGCCCATTTCGTGCTGGTCGGTCAGTTTTTGTACGGCAGTGCTGACACGGAGGTAGTCTGCTGTGCCTGGGGGAGTGGTTTGTGCCAGCAGGTCGGTAATGCCTAGGTTGAATAGGAAATGGGACTGAGGCAGGTAGCCGATGAGATCCAGTCCGCCGTCAGTACCCGCTTGGGCAATGTCGGTAAAGTTGACGTGAGCGGTCAGATCGGTCAGTCCGATATGGAAAAACGGATCGTGAACGGTGTGGTGGCGGTAGTGGGCGATGAGCGTGCCTTCGTCGCGTTGCGGGTGGTAATACTGGGTAGCGTCAAAACCGTAGTCGATAAATATCATGCCGCCGCGTGTGATTTTCTGTGCGAGGGTGAGAATAAAGGCGTATTGGGCGGGGTGTAGCTCGCTGGTGTAGGGGTGTTCGGTTTCGGGGAAGTAGGTGGCGGCTAAACGGAGGAGATCGGGTTGCTTCAAGGGTTGAGGGCTTTGTTCGAACTGTCCGTCGGGGGTGATGGAGATGCCGATGTGTTGAAAGGTGTTTTGAGTGCGGCGGATGATTTCAACAGGCATGGCATCGAGGACTTCGTTGCCGATGATGATGCCGTCGAAAGATTCGGACAGTTCGGTCAGGTGGATGACTTTTTGTGCCAGTTGCGGGGTGGTGTGTTCGGCGATGAATTGGCGTTGGCGTTCGGCAAGCTCGGGGGAAAGTTCGATGATGTAGTAATGCTTGAGGTCGTCTGAAAGGCTTTTCAATAAGGTGGCGGCGAGATGCCCTGTACCAGCGCCAAATTCATAGAGGTTGCCGGCGGTTTGCGGGAGTAGTTCGGCAAGTTGTCGGGCGAAGGTTTGTCCGAACAATGGAGTGAGGGAGGGGGCGGTAATGAAATCGCCGTCTGTGCCGATTTTATGGCTGCCTCCGGTGTAGTAACCGTATTCAGGTGTGTAGAGTGCAAGCTCCATGAATCGTGAGAAAGGAATCCAGTTATTTTGGGCTTTTATTTCCTGTGTGATGATTTCAAATAGTTTGGAACTTGAGGCTTGTGCGGCAGGGGAGGGGAGGGGGAGGTGTGCCTTCATAACTGTTAGATAATGTAAAATTTGTGAATTTATTTGTCTATTATAACGTGAACGGAAAAGGGGCGTTTTTTCATTTTTTTATACCATATATTGTGTTATGTTTTGGTTTTGAATACTACATATTGTGTTTTTAAAAACCAAATCGGGTAAAATGGGTGGTTCGGCTTGTGTGCTTGTTTGGTTAAAATACTGTTTTTTAATGATTTTGTTGTTGCATATGTACTGGGATTTTAGAGTAAGGCGATTTGACCGAGGCGTTAAAATTTTTTATAGTGTGGGCTAGTGGGGCGATGTGGGTAAAAGTGTCTGCATTGCCCAAAAAATTCCGATTTAAACCGATAGGACGAAATTGTGTTTGGTGGCGCTCACGAATTGAGTATTGACAGCAAAGGGCGGTTGGCAATTCCTGCCAAGTTCCGCGATATTTTGCTGCGCCATTATACGCCGTCGATTGTGGTTACTTTGGATTCCCGTGAAAAATTGTTGATGTATCCGGAAGCTGAATGGGCAAAGGTTGTCGAGCAGCTTTTGCGCCTGAAAACAGCGGGGAACCAGATGTTGCAGCGCTACCAAAATCTGCTGCTGCACAATGCGGATACGCTGGAATGGGATAGTGCCGGTCGTGTGCTGATTCCTGCCAATCTGCGCAAACGGGTGGATTTCGAAAAAGACGTTACCTTGGTCGGTCGTGCCAACCGTTTGGAATTGTGGGGCCGTGATCAATGGGAAGCTGAAATGACTCAGGCTTTGGATGACGATCCTGAAGAGTTGGCGTTCCAATTAAGTCAGACGGATTTGCAATTGTGAGTAATGCTGAATATCAACATATCACCGTTTTGTTAAACGAGGCGGTTGATGCTCTGGCGGTTCGTGAAGACGGTATTTATGTGGATGGGACGTTCGGCAGGGGAGGGCACTCCCGATTGATTTTGTCCCGTCTGGGCAGTCAAGGTCGTCTGATTGTGTTCGATAAAGACCCGCAAGCGATTGAGGCGGCGCAAAAGCTGGCTGAGCAGGATGGGCGCGTTACAGTAGTCCATGACGGGTTTTCAAGTTTTCAGACGACCCTGGATAAGCTGGGTATTGAAGAAATAGATGGTGCGTTGTTTGATTTGGGGATTTCGTCCCCGCAGATAGATGATGGCGCACGAGGTTTCAGTTTCCGTTTTGATGCACCTTTGGATATGCGTATGGATCCGACGCGCGGAATGTCTGCCGCAGAGTGGATTGCAACAGCATCGGAACAAGATTTGCACGAGGTTATCAAGAATTATGGTGAAGAGCGGTTTAGTCGCCAGATTGCGCGCGCCATTGTTGCGCAACGGACAGAAAGTCCGATCGATACAACCCGCAAGCTGGCGCAGCTCGTGGCGCAAAACGTCCGTACTCGTGAGCGGGGGCAAGACCCTGCGACGCGCACCTTCCAGGCAGTTCGCATCTTTATTAACCGCGAGCTCGAAGAGGTAGAGGCGGTTCTGCCGCAAGTGATGGGTCGTCTGAAACAGGGCGGGCGTTTGGCGGTGATCGCGTTCCATTCGCTTGAAGACCGCATCGTGAAACAATTCGTTAAAAAGTATTCGCAACATCCTCCTTTGCCTCGCTGGGCGGCGGTCAAAGAAGCAGATTTGCCTCTGCCGCCGTTAAAGGCGGTGGGAAAGGCGATAAAGCCGGGTGTTGAAGAAACCGCTTTCAACCCGCGGGCGCGCAGCGCAGTTTTACGAGTCGCGGAGCGGACGGGCGGTGAGATTACAGAATAAGCATTATGTGGGGCAGGTGTCCTCGGAACAAACAGATTGAGGTCGTCTGAAAATAATGAATAAATTAAATATCCTTTTGTTGGTCTTGGTATCGGTATCTGCTTTTGCGGTGGTCACTGTGCAAGACCAATCGCGTTTGCACTTCATCGCTTTGGATAAAGCGCAAAAGCAGGAAATCAAGCTTGATCAGGACTATGCACGCTTGAAATTGGATCAGGCGCGGCTTGCAAACCACAAGCTGATTAAGGTGGCGGCTGAGAAGCAACGCCTTAAACCGCCTAGTGCGGGCAATACTGTGATGGTGGAAAGAAAAAAATAATATTAATAATGATAAAGCCGGCAAATAGAGAAGATATTCGTCGGTATGCGGAACACGGGTTCGGCAAACATAATATATGAGAACTTTAAAATGTTGATTAAGAACGAATATAAGCCTCGGATGCTGCCTAAGGTTGAAAAAATCAAAAAACCTGTTACCAGCGACGGGCGTATCCGTATTGTTTTGGGGTGTATGGCTCTTGCTTTTACTGCATTGCTCGGGCGCGGCATCTATTTGCAAACCACGCAGCATGAATTTTTGAAAAATCAGGGCGATCAGCGTTTTGTCCGTACCCTGACTTTACCTGCGTCGCGCGGCATGATTACCGACCGTAACGGCGCGACTTTGGCGTTGAGTGCACCGACTGAATCCTTGTATGCCATGCCTTCCGGTATGGAAGAAATGCCGACTGCCGAACAGATGGCTAAGTTGGCGGCTATTGTTGAGCTGCCTGTTGAGGCGTTGCAGGAAAAATTGGCGAAAAAAGATAAAGATTTTATTTATCTGAAGCGTCAACTCAGCCAAGAAAAAGCAGAAGAAATTAAAGCTTTGGGCATTAAAGGCTTGGCATTCCAAAAAGAGCTGAAACGCCATTATCCGATGGGCAACCTGTTCGCACACGTTATCGGTTTCACCAATATCGACGGCAAAGGACAGGAAGGCTTGGAATTGTCACGAGAAGACAGTCTGCATGGTGCGGACGGTGCGAAAGTGGTTTTGCGCGACAATAAAGGCAATATCGTCGATAGTTTGGATTCTCCGCGCAACAGCGATCCGAAAAACGGGCAGGACATGGTTTTGTCTTTGGATCAACGTATTCAAACACTTGCCTATGATGAACTGAATAAAGCAGTGGCTTATCACAAAGCCAAAGCAGGTACGGTTGTGGTATTGGATGCGCAAACCGGCGAAATCTTGGCTTTGGTCAACAGCCCTGCCTATGATCCCAACCAACCGGGCAGCGCCGATAGCGAACAGCGCCGCAATCGAGCCGTTACCGATATGATTGAGCCGGGTTCTGCAATGAAGCCGTTTACGATTGCCAAAGCATTGGATTCCGGCAAAGTCGGTGTGGCTGATCGTTTTAACACTATGCCTTATAAAATCGGTCCCGCTACCGTGCGCGATACCCATGTGTATCCTACTTTGGATGTGCGCGGCATCATGCAAAAATCTTCCAACGTCGGTACCAGCAAACTGTCTGCAAAATTCACGCCTAAAGAAATGTATGATTTTTA
This sequence comes from Neisseria mucosa, assembly GCF_003044445.1. Classification (GTDB taxonomy): domain Bacteria; phylum Pseudomonadota; class Gammaproteobacteria; order Burkholderiales; family Neisseriaceae; genus Neisseria; species Neisseria mucosa_A. The sequence goes on from NZ_POWX01000015.1 coordinate 62,050, forward strand.
CCATGATTTGGGTGTGGGTGTGCGGATGCACTCTGGTTTCCCAGGTGAGACGGCTGGTCTTTTGAGAAGCTGGCGCAGATGGCAGCCGATTGAACAGGCAACCATGTCTTTCGGTTACGGCTTGCAATTGAGCCTGCTTCAATTGGCGCGTGCTTATACCATGTTGACACATGACGGCGAATTGTTGCCGGTCAGCTTCGAGAAACAGGCGGTTGCGCCCAAAGGCAAACGCGTCATTAAAGCTTCGACCGCGCGTGAAGTGCGTGATTTGATGGTTTCTGTAACCGAGCCCGGCGGTACGGGTACGGCGGGTGCGGTAGATGGTTTCGACGTCGGCGCGAAAACCGGTACGGCGCGTAAGTTGGTCAACGGACGTTACGTTGATAACAAACACGTGGCAACTTTCATCGGTTTTGCTCCTGCTAAAAATCCCCGCGTGATTGTGGCGGTAACCATCGACGAACCGACTGCCAATGGTTACTACGGCGGCGTAGTGGCAGGTCCGGTCTTCAAACAAGTCATGGGCGGCAGCCTGAATATCTTGGGCGTTTCCCCGACCAAGCCTCTGACCAATGTTGCAGCCGTCAAAACACCGTCTTAATCCGAGTATCAACGAGATTATTTTATGTTCAGCAAGTTAACCCCTTTAGCTGAAACCAACATTCCGCCTCTGCTGTGTGCAAACGCAGCAGGGCGTTTGTTGCATTCAGACAGCCGTCAAATTAAACAAGGTGATATTTTCGTTGCCTGTCAGGGCGAATATACGGACGGCCGCAGTTATATCCCCGCTGCCATTGCCAACGGCGCGGCTTTTGTTTTTTGGGACGACGACGGCAAATTTGCGTGGAATCCCGAATGGAAAGTCCCCAATCAAGGCATCAAAGATTTGAAACACCGTGCCGGCATGTTGGCGGCGCAAGTTTACGGCAACGTTTCAGACGACCTCAAAGTCTGGGGCGTAACCGGTACCAACGGCAAAACCTCCATCACACAATGGCTGGCACAAGCCGCCGATTTATTGGGCGAAAAAACCGCCATCATCGGCACGGTCGGCAACGGCTTTTGGGGCGCATTGGAAGAAACCACGCACACCACCCCCGCCCCCGTCGATGTCCAAACCCTGCTCTACCGTTTCCGTCAGCAAGGCGCAACAGCCGCCGCGATGGAAGTCTCCAGCCACGGCCTTGACCAATCGCGCGTCAACGGCGTGCCATTCCGCAGCGCAATCTTCACCAACCTCACCCGAGACCACCTCGACTACCACGGCACGATGGAAGCCTACGGCGCCATCAAGTCACGCCTGTTTTACTGGCACGGCTTGAAACACGCCGTCATCAATGTAGATGATGAATACGGCGCAGAACTCGTAGGTCGTCTGAAAAAAGACTGCCCTGATTTGGCCGTTTACGGCTACGGCTTCAGCGAACACGCCGACATCCGCATTGTTCATTTCACCGCTTCTTCAGACGGCATGGAAGCCGTATTCCAAACCCCGTGGGGCGAAGGCCGCTGCCGCACCCGCCTGCTCGGACGGTTCAACGCGCAAAACCTCGCCGCCTGCATCGCCTTGCTTTGTGCCAACGGTTATCCGCTTGATAAAGTATTGGATGTGCTGACAAAAATCCGTCCCGCCTCAGGCCGCATGGACTGCATCATGAACAGCGGCAAGCCCTTGGTCGTCGTCGATTACGCCCACACGCCAGACGCATTGGAAAAAGCACTCTCCACCTTGCAGGAAATCAAACCACAGGGTGCGGCTTTGTGGTGCGTATTCGGCTGCGGCGGCAACCGCGACCGCGGCAAACGCCCGCTGATGGGCGCGGCAGCCGTACAGGGCGCGGATAAAGTCGTCGTAACCAGCGATAACCCGCGCTTGGAAAATCCGCAAGACATCATCAACGACATCCTGCCTGCCGTGCCCGCGCCCGAATGTGTCGAAGCCGACCGCGCCGCCGCCATCCGTTACGCAGTCGACCGCGCCGCCGCAAACGACATTATCCTGATTGCCGGCAAAGGACACGAAAATTATCAGGACATGCAGGGTGTGAAGCATCATTTTTCTGATTTCGAAGTTGCAGAGAAAGCGTTGGCAGAACGAATATAAAATAGACAATACAAAGTTTTCAGACGACCTGAAGACCATCAAGGTCGTCTGAAAACGTTTATCCCCCACAATAAAAGCAACACAACCCACGCATTACGGCACGTCAGCCATTAAACCCATCACTGTTGTTTCGGAGGACCCCGATTTGGAATTTCAAAGGTCGTCTGAAAAACGAGGAGACCGATTTGATGCTGAAAATGCCGACAAAAACCCTTTTCATCAGTGCAGCCATGATTTTATTTGCGGGCTGTACCACCAAACAACTGCCACGCCCGAACGCCGAAATTGCCGAGCTGAGGGCGAAAGAACCGCCAACGGCGCAAAGCCTGCCCAATCCTGTTAAAGGCAAGCGTTTTGACGATACTTGGGGCGCGGCGCGCAGCCAGGGGCGCAGACATGAGGGCGTGGATATTTTCGCCAAGAAAAACACGCCGATACGCAGCACGACGCCCGGTATCGTAACCAAAATCGGGCGCAACCGATTGGGTGGCAAAGTCATCGGCATCCAAGGGCCGGGCGCATGGCACTACTATGCCCACCTCAACAAATTCGCCAGCGTCCGCCTGTATGAACGCGTGAAAGAAGGACAGGTCATCGGCTATGTCGGCAAAACAGGCAACGCCAAAACCACGCCGGCGCACCTGCATTACGGCGTTTATTTGCCAAACGGTGCGATCAATCCCTATCCGTTGATTAATCAGGATAAATAGGTCGTCTGAAAAAAGAGTGAAGAGATGAACGCAAAAAAACTGGTCAAGGCAACGAACATCATCGGTATGGTGGCAGTGACACTGCTGGTGTACTGGGTGTTCGCGCTGATATTGATTCAAGTTTTCGGACTCAAGGTGTTCCGCGAACACATTACAGAAATTTTCCTGATGAGTATTCTGGGAATTTTTGCTGTGATGGGCGGTACGCTGATGCTGAACATCATGTTGAATCTGACCCGTATTGCCGAGCGCGGGCAGGAGGAAGAAGTCCGTGGCGGTAGGAAAACCGTATATCTGCTGTTGGCGGTATTTCCTATTTTGGCGGCATTGTTGTTCGGCGGTAATTACCTGACTATTCAACAAAAACGCGACATTTTAATTCAATCGTCGGAACGCATCGTCAAAGACAATCCTGCTCAAATAGATGCGTTGATAGATTACCGTTTCGACTTGGCGTATATCAGAAAAACGTCGGAAATCTTGGATTTGATGGCTAAAGACGATTCATCTTTTAAGTCTGCCGTGATTATCGTGCCGGATAAGATTGACAACAAACCGGTTTATCTGGCTTTTTCAGCCGACTCCTCCCGTCTTACCCTGAGTGACGAAGCCGTGCCTGCCGCCAATCAGAATGCAGAAGGTAGCGATAATTTTGTCGTGAATCGAAATGGTGAGAAAGTAGCGGTCAAGAAAACCGACTATGTCTATTCCCCGGATTTGAAGGAGCGCGAATACCTGCAAAAAGTATTTGCCGGACAAACCCAGGAAATGCGCTATGAAGCGGAAGACGGTCATTACAGCCTCTGCCACCCTTACCGTAAAAACGGTAAAACCATCATCTTGTGTTTCTCCGATTATCAAGAGTATGGAAAAATCGGTAGTTGAGTGTGGGCAGGTCGTCTGAAAAATGAAAATAACCAATTGGTTTTCAAGTAAATTTCCAGATTATAAGAAACTGCCTAAAAGCGGCAAGTTTTTAGCATGGTTGACCTTGGTACAGGGCATAGCTTGGCTGGGATTGGCGTTGTCTGCTGCATGGAATGCGTTTAAATTCCGCGCGGTAGGTTTCCGTAGGATGATATACGTTTTTGCGCCATGCGTATTTCAGATAGCTTTTGCCAGCAGTATATTTTCTTTTTCTTTTTATTTGGACAGTGTACTGAAGTTGCAATTTCATTTCTCTGTCAACCATTTTGCTTTAGGCGTAAACTTTGCCGCTATTATTTTTATCGTGTTGGCAGTGCGCAACCTCCGCTATTTTAAAACGATTTCCCAAAATGAAAATGTGGACCCAAGCGCAGAGCCTCTCGAACAAGGACAAGATGTACAACCATGAAACCACTAGACCTAAACTTCATCTGCCAAACCCTCAACCTTACGACGCCGTCTGAAAACAAACCCGTGTCGCGCATCATAACCGACAGCCGCGACATCCGCGCGGGCGATGTGTTTTTCGCATTGGCGGGCGAGCGGTTTGACGCGCATGATTTTGTTGAAGACGTATTGGCTGCGGGTGCGGCGGCGGTTGTGGTTTCGCGCGAAGATTGCGCTGCAATGGATGGTGCGTTGAAAGTTGATGACACGCTTGCGGCATTGCAAACGCTGGCGAAGGCTTGGCGTGGGAATGTGAACCCGTTTGTGTTCGGCATTACCGGCTCGGGCGGCAAGACGACGGTGAAGGAAATGCTGGCTGCGGTATTGCGCCGCCGTTTCGGCGATGATGCCGTTTTGGCGACCGCGGGCAATTTCAACAACCATATCGGGCTGCCGTTGACTTTGTTGAAATTAAACGAAAAACACCGCTATGCCGTGATCGAAATGGGCATGAACCATTTCGGCGAACTGGCGGTTTTGACGCAAATCGCCAAGCCCGATGCCGCCTTGGTCAACAACGCCCTGCGCGCCCATGTCGGCTGCGGTTTTGACGGTACGCTCGATATTGCCAAGGCGAAAAGCGAGATTTATCAAGGTTTGGGCGAAGACGGATTGGCTTTGATTCCGTGCGAAGACGAACATGCCGTCGTGTTTCAGACGACCTCCCAAGATCATCAGCAGCGGACTTTCGGCATCGATAGCGGCGATGTCCACGCGGAAAATATCGTGCTGAAACCTTTGTCGTGCGAATTTGATTTGGTGTGCGGCGACGAGCGCGCCGCCGTGTTGCTGCCCGTTCCCGGTCGCCACAATGTCCACAACGCCGCCGCTGCCGCCGCGTTGGCTTTGGCGGCTGGTTTGAGTTTGAACGATGTGGCGGAAGGTTTGAAAGGTTTCAGCAACATCAAAGGTCGTCTGAACGTCAAAGCCGGCATCAAAGGCGCGACCCTGATTGACGATACTTACAACGCGAACCCCGACAGTATGAAAGCCGCGATTGACGTGTTGGCGCGTATGCCTGCGCCGCGTATTTTCGTGATGGGCGATATGGGCGAACTGGGCGAGGACGAAGCCGCCGCCATGCACGCCGAAGTCGGCGCGTACGCCCGCGACCAAGGCATTGAAGCGGCTTATTTTGTCGGCGACAACAGCGTCGAAGCGGCGGAAACATTTGGCGCGGACGGTTTGTGGTTCGCCGCCAAAGACCCTCTGATTCAAGTATTGAGCCACGATTTGCCCGAACGCGCCACCGTGTTGGTAAAAGGTTCGCGCTTTATGAAGATGGAAGAAGTGGTCGAGGCATTGACGAATAAAGAGGCCGTCTGAAAATGGGGCAGAAAAGAAAACGACCTATACTGTTGCAGTTTATCGTTTTAATGATAATAGTGGCAGCAGTTTTATGGCCTGCGGCAGTGTGGCTTTACATCGAAAATGTAGGATTTGAGACAATAAGGACAGCATACGAAATCACAAGTGGACGTTTACTTTGGTTTTGGTTAGGAAATTTTTATTTGCTTGTGCAAGTGATATTGATGCTGGTTACTGCTGTTGGACTATGGAGAGGTAAGGATTGGGCGCGTAGGTTGTGGCTATTTAGTTGCATTCTGTATATCGTTTACAATACAGTCAATTATTTAACTGTAAGTTGGGCAAGTTGGTTGTCATGGCCGGATGTTGTTATTCGTGCTGCAATTTGTTATAGCCTGTTTTGCTTACATCCCAAAGATTATTTTCAGACTCAAGAAAATAAAACTTGAAAAGGCCGTCAGAAATATGAAAAAGATTTTTCTATTGGCTGGTTTGCTGATTGCTACGTTTTATGCCGGAATGAAAGTACAGGCATTTATTTATGAAGATACCTGCTTGGATTTGGGCGGCGGCAAGAATCCGGGAAATTATCCGATTTGCGTGATTGAGAAAGACGCTAACGCCGCCGCTACTCAATAATGCTGCTATCTCTCTAAACAACGGATAACGGGTTTGTCAGAAACCTGCATAGAGAGTGAACTTCAGCAGGCGCTGACTGTCATAATCTGCTTGATAATCTACAAAGGTCGTCTGAAATTTTTTCAGACGACCCCAAAACCAAACTTTAAAACGGGCGATAAGCCCAATGTAACAACAAAAACAAAAGGAAGCCCCATGTTTTTATGGCTTGCACATTTCAGTAACTGGTTGTCCGGTCTGAATGTCTTTCAATACACCACATTCCGCGCCGTCATGGCGGCATTGACTGCTTTGGCGTTTTCCCTGCTGCTCGGCCCATGGACCATTCGTAAACTGACGCAATTAAAAGTCGGGCAGGCAGTGCGCACCGACGGGCCGCAAACCCACCTCATCAAAAACGGTACGCCGACGATGGGCGGCTCGCTGATTCTGACAGCCATCACCGTGTCCACAATCTTGTGGGGCAACTGGGCGAACCCGTATATTTGGATTCTTTTGGGCGTATTGCTCGCCACGGGCGCGCTCGGTTTTTACGACGACTGGCGCAAAGTCGTTTATAAAGACCCCAACGGCGTTTCTCCCAAATTCAAAATGGTGTGGCAGTCAAGCGTCGCCATCATCGCCGCGCTTGCCTTGTTTTACCTTGCTTCCAATAGCTCCAACAACATCCTCATCGTCCCCTTCTTCAAACAAGTCGCCTTGCCGCTGGGCGTAGTCGGCTTTGTCGTCCTGACCTATCTGACCATCGTCGGCACTTCCAACGCCGTCAACCTCACCGACGGTCTTGACGGACTTGCCGCCTTCCCCGTCGTCCTCGTCGCCGCCGGCCTCGCCATCTTCGCCTACGCCAGCGGACACTCGCAATTCGCCCAATACCTGCAACTGCCTTATGTCGCAGGCGCGAACGAAGTCGTGATTTTCTGTACCGCCATGTGCGGCGCGTGTCTTGGATTTTTGTGGTTCAACGCCTATCCTGCGCAAGTCTTCATGGGCGACGTCGGCGCGTTGGCATTGGGTGCGGCACTCGGTACCGTTGCCGTCATCGTCCGCCAAGAGTTCGTTCTCGTCATCATGGGCGGTCTGTTCGTCGTCGAAGCCGTGTCTGTCATGCTTCAGGTCGGCTGGTACAAGAAAACCAAAAAACGCATCTTCCTGATGGCGCCTATCCACCACCACTACGAACAAAAAGGCTGGAAAGAAACCCAAGTCGTCGTCCGCTTCTGGATTATCACCATCGTCTTGGTGCTAATCGGATTGAGTACGCTGAAAATCCGTTAACTATTCGGATCAATATCGAAAAGGTCGTCTGAAACAGATTTCAGACGACCTTTTTCTTTGTTTGAAAGAGAAACAGAAATCACAGGATTTGCTTTGAAGACTTGCAAAAGTATCTGTTTGAAACGATACGGTGATTGCTGTTCGGCTCTTTAGATTTAATCGGCGCTACTCCGCCCAAATTACCGTTTCCGACGCATCGCGGCGCGGTTTCGGGTTAATGTCGCGCACACGGTAGCCGAAGGTTGCGGCGACGGACAAGCCGTAATTTTCAGGATCGAGCAATCCGGCTTCGGCAAGGATTTTTTCCACTTCGGCATACTCTATGCCTTCGATGGCGCAAGAATCGATGCCGAGCATCGCCGCGCCGGTAAGCATATTGCCCAGCGCGATGTAGGTTTGCTTGCCTGCCCAGTCAAACAGGGCGCGTTCGTCGTTGGCGATGGGCATATCGTGGGTTTGGAAACGGCGGTAGCGTTCAAATGCGCCCGCCCTCTCTTCGGCGGTCAAACCGCGTCTGTCCATCAACTCTTCAAAAGCGGGGCTGTCGTAGCGGGCGTGTTTTCGTGCCAACAGGAAAACGACATGGCTGGCATCCGAAATGGAAGCCTGCATCCCCCAAGCGAAAGGTTTGATTTTTTCACGCAATGCCGCGTTCTGCACAACCACAAACTGCCACGGCTCACAGCCGACGGAGCTGGGCGAGAGCCGCCCGAAATCAAGGATGGCGGCAAAATCTTTGGCACTGATTTTGCGTGCAGGGTCGTAATAGCGGACGGAAACGCGCCGTTTGAAAATTTCGAGGGCTTGTTCGCGGGTCAGTATCATGATGATTCCTTTGATTGAGTATGGAAGGGGCTTCCTTTCGGACAATCAGAATGTTCAAACGTTCGCAAAGATTGCAACACCAGCGGCAGCGAAACCGTTTGACGGTTGTGTGCAGAAAGGTAGGCGGCATTAATCAGCTCCAGCGATTTTAAGCCTTCTCGCCCGCCGACAACAGGCTCGGCTTTGCCGCGCAACACATCGACAACATTCCGATAATACAGCGGATGCCCGAAACCGTACACCGACGTGGTTTCGTAATTGGCGGTTTTGACCTGTTCGTCGTAATTGCGCTCGTCGGCAAAGTTCCATTCCTGAATTTCATTCACCGCCATGCCGCCGATGCGCACCGTGCCGGTTTCGCCCAAAATGGTAATCGAGCCTTCGAGGTTTTTCGGATAAGTGCACATGGTCACTGCCATCGAACCGAGCGTGCCGTCGCGCCAACGGAGGTTCATCACGCCCGTGTCTTCGGCTTCAATTTTGCGGTGGGTTGCAATCATCGCCTGCACTTCCGCTACCGGGCCGATAAGCCATTCCATCAAATCGACGTAGTGGCTTGCCTGATTCATGAACGCGCCGCCGTCCAGCTTCCAAGTGCCGCGCCAACCGCCTCCTTGATCGTAATACGACTGCGGACGTGTCCAAAAAACATTCAAATGCACCATATAGATTTTGCCGAAGCGTTGCTCCGTGACCGCGCGTTTGAGCAGTTGCAGCGTGGCGTTCAGGCGGTTTTGTTTCACGACAAACAAGCGTTTGCCCGCTTTGTCAGCGGCTTGAACCATGCGTTCGCCGTCCGTAAAGCAGGTTGCCATCGGCTTTTCGGTGACGACGTGAAAACCGGCCTCCAACGCCTCAACAGCCTGCTCGGGATGCAAGCCGGACGGCGTGGTGATGACGATTACGTCGGCATCGGTTTCCGCCAGCATTTCCGTATAGCGGGCATAACCTTTTGCTCCGGTGCGCTTGATCGCCGCCTCAAGCGCGGCAGGATCGATGTCGCACACGGCAACGAGTTCGCAATCTTCTTGCAATACTTCAAACGAGCCGAAATGATTGTTGGAAATACGGCCGCAACCGACTAAGGCGAATTTGATTTTGCGATCGGAGATAAATTCAGACATTTTCAGACGATGTAACAGAAAAAACGAGGGTAAATTATAGTGAAATTTTTGTGAAACGGTATAGATGGAAAAGTGCAAAGAGGCCTTCTGAAAATCTGATTTTGACTTTTCAGACGACCTTTTGTGTTAGGTTTGTCTCTCTTAGCGTGTTTGTCGACGTAAGTAACAAAATGGAGGCTAAAAATCCCCGCAATCCTTATCCTATAAGGCTTTAAAAGAGGTCAAAGGCTTTGAATACAAAAAATGCCCTTTTTGCGACTCAAAACAAGTCAAAAGGAACGGCTGCCGAAACGGCAAACAACGCTACAAATGCCATGCTTGCGGCAGACAGTTTGATGGCGGCAGACGGCTTAATCCGCAGGAAATATGGCAGGCATACAGCGAAGGCAAACAGACCGCCGCACAGCTTGCCAAAACTTACGGATGCAGTCGGCAGACTATTCTGAGGCATCTCAAAAAAGTTCA